>NZ_JAMOKL010000004.1:0-492702 GCF_023656675.1 Barnesiella sp. B2-R-119
TTCTTCAATTTCCTCAATGAACTTCTCTCTCCAACGGCGGCCTCGTGGCCTCCCCGTTTTGCGAAAGTGCTGCAAAGATACTGCCTTTCTCTATTACATTCCAAATTTTTTTCAATGTTTTTTTTGAATTATTTTTCTATGAAATGAAAACTTTTTCTTTTTCAGATTGTTATAACTAAAATATTTTTACCTCTGCATAAAGCGATCAAAGTAATTTGAAACGCAAACGCAATATCCCGTCTTTAAAATCATAACTAATAATCTTAAATACGCCTATTTCAAATGTATTCTCAACATGACGACCAATGCAAAGACATTCATCGTAATCTCCCACTTTAACAACCCGAACCGTTTCCGAAGCATTATCGGGCAATCGTCTCAAATCAAAACGTCCCAGCGCTTCTTCTTGTGTAATATATTCTGTCGTAATCGGTAAACCACTTTGTATAATTCGGTTGACCTGCTGTTCTATTTGATTTATTTCAGATTCTTCCGGTTCACGTTGGAATCGGAAATCAAGCTTACTTTTTTTTCTTTCTATATGAGCCGATACCGCACGACCACAACCAAAAAGGCGAATCATCGTTTGGTTAAGAATATGCTCCGTCGTGTGCATGGGCGAATATTCTTCTTTATTATGCTCATTTAATTGGGGAATATCTTTCATACCATATATCTTTAAAGTCAAATATTTTTACCTGACCAAGAGATTATTTCCGAATCTAAAATACTATATACATTCGTATCGACATATTCGCCAGAGAACATCAATTCTCCGTCTCGTTCCGTCCCTTCCAACCGAAATCCCAATCGCCGAGGGATAGCATTACTCGAATAATTTTCTACGGCACACCGAATTTGAATACGATGCATCAAACGTGCTTCCACAGCCCATCGACAGAGTGTCTGAACACTTCGGGTTATTATTCCTTGTCGCTGATATTCGGGCAGCAGCCAATAACCGATTTCGGTACGATGATTGACAAAATCGGAATTCACAAACCCGACCAATCCACAAAACTCTCCTCGACATTCTATCACAAAAGTAAAATTTCTTTCTTCCTCCGGGAAAGACAATACTTGCGATAAGAAGTCCATTTCATCTTGTTCCGAAAGATTAGCAATAAAAGGCAACCACGTTTTCAGATAATCCCTATGATCGGCAATGGCTCGATAAATCATAGGGGCATCGTTCAACGTAACCTCCCTTAATCGGATACCTGTCTTTACATCAATGTCGAATTGTAACATTATTTCAATAAAAAATCATATCGGAAAGAAATCAGCACTCTGGTAAACTGTACATTATCATTCAAAGGTATGGACAACTCAGGACGAACCCATAGCTTATGAGCTCGAAAAAGAATGCCCGGAACAATACGATATTCGACCATACGATACTCCGGAATATTCGTTATATCCAAAACCAATGCTGCCTCTTGGATCACACGACAAGCAGCATGTACCGTATAGCAGGTGTTATATCCCATACCAGAATCGTACATTGGCATAACACCAGCACCAAACTCCACTCGCCCTATCTTCTTATCCAAGCCGATCTTCAATCCGCTATCATAAAAACGCCCAGCATAATTGGTCCCGAAAAAAGCTTCGGCAGAAAACTTTACGCCCCAAACTCCCGTAGAGTAACGGAAAGTTCCGTTCGCTCGGATATATTGCTCGTTCAGATGGCGTATAAATATGGTATTTTCCAATCCCACCGACCAATTCTTTGCCTGAAACCCGATCGACGCATATTTATTATTTCTCACACCCACAAAAATCGACTTGGATTGTAACGAGTCATTTTGCGACCATACACTCAAAAAAGATATTATTCCTATAAACAACAATAAAACTCTCTTTTTCATAATTCCTTCGATAACCTCACATTGAGAATATTATACCCCAAATCATTCAAATGTAACCCATCTAACGAATAGTTCATATTCATTTTATCTTCATAGGCAAAATCGTCATACACATCTAAAAATACACCATAATCCAACGTCTCGACCATTTGAGATAATGCAAAATTCAGCTCTTTGATATAATCGTTTATATGCGGGTTATCGATCTCTCGATTTCTAGGTAAAATAGAAATAACGAACACCCGACGTGGAGCCAATCCTTCGATCGTTCTCTTATACTCATCGACAAAATCGGTAATGAACTCTTGCCTCGTAGCATCATTGAAAAGTTTCCCGCCCAAATTGTTCGTTCCTATCAACATCACTACATTTTTGTCTTGATAATTCAGATTCCAAGTAGCAATATCCTCCAACTTCGCACCACTTACACCATCGTTTCGTACAATCCATGTGGGAAAAGCATCTTTTACGTCCCACCCGGCGACCAACGAGTCGCCCACGAAACACAATTCACCTTCTTTTTCTTCCGAACATGCACCCAAGCTCAAAATCAAAAGCAACATTATTTTCCCCATTCTACACACCCAATTCAGTCTCATTTTTCTTACTCTTTATTTTTTTGTAAAAATCACTCTTTAAAATTTGGTTTATAAACATATCGGTAAAAATCCGAGCGCCATCGCCATTTAAATGCATGTTATCATAAAACAGCTCCGGTCTATCAAAAAAATACTCCATTTGATTATCATCTATCACCCGAATTCCATTCTCTCGGCACAACTCTGTAATAACCCTTTTCGAATAGGGATTCCCCTCGTGCCTCAATTTACGATAATATGGAGGAAAAACGACCACCAATTCTACATTGTTCGATCGTAGCTGCGTTATAATCGCTTTCAAATATTCTAATTTTACCGAGTAAATAAAATCATCATCAGGTTCGTCTCCATAATTTTCAAAGATAGGCAAATTATTGGGTTTATGTTTCGCTACAAATCCATGATTTGCCATTTCTTCTCTCGGCAAAAAAGATTGTAAGAAAATACGGAACCACACGGTATTATATTTATACAAATTAGATCGAAGAAAAGCAGAACCCTTTCCATCGTTTTGCAAGACCAACGCAGAATCTATAACCGGATTTCTCCCGTAATAAGGATTTAGTAACTCAATTCTACCGATATGATCGTCTGATAAATCATCGGGCTGCAAAGCTAAAATAACTCCCCGTGGTCGATGGTGTTCAAGCAACCCGTCTATCATACATCTGAAAAATATTATGTTCTGAGCATTACACCCCCCATTAAAAACAGAAATTCCCAAACTATCCATCATAATATCCGGCATAAAACTATTAATCGCGACAGAAGACCCGATAATCACCACATCTTCATTTGCCTGATGAAACAGATACTCTATCTTTGCATAATCTCCCGGAAGCCCATACCTTTTAGAATAAAATGACATGACTTGCCCGAATATAACATCGAAAACAAGTACGATTACAATAATCGACACACATGTTTTCACTAACTTAAATATACTTCGGTTCATAATCGGTCATCTAAAATTGAAAATAGATAAACGCTCCACCGTTGAATGAAGCCGTCAATATAATAAACGCAATAAAGAGAGATATAAATATGATTCTCACCCAATAGTTCTTAGAATTTAAAGCGTGAACTTTTATAGACATCTCATCTTTTATCTCTTTCAACATCAAAATACCTATACACATAAATCCTAACAGCAACGAAGGTATTCCTTCCCCCGTAAATAACGGACCTCGGTCGGTAAAAATTTTTGCAATGATACTGAATGCCGAATGAAGATCATTCGCCCTGAAAAAAATCCAAGCAAACATAACCAATACAAAAGTTACCAAACAATTAAAAACCGCATGCAATCTTTTGGATACATTTACCTTCGGGAGCAATCTGTTTTTTTCAATTCCGATAATCTGGTACAGCCCATGCAAACTCCCCCACAAAACAAATGTAAGATTCGCGCCATGCCAAATTCCACTCACCAAGAAGGTTACAAACAAATTCCACAAATGTCTGTAATGCCCCACTCTATTCCCTCCCAACGGAATATATAAATAGTCTTTGAACCATGTCGACAACGAAATGTGCCAACGCCGCCAAAATTCCTTGATACTTTTCGCAAAATAGGGACGATGAAAATTCTCCATTAAAGTAAAGCCCATCATTTTCGAAGAACCTATGGCAATCAAAGAATACCCGGCAAAATCACAATAAATCTGGAAGGTAAAGAAAAAGGTCGCCAGCAACAAACTGACTCCCGAATGTTCCATATAATTATTGTACACGGCATCGACATAAGTAGAAACTCGGTCTGCTACACACAATTTCATGAAAAAGCCCCATATCATCAGTCTAAGTCCTGCATCAAAATTCTCATACGAAAACTTATGTTTTTCCCTAAACTGAGGAAGCATATTTTTAGCTCGTTCGATAGGACCGGCGACCAACTGCGGGAAAAAAGAAATAAACAGGGCATATACTACAAAATTTTTTTCTGCCTTTATCGTTCCTCTGTACACATCAACCGCATAACCGACAGCTTGAAATATATAAAACGAAATTCCCACCGGCAATAGCACGTTCCATCGAGGTATATCGATTCCTATATTTAGGAGAGAGAAAAAATCGGTAATCAACGAACCCGCAAATTCATAGTACTTATAGAAAAACAAGATACCCAAATTGATAAATATCCCCGAGAATAATGAAATCTTACGCCTTCGACGAGACCGAAAACGGTCCATGCACAAGGCCGAAATATAGGTAATCGATGTACTTGTCAACAGCAACAACGCATATACGGGCTCCCAACACATATAAAAATAGTAACTGGCCAGAAGCAAAAATATCGTACGTCCTTTAATACCCGGCAACAGGTAATAAACCAAGCATACAATCGGAAAAAACAAAATGAATTCTAAGGAATTAAACAGCACAACATTGATTCTTTAATTCGACAAGTAGATTATTCTGCACACAAATGTAATATTATTTTAAAAAGGAACAGATAATTTATTACAAAAATGCAGCTCTCTTAACAGCCTATTAATCAAATCGGAGAAAAAACTTTTCTTGCTTCCCAAAATCGGGCATACAAAAAAGACTGCCTTGCGAATCAAGAACAGTCTTTTTATTTTTCAATGTCAATAACAATAAACGTCATTAAAACAACGACTTACTCTACAATCAATTTGAACGATTTATCGCCAGCGCTCCCAGACACCACAGCCAAATAAATACCCGGTATAAAATTCTGAGTCGAGACACTCGCTTCTCCGTCAACAACTACATCGCATACATTCACGCCGTCGATAGTATATATCTTCAATCGACCCTGAGCCGCCACGTTCAAAGGCTCCCCCCGTTTCACAGGATTGGGATAAAGTAAGGTGACTTCTCTTTCGGTTCCCGTCAAACCGGTAGAAGTACCGTCCATATAAACCTCAAACTCGGTAACGGTTGCCGACTCTCCGTCTATATTTCCGCTTGGAATTTCAATTTTCACATAACGAGCCTTCACCCTATCCACGGTCACCGACTTATTCGTTTTATTCAAATCGCCCGATGAAACAAGAGTCCAAACGCTATTCTCATCTGCACTATTATTTATTTTATTAAGGTCGGGGGTCTCTGTGGCCACATAGATATTATACCCTTCGATTTGATTCGCATCATATACCTTGAATGCATTTACATCATATTCGTATTCCAAATCGAGAATGCAATAATGCTTATCGGCGGCAGACCTATCGAAATCCCAATGATACTCGGTATTTTCATTCAACCCGTCAAAAATATGCCGGGCATTGGTATAAAACGATTTAGCCCCCGAGGACTTCAAAAACGTTTTACCTACACTCACCAAATTGCCCCTATCCGTTCTTTCTTTCAACTTACCGTAAATATCGAACCCATAGATACGCACGGCATTTTCACCGGTAGGAAGTTCCATCGAAAATTTAACAAACCGGGCTTCCTTAGGCTCGGCCAAACGATGATCCTTTACATTGGCGTTTCCCGCTTCCGCATCATTGCGATTCACCACTTCTTCCCAATCACCGTCGTTTCCCGTCTTACTGACGTAAATACGATAGGAATGAACATTGTTATTTCCCTCTACCGTTTTCGAATCCCGAAAGACAAAACGATCGACCATATACACATCGGCCAACTCAAAGATCACCCAGGGATTGGTACTCTTATTGTCGCACCATTTCACCCCCTTTCCCGGCTCCTCAAAAAGGCAATAAGCCGCTTCGTTATTGCTTACCTGTGCACTGTAAGAGTGTATACGCACTTGCGGTGAATCTATTTCGGGAGAAACCTCTTCAACTCCTATCGGCGACGATGGAGGCATTTCTCCATCGATAGCCCAATCGGACGGTTTATCGCCCATGACAAGCTCCAAAGTCCCGCCATTAACGATTTCTTCATGCTTCAACCAGCACCGACCGAGCTCTTGACCGTTCAGTTTGGCCGATTGAATATAGATATTCTTATCGCTTGCATTAGGAGCCAATACTTCAAACACTTTTCCTCCGTCGAGATTAATTGTCGTTTTCGTAAATACCGGACTTGAAATAAGATATATGTCCTGTCCCGCATTAGGATAAAATCCCATTGAATGGAATATATACCAAGCCGACATCGACCCCGAGTCGTCATTTCCGGGCAACCCCGTAGCAGTCGTATTATATCGCTCTTTCAAAACCCTACGGACAATCTCCGCCGCCTTGTCGGGACGATTCACATAGTTATACAGGCTTGGCACTAAAAATGCCGGCTCATTGCTTATTTGGAATAATCCCATATAGCTGTTTTGGTCGAACCCGTCTTGGACATGCGTAAAATATGTATCCAGCCGCTTCAAGAAAGCCTCTTTACCGCCACATCTCGCAATCAGCCCGTTCACATCGTGAGGCACGTAAAATGACATCTCCCACGGGAATGATTCATATACGATTCCTTCCCAACCATCGCGACGAAAAACATTGTAATCTTTCTCGTTCACCCAGTCGCCACTACCATTTTTCGGCCACAAGAATCCTTTGAATCCAAGACTATTGATGTTGTCGTTCCACAAGTTTTTCCAGTTATTCGACCGTTCGAGATACTTTTCGTAAACATCTTGTTTACCCAATTTCTTTGCTACGGTAGCGATTGCATAATCGCAATAGGCATATTCGAATGTGCGAGTTCCCGATCGCTCGGTCACCGTGGAAATATATCCTTTGGTATTATACTCCTCGACACCGCCACGACCTTCATTTCTCGGGTTCTCCGGTTCTACCTCGGCATTTTTAATCATTGCGGCCAATCCTTTTTCGTAATCAATACCCGGCAAATTTTTTACGATAGCGTCAGCAATCAGTACATCGCTGTTCGAGCCCCCTTGTACACGACCGTTACAATTCCCACTACGGCCGTCCGGCATATATCCCTCGTGCTCATAAATATCTATCATAGACCGTACGATATCGGCCTGACGAGAAGGTTTCAAAAGAGCGAACAACGGGTGTGTAGCTCTGAATGTATCCCAGATGGCATAATAATCGTCGAAATAAGGTTCGGACGATTCCCACAGCGGATTCTCACCCGTGCGGTCGGTAGGTTGTAAAAAGGCATGATACAAAGCCGAATAGAAAATAGTCTTGTCGTTATCGTTCCCCTCGACTTCCACAGTGTTCAACACCTCTTTCCATTGTGCGATTCCTGCATTGCGAATTTCGTCAAAGTCCCAAGACGAAAGTTCCGAAATGTTCGCTTTGGCTTTCTCTGTGCTAATAAACGATATTCCTACTTTTACTCTCACTTTTTGACCCTCTGTCGTATGAAACCCGAAATAAGCCCCGGTTTTCTCTGTTCCCGTTGCATCTACCTGCTCGCCCGATTGGACAGACGTCCCTTTCCAAACAGTATACTCATCGGCGGGGGTATCCAACAAAGCGTAGAAATACACCGTATAAGGACCACCTAAATTCCAGCCTCCTTTGACGGTCGAATAACCCTCGATTTCTTTATTCGAAAGAATTTTTACCCCCGAGGCTACCAATTCCTGTGATTCGACATGTAGTGTCAGACAACTTCCTGCATCGATCAATATCTTTGAAGACTCCGATTGGGGGAAAGTATATTCATGAAATCCGGCCTTAGCAGATGCCGTCAGTCTCACTCCCACATTATACTTACTCAAAGAAACTTCATACAAGCCCAAACCGAATCTCTCGTTAGAACGTGCCGACGAATAATCCGAAAGGTTCAAATCTCCGGTCATCGGTTGAAATAAAATATTTCCATACTTGGGACCACCGCCGGTTCCGCTCACATGCAAATGGCTGAAACCTTGTATATTGCCACCCTTTCCCCAACCTGAGTTATTGGTTCGGTCTCCACAATCGGCTCCTAATTTCACCATACCGAAAGGCACACATACTCCCGGGAACACATGCCCCTCGCCGTCAGCTCCGATTTCGGGTCTCACATACTCCCAATTCTCTCGGACAATCACATCTCCTCCGGTACAAACCATCTTCATTGTATTCAAATCGACACGGATTGTATAGACTCCCGTAACAGGCACTTGAAATGCATTATCGAAGCCATCATTGGCGGTAGCCCGCTCATACAAATCGTATTCCCTTCCCGACTCGACGAGCAAATGTCCGGCTATATCTATACGACAAGTAATGGAAGGTTCCCATTTATTCGACACCAAAAATTTGAACCGGCCTTCATCTATACTATAATCCGATAAAGTTCCTGTCCACGTAAAGATACCAGGCTCCTGCTTTTCCATCGGGATAGCGGCATCCGGATCCCAACCTGCCTCCGTAGCATTACCTACCAAATAAAGATTGTCATAAGCGGCAAAAGCCGGACTAAGAAACGATAAGAAAAATACTAAAATGAAAAAAGATAAGTTTTTCATGTTTAAAAATTTTAGGATTAAATATTCATGTCATTTATATGACACGCAAAAAGCCAATAACCCTTAAAAGGTCAAGAATAAAATCTATAATTATGGAATATTAATTTATAATATTAAGATAAGTGCCTCATAAACAAGGAGAAAATTCTTCCGATTTTAAAGATTTTTACGACACGCCAAACAGAGCCTTTGAAAAACAAATTTTATTATATTATATTTGCGACTACATACTTATATCACAATGCTTCTCTTTCAATAAATTCATGAAAATAACCGAAAATAATATTATAGAAAGTTTGAAATCTGGAGAAGAACAAGCATTTCGATACATTTACGACAAATACTACGGTTATTTATGTGCCATAGCAAAAGGTTACCTTTCCGATAACGATGCGGCAGAAACTGTTGTAGGAGATGTAATTTACAACATCTGGGAAATACGGAAAAATCTGAATATTCATACTTCGTTACGATCATACCTCATACGTAGTGTAAAAAATAGATCTATCAATTATTTACAGCAAGAGTACATTGCCAAAGAAATTTCTATCAATTCGCTACAAGATTACACCGAGATAGAATCTTTTTACTTTATAGAAGAAGAACACCCTTTGGAAAAAATGCTCGAAACGGAACTTGAAAAAACGATAAAATCTGCTATCCATACACTTCCAGACGAGTGTCGAACGGCTTTTATATTGAGCCGTTATCACGATATGAAATACGAAGAGATAGCATCCCAAATGAATATATCCGTTAATACTGTAAAATATCATATCAAGAATGCCCTATCCAAACTGAGAACAGAATTAAAAGACTACCTTGTCGTACTTTTATTATTTCTATTATCGAATGAACTTTATTGTAACACTATAAAGAAACTATTAGATTTCCTAAATACTTAAAATTATTTAAAACCGCTCATACAGACTACCCCAAAGAAAAAAAACATCTGTCTTTCCTTTGAATATGAAGAGAGCCGACATACATACCGAGCACATAAATAATCTGATTCTTTCATTTTTGAATCGGACAATATCTTCTACCGATTTAAAGGTATTGAAAGAATGGATTGACGAAAATGAAGACAACAAAGCCTATTTTTCGGAAATACAAAAAATTTGGCTGATTTCCAGCATTTACGAAAAGAAAAACTTCGATAAATTAAAAGACCGGGCTTTTCAACAATTCAAAGACCGGATCGCTCAAAAAAACCAAGAACAAGACATTTATATCTCACGTCCAAATTGGAATCGGATTTTTTATATAGCGGCATGTATCATTATTGCATTCTTTGCAGGAATAGGAGTAATGTACTTTACTGGGAATCAAAGACTCTCCGATCAAACACTATCCTATTCGGTAGAATCTCCACGAGGATCGAAATTAAAACTGTCTCTCCCGGACGGAACATCGGTATGGCTCAATGCCGATTCAAAACTATTATATGACAACAACTTCGGTATCAACAACCGCGATGTCACGCTATGCGGAGAGGGATACTTCGAGGTCAGCAAAAACAAAAATCTCCCGTTTCAGGTCGTATCGGACGATATAAAAGTAGAGGTCTTAGGGACAAAATTCAATGTCAAAAATTATCCAGAAGATCCGAATATCAAAGTCGCATTGTTAGAAGGTTCGGTGATGCTATACGATTCTCTTGAAAGCACGATATTAAAACCGAATCAGATAGCACAATACGACAAACAAAACAAAAAAACCACATTAAAGACCATAGCGGCAGAAAATACAAGCGCGTGGATAAACGGTCACCTGTATTTCGACGAGGAAAACATGGAAACCATCGCTTTGGCTTTGGAACGAGCATTCGATGTGAATATTACCATCAAAGACGATACCCTGAAAAAAATGATATTCTACGGCGACTTCATTATCGAATCGAACAATATCGATGAAATTATGAATATCATGGCTGCCACGAACAAATTCAACTACCACTATAAAATCCGCAAAAACGAAATAGAAATATTTCAATAAACACATTCGATATTTATTGGTGTAATAGACAAATCCAATTTGTCTAACTACCCGTTTCATACCTAAAACCATGCTCAAAACAGTTACTATTTGTCGTTCGGTTTATCCGTTAAGATTCATTTTATTACTCGGTATTCTATTCTCTTTCAATGTTTTTGCTAAGCAAAGCGGAGAAGAATATATCATCGAAAGAGAAAACTGGAAAGCCTTTATTCGTCTTTCGGACGGTACAGTAGACCGATATGAATTTCGGGAACATGGCGTATGGAAAACCATACCCTTTCGCCACGACCGAATGGCCGGACCGGCTTGGGACGGTATCATGCTGGCTCACGATAAAAAAAATCCGGGATCGTTTATCGGCGAAAAAGACCATATTTTATACAATATCTCGTACGTCCCGGCGCAAGACCATCTCATCGTCAAATGCTCCATGACCAACACGGGGAGTACACCATACGCCCCGAAACAAAGCAGGCTGATTCTTGGTATCGATAGTGAAATGCACGCCTACCCTCAATGGGACACTAAATTTTTCCCCACTCTGCTACGTTGTGAAAAAGACTTCGCATGGGGCTATTTCATGTCTCCGAAACAAACCATATTCGGTTTTACAACGGCCGAACCGGTTGCCTCATACACCATAAACTACATTTACGAGGGTTGGCTTAAATGGAAATGGGGACATCAAATAAGAACTGCCAGTTTAGATATGCTACATTGCTTACCTCTGCCGGAAAGGCATCCCCAGAACTTAACGGAGCTGGCTCCCGGAGAGACGAAATGCTGGCATATACACATGGGACAAATACAGTCCCTTCCCGACGTAAAATCGAAACTTTCGGAATGGGCTGCTGTTCCCATGATCGAGTGTAACCGCTACACCATAACATCGAAAGAAAGCATATCCGTACGGGGGTATTCGACCGACTCGATAAGCATCGCAATAAAAGGACCCGGCATAAAAAATCAAAAAAGCCTCACGACCGACAAAAAAGGCAATCTGTACACGACCTGTTTCCGCCCGACTCAAAAAGGAGAATATAAAATTACAGCGACAACCCGATCGGGGAAAACGGCAGAAGCCCGCATATTCGTTCGGCAACCGTGGTCGTGGTACATGAAAAATGCCCGAGACTTCGTAGCCGAGAACCAACCCCTATTCTCCAACGCCTGTGAAACATTTTACGGATACTACACCGCCTTTCTTGCGGCAAAACACTTCCCCGACATGGCAAAAGACAACGCCTTGCAAGAACGGTTCGACAACACTCTACCTCTAATTATCGACACAACCACATGGCTGCCTAACCCGAAATCACTGCCTCACCGCATACAAAATTTCTCTGCCCTAATGGGAATGCTGGTCGACCTATGGGAATATACGGGAGAAAAACATTACTTGGAAAAAGCCGCCCACATCGCAGATTATCTCTGTTCCGATAAAATACAAGGGCCCGACGGAGCTTATCGCTCGCAAGGAACTCATTACACGGCTGTTATCTATACAGCCAAATCGATGCTCGAATTGGTGGCCGCCGAAGAAAAGCTCATCGCGAATCCCGTTTGGAAAGAACGCCACGAACGACATTTAAACTCGGCCCGAAAAGCCGTAGACGATTTGTGCGGACGGCTCGACGACATAGAGACCGAAGGCGACATGACTTTCGAAGACGGCATGATCACTTGCAGCGCCCTGCAATTGGGCATGTATGGATTGCAAACTACCGAACCGTCACAGCAGAAGAAATACAGCGAAGCCGCCCGATATCTGATGGACAAACATAAATGTCTTGAACAATTATTAATCCCCGATTGCCGCATGAGGGGAGCCACACTGCGATACTGGGAAGCTCTCGACGTTTACTTTATTCCCAATCAAGCCATGAACTCTCCGCATGGCTGGACGGCATGGAAAATCTACGCCTCTTACTACTTGTATCTGCTGACCGGTGAAGAATTTTATCTAACCGATTTCATGGACACGCTCGGGGCCTGCGCCCAAATCATGAGAGAAGACGGTAATTTGCGCTGGGGATTCATTCCCGACCCCTATATAGAAGCCAAACTATATGTAGAAAATCCCGAGCAAAAACACCACGGATTAGTCGTTGACTCTATCGTGGGAGAACAATATTTAGATATGATAAGTCCGTGGTTGCGCCCCGACGATGAAAATACAATCTGTCAATTTAAAGAAAGAGGAGGAGCCGGAGACAATACGGTTCAAGAAATTTTCAAAGTCATGGAAGAGTGCGCTCTCACATCAGCCTATGTCCTCATACGAAAAGACGGCTCTATTCTGGCTTACAATTGTCAGGTTCACAAGAAAAACGGCACTTTGCATATTATACCCGATGAAGCCATCATCTCTAAGGTACACTTGAATACCGCCCGAAAAACAAATATTTCCATACAGGCGACCGGCAAAAAGATTCGCGAGAAATCGGTTCTCGGGTGTAAATGGATCGAACTAAATTAAGTCTTACCTTATGAACAAAAAACTTATTTTTTTAGTAATCAACTTCTTGTATATGGTGACGGCTACGGCACAACCGTTATTAATCCCATATCCCCGATCGATAGAGATGCGGGAAGGATATTTCGCCCTCACCGCAAAAACAGGCATTATCAACCTCAGCGACAAGAATAACGCCCGGCTGTTAAAACATTATATAGAAGAAGATATCAATATTAACCTCCACGAACAACGAGGCGACAACAATATATTCCTAATCACGAACCGAAAACTCAAAGAATCGCTGGGAGCCGAAGGATACCGCATGAACATTTCGGCTGATTCGATCGTCATCGAAGGAGCTGAAAATGCCGGCGTTTTTTACGGAATCCAAACGTTACGGCAACTAGCGGCACAAAACAGACTGGCTATACCCTGCATGGAAATATTCGACAAACCCGAATACGAATGGAGAGACTTTATGCTCGACGAAGCACGCCATTTCAAAGGGAAAGTCGTCGTAAAGCAACTTCTGGAAGAGATGGCCTATTTGAAAATGAATAAATTCCACTGGCATCTCACCGACGATCAAGGGTGGCGTATCGAAATCGAAAAATATCCGCGACTCACCCAGATAGGAGCATATCGGGACAGCACCCAAATAGGAGGTTGGAACAGTCCCCTCTACGATGTCAACATTCATGGCGGTTACTATACCCGAGAAGACATACGGGAAATCGTAGACTTTGCGGCCGAACGGCACATTGAAATCGTCCCCGAAATCGAAATGCCGGGACACACCTCGGCGGCCATAGCCGCCTATCCCGAGCTCGGTTCCTTGAAAACACCCCCTACCGTGGCCACATATTTCAACCCCACGTGGGGAGTATTCAATGTAGCCGACGAGCGTGTAATACAATTCATACAAGATGTTTTCGACGAAATTTTCGATTTGTTTCCAAGTCGCTACATACACATAGGCGGAGACGAAGTCCACCCCGAATCGTGGGAAGCCAACAGCGACATCAGCCGCTTCATGAAAGAAAAGAATCTCGACAATTATAGCGAAGTGCAAATGCTGTTCACCAACCGGGTCGCCTCGCTCATACACAGCAAAGGACGCACGATGATCGGGTGGAACGACATCATGGGCAAGAACATTCACGAGTGGGCCGACTCCGACAACGAAAGTGCCCATGCCCTCGCCCCTTACGCCATCGTTCAATTTTGGAAAGGAGACACCGCCCTCATAGCCGAAGCCCTGAAACAAGGCCATCGAGTCATCAACTCATCGCACAGGGATACCTACCTCGATTATAATCATACCAAAATTCCTTTGGAAAAAGCCTACGATTTCTCTCCTTTTCCAAAAGGCATGGACCGAAAATACAAACCGTTGCTGTTGGGATCGGGCTGTCAAATGTGGAGCGAATGGATACCTCGCATCGAAGACATGCAACGCCAAGTGTTTCCCCGCATAGCAGCCTATGCCGAATCTGGTTGGACCATCGAAAATAAAAAAAATTTCACCCGGTTCTCGACCTCCCTATCCCAAATATTGATTCCTCGATGGAAACAAAAGAACATCGCATGGCATAAAGAATCGACACCGCAAGCCGAATAAATCAATACAGGTGCGTATCCACTCATATAGTTTTAGATAGTTTTTCATTCGGTAACAAAAAAATCACGAAAAAATATTTCGTTATCGACTACCCGATAAACATACAGACTTGTCCTAATTATATAACAAGAATATTGTTTTATGACTATTAACTAAAAAACTTTAATACTAACCTTTAATCAAACCAATCAATGATTAAGCATTACAGAACCCTGCTACTCGTGTTTGCGCTATTCTGTAATACGGTTGTCATTCAAGCTCAGAACGTTTCTCTGAAATTGAATAACGTAACCGTAAAGGAAGCCATCGAAGCAGTGAAAAAGCAAACAGGCAAATCATTCTTCTTCAATGTGAATGATGTAGATCTAAACCATCGGGTAAATATCGACTTAAAAGATGCGCCCCTCGGAAAAGCACTCTCTCAGATTCTTCAAGGTCAAGACATCGATTATGAAGTAAAAGACAATCACATCGTCTTATCCAAAAGAAACAGTACAAAAAACAACCAGACTTTTACAGTCGTAGGGCAAGTTACCGATGAGAAAGGAATGCCGCTCATCGGTGTAAACATCACTGCGAAAGGGCATGGAAACACGGTGACCGACATCGACGGAAACTATTCTATCAAAGCCGCACCGGGTACCGCTCTTGTGTTTTCCTATATCGGATATCTGCAAGAATCGGTCAAAGTAAACAAACAAAAGACGGTCAACGTCCAAATGACCGAAGACACGAAAGCACTGAACGAAGTCGTAGTCATCGGTTACGGAACTCAGAAAAAAGCCAATCTGACCGGAGCTGTCGATGCCATATCTTCGAAAGAAATCGAAGACCGCCCCGTTTCCAACCTCGGTCGTGCCCTGCAAGGAGCCGTGCCCAACCTCAATATCACCTATGGATCGGGAAAACCCAATGAAGGGACGAGCATCAATATCCGTGGCTTCGGCTCGATCAACGAAGATGCCAAACCTTTGGTTCTTATCGATGGTGTCGAAGGCAACCTCGACAATATCAATCCACGGGACGTCGAATCCATCTCGGTGTTGAAAGATGCATCCTCGGCGGCCATATACGGTGCAAGAGCCTCGTTCGGTGTAATCTTGGTAACCACGAAAAAAGGACAAGACGGCACCGCCAAAGTCAGCTATAACGGACGATTCAGCTTCTCGAGCTCGACTGTCAAGACCAATTTCCTTACCACAGGATACGATGCTGCAAAACTGGTCGATGAATACTTGATGTCCTACAACGGGACTCGCTACACCAAATACAGCGAGGAAGACTTCGCCGAATTGGAAGCCCGCCGGTACGACAAGACCGAAAACCCCGAACGCCCATGGACAGTTATCAAAAACGTAGGTGGCGTAGACCAATACATGCATTACGCCAACTTTGACTGGTACAACTACCTCATTAGCAATTCAAGACCCACTTGGGACAACAATTTGAGCATTACCGGTGGAACACAAAAGTTGAACTATTTCGTTAGCGCCAACTACCATACCGAAGACGGTATATACAAACAAAACACCGACCGATTCGAGACCGCCAATATCCGTGCCCGCATCAGCGGCGACGTAAAAGACTGGTTCAATCTGACGGTTACCAGCCACTTGTATCACTCCCGCTACAAAGCGCCCGGGTTGGACAACGGTAACAACATCGCGAACTACACGTTCCATGCCATGCCATTCTTTATGCCCTATAACCCCGATGGTTCCCATGTGTTCAGTACCCCGATTATCGCGCAACAACCCACCGATGGCGTACACATCATGACTGCCGATGGCGAGACTTTTTCTGAAAATAAATTCAAACGGTTGACAACCTCGGTGAACGCTACATTCAAACTCTATAAAGGGCTCACATTGCACGCCAATTACAGTTTCCGATACGACACACAAGACAAAGTCGTACGTACAGCCCCCGCAGAATATTCGACGGAGCCCGGAGTCATTATCCCGGTAACAGGAGACCTGTTCAAAAACAAATTGCGTCAACGTAATAATAGCGAGTACTACCACATGGTCGATGCCTATTTAAGCTACGACAACACATTCAACCACCACCACATAAGAGGACTCGTTGGTTTCAACTACGAGCAAGATTATCAAAAGAATCTTTACTCCACAATGATGGATATACAATCCAACAACCTGAACGACTTCAACTTGGGTAACCACACCGAAGGTGTCTCTTTGGAAGGAGGACAATACGAATGGGCACTCGAAAGTTTCTTCGGACGTGTAGGATACGACTGGAAAGGAAGATACTTGGCAGAAGTAAACCTCCGCTGGGATGCATCTTCGCGTTTCCGCAGGGACAAGAGAGCAGCGGTATTCCCCTCGGTTTCGGCCGGTTGGCGTGTAAGTGAAGAACCTTTCTTCGCACCCATACGCAACACATTCTCCAATTTCAAAATCCGCGGATCGTTCGGGTCGCTCGGCAATCAGGCCATATCCAGCCCCTACCCCTATATACAGACATTGGATTTGTTGCAACAAAACTATCTGGTAAACGGCGAATTCCTCACCTACGCATCCGTCTCCGCTCCCACAGCAGGTAACTTCACTTGGGAAACCGTTGTTCATGGGAACTTGGGTCTAGACCTCGGATTTTTCAACAACCGGTTGACATTCGCCGGAGACTTGTATATTCGCGACACGAAGGACATGCTCGTCCCCGGTAAGACACTACCCGGAGTATACGGAGCCGCTTCACCGAAAGAAAATGCCGCCGACTTGCGCACCAAAGGTTATGAACTGACTTTGAGCTGGAACGACAAATTCAACCTAGCCGGCAAACCTTTCACTTATGGCGTATCTTTCGCTTTGGGTGACAACATCTCCAAAATCACGAAATACGATAACCCCACCAAAGATTTCAACGTTTCTCAATACTACGAAGGCATGACCATCGGCGAAATCTGGGGATACAAAATCGACGGCTTGTTCAAAACCGATGAAGAGGCTGCCGCATACCAAGCCGAAATAGACCACTCGCTCATCGCCAAAAACATCTTGCAAACGGCAACGGGCAAATATAAAGGATTGAAAGCCGGTGACCCCAAATTCGTAGACCTCGATGGAAACGGTCGCATCGACGACGGTGAAAAAACGGCAAACAATCGTGGTGACATGCGTGTCATCGGCAACTCCCGCCCCCGTTACAATTACAGCGGAAGCATCAACCTCGGCTGGAACGGGTTCGATATTTCGGCCTTCTTTCAAGGTGTAGGTCGTCAGCACCGTTACCCCGACGGCAACGCCATGCTCTTCTGGGGTGGATATGCCCGTCCCTACTCTTCGTTCGTGCCCGAGCACTTCTTGGACGATGTTTGGAGCGAGGACAATCCCGACGCTTACTTCCCTAAATTAAGAGGTTATGCAGCTCAGGGAGACCGCCATTTGGCAAAAGTAAACAACCGCTATTTGCAAAATACCGCATACTGCCGTTTGAAAAACCTCACTGTCGGATATACCCTTCCGGTCGACCTCACCCGGAAAGCCCGGATCGACCGCGTGCGCGTCTATTTCAGCGGTGACAATCTGGTCACTTGGACGGCTCTCAAAAGCAAATACATCGACCCCGAACAATTCTCTACCGATGGTAGCGCCCGGGTCTATCCGTTTGCCAAAACATTCTCTTTCGGTCTTGATATTACATTCTAATAACTTTCATTACTTATTCTCATGAAAAAGAACATTAAATATATAGTTGCGGCTGTTGCAGGTTTATGGTTGACCGGCTGTACCGACGACCTTGACCGCTTCCCGCTTTCTTCTCTTTCTCCCGAAACCTATTTCAACACAGAGGAAGAGTTGGAGACTTTCACGAACCATTTTTACAGCCAGTTCCCGGGAGCAGCGTCTGGTTACGGAGAATCCGAAGACATAGTTAACATCTTTACTCTACCCGCAACGACGATCGGGCTCACCCGCACAGTCCCCACCAAAGGAGGCGGCTGGAACTGGGACTACCTGCGTGAAATCAATCTCTATTTGAAATACTCCCATCGCTGTAACAACAAAATAGCTCGGGAGCACTACGATGGTATCGCACGTTTTTTCAGAGCCTATTTCTACTTCGAGAAAGTAAAAAGATTCGGCGATGTACCCTGGTATAACAAACCGTTGGAATCGAACGACCCCGACTTGAAAAAGCCTCGCGACTCCCGCCAACTCGTCATGGACTCGATCATGTCCGACATCGACTATGTGATCAACTACTGTGACGACAACTCCGAACTGTACCGCGTGACCAAATGGACGGCTATGGCCCTCAAATCGAGAATATGCCTGTTCGAAGGAACATTCCGTAAATACCATGGAATCGCAGGATACGAGACATTCCTCGAAGAATGCGCCACCATTTCCAAGCGGTTTATCGATGAGAGCCCTTACAGCATCTACACGTCGGGAGACAAACCCTATCGAGACCTTTTTGCCTCGATGAACGCCATACAACAAGAAGTTATATTGGCTCGTGACTACGACTACACAAAAGGTGTGAAGCACGAGGCTAATTACAACACCATGGCACAAACCTACGGACGTCCCGGCATGAACAAGAAAATCGTAAACAGCTACCTCATGACCAACGGTGACCGCTTCACCGACCAACCCGGCTATGAGACCATGCAATACTACGATGAAATGCAGAACCGCGACCCTCGCCTCACTCAAACCGTCGTAGGTCCGGGCTACATGCGTATCAATAGCGACAAAGTGGAATCGCCCAACTTCTCCTCGTCGACCACCGGATACCAAATCATCAAATGGGTAACCGATGCATCGGGCGACGGATACATGGGATCTTCCAACGACTACATTCTGTTCCGCGCCGCCGAAGTCTACTTGAACTACGCCGAAGCGAAAGCCGAGTTAGGAACCTTGACACAGGAAGACCTCGAAATCTCCATCAAGAAAATCCGCGACCGCGTGGGCATGCCCAACATCGACATGCTTGCCGCCAACGCAAACCCCGACCCCTATTTGTGCGCACCCGAGACCGGTTATAGAAATGTCACCGGCCCGAACAAAGGCGTGATCCTCGAAATACGTCGCGAACGCACCATCGAACTCTGCCTCGAAGGACACCGTTATTACGACATTATCCGATGGAAAGAAGGAAAAATGTTCGAGCAGCCTTTCCTCGGCATGTACTTCCCCGGTTTGACACAAGGATCGGGAGACAACCGCTACGACGTGTTCGACATGAACGATGGAATCGCAGGTGACAAAGAAAAAGTGGACATCTGCATCTACACAGGCAAAAAACCTTCGGTGAAGAACATTCGTAAATTCTACAAGCTGGGCGAAGAGTTCGTCTTGACCGATGGAGACAAAGGCAACATCATCTGCCACGACATCGAGAAAGAACCCCGCCAGTGGAACGAAGAAAGAGACTATTTCTTCCCGATACCCACCACCGAAAGATCGCTCACCAACGGAGCTTTAACACAGAACCCCGGTTGGAACGACGGGCTGGACTTCTAAGTGTATAACATGGAATACAGGTGCAGAAGCATAACTTCTGCACCTGCATTCTCTATCCAAATATAAAATTCACAATCTATTAAAAAAAATAGACCGACAGACTACCCTCTCGCAAAAAGCATCTGTCTTTATAATAAACACCCAAATATTAATTTATCATTAACTAAAAAATTCTAAGTATGGAAAAGTTTACTTTTTTAGGTAAGAAAGTCGCTCTGTCTGCTTTCTTATGTTGTTTTTCTTTGGTTGGCTTCGCCCAAGAAGATACTCAAACATTCAATTTCGACGCAACAGAAACCCAAGAGTATGCGGCATTCTTCAAACAACCCTCTGCCATTGAAGGAAAATGCAATGCCGAAGTAATGGGTATCGACATCAATCGCGAAGGATTCTCTTGGGACGACATGAACACGTGGAAAAACTCCGAGGGAAAAATTTGGCTTAGTTACAGCGATGGATATGTTGAAACCCTTTTTGGGGTATGTGCAAATGCCAGCGCTCCGTTCAATGGAAAAACGAGTTCTTTATCTTGGACAAACTCCGAAGGAGATAATAAATGGTATCCGGTACTGCCTGCCGTTAAAAATTTGAAAGGAAAATTCTCACTAACCAATTGTAAAGCTACCGTTGTCCACATCTCCAATACCCAATTGGATACTGTAAGAATCCAAATGACGAACGAAGACAAGGATTGCTATATGCACGTTCGTCGTAATTTAAACTGCAAACAATTGGATATGAGCGGATCCACTGGAAAATGTCGTCAATTGGCCGGTTACAGAAACGCATTCTCCGACGAGAACTCCCTCTTGTTCACAGATTGTCGTCCGGCCGAATTCCTCGATTGGTTGTTCAATATTGAAGACAATCACTACACATTCTCTACATTGCCGGTACACCCTACTACCGGAAAAGTATTAGGTAGCGGATACAAATTGCAATGGGAAGCTGCCGGCGGATATCCCATCGGACAGATGAATGCCGACGGTGAATACGAAATCGCCGTAGGAGAAGATATCGACCTTTCCAGCGAATATGACGTAGATGGTAATATCACGACCTACACATGGAAAAACATCGATGGAGAAGAAATTACGCCTCCCGATGCTTCCGACGGTTGGTTCTGCTTCGACGAATCGAACCTGAATCAAGAATACCGCTGTGAAATGACAAACGAAAAATACCCGGCTTTGGTATTAAAAACAGTATTCGTTAAAGTAGTCAGTGAATACACCTCTGGTATAAACAAGGTAGAAAACAACGGCATTGCAGTAGGACCGAATCCGGCAGCCGATTACATCACGGTGAAAGGCGAAGAAGTACAGAGCGTAGACATCTTCTCGCTTACGGGAGCTTGTGTAAAAAGCGTAAAAGACAATGTTCAAACTATCGAAATAGCAGACCTCGCACCCGGTATCTACACCATCAAAGTAGTAACCGCCAACGGTGAAAAGGTAGCCAAGTTTATTAAAAAGTAAGTAGAAAACAATTTTTTCTTCCAATAACAATAACCGGCAAGATATTTTCCATATCTTGCCGGTTTTCTTTTTCCCATAAAGAGACCGAACCGAACACAACACGGCTCAGCCGATAATTAGCGGGGAGTGTTCGTGTTTGTCCTGTATTTTTACTCGTTTTGTGAATTTTTTAATATAGTTCGTTGCGTTAGCGATATTAGGGGCTCAGTTGATAATTAGAAGCTGTTTTAAATTTATTCCGAGACAGATTGAGCCCTATGTTGAAGCAGATTGGAGTCCGAGATAGGCAGCCAATAGCGGGCTATTGACAAAAATCAAGGGATTCAAGATGCGAGACAGGGGCTCAACATGGCCGGAACCCACCTGCTTGCAATGATAATATTATTTCTCAATAAATTTAAAACAGCTTCTTAGTGGGGATCCTCCTTTTATACCTCTACCCCCTCAATCAAAGATTATATGATATTTTCAACCCCCTCGCCCTTCGGGCACTCCCCCTATCTCATCTGCGATGAGCAAAGGGAGAGGATTGAAAGTATCACTTTGAACCGTTTTATCCCTTCGGAGCTTTGTGGGGTATTCTCCTCCTCCCCTGCCGTGTCCCGTAGCATTACGGGGTGTTTTGCCCAGCAAAATATAGAGGAGGTGGCACGTAGTGACGGGAGGGTTAAATAATACCGGTAGCGGTAATGACAGAGGTAAGCCTCCTCTCCCCCTGCCGTATCCCGCAGCATGGCGGGGTATTCTGTATAAAATCGGAGCAAAGGCGAAAGAGGAATACATCTCAACCTCTCCCCCTGTGTTCCTGCAAGGAATATAGGGGGAGTGCCCGAAGGGCGAGGGGGTTAGAATACAAACAAAAGCACAAACCCCGATCTTTTTACCCCCTCTCATTCATTAACATTCAAGTCTATCCCCATGAATTTTCTACTGAACCCACAACACCAACAAAAACACAATACTTTCACCCAGCCATAGAACGCCAATAACGATTATTCCCCGATACGACCGACGGCTTCCTCTCAAAAAAAATAATTTGCAGACTACCCTTTTCCACTATATATTTGTCTTGTATATAAATAGCCGTAAGATTTTCGACAACACGTCGGCTTTCAAAACAAAAACATTTATCATGAAAAAAATTACTCTATTACTCGCGTTTTTTATCTGTCTGAACATCAGTTTGAACGCTCAGACATACCCCAAAAAAGAAAATGTCATTCGTCTGCTCACCTACAACACTCATTATTGCAAAGGAGGAAGCGACCCCGGCTCTATCGACGATTACAACACTCGGCGCCTTGCCTCGGTTATCGAAGCCCTCGACCCCGACGTAGTTGCCCTGCAAGAACTGGACAGCGCCATGAGCGATCGTAGAAGAAGAGATCTGTTAAAACAAATCTCCGAATTCACCGGACTCGATTATCAGCACTTCTTCGGAGGCTTAGCCCCCATCAATGGCGGTAAAGTAGGTCCGGGACTACTCTTTAAAAAAGATTTGGAAGTAGTAAAGAAAAAGATTATCCCGTTGGCAGGCGATGAAGCTCGTAGCGCAGTACGGGTGGATTTCGAGAAATTCACATTCATGGGAACCCACCTCGACCTGAACAATGCAAAAAGAACCCAAAGCGCAAGTACATTGGTCAATGAAACCGACTTTATCCATAAACCCTGTTTCCTCGCCGGCGATTTGAACGATTCTCACCGATGGGGCAACGGAGGAATCGCATTCCCCGTACTGGCCGATAAATTTTCTATCGTCAGCGATACGGAAGGTAACACCATTCCGGGTCGGACCGACAACGGGGCTCTCATCGATTATATCTTGTTCAAAGATTATAAAAACTCGGGAATTAAAATCGTTGAGACACACATTGTCCGCACATTGAAAGTAAACGGTTCGGTCATTGACTTGGGATCGATATCCGACCACTACCCCGTTTATGTAGACATCGAGATTCCCGGGCTAAGCGGAATCGAAAATGCCACCCGAAGCAATTCGATTCGAATATATCCCACCCAAGTACAAAACACATTAAACATTCAAAGCGAATCCCCCGTCAGAAAAATAAACATCTACTCGATGACCGGTCAAAAACAATTAGAGGCAAACAACCCCGGCACGGCATCGGTCGACATCTCCTCTTTATCGAACGGAATATACATCGTGGAAATTTTCGCAGATAACGGCACGGCATTCAAAGGAAAGATTATCAAGAGATAAGTCATTCTTATTAAACTTATTTATACAATTATCAAAGTCCATATCAATGAACTTCGAGTTCTTTTTATCCCTATAAAAACAGCCGACAAACACATAAAACACATCATGAAGAAAGCGATATTACTCTCCATTGTTTTGGCCGGGACATTGTTCTCGGTAAAACCGCAGTCCTATCCCAAAGCCCCGGGAGCAATCAGACTACTCACTTACAACACCCATTATTGCAAAGGAGGCTATGATCCGGGAGAAATCAACGAAGGCAACGTGAAAAAACTTGCACAAGTCATCAAAGCTCTGGATGCCGATGTCATCGCCTTGCAAGAATTGGACAGTGCCTCTCAAAGCCGTGGAAACCGTTATTTGCTGCGCGAAATAGCCGAACATACAGGAATCGAATATACCGATGTGTATGCCAATGCGGCTCGGTTTGACAAGAAGGGAAGCATCGGTTGCGGCGCATTGGTTAAAAAAAATCTGCCGATTGTCAGCCGGTACATCGCTTATCTCCCGGGAGACGAGCCGAGAGCGGCCATTCAACTGGAACTCGAAAAATTTGTATTCATCGCCACACATTCCGACCTCAATAACGAAAAACGCAGACAAGGAACTAAAATCATTTGCAACGACTCCCGCGAAATGAAAAAACCCGTATTCGTGGCCGGAGACCTCAACGACTCTTTCCGCTGGTCGCGAAGCAATGTATCTTTTCCTCTATACCAAAAAGATTTTATCATTGCAAGCGACACGGTCGGCAACACGATCCCCGGAAGAACCGACAACGGCGCATTGATCGACTTCATTTTATTGAGCAAAAAAGGGAAGAATAAGATAAAGATAGTCGGCAGCAAAATCGTGCGAGAAATAAATATCGAGGGAAAAACGATAGATTTGGGTGAAATTTCGGACCACTATCCTGTATTCACAGACATTATATGTAAATAAATTTAATTGAAACTTTCATAAAGCCATGTCAAGACACTGTTTCTTATTCATAGGACTCATAGCCTTATGTATTACCTCTTGCTCCCGGACTCCGGAATACACCGACTCTGCCGCCCGGCTCGCCGGACGCATTGTGCCATCGCACTCCGATGATTTCATCTTTACGCTCGTTCCTGCCGAAAAAGATTTCTTCGAACTAAGGCAGAATGGCGATAAAATAGAGATACAAGGGAATAACGGAATCTCTATGGCACGCGGACTAAACCACTATCTGCGCCACTATTGCCATGCCTCTGTTTCTTGGTGTGGCGATAATCTGGCTTCCATACCCGACACACTGCCCGCAGTCGGTGAACCGGTTCATATCGAAGCCTCTCAACCCCTGCGGTATTATCTGAATTATTGCACATATAGCTACTCTATGGCTTTTTGGGGGTGGGAAGAATGGGAAAAAGAAATAGACCGCATGGCCCTGCAAGGTGTCAATCTCCCTCTCATGGCTGTCAACAGCCAGTACGCCGTTTGGCAAAATACGCTCAAAAGACTGGGATATAACGAAAAAGAAATATCGGAATTCCTTCCCGGAGCCGGCTATGAAGCGTGGTGGCTCATGGGTAATCTCGAAGGCTTCGGTGGCCCCGTTTCCCAAAAATTCATAGACCGGCAAACCGACCTCCAACAAAAAATGCTGCGTCGCATGAGAGAGTTGGGTATGGCTCCCGTCTTTCAAGGATTCTATGGCATGGTTCCCAACAGTTTGAAAGAAAAATTCCCCGAAGCCAACATCAAGGAACAAGGTGAATGGCAAACCTATCAGCGTCCTGCGTTCTTAGACCCGAACGATCCCCTTTTCGATAAAATCGCCGACATATACTACGACGAACAGGAAAAACTGTTCGGTAAAGCCGTCTATTTCGCCGGAGACCCATTCCACGAAGGAGGTCAGTCGGAAGGTATCGATGTAAAAGCCGCGGCTAAAAAAATACTGCAAGCCATGAGACGCAAAACCCCGGAAGCTATATGGATCATACAAGGCTGGCAACGTAACCCCATGCGCGACCTATTGGAAGGGCTGGAACATGGCGAGGCCATCATTCTCGACCTCATGGCATGCGAGCGTCCCCAATGGGGCGGCATAAAAAACTCGTTGTTTTATAAAGCCGAAGGACACATGCACCACGACTGGATTTGGTGCGCACTGCCCAATTTCGGCGGGAAAACAGGGCTGCATGGCAAAATGAGCAGTTATGCCTCTGGTGTAGTCTTTGCCAAAAACCACCCGTTGGGAAAAAACCTATGTGGAATAGGAACAGCTCCCGAGGGAATCGGTACGATTCCCGTCGTATATGACATGGTATACGACATAGCTTGGAGAGAAGATAGCATCGATATAAAAGACTGGGTGAACCAATATACGCAATATCGGTACGGTAAAGCCGATCCAAACTGCAATCGAGCTTGGGAAATTCTGTCGAAAACCATTTACGAATGTCACAATGAAATAGGAGGGCCCGTCGAATCTTATATATGTGCACGCCCCTCCGATACAATCAAACACGCCTCGTCATGGGGTACTGCCGAGATTTTCTATGATCCCGCAGAAATCGTTACAGCATGGGAATGCATGTATAATGTCCGACACGAATTCGCACAATCCGAAACCTATCAATATGATTTGGTAGATCTCACACGACAAGTTTTGGGTGACTACGCAAAATATCTTCACAAACAGGCTGTAAACGCCTTTTATCGAAACGATTTAAAAGGATTTCAAACCTATTCCTCCAAATTCCTCGCTCTCATTCGAGACGAAGACAAACTGCTGTCCACCCGCAAAGAGTTCAATGTAGGAACATGGATAAACCAAGCACGCAACGCCGCTTGTACGCCTCAGGAACAGGAGCGTTTCGTTGCAAACGCAAAAAGACAAATTACCACTTGGACAAACCACGACTCAAAACTCCATGATTACGCCCTTAAAGAATGGAGCGGGTTGATGAGAGACATGTATCTGCCTCGTTGGGAAGCATGGGTCGACTACAAACTGGCTCTATTGAGAGGAGAAACCGCACAAGAACCCGATTATTTCCAAATCGAAAAAAATTGGGTCGACTCCGATACACGCTACGATAGTACCTCTACCGGAAATGCGATTTCTGCTGTCGAAGAAATCTATAAAAAATACTTCATCGAATTACAACAAACCTATAAAAACATTTAAATATCCCGGTTCTCCTATGTAAAAAAGCCTATGTCGGTTGTCTTTTTACAGAAACAGAATCCTTAAAAACATACCACATTATGCGACACAAAATTTTTATAGCCTTTTTATCCCTTCTCACCGCCACATCGACCCTCGATATGGCAAAAGCCCAATCCCTGCCATACAAAAACAAAAATCTCCCCATCGAGGAACGCGTAGAAGACTTGCTGAACCGCATGACTGTCGATGAAAAAATCGCACAAATACGGCACATACACTCTTCGAAAATTTTTAACAGGCAAGAGCTCGATATGAAAAAACTGACCGATTGGGCAGGTAATACTTCATGGGGATTTGTCGAAGGCTTTCCCCTCACCGGCGACAATTGCGCTAAAAGCATGTATCTCATTCAAAAATACATGGTAGAAAAAACCCGGTTGGGAATACCCATCTTCACGGTTGCAGAATCTCTGCACGGTGCTGTGCACGACGGAGCCACCATATATCCCCAAAACATCGCTTTGGGGAGCACCTTTAATCCCGAACTGGCACGAAAGAAAACGCAAATGATTTCCGACGATCTCCACAGCATGGGATTTCGACAAGTTCTATCCCCCTGTATAGACGTAGTACGCGATTTACGTTGGGGACGGGTCGAAGAGTCCTATGGGGAAGACCCATATCTATGCGGCCTTTTCGGCATCGAGGAGGTTTCGGGGTATCTCGAAAACGGCATATCGCCCATGTTGAAGCATTACGGCCCGCACGGCAACCCGTTGAGCGGATTAAATTTAGCCTCGGTAGAATGCGGATTGCGAGATTTGCACGAAATCTATCTCAAACCGTTCGAAATGGTTGTTAAAAACACCGGAATATTGGCAGTCATGTCAACCTATAACTCTTGGAACCATATACCCAACTCAGCATCACATTATCTGCTTACCGATATACTTCGTGACGAATGGGGCTTCAAAGGATATGTATATTCCGACTGGGGTGCTATCGAAATGCTCAAAACATTGCATTTCACAGCCCGCAACTCCTCTGAGGCCGCCATTCAAGCCATTTCCGCCGGGCTCGATGCCGAGGCATCGAGCAAATGCTATCCCTTCCTGAAAGGATTGATCGAAAAAGGCCAGTTCGATGAAAAAATTCTCGACACGGCCGTCCGCCGGGTTTTATTCGCAAAATTCGCTATGGGACTCTTTGAAGACCCTTACGGAAAAACCTTCAAAAACCGTAAACGACACTCCCCGGAAAGCGTCAAACTCGCCAAAACGATTGCCGACGAATCGACCGTCCTGCTGAAAAACGAAAACCAGTTACTGCCGCTCGATGCCAAAAGCCTGAAATCGATCGCCATTATCGGGCCCAATGCCGACCAAGTCCAATTCGGAGATTACACTTGGAGCCGCAACAACAAAGACGGTGTCACCCCGCTACAAGGTATCAAGAACCGGGTAAACAAAAACACCGCCATACACTACGCCAAAGGTTGCAGTCTCACATCATTGGACACATCGGGAATAGCCGAAGCGGTCGAAGCCGCCAAAAACAGCGAAGTAGCCGTAATTTTCGGCGGTAGCGCCAGTGCCGCTTTGGCCCGTGACTACAAAAGCTCCACTTGCGGAGAAGGGTTCGACCTGAACGATTTGAACCTCACGGGCGCGCAATCGCAACTAATACGCGAAGTATATCAAACCGGCACTCCCGTCATACTTGTATTGGTAACAGGAAAACCTTTTGTCATAGAATGGGAAAAGAACAATTTGCCCGCTATACTCGTCCAATGGTATGCCGGTGAACAAGCCGGAAACTCCATTGCCGATATCCTATTCGGAGAAGTCGTTCCTTCGGGAAGACTCACTTTCTCTTTCCCTCGCAGCACCGGACATTTGCCTGTCTACTACAACTATCTGCCGTCCGACCGTGGATTCTACAAAAACCCCGGAAGCTACGACTCACCCGGACGGGACTATGTTTTCTCGGCTCCTTCGGCTCTATATAGTTTCGGATACGGACTTTCCTACACCTCGTTCGTTTATAAGAATCTCTCCACCGACAAAGACAAATACGAATTGAACGACACGATACACGCCACAGTAGAAGTAAAAAATACGGGGAAATACACCGGTAAAGAAGTAGTTCAATTATATGTCCGAGACAAAGCCAGTACCTATGTGACACCGGTAAAACAACTGCGCGACTTCAAAAAAATAGAATTAGCGCCCGGTGAAACCCGCACCGTACAACTTCAAGTACCCATCTCCGATCTCTATTTGGTCGACGAGAAAAACCAACGCTTCGTCGAAGCCGGCGAGTTCATTTTGGAAGTAGGACAAGCATCGAATAATATCATTTTGTCGAAAACTATCGTGGCGGGAGAACCATCGACGATCGGGAATGACGAAATCGTAAAACCTAAAAACAAAAAAAGTTCCCGCCAAATGGAAGTGAAAGGAGAAGTGCGTGACGTGCAGGCTACCCTCGTTCCCGATATGCAGATTATTGAAAAAAGCACCGGAGAAACCATTGCTGTTACCGACGCAAAAGGTCAGTTCAAATTCACTACCGGCAATCACGAATATCTCATCTTCAAAAAATCGGGATACCAAACTGTCGAAATAGAAGTAAACAACATGAATGTAATCAACATTACTGTAAACTACGGAGAAAACTAACGACCCTATTATTCATCTCATAAAAATTATTTATAATGAAAAGAGCTCTTTCTATTTCTTGCCTATGGATTTGTCTTCTCGTCCTATCGAGTTCTGTAATCATGGGTCAAGACAACCATTTGGACATCACTCCCACTCCCCAAAGTTTGGTTCAGAAAAACGGACATTTTACTTTAAATTCCAAAACCTCTTTTGCCATTGGGAAAAACCAAAGAGCTGATTTAAAAAAAGTAGCGGCCTATTTCCAGTCAAAAATCCTATACTCCACAGGATACAATCTAAATATAAAAAACAGCGGAAGCTCAAACGCTATCAGTCTGCAAATAGACAAGTCACTAAAAATAGGGAACGAAGGCTACCAACTGACAGTAACCCCCAAAAAGGTAATTGTCAAAGCCAAAACTCCGCAAGGAATCTTTTATGGCATGCAATCGGTTATGCAGTTGCTTCCTCCCCAAATCGAGAGCGAAACGATTATCGATAACGTAGCATGGGAAATCCCTTGTGTGGAAATCAAAGATGAACCCGCCTATGGATACCGAGGTATGATGCTCGACGTATGTCGCCACTTCCACGACGTGGAATTTGTAAAAAAACAACTCGACATCATGGCCATGTTCAAAATGAATTATTTCCATTGGCACTTGACCGACGACCATCTGTGGACCATAGAAATAAAAAAATATCCCCGTCTCGCCGAGGTTGGCTCTGTACGCCGGAATGCCGATGGAAGCATACATCGGGGCTTCTACACACAGGAACAAATCAAAGAAGTCGTTGCTTACGCAGCAGAGCGGTACATTACCGTTATCCCCGAAGTAGAACTTCCCGGACATGCACTTGCCGCTTTGACCGCATACCCCGAATATTCATGTACAGGAGGCCCGTTTGAACTACGCAACAAATGGGGCGTGGAAGACAACGTATATTGCGCCGGGAATGACAAAACTTTTGAATTCTTACAAGACATTCTCGAAGAAGTCATTCCTCTGTTTCCCGGCAAATTCTTCCATATCGGCGGTGACGAATGCCCCAAAGTAAGATGGAACGAATGCCCCAAATGCCAGAAAAGAATCAAAGACGAAAACCTGAAAGATGCCCACGAACTGCAAAGCTATTTCATTCACCGTATCGAAAAGATAATCCTTGCTCATGGAAAATCGATGATCGGCTGGGACGAAATTCTCGAAGGAGGACTGGCTCCATCAGCAACTGTGATGTCTTGGAGAGGTGAAGAAGGAGGCATTGCCGCCGCTTCTATGGGACACGATGTTATCATGACACCCTCCAAATGGATGTATATGGATCATGGACAAGGAGCCGTCGAAGCCGAACCCATTGCCATTAAATTCGGACTGCCTCTCGAAAAAACTTATAGCTACGACCCCAAATCTCCAAAAATTCCAGAAAATTTGCGGCACCACGTTTTAGGAGCACAATGCAACATGTGGACCGAATATGCCGTAACCCCCGAGTATACCGAATACCTGTTATATCCCCGCATGCTGGCTTTGGCAGAATTGGATTGGACACCCAAAGAGAAAAAAGATTACAACTCTTTCACTCGTCGGCTCGACAATCAATTGATCCGACTCGATATGCACCACATCAACTACCACATACCCATGCCCGAAGGCCCTATGGCCGACCGTATTGCATATACCGAAAATACCACGCTGACATTCCAAAACAGCCGCAACTATCCTATGGTATATACGACCGATGGAAGTGAGCCTCAAACAAGTTCGACAAAATACGAAAATCCGTTACATATCAATAAAGATGTAACAGTCAAAATAGCCACTATGCTCCCCTCAGGGAAATTAAGTCCGGTACGCTCTATCGAAGTAGTTCGCGAAAAGCTCATGCCGGCTACCGAAAAAAGCACCCAACCCGGTATCGAGTTGAGACGTACCGAGGGAAACCTCTATTTTGTAAAAGACCTCGATGGAGCGCATTGGAGTGCACCGAAGATTGTCAAAGATTTTGAATTCAAACCGGATATCGAAGACAAAGGAGCATACTGCTACACCGGCTACTTCGAAGTTCCCGCCGATGGCATATACTATTTTTCCTCCGAAATGGACGAACTGAGAATAGACGGAAAGGTCATCATCAGTAACGACGGTAAACTCATACGCCATTCTCGCACACGTAATTCCATCGCTTTGCAAAAAGGCAAACATGCATTCCAGCTACTGATGATTAACAACAACATCGGCGGCTATCTGCGCACATGGAACAACAAAGGCTTTATCTGGGCTCCCGAAGGGAACGAATTAGAACTACCCAAACCCGAAAAACTAACCCATTAATCAAAGATGCAAATTGAAACAACGGGGAAGTCCTGCTCTTAGGACTTCCCCGTTGTCACATTATCCATACGTCAACAAGTATATTTGTTTCTGCCCTCGGTTTACACTATCTTTGCCCAAAAGAAAACAGCAAATGGACTCAGAAAAAATAAACCGGCTCATCGCAGAAAACAACTTGGAAAAAGCTCTTGCATACATCGACGAATGGCTCTCGACCCACTCGAAAGACGACAAGGCATACTACTTGAAAGGACTGGTCTCTTGGAAACAAGGAAACTGGAAACTCACAATCGAAAATTATCTGAAAGCCATAGAAATCAATCCAGAAAGCCCGGCCAAACAAGCCTATGAAATGGTAATGGACATTATCAATTTTTCCAACCCCGATCTATACAATCCGTAATCACAAATTACAAAATCAAAACAAACAAGGCCAAATACACCAGCATTTGCAAGCCCTGTAAAATCCACGAAATCTCTCGTCGGGTACTATACACCCGATAACTAATCCACGTAGACAAAACCACATACAAAGGCAACAACATGACCAAAGCCCAAGGCAAAGCATCGCCAGCGGCTTTTTCGACAAATACAAACGTTACCCGGCTCATCAACCACGGCCACGCAAAAACCGGCAAAGCCGTTATAAGGATTAAAATCTTGAACCAACCGGGAACTTCCCGAGACGACTTTTCTTTCTCCATACTATCAACACTCATTCAAACAAGCAGAATCGACCGGCTGTAATCACAGAAAAACCGCAATCATATCTGCACGATCTGTGTTACCGCCTCCGGGTGCAAAGAGGATCGCCCCGTACAATCAATCCATTCTACACTTTATGCAAATATACAGAAAACAAGATTGAAAAATGAAAAAGGTTGCAATATAAAAATTTGAGTGTACCTTTGTCCCGAAATTCAAACAATCAAAATTATGTCTACATATACCGAAGATACTCGTAAAGTAACGACTCACCGCCTGATGGAAATGAAACTCCGCGGCGAAAAAATTTCGATGTTAACCGCCTATGACTTTTCAATGGCGACTCTTATAGACCAAGCCGGAATCGATGTCATTCTGGTAGGCGACTCGGCATCCAATGTAATGGCCGGAAATGTAACGACTTTACCTATTACTCTCGACCAAATGATTTATCATGGGAAGTCGGTTGTCCGAGCCGTTAAACGTGCCTTAGTCGTCGTCGATATGCCATTCGGCTCCTATCAGGGCAACTCCAAAGAAGCTGTTGCCTCGGCAATCAGAATCATGAAAGAAACGCATGCCGACTGTGTAAAGATGGAAGGCGGAGCCGAAATCCGTGAATCTATCGAGCGCATACTCAGTGCCGGGATACCCGTTATGGGGCATTTAGGTCTGACTCCGCAATCCATTAACAAATTCGGTACATATACCGTCCGTGCTCGTGAAGAGGCAGAAGCTAATAAACTCATCGAGGATGCTCATCTTCTCGAAGAGATAGGGTGTTTCAGCCTCGTTCTCGAAAAGATTCCGGCAACATTGGCCACCCGGGTAGCTCAGGAAGTAACCATTCCGGTCATCGGTATCGGAGCCGGTGGTGGTGTAGACGGACAAGTCCTCGTCATGCACGACATGTTGGGCATCAACAAAGGTTTTTCCCCACGGTTCCTTCGTCGATACGCCGATTTAAGTACAACGATCACCGAAGCGGTACAGGCCTACGTAAAAGACGTGAAAACACAAGATTTTCCCAACGAAAAAGAACAATACTAACTACTGTCATTGGAGATAAACTACGTTTCAACTAATTATTCAATAAAATTCATCACCAACATTTCATAAACAATTATTTTCATGATTAAGAATCGCAATTATTCGCTCGATTTATTGAGAGTTATTGCCTGTTACTTGGTCATTCAACAACATGCCAGCGAATTTTACTATATAGGAGAAGGAGGAACGGTTGTTACCGGAGACAATACTTTTTGGATTGGCATCATAACCACATTATGCCGATCATCTGTACCTCTATTCGTCATGCTGTCGGGATTCTTGTTACTCCCTATGCAAGACAAAATTTCCACATTTTTTCGCAAACGTTTCACCCGAATCATATATCCATTCATCGCATGGTGTGTATTATATGCCGGATACTACGTGTTAAGCCGTGGGGATTCTTTTAGCCAAATGGCACTTAATATTTTACACATTCCCGTGAACTTCGGGTGTGAAATAGGCCATTTATGGTATATTTACATGTTAATCGGGCTCTATCTGGTAACCCCGATTATTTCCCCTTGGTTACAACAAGCATCTAAACGAGAATTGGAAGGATATCTCGGCTTGTGGATAATCACAACTTTTATCCCGTATATTCATTTAGTTTATCCCGAAGTGCTTGGCGAAGCATTCTGGAACGACACACCGTTGCTCTATTACTTCACGGGATTCATCGGATACTTCATTTTAGGATATTATTTGAAAAGATTCGGCTATCCTTCTGCGGCATTATCTTGGATAATACTCATAGGCGGTTTCGCTCTCTCGGCCGGGATTTTCTGTTCACGTATCGATACGGTTCCCACTGTGCCCGAATTGGAGCTTAGTTGGGGATTCTGTACGGTAAATGTATTCCTGATGACATTAGGCCTCTTCTCTCTAATCGGCCGATTATCTTTAAAAGGGAAAAATGCAGCCTGCAAACTGCTGTCGGATATATCGATAAAAAGCTATGGAATGTACTTAGCCCACATTCTGTTTCTAAATTTCTATTATGGACTATTCAAGTCTATCTCGGATGCGGCCTATGTCACAATTCCCTTGATCGCCGTGTGTACATTTATTACGGTTTACATATTCGTATATTTGTTATCCTACCTGCCCAAAAGCAAGTATATCATAGGATAATTTATAAAACCTGTCATCAATAATAATGCCGCTTCTGATAAGAAAGCGGCATTATTATTTTTCGCAGAGAACGAGCTCCTTCTCATTCTTCGTTTTTCTTTAACAAGTCCCGAATTTCCGACAACAATTTCACCTCTTCGGAAGGAGCCGGGGCAGGAGCAGGAGCAGGAGCCGTTTGTTCTTCCTTTTTCTTTTCCGTTAACTTCGTCAAAAGTCGAATAAACAAGAAAATAGAAAAAGCAATAATCAAAAAGTCGAAGGTTGCTTGTAAAAAATTACCATAATTAAGTGTAACCGCAGCCTGTTCTACCCCATCGACTACTTCAGGCCCTTTCATCACCCATTTTAAATCTGTAAAGTTGACACCGCCGATCAGTAACCCGAGAGGTGGCATGATGATATCGGCGACAACCGAAGATACGATTTTTCCAAAAGCGCCACCGATAATTACACCGACAGCCATGTCGATGACATTGCCTCGCATGGCAAATTTTTTAAAGTCTGCTAAAAATGAACTTTTCATAATAGTACGAGTTATTAATATTAGATAGATTACTCAAACTCAACACAATGCAAATAAAGAAATTTTTCTTTTATTTTCACATTCACATACATTGTATTCAAAAAAAATATTTACCTTTGCATCGCAATTTTAGGAACAAAATATACTTGTATGAAATACAAAATTGCCTTTTTGATTGCGCTGCTTGCTTTGATGAGTTGTTGTGCGACACCTTGTGGTTGTTAAACAATATTACAAATGTAAATGTTTTTAAGAAAGCAGAACAAAAAAAGAAGAAAAAAGTAAGATGTTATTTTTTATTCAATAAACACTTAAAGTTTTATTACAATGATTAAAGTAGGTATCAATGGTTTTGGCCGCATCGGACGTTTCGTTTTCCGTGCAGCACAAACAAGAAACGACATCCAAATCGTAGGTATTAACGACCTTTGCCCGGTTGACTATTTGGCATACATGTTGAAATATGACACTATGCACGGACAATTCGATGGAACTATCGAAGCGAATGTTGAAAAAAGTCAATTGATTGTAAACGGAAAAACTATTCGTGTTACAGCCGAAAAAAATCCTGCCGATTTGAAATGGAATGAAGTAGGTGCTGAATATGTTGTAGAATCTACCGGTCTTTTCTTGACCAAAGAAAAAGCTCAAGCTCATATCGAAGCCGGTGCTAAATACGTAGTTATGTCCGCTCCTTCCAAAGACGATACTCCTATGTTCGTTTGCGGTGTTAACGAAAATACTTACGTTAAAGGTACTCAATTCGTTTCCAATGCTTCTTGTACAACCAACTGCTTGGCTCCTATCGCCAAAGTATTGAACGACAAATTCGGTATTCTCGATGGTTTGATGACTACCGTTCACTCTACTACCGCTACTCAAAAAACGGTTGACGGTCCTTCTATGAAAGACTGGCGTGGTGGTCGTGCCGCTTCTGGCAACATCATTCCTTCTTCTACGGGAGCTGCCAAAGCCGTAGGAAAAGTAATCCCCACTTTGAACGGAAAATTGACAGGTATGTCTATGCGTGTTCCGACTTTGGACGTTTCGGTTGTCGATTTAACAGTTAACTTGGCTAAACCGGCTACTTATGCAGAAATCTGCGCTGCTATGAAAGAGGCTTCCGAAGGCGAATTGAAAGGCATTCTCGGTTATACCGAAGACGCTGTTGTATCTTCTGACTTCTTGGGTGATACTCGCACTTCTATTTTCGACGCAAAAGCTGGTATAGCTCTGACCGACACATTCGTAAAAGTCGTTTCTTGGTATGACAACGAAATCGGTTATTCTAACAAAGTACTCGATTTGATTGCCCACATGGCAAAAGTTAACGGATAATTCTATTTCTCCGATAAAAAAGAAAAAGGCTGAACAGTTTGTTCAGCCTTTTTCTTTAATCCGACAGGTACACCCTCGTCATATACCCCGAAAGTATCCTTCTTATACCACGCCACACCTTTCGGATCACCCCTCTGTTTATATCATACATATATAACACCGTAACTATCCAAAAAGTTATTCAGCACAGGCAAAATCTCGCCGATGGCCTTTCCCATATTTCCAATAATTCTTACCGGCATATCGGTATATTGAGGCTCTATACCGCACATCATCGACACCGCTTTATGTTCTCTTTCCACTAATTCGATTTCACACATCAACATATAAGCCACTCCGTCGAACTCTATTTCATTCTCATACCTCACCCTCTTTCGTGGCGAATTTTCCCGTTCATAAGCTACCAACCAATGTGCTGCCGCTAATGATGCCAAAGCCGGAGCTTCCCATTCAATCGTTCTCATAACTTCTCCTATTCTGTTAGCACACTTCCATCAGGGTATATTCACACTGCATTTACCCGTTTTGTCTGTGTATCTCCTCCTTTTGTTTACAATTTTTATAGGCAATATACCCCGATGGAACATGGCTAACTATGTTAATTACTAATCTATTATTTTGTTTTTCAAAAAAAGTTTATACCTTTGCTTTGGTAATAAAACCACACAAATATACTACCACTTTTATTGAAAAGCAAATTATTTATGGTAATTTTACCATATTATGAAAATAAAAAAGTGAACGACTATGGAGAATGAAGCTAAAATAGAGAGAATCAAGACATTGATGGAAAACTTTGGAGTAACCCAGTCGGAATTTGCCAAACGCATATCGATCGATGCGTCCAACTTCTCGAAACACCTGACCGGAAAACTACCTGTCAGCGACTCACTTATCAACAGAATCGTCGCAGACTTGGGCGTATCGAAAGAATGGCTATGTACGGGTAAAGGATATATGTTTCGTCCCTCAGACAACGATGCACACTCTCATATACGCACATTAACTCTTCCCTCGGAAGCGATTATACCAGAAGCAAGAAATGGGGCGAAAGTATACGGTCTGGACGTAACCGCCGGTAATTTGGCGCGGGATCGCATGTTTACCGAGGATTTGGTAATCGGCAGTATAGACGTTCCTTTCATCAATCCCGATTGCAGCATTGTCAAAGTAAGCGGAGACAGCATGAAACCCGTTATTAACAATGGTGACATGATCGCAATCCGCGAAATAAAAAATCCCCAGCTTATCTTCTGGGGGCAAATCTACGTCATATTGCTGGAAGATTACCGCATGGTCAAATATATTCGTAAACACGATAATCCCGATAGGGTTATCCTACGCAGTGAAAACAAAGAATACGACGACATCGAAATCGAGAAAAAAGAAATTTGCGATCTGTTCATTGTCGAAAACATTATACGCATAGACAGCCGCATTTAATGACTACGAGAAATATATATAGCTCGCCCACAATACATTCACGAAAATTATGTCAACATTGGAAGAAATAACCATCGCCATGTCCCACGAGGACTTCGACACTTGGTCGACACTTACGGTCGGATTCAACTACACTAAAAGTCTGGTCATCTGTCTGACCTTTTACGATTATAAAAATGTACAACATCATACCTATGCGATAATCGAAAAAGACGAAGCAATGGCTATGTCGGAACAACTCAATGTAAAATTAACCGACTTACCCCAAACCATATGCAAACATTGCGGCGACACGTCGTATGTATTTGTGCCGTCTCATGTAGAAGAACTTTTCAAAGATGTACTGGATTTCATACTCGACTGCGGCGCACATTATCGCATATCAAGAGATTAAAGATTACCCCCAAATATAGTCTCCATTTTTTCAAAAATTCAGGCTCAACATTCTGTCTGTCAAAACAAAAACACCCGAACATACCGACCCGACAAATAAAATTTGTTTCTACATTCGTTTATACTATCTTTGCAAATACAAAAATAGGGTGCGACTTGGTATAAAAAACGAGCTTGTCCGTTTTATCTTATTCCTATCTCTCTCTATTTTTATAAAACAATCAAACCCGCCGTCACTCCAATGAGAAAGTTGTTATATATCGTTCTGTTCCTATCCGTCGGGAAACATTTGCAGGCGACAAATTACAATTGTCACACCGAAGCGGGACAACTACAATCTCTCATCGGAGAACAGCATCGGACAATCACGAATCTAACCGTCTCAGGAACAATCGACGTTCGCGATTTTGCTTTCATAAACGACTCCCTATTTCACTTAACCGGCATAGACCTTGCAGATTGTACGATAGATGCATTCGAAAGTCGAGATATTTACCTCGGAAATCAAACCCGTTTCGATGCCAACTGTATTCCGGCAAACACATTCTTCGGATTTCAAGAGTTAACGACCGTACGGCTCCCCCGGAATACCGAAAAAATAGGAAAAGGCGCTTTCGCAGGCTGTCCTAAACTAAAAAACATAGATTGGGGAAACAATTTACAAGAAATAGCAGGATTCGCTTTTTGCGACTGTTTCTCTTTGAACACATCGTTACCACAGACATTGGAAAAAATAGGCGAATATGCATTCAAACAATGCACCTCTTTTACTGGAATAGACCTCTCCCTGTCTGTCCTTCGTTCGATAGGAAACCAAGCATTTCTCAACTGTACCGCCTTATCCTCGATAACCCTACCCGCCTCGTTACAATCTATCGGCAAAGAATGTTTTGCCGGATGCTCGTCTCTGACGGGAATAACACTCCCTCAAAAACTAGAATCTATGGGCGAAGGTTGTTTCTCCCACTGTATCTCGTTAACAGAGGTCGATATAAAAGAATGTCCATTGGAAAACCTGCCCCCTTACACCTTTGACCATTGTACAAAACTACTCTCCATACAAGCCCCCAATACCATAACAGAAATAGGAGAAGGCGCATTCTATTATTGCACATCGCTCACCGACTGTATTCTACCAGAGTCTGTCCGAACCATAGGCGATTATGCATTTGCCGGATGCAGTAGAATAGCAGGACTTTCCTTCCTGCCCGAAGGAACTGAAAAAATAGGTCGATGGCCGTTCTATGGCATGAAATATTTATTTTCCGCAAAAATACCGTCGACAGTCAAGACCATCGGAGACCACGCCTTCGATAATTGCACGAGATTGAATGTTATGTTATCCTATCCGACCGAGCCTCCGATACTGGGAGAAAATGTCTTTCGAAATGTTCCGCAAAAAGATTGCCGGCTGGGAATCCCCGACGAAAGTCTATCTCTCTATTTGAACACGCCTCAATGGAAAGAGTTTGACATTCGTTATTTATCCGAGGTAGATGAGCAACAAATCGACGACAAGGCGTTGAAAGCATATTTCGAACAAAAAATACTCATCGTAAATTCGTACGAACCCATGCACCGCATAACCCTGTATACAATCGACGGACGCACAATATATCAAAAACAAGGCAAAACGACCGAAGCGAAAATTGATACTCAATCGTATTCGGGAGAAGTATTTATCCTTTCTGTACAAATAGAATCAAGAAAATACTATCATTTAAAATTAGGAAGAGTCAATTAACCAGAACCTGTCGATATTCATTTCAAAATGGGAAAAAATAAACTGAAAAAATTCGACGACCTGCAAGGCTACCCACATGTATTCCAATATCCTTTCTCTGCACTACAAGAAAAAGGATTTGAGATGCAAGGCAAATGGGGAAAACAATTCTTCAAAAATGAAAATCCGATAGTCCTTGAATTGGGCTGTGGAAAAGGCGAATATGCCGTAGGTCTGGCAAAACGTTACCCGCAAAAAAACTTTATAGGAATAGATATAAAGGGAGCCCGCATGTGGAGTGGAGCCAAACAGGCCCTCGAAGAAGGAATAAATAACGTAGCCTTTCTTCGTACCAACATAGAGTTGATCGATCGTTTTTTTGCCAAAGGTGAAGTATCAGAAATATGGATTACCTTCCCCGACCCGCAAATGAAAAAAGTGAGAAAGCGGCTCACTTCTACCCGGTTTATGCAACTATACCAAAATATTCTATCGCCCGAAGGTTTGATCCATCTGAAAAGCGACAGTCCGTTCATGTACACCTATACTTGTGAAATGGTAAAAGCAAACGGCTATCCCGTACAGGTTTCGACCGACGATCTCTACCATTCGGGAATAACCGACGACATACTGGAAATAAAAACTTTCTACGAGCAACAGTGGCTCGAACGGGGCATGAATATCAAATATATTCGTTTCGTCTGCCAACCCCGTGAACAATTCATCGAACCCGACGTTGATATTCCTTACGACACATACCGGAGCTTCAACCGGGGAAAACGTAACGGTAAACAAAGTAGTCAAGAAAATACAACATCAAAATAACACGACAATATGCAACTATATCCGAAACTAATACTCGACGCACTCGCCAAAGTGCGTTACCCGGGCAACGGGAAAGATTTGGTCGCTAATGAAATGATCGAAGACGACATTCGTATCGACGGTAACAAAGTAAGTTTCTCCATCATTTTCGACAAGCCGACCGATCCTTTTATCCGATCGGTCGTGAAAGCCGCCGAAACTGCCATTCTCACTTTCGTAAGTCCAGAAGTAAATATCAAAGGAAATATAGCTGTAAAGGCAAGACAAACAGCTCGTCCGAACCCCGAGAATCCCTTGCCCGATGTAAAGAATATCATTGCCGTTTCATCGGGAAAAGGCGGCGTTGGTAAATCTACCATAGCCTCCAATTTAGCTGTGGCGTTGGCCCGTCAAGGGTATAAAGTCGGGCTGCTGGATGCCGACATATTCGGCCCTTCGGCTCCCACGATGTTCAATATCGAAGACACCGAAGTCTATACCGAGAATATCGGAGGACGCGATCTCATTCTCCCGGTCGAGCGATACGGCGTGAAGATTCTTTCCATCGGTTTTTTTGTTCGTAAAAACGATGCCGTACTCTGGCGAGGAGGAATGGCAAGTAACGCTTTGAAACAACTCATCACCGATGCCGCATGGGGCGAACTCGACTATTTTGTACTCGATTTGCCACCGGGAACCAGCGATATACACCTCACTTTGGTACAGATACTCGCTATCACCGGAGCGATTGTAGTAACCACTCCGCAAGAGGTTGCTTTGGCCGATGCCCGCAAAGGTATCAGTATGTTTACCGGAGATAAAGTAAACGTCCCTATACTGGGATTGGTCGAGAACATGAGTTGGTTCACTCCTGCCGAACTCCCGGAAAACAAATACTACCTGTTCGGTAAAGACGGAGGAAAACGACTGGCCCAAGAAACCGGAGTTCCTCTTTTGGGACAAATACCTATTGTACAAAGTATCTGCGAAAGCGGTGATGCGGGACACCCCGTGGCACTCGACGATACCATTACCGGATTAGCTTTCAAGCAACTTGCCGAAGCCGTCGTAAAAGCCACAGAGGAGCGCAATGCAACTAAACCCTCTACACAACGGGTAGAAGTTCATAAATAAAAAGCCCATACGACAAAGAGCCGCTATAAAATTTATAGCGGCTCTTTGTTTATATAGATTTGGGCTCAATCGATAATCAATGGGGATTGTTCAGTGTTTCCCCCTATACTATTTCACAGAACACCCCATAATGCTACGAAACACGGCTGGGGAGAAGGGAGAATACCCACAAAGTTCCGAAAGGGTAAAAAGCTGTTCAAAACGACACTTTCACCCCTTTCTCTCTGTGTAGCTCATAAAATCGAAGCAAGGGAGAAAAAGGAATACATCTCAACCTCTCCCCCCTGTGTTCCCGTAAGGGAATATAGGGGGAGTGCCCACAGGGCGAGGAGGTTAAAGACCCGACATAAACCGACTGATGAAATACTGTTTCCAGCTCCTCCGTCACTTCGTGACACCTCACCTATATGGCTAATGCCACACCCCGTAAGGCTACGGGGCACGGCAATGGAGGAGGTCAATAGCAAACTATCCTCTCCAAAAGCCGGACAAGCTCAACCTAACCGGAAACGTTTCTCCTCATAGCTAGCGGATTAAGTCCCTCTCATTCATCAACATTCAAGTCTATCCCCATGAATTTTCTACTGAACATAGACTCGTTGCAAACATTAAACAGACAACAACCGAGCGATCGTCTCCGGGTAAAGTTCATGTTCGACCGCATGAATGAGTCCGAATAACTCATCGATATCGTTTCCTTCGTACGGGATAGCCCGTTGGGCGATAATCCGTCCGCCATCTACCGTACGGTCCACATAATGAATAGTTACTCCGAACACTTTCACCCCGTACTCCATAGCTTGTTCTACGGCACGAGCTCCGGGAAAAGCGGGGAGCAAAGAAGGGTGTATATTAATAATCTTACCGTCGTAACGCGATAACAATGTATCCGAAATAATCCGCATATACCCGGCCAAACAAACCAAATCCACCCCGTTCTCATCGAGAAAATCGGCAATGACGGTCTCCATTTCGACCTTAGAAGCAAAAGACTTAGGGTCGAAAGTGAAAGACTTCACACCATGACGTGAAGCTCGTTCTACGACACGAGCCGAAGGTTTATCGCAAACCAAAGCCACTGTTTCGGCCGGGATCTTACCCTGCTCGCAAGCAGTCACAATCGCTTCGAAATTACTGCCGGTTCCACTGGCAAATACGGCAAGACACTTTTTTCGGGACATAAATTCTTCTTTAAAATGGGAATAACAAAGGTAAAATAAAAATCATAACTATCCCCATAATAATCTGTAAAGGCAAACCCACCTTTACATAATCCATGAAAGTATACTGACCGGCAGGCATAACCAGCGCATTGGGTGGCGTAGAAAACGGAGAAGCGAAACACATGCTCGCCCCCACGGCAACAGCGAATAAAAACGGATAAGGACTCACTCCGATCTGTAATGCGGATTGCATGGCGATAGGAGCCAATAAAACGGCTGTTGCCGTGTTACTGATGAACATCGTCATCAATGAAGTCGTAAAATAGATACCAGCCATTAAAGCCAAAGGCCCGTAACCGCCCAAACCGCTAACCAAACTATTCGATATATATTCCGATGCTCCCGTCTTTTCCAGAGCCAACGACATGGGAAGCATGGCGGCGATAAGAACGACACTCTCCCAGTTAATTGTTTTATAGGCTGCCTCCACATTCCTGAAACAACCGGTCAATACCATAAGTATCGCAGCAATCATCACAGCCGTAACCGGAGCTACTGGTATAGAATCGAACACCATCATAAGAATCATTAAAAGCATAATCGCAGCAGCAATCGGTGCTTTATAATCGAGAGTAACTTTCGCGGCTTCGCTCAACGGCTGGCCGAGTACCACCCAATCGGAATCTTCCGAACTCAACCGAGCTATATCCTTCCATGTACCTTGCACGAGCAAAACATCGCCCGACAACATCTTCACATCTTTCAAATCATGCAATATATAATCGTTCTTTCTCCTTATGCCCAATACATTGACATTGAATTTTTCCCGAAATCCCGAATCTCCGACCGTCTGTTTCAACAAACGTGACGAGGGCATCAAGACAATCTCGGCGATACCTATGTCATAAAAAGCCAAATCGGAAGTCAAGTTACCCTTACCGTCTTCGATGGTATGGGCATCCAATAATACCAAAGAAAATCGAGAAACAAACTCCCTCACTTTTTCGAAATCGCCATTCACATACAACACATCGCCGGAGCGTAATACAGTACCCGGATCGGCCAATTTCTGATTGACCGTTTTCAACAACCGGGACTGCGACGAAACAGTACGCCGTACCTCCAATATATTCAAATGATATTGTTGGCGAATATTCAACTCGACAATCGTTTTACCGGCGACTATCGATTTTTCGGGGATTTGTATCCGAAACAAATTTTCGGAAAGCTGATATTCCCTTGCCAACTCGTTCAGAGATTTATTCTTGTTTTTACTATCAGACTTTTCGGTTCCCCGTTTGGTTAGGAAAATTTTACTCAAAGGCATCAATACGACCATTCCTACAAAAACACAAATCAAACCGACCGGCAAGAAAGAAAAGAAAGTAAGCGGTTCAAAACCGGCATTGGTCAAGGCATTCTGTATAACAAGGTTCGGTGGAGTACCTATCAACGTCATCATACCTCCCATACTGCTGGCAAAAGCCAAAGGCATAAGCAAGCGACTCGAATTTATATGAGCGTTGGCAGCCAGACTCACGACAATAGGCAGCATCAAGGCCACCGTACCCGTATTACTCACAAAAGCTCCAATAGCCGAAGTAACCAGCATGACCAAAATAAAAAGCCTTGTCTCGCTCTTGCCTGCCAACTGCAATATCTTTCCGCTTATCATCTTTGCCAACCCGGTTTGGAATATCGCACCACCTACTACGAAAAGACCGATCATCATAATCACGACCGAATTGGAGAATCCAGACAACGCCTCATCGGGAGTAAGAATGTGGAAAAGCAGCAATAAAACCAAAGCGCACAAGGCTACCACATCAGAGCGAATTTTACCACTCACGAAAAACACTGCCGATAAAGCTAAAATTACTAACGTTACAACCATTCAACCAATTTTTTAATACACCTATATCTTTTCTTGACAGGAATAACAATCATGAATCAATCCATATTCCCTTATTTCACAATTTATCCACACAAATCTAAGAAAATTTTTCAAGGCAGTCAAGCTCTGAATTTCTTAAAAAGAATTGTCTCTCAAACATATAACAATAGCACCCGAAAGGCTATACAGACAGTCTTTCGGGTGCTATTACCCTTTTGGAGAAAATACATTATTTCACTTCCCAAGTCTCCCCGGTCAACAAAAATTCACGCAAGGAGGAATAAGGTACTTTCGAGGTTACCTCTTTTACTTGTCTATCCACCTCTTCGTCATATACGGGAGCCTCCACATTACGAATCACACCTATCGCCAAAGGCAGTTCATGTCCGTCCATCATCGCAAGACTTTGATGTAAGAAATTATCGGGAGACTTGGCATCATGTACCAAAATATCATCGAGAGTCACACCGTTCTCCCCGATAGTCACAGCCTTTAATTTGTAACCGTCCAACACGAGGCCTCGATTATTGTCTTTCCCGAAAATCATCTTTTCACCATGACGCAAATGAACAGTCCGGTCGGCACGGAACTCTTTATCAGCCACATAACTGTGAATATTATTATTGAAAATCACACAATTCTGCAACAGCTCCACCACCGACGTTCCTTTATGGCGGGCAGCTTCTACCAATACTTCTTGCGAAACAGACATCTCCACATCGAGCGAACGAGCGAAAAATGTTCCTCTCGCCCCAAAAACGAGTTCTGCCGGAATGAAAGGATCTTCCACCGTTCCATAAGGAGACGATTTAGTAACGAAACCTCGATCGCTCGTCGGGGAATATTGGCCTTTCGTCAAACCGTATATCTTATTATTCATCAAGACCACATTGATATCCACATTCCGACGTACCGAATGAATAAAATGGTTCCCACCGATAGCCAGACAGTCGCCATCTCCCGAAATCTGCCATACCATCAGATCGGGATTAGCCGTCTTCACCCCGGTAGCCACAGCTGCGGCACGACCATGAATCGTATGAAAACCATAGGCATTCATATAATAAGGCAAACGCGACGAACAGCCGATACCCGAAATCACCACCGTTTCGTGGGGAGGCACTCCCAATGTCGCCATAGCTCTCTGCAACACAGCCACGATAGAATGGTCTCCACAACCCGGACACCAACGTACATACTGGTCGCTTTTAAAATCCTTTGCCGTATATTCCTTTTGTTCTTCCATATCCTATTCCTCCAAAAGCTTTGAAAAATGCGCCATCAACTCACTCACCATGAACGGCTGTGCCTGAATTTTATTATATCGCAAGAAATTCACACCCGGAACTTTCCCTGACAAATACGATGCAAACTGCCCGTTATTCAACTCGCAAACGACCACTTTTTTATATCGCCGTAATATCTCCTCGGTATTCGCGGGCAACGGATTGATATAATTGAAATGAGCGAAAGCCACAGGTTTCCCTTCTGCATTCATAGCTTCCACGGCAGAATACAAATGTCCGTAGGTTCCGCCCCAACCGACAACCAATAAATCGGCAGAAGAATCGCCCGACACTTTCAACAAAGGAATATCGGTGGCTATACCGTCGATTTTCTGCTGCCGGGCACGAACCATCTTTTCATGGTTGATGGGGTCAGTAGAAATTGCGCTAGTCTTATAATCCTTTTCCAATCCTCCGAGCCGGTGCATGAATCCCTCTGTTCCGGGTTTCGCCCAATAACGTACGGATTTTTCGTTACGGTCGTATGGTTTCCACGTACCTTGTTGTTCCGGCATGACATAATTGGGCTTTATCTCCGGATATTCATCGATTTCCGGAATACGCCATGCCGAAGAGCCATTTCCAATAAATCCGTCGGTCAACAAGATAACGGGAGTCATGTGCTCCAAAGCGATTTTAGCCGCTTGAAATGCCATATCGAAACAATCGGTCGGTGTAGAGGCTGCCACCACTACCACCGGACTCTCCCCATTGCGACCGTAGAGAGCCTGCAACAAGTCGGTCTGCTCGGTTTTCGTCGGCAATCCCGTGGACGGCCCACCTCGCTGAACATCGATAATGACCAAAGGCAATTCCGCCATAACGGCCAAACCTATACCCTCGCTCTTCAATGCCAAACCGGGCCCCGACGTGGAAGTCACTGCCAAATTTCCGGCGAACGAAGCCCCGATAGCCGTACAAACACCGGCTATCTCGTCCTCCACTTGAATGGCCTTTACCCCTAAATCTTTCCGCTTGGCCAACTCATGCAAAATATCTGTGGCCGGGGTAATGGGATAACTTCCTAAGAACAAAGGCAATCCCGACTTTTCAGATGCGGCTATCAAACCCCATGCGGTAGCCGTATTTCCGTTCACATCGGTATAAATACCGGGCTTCACTTGTGCAGACTCCACTCGATAAGTCGAAACCGAAGCATGTATGTTGTTCCCATAATTATACCCGTCGCGCATAACTTTGGCATTAGCCTCGTAAATAGCCGGTTTCTTGGCAAATTTATTTTTCAATAAATGTTGAGCTTGTTCCAAAGGACGGTCGAACAACCAACAGACAAGCCCTAAGGCAAACATATTTTTACACCGTACGATAGACTTGTTGTCCAAGCCTGAATCGGCCAATGAATCTTTCACCATTTGGGTAATCGCTACCGGAACGATTTGTGCATGAGAAAGGCCCGCCTCTTGAATGGGATCGTCCGTCGTAAACGCCGCTTTCTCCAAATCGCTGGCCCGAAAGCTATCCGAGTCAATAATCACCACACCGCCTTTTTTCACATAGCGAGCATTTGTTTTTAAAGCTGCCGGATTCATGGCAACCAATACATCGGCCAAGTCTCCCGGAGTGTGAACACCTTTCCCTATATGAACTTGAAAACCAGACACTCCCCCTAACGTTCCTTGCGGAGCACGTATCTCTGCCGGATAATCGGGGAATGTAGAAATTTCATCACCGATACCGGCCGAAACATTGGAAAAGATATTCCCGGCCAATTGCATTCCGTCACCGGAATCGCCGGAAAATCGTACCACGACTTCTTCCAATACTTTCACTTTTGTTTTTTCCGTCATGTTTATATTACAATTTTAATCCAACATGATATATTTCAATTCCAATATTACTATTTTAGCAAAGATAGTGTTTTTTTGTAAGCATTTGAAATATTTTCATAGAAATATGTAAGTTCCCTATCTATTCATTATTTTAAAAGCTGTTCCGATAAAAACAAAGCATCTTTTCAAAACATCGACATAAAAAGAGCCATATCATAATAAGGCAATCCCAACCGTATGCTCAACTCCTTATAAGTCAACTTTCCACCGAACAAATACACGGCATTCCGAAGCCTTTCGTCCGACTTTATATGGCCATAGAGCATGGCAGGGTCATTCAAATCGATCAATACCGGAACTAATAAATTGCTCAACGCCATCGATGCCGTTCGGGCAACGGCAGATCCAACGCTCGACAAGCAATAATGCAAAACGCCGCATTGCTCATACACTTTATTACAAGGAGCCTCGCTACAACTCGACGTTTCGAAACAGCCTCCTTTATCCATACACAAATCGAACAACAATGCCCCTCGTTTCATCATCTCGATATAGCTTACTCCTAAACGGCCTCCCTCCGGCACTTCCGTGCCAATAACCACATCGGCCGAGCGCATGGCGTTTTCCAAAACATGAGGGTGCATATTGGAAGTAAAGATAGAAGGACTCACTTCCAACTGAGTAGCTTTTAAACGATAAAAATCATTATCGAATACCCTCACCAAAGCACCCAATCCACAAGCGGCACGAGCCGCCGCACGGCCTGCAAGACCTCCTCCTATAATCAAAACCTCCGAAGAGGCGACCCCCGGGATACCCCCCAACAGAACACCCTTTCCTCCACTCCGGTTACTCAACAATTCCGAAGCCAACACAATGGCTGCACGACCGTCAATTTCGTCTAATATATCGGCAAAAAGATAACGGCCTCGCTCATCGGTTATCAAATCTATCGCAACTGCCGTAACTTTCTTTTGCATCAATATGCGCACGACCGAAGCCGATTGATATTGAGGCTGCAACAACGTGAGCAGAAACACCCCCGGACGTATCATAGCAGCCTCCTGTTCATTCAACGGAGTAATTTTAAGAACGACATCGCATCTGAAAACTTCTGAGGCTGCTGTCGCTTGCGCCCCAGCCTCGGTATAATGTAAATCGGAATACTTGATACCCTCGCCGGCTCCGCTTTCCACAAAAATGCGATACCCCTCTTTGGTCAACAAGGCAACCCCCTCGGGCGTCAGAGGGAATCGTTTTTCCCCTCCGTTATGTTCCGCCGGTAACCCTATGGAAAAACGTCTGTTACCGGCCATCGTTCCCAACAATTGTTCTTGGGGTGCGACCCCTACATTCGATTTACAAGCAAAGCTACCAGCCATAACCACGAAGTTTAAATTTATAAAGACGAATTTACAAATATACTTCGGTAAAAACCAGAATTATATATTTATATTTCATCGGCTCCATCTCCATAAGCAGGATTTTGCATCAAGACAGCCAGCCGATGCACAGCCTCGTCGACCGAATCGAGCGATTCATACCCGTCGGCATCGAAACGATAATCGGCTTGCCGGTAATAAGACTCGCGACGATTCAACATCTCGGTAATGTACTCATACAGTTCCTCCGGCGTTTTACCCGCCACCAACGGGCGTTTTACTTTTGCATGGGACAAGCGTCTGCACAACGTCTGTACAGAAGCGGCCAAATAAATCGTGACTCCCCGGTGACGCATGTACTCCATGTTATCGAAAAAACAGGGTGTACCTCCGCCCGTAGCGACCAACACATTGTCAAACTCCGCTACCTCATGCAACATACGACGCTCTATATCCCTGAAACCCTCTTCTCCCCGTTCGGCAAACAAATCGGATATCCGTTTCCTGTATCTAGATTCGATATAATCATCGAGGTCGATAAACTCGACATTCAAAAGCTGAGCCGCCCGGCGTCCCAATGTTGTCTTGCCTGCCGCCATGTATCCAACCAAAAACAAAGGCTTCATTTCTTAAAAGTATTCGATATCGTATTTGTCTCTGTCAGTCCGTTAGCGACCAGAGCATCATGCTTCGCTCTCCAAGTCTCTCCGAACTGTCGAAATTCAAACTCCGACAAAGAGTGAATCAACGCCTGTTTATCTGCTTCTTTCAAAGGCGACTTTGCAATAAAGTCCAAAGCCGTTTGTTTCCCCTCCAATCCCGATAACAAGACCGATTTGTTCAACAAATAGTCCATATTCGCCGGATCCTCCGTTAAATAACTCTCATACAAAAACAAGGCTTCCGACAGTTGTTTCTCGGCATCTGCCTCGTCACCCCGGTCATAAGCGATAAACCCTTTTACCGTATAAAAATAAGCCTTCATACGGTTTTTCCCCGTTTCTCCTATTTTTTCGATAGCGGTCGAAGCTGTCCGGTAAGCACTGTCCGGACGCCACAAATTCAACTCGTTCAACACCTTCCCGAAATATACATCTATATTTTCGCTATCGGCATCAAGAGCTTGTTCCAATAATCTCTGGGCTGCCAGACAATCATCGATAGTCACGGAATCGCTCCCCAGCAAAACTATCGCTTCTTTATATAAACGCACACTTTCCTCCTTGTCGCTCTTGCCGGGAGCACACCCGATCAGGCCAAACAAGACTACCGATAAAATTCCGTATATACCAATTCTTCTCATCGCTATTCGATTATGCCACGGAGAATCGGCTTATCGGCAATATAAAAGAAACATCGCACCGGCTTATCTCCGCTAACGTGCGTAAAGATACGACAATTTTTATATTTTTGTACCCGTCATTTATAACGATAACCGAATCATGGCCAAATACAAATATTATGTCGTATGGGAAGGGCGTGCCCGTGGAATTTTCGATTCTTGGGAGGAATGCAAAGAACAAGTCGACAATTTCAAAGGAGCGAAATACAAAAGTTTCGACAGTCTGGAAGCCGCTACCGAAGCCTTCCGCAATGCCCCCGACGATTATTTCGATGTCATTCGTAAAATAGGCGAACACTCCCGAGACAAACTGTCTGCTCCCATCTTACCCCCTTCGGTTATCGCCGACAGTCTATCGGTCGATGCGGCTTGTAGCGGAAATCCCGGAAAAATGGAATACCGGGGAGTAGACACGAAATCGGGAATCGAACTGTTTCATGTAGGCCCTTTGGAGCAAGGGACAAACAACATAGGAGAGTTCCTCGCCCTCGTTCATGGGTTGGCCTACTTGCAACAGCGAGACTCCGATATACCCATCTATTCCGACAGCCGTAATGCCATACTATGGATTAAACAAAAAAAATGCAAGACCAAACTAGCCCCCAACGCAGCCAATGCTCCCATATTCGACCTTATCGCACGGGCAGAACGCTGGCTACATACTCACGTCTATGCCAATGCCATCATCAAATGGGATACCGAGAAGTGGGGCGAAATCCCCGCCGATTTCGGCAGAAAGTAAAAGGAACGGTTACAAGATACAAACAAAAGAACCCTGTTATTTTCCGGATTCAATAAAACGGGGCGGTATGAAAAAATCATACCGCCCCGTTTTATATACGATTTAATCGATCCTTAATCGATAATATCGAACCCGCAATAAGGAACCAACACTTTGGGTATCTTTATACCTTCGGGGGTCTGGTTATTCTCCAATAAGGCTGCCATGATACGGGGCAATGCCAAAGCGCTGCCGTTCAACGTATGGCACAAATGCGTTTTCTTATCGGCTCCACGATAACGGCATTTCAACCGATTGGCCTGATAGCTTTCGAAATTGGATACCGAGCTGACTTCCAACCAACGCTTCTGTGCGGCGGAATATACTTCGAAATCGAATGTTATGGCCGAGGTAAAACTCATATCGCCGCCACACAAACGCAAAATATGCCACGGTAATTCGAGACGTTCCACCAAACTCTGTACATGAGCTTTCATCTCTTCCAAAGCTTCATACGAATGGTCGGGGTGTTGTATCTGCACAATCTCCACTTTATCGAACTGATGCAGACGATTCAATCCCCTCACGTCTTTTCCGTACGAACCGGCTTCACGACGGAAACAAGCCGAATAAGCCGTATTCTTAATCGGTAGATCCGATTCATTGAAAATCACGTCACGGTAGAGGTTCGTCACCGGAACTTCGGCTGTGGGAATAAGATACAAATCGTCTTCGTTGCAATGATACATTTGACCCTCTTTGTCGGGTAATTGCCCTGTACCGTAACCGGAAGCGGCATTCACGACATAAGGAGGTTGTATTTCGAGGTAACCGGCCTCGCGAGCGGCATCCAAAAAGAACGAAATCAAAGCCCGTTGCAACCGAGCGCCTTTGCCTTTATACACAGGAAATCCTGCACCGGTAATCTTCACACCCAACTCGAAATCGATTAAATCGTATTTCTTGGCCAAATCCCAGTGTGGAAGCGCATCGGCGGGAAGTTCGGGAATCACTCCGCCGGTCTTTTCCACAATGTTGTCTTCGGCAGTACGGCCTTCGGGCACTCCGGCATACGGCAAATTGGGAACAGTCAATAAAATATCGGTAATCTCCTTTTCTGCCGACACCATCGACTCTTCCAACTCTTTGGTAGACTCTTTAATGGTTGCTGTCTTCATTTTCACAGCTTCGGCTTCCTCTTTTTTGCCGGCTTTCATAAGTTGTCCGGTCTGAGCCGCCAAAACTTTCAATTCGGCCAACTTCCCGTCCAACTCGGCCTGAGATGCCCGACGTATTTTATCCAATTCAAGAACCCGATTTATAGCTTCTTTGCCATCGAAATGTTTAATTGCCAAACGACGAATCACCTCTTCGGGATTCTCCTTAATAACACTTAGTGTAAGCATAGTTCAATTCTAATATTTATTCTGTATTAAGCCAACAGTTCTTTTACTTTCGCAGAAATAGCGCGGCCATCGGCACGCCCTGCCAACTGTTTGGTAGCTACTCCCATCACCTTTCCCATCTCTTGCGGAGTAGTAGCTCCTACCTGAGCGATAATCGCTTTCAACGCTTCGGTCAACTCTTCCTCGGTCATCTGCTTAGGCAAATAGGTTTCTATGACAGCAGCTTCGGCCAATTCCGGTTCGGCCAAATCGGGACGATTCTGCTCGGTATAAATCTGAGCGCTTTCCTTCCTCTGCTTCACCATCTTTGCCAATATCTTCATCGCCATGTCGTCCGTCAATTCTCCGTCGGCGCCTTTGGCTGTTTTTGCCTCTAAAAACTCTTTCTTAATTCCCCGCAGGGCTTCCAATCTCACTTTGTCTTTTGCCAGCATGGCACTTTTAATGTCGTTGCTGACCTGATCGAATAAATTCATAATCCTATATCTATTTTATAGTTTTCGATTAAAACCTTATGGTACGACGGCCACTACCGTTACTCTCCTCTTTTTTCTCCGAACCGTCGAAATTATCGCGAAAATCTTTCGGACGGTCATAAGCGGGTGTCTTATCCAACTTTTCTAACAAATCGTTATCATCGAGTTGATCGGGTTTCAAAACAATATATTGCGATTGAGCGATATGCTCGTCGGCATCACCGCCATATTCTCCTTTGAACGTCAAGTCAGATACCTCGAATCCCGTAGCCAAAATGGTAATTTTCACGGCCTTGCCCAAAGAAGAATCGTGAGTATATCCCCAAATAACATTTACTTTCTTCTTGAAACGCAACATAAACTCGCTCAACTCTTTGGACTCCTGCATACGAAGCTCCTCCCCCTCTTCGGGTGAAAAATAGAGATTGAACAGTACTCGTTCCGCTCCATAAATATCGCTCTCTTTCAAAAGAGGAGAAGTCAGTGCGTTTTGGATCGCACGGCTCATGCGGTGCTCACCCTCGCCAGATCCGGTACTGATTACAGCAGCTCCTCCGTCTTTCAGTGTCGTGCGTACATCGGCGAAATCAAGGTTGATTTTTCCATCTTTCGACACCAGCTCGGCTATACTCCGGGCTGCATTCGACAACGAATCGTCCGCTTTGGCGAAAGCGGTCGTCCAAGAAAGATCGGGATATATCTTACACAACCGCTCGTTATTGATCACCAACAAAGCATCGACATGCTTCCGCATTTCCTCCACACCGGCGAAAGCCTGTAATATTTTCGGTTCTCCTTCAAAGAGAAACGGTATTGTCACGATGCCCACTGTAAGCACACCCTTCTCCTTAGCAATACGGGCAACCACGGGAGCGGCTCCCGTTCCGGTTCCTCCGCCCATTCCGGCCGTAATAAAGGCCATGCGTGTATTATCGTCGAACAAGGCTTCGACTTCGGCGGCACTCTCTTCGGCCAATTTCTTAGCGACCTCCGGAATGTTTCCGGCTCCCTCACCCTTAGCCCCCAACTGCACTTTTACAGGAACAGGCGAATTTCGCAACGCTTGCGCATCGGTATTACAAAGAACAAAACTGACACCACCTATACCTTGATGGTACATATGGTTCACGGCATTTCCTCCGCCTCCGCCGACACCTATTACTTTAATCTTTGCCGGTTCGTCCTGTTTTTTTTCATCAGCTCCGGGAACAATAAAATCGGGTAACTGAGGATTATTTATATCTAATTCGTTCATGATGTTCTCCATTTAAAAATTATCGTTTTCATCATCGAGCAGGTTTTCGGCCTTCTTCACCATCTCTTTCAATTTTCCGAAGAGCCCCGGCCCCTTCACTTTCTCCTCTTTTTCTCGCTTCTTACGTTCCTTTTCTTCTCGCTTTGCATCTGCGGCTTCCCGTTTCCGACGCTCTTGTTCTGCTTTCTCCTGTGCCTTCTCTTGCGCCCTTTTCTCCTTTGGGCTCAACGGCTTTACTTCTTCATGCGGCTCGTCTTCCGGCTCATCGACAACCTTAGGTAAGACTTCGACGCAATTCTCTTTTCCGCAATAAAGCAACCCCAGAATCTGCAAATAGTCGGCACTCTTCGATTGGGAAGCTACATCTAACAACATATCCTGACGAAGAGCTCCTTTCCTCACACGAATATCGCACTTCTCTGCGATAAGTTCCGCCAGATTGGACAGTTTGGATGCGCCTCCTACAATCACCATACCGGCTCCTAGACTTTTACGGTCACATTTCGCATACTCGAAGTGAGCATTGACATTGGCCACGATCTCCTCGATACGAGCTTTGACGACCTTCGACAAATCCAAACTTTTTATTTCAGACGAACTCTCTCCCCGAAGCGTAATGTTCGATTCTTCGCCCATTACCTTAGCAGAGCCTAACCGCACTTTAAACGACTCGGCCTCCGGTTCGGTAACTTTCAATGTCATAATGTCGCGGGTAATGTTATACCCTCCTAACGGTATCGTAGAAAGATAGCGCAAAAGCCCGTCCTTATAAATCGAAACTGTCGTCGTTTCCGCACCGAAATCGACCAACATGACTCCGGCTTGGCGGTCTTCGTTACTCAACGCCACATAAGCAGTAGACAACGGAGTAGGAACATAGCGCACTACCGAAGGCTCGCCAGAGAAACAACGGGACACATTTTTTTTCAAATCGTCACGAGCCACGATCAACTTCAAACTCATTTTCAGATTCGAGCCCTCGATTTCTTCTCTGCCCGATTTAGGTTTATCATCGACAAGTACTCCGGTACGAACGACCTCCAATATATCGGCTCCGGCAATAGGCATTTCCCGGGCTTCCTCCTGCAAGCGTTTGATAATGTCCTCCGTAATGGGAGTTCCTTCGGGATAATCTCGGCTTATCATGTGGTCTTCGGCATGTAAAGATTGTCCCCCGATTCCCACATACACCTGTTTGATTTTTTTCGAAGCGCCTATACGGTTATTCAATTTCCGTATCAAACGTTTCACTTTCGATGAAACTTCATCGGGATTAACGATGAAACCCCGCTTCACACTCCCGGTCAATGGTTCGGTATCTACTCCCAGCACAGTAACGACTCCTTTCAGAGAACGAGTTCCTATCGCGCCTGTAATCTTCGAGCTTCCTATCTCGACAGCTACTATGTATCTTTCCGTATCCATATATATTGTTACTTTTATTTCATTTTTTCTTTCGAGTACAAACAACTTGATTCTTAAATTTCAACGAAACCGTATCGTACATCGCCCAACCGGCTTTACTGAATACCTTTTTATAAACCAGCATCAAGTTATCCAATTTCGTTTCAAAATCCTGTACCGAGCCCAACAAAATGGTTTGGCCTCCCACTCTGGGAACCAACTCTACTTCATGACGCTCATTGACATAAATTTGTTCAATTTGAGCATTCCAAAACCGATGATTATAAATATACCGAGCCAACGGCAACATATCCCGATAGGTCAACACGCTGTCCACTCGTCCCGTCACCAGAGGTAGATGCGCTTGATATTGAGTCCTGACAGCCATGCGCTGCCCCTCTGCATCGACGTAGTAATTTCCGTCGTCAGCCATCACCCGCATGACCGGGACACGCTGTGTCACTTCCACACACACGGTTCCGCCTACTTTCTTATAACATTCGACCGAGCCCAACACCCCGTTCGACATAAGTGTGCGCTCCATCTTTTCAGTATCGATTCCTCCCAAAGGCTTCCCGCAAGGATCCATCTCGAAATCCTCGATATAGTTATATACATCGGCCGGTGAGATATAATGCAATACAGCACTGTCGGTTATCTCCACTTGTAAGTCCCTGCATTTATCCTCCGCTGCATAGGAGCGTAAAAAAAAGAACGAGACAAACAGATAGGATACCAACACTACCATCAACAAAAATCTCAACAGTACTTTCATTTCGACTCTACGATTGCCGCTATTTCAGGAAGCAAACGGTCTATATCGCCGGCCCCCATCGTCAATAAAATGTCAAAGTTACACTCTTTTATCCGTTCTAACAACTTTTCACGCAAACAAAGTTCTTTATTTCTGCATGTTATCTTGTCAAAAATAAGTTTCGAAGTTACGCCCGGTATCGGTAACTCTCTCGCCGGATAAATGTCTAACAGAAAAACCTCGTCGGCAAGGGACAGCGCCTCGGCAAACTGTGGAGCGAAATCGCGAGTACGGGAGTACAGATGAGGCTGGAAAATCACCGACAACCGACGGCCGGGATAAAGAGCCTTCACAGAACGGATACTGGCTTTCAATTCATCGGGGTGATGTGCATAGTCGTCTATCATTACCCTGTCGGGACGTTTCACCCAAAACTCGAACCGGCGTTTTGCACCCTTGAACGAGGCCATAGCTCTCCGCATATCGTCGCCAGACACTCCATTCAACCACGCTATCGCCATAGCAGCCACCGCGTTTTCAATATTTATCTCCACGGGAACACCCAGCTCTATATCTGCGAAAACCCTTTCCGGCGTCACAAAATCAAACACGATGGTTCCGTCGCCTATACGTATGTTACCGGCATGAAAATCACCCCCGTCACGAGCCGAATAAGTATATATTTTTACATTCTCCTTTACGCTGGGAACCAGCTTGATACCTTTCTTCATAATCAAACAGCCACCCGGCTGTATCAACGAAGTGAAACGAGCGAAACTCTCCAAATAAGCCTCCTCGGTTCCGTAAATATCCAAATGATCGGGATCGGTTGCCGTAACGACAGCCATATAGGGATGCAGCCAATGGAACGAACGGTCATATTCATCGGCCTCGATTACCGTAAACGGCGACTGTTCCGACAGGATAAGGTTACTGTTATAATTACGAAGAATACCACCCAAGAACGCATTGCAACCTATCGGAGATTCATGAAAGATATGAGCAGCCATACTCGATGTCGTGGTCTTGCCATGAGTGCCGGCAAAGCACAGACCTCTGCTCGATTGCGTAATCAGCCCCAACAACTCGGCACGCTTTACCACTCGGAAACCATGCTCCCTGAAATAAACCAATCCGGCATGACTTGCGGGAATCGCCGGAGTATAAACGACCAAAGTCGTCTCGGGATTCCGGCAATAATCGGGTATCGACTCTACCGACTCTTCATAAACGATTTCCAGCCCCTCGGTTTTAAGTTCGGTAGTCAGAGGTGACTGCGTGCGATCATAACCCGCGACTTTATATCCCTTCGCCAAAAAATACCGGACCAATGCACTCATGCCGATACCTCCGGCTCCTACGAAATAAAGAGATGTATACTGTTTCATTTTTTATTGACTATATCAAAAATTATATCGGCTATCCGGGCTGCCGAATCACGCTGCGCCAACGCCGCGATTTCCCGGCTCATCGAAGTCAGAGATTCCTCATCGTGAACCACCGACAAAGCACAAGGCATCAACCGTTGGCGAGCCTCGGTATCCCGCACGAGAATCGCCGCTCCTTTCGACGACAAGGCTTCCGCATTTTTGGTCTGATGATCTTCCGCCACATTAGGCGACGGTACTAAAATCACAGGCTTCCCAAGTAAACAAAGCTCCGATATGGAACTGGCTCCCGCTCTCGAAATAACCAAATCGGCTGCCTTATAGGCCAAATCCATGCGTGCGATAAACGGCATTTGTTTAATACAAGTAGGATTGCCTGCTGCTTCCAATACCATTTTAGCTCGTTCGTCGAACCGTTTTCCGCATTGCCAAATCAACTGGACTCCGCTTTTCACAATCTCTGGAATAGACTCTGCCACAGCCGTATTCAATGTCAAAGCTCCCAAACTACCGCCTATCAACAAAATAATTTTTTTATTCGGGTCGAGGCCGAAGAAAGCGGCAGCCTCGGTACGAGTTAAAGCCTCATTGCACAAATCCTGCCGTACCGGATTGCCGGTCAGCACCAATTTTTCAGCAGGAAAAAAGCGTTCCATACCATCGTATGCCACAAAAATGGTATGTGCTTTCGATGCTAACAACTTATTCGTGACCCCCGCATAGGAGTTTTGTTCTTGAATGAGAGTAGGTACACCTCGATGCGCAGCGGCCCACAAAGTGGGACCACTGGCATATCCGCCCACACCTACCGCCACATCAGGACGAAAATCCCGCACGATACGGCGAGCCATACGCAGACTTCTCCACAGCCGCCACAACACTTTGAAGTTAGCCAACGGATTACTCCGGTTAAAGCCGCTTACGGGAAGACCTTTAATCGGGTATCCCGCAGCCGGAACCTTCTCCATCTCCATGCGGTTATCGGCTCCGACGAACAATATCTCGGCATCGGGGCACTTCACCTTTATCGCATTGGCGATAGAAATAGCCGGGAAAATATGTCCCCCCGTACCTCCGCCGCTAATCAAAACTCTTATCGTTTGCTTCATATTCTTTCTATGCTAAATTGGTAGGATTCGCAGCCTGCAAGTCCTCCGGTAAATCGTTTTCTTTCTCTGTTTTTATTTTCTTTCCGGAATCTTTCACCGCATAACGGCTCACACTCAACATCACACCGAATCCGAAACTCATCATCCAAATCGAAGTTCCCCCCTTACTAATCAATGGTAACGGTTGTCCCGAAACCGGGAAAACCCCCACGACGATAGCCATGTTGAACAAAGCCTGCAACACGATCATTACCGCCATTCCCATGACCAGCAATGCCGGGAAAGCCCTCGTACACCGGCGAGCTATCAAACCGGCACGAGCCAAAATCATCAAATAAGCCACCAAAAGGCCTACGCCACCGACGATAAATCCCAAATCTTCTATGATAATCGCATAAATATAGTCCGAGAACGCCAACGGAAGCCGAGACGATTCCCTACTGTTACCGGGTCCCACTCCGGTAATTCCACCGTGAGCCATAGCCATAGCCGCCCGATGTTCCTGCAAGTTCTTGTGCGTAGTCTCTTTTTCATATTCGGGAGTAGGGTCGAAAAAGTCTTTCAAGCGGCTTTTCCAAGTCGATGACCGAACGATCACCTTATCTCCCTCGTTTCTATCCGGTACCGTTACCTCCTGCGTCTCCGGCTGTGCTTTCACTTCCGTTATCAAATCTTTCGCCTGCATGACAGCCAAAGCCAAGACCACATACACCAATAAGATACCGAGCACTTTATACAATTCGACACCCCCGATCAGCATCATACAGAGACTTATCCCGATAAATAACAACGTATTGGTCAATCCCTGAGTAAACAGCAAAGCGCTGAATATCGTCACCAGACCGACCACCCACAAAACGCCTTTCATATTTACCCCGTGCTTTATCTGGGTCTTCGCCAAAACGGTCGCCATAGCCAACACAATCGTAACTTTGGCGACTTCCGAACCCTGTAAGGATACTCCTAATACCGAGATCGTACGTTTTGCCCCGTTAATCGTATCCCCCCAGAAAAGAATGCTCACGAGAAGAACGATCGTCAAAGGTATCATCAGATAGGCCAAGACCTTGAACCATTTATAATGTATCTGGGACGTGACATAAGTAATGACAAAGCCGGAGAAAAGAAGCATGATATGTTTGATGATGGGAGAATACACGTCACCACCCGTAATCTCCCGGCTTATCGCACTGTAAACCTCGACAACCGAAACGATATACAAGATGATAATAATACCCCAAATGTACGGGTCGCTTCTCCTTTTCTCTTTTTCCGATACTTCTATTTCCATAACGATAACGGTTATAAAGCTCGAACACAAGCCTTGAACTGGTCGCCCCTGTCCTCATAACTTTTGAACAAATCGAAGCTGGCGCAACAAGGCGACAGCAGAACCGTATCACCCGGAGTAGCCAAAGCAAACGACTTATCCACAGCCTCTTTCATAGAGCTCGCCTCGGTTATATAAGGTACTTTTCCCTCGAAAAAGGCATGGAGCTTACTATTGTCCACACCCAAAAAGACTAAGGCTTTCACCTTGTCCCGAACCAATTGCTCTATCTCGGAATAATCATTCCCTTTATCTTTTCCCCCTAAAATAAGTACCACAGGTGTTTTCATGCTTTCCAGAGCATACCAGCACGAATTAACATTCGTAGCTTTCGAATCATTGATAAATTGTACACCCCGCACCGAAGCCACCCGTTCGAGACGATGCTCTACCGACTCGAAATCGCTCAATGCCTTGCGAACATACTCTTTCTTCACATTCAACAGGCAGGCCGAAAGACCGGCTGCCATCGAGTTATACAAATTATGCCTTCCATGTAACGACAGTTCATCGGTCTCCATCGTCAACTTTTCCTCAGGAGTATCGATTGTCAAAGCTCCGTCTTCGGTGTACGCTTGCGTCCCCGGCTCGTGAGTTTCGGCAAACGGGTATCGCTGCGACTTCAAAGGCAACTGCGACAATTTCTCGGTAATCACGGGATCGTCATTCCAATAGATAAACGCATCGTCTTCCGTCTGATTTCGAATAATCCGAAACTTGGCGTCGACATAGTTCTCCATTTTATAATCGTACCGGTCCAGATGATCCGGTGTAATGTTCAACAAGATAGCTATATGGGCTTTGAAATCATACATATTATCCAACTGAAAACTACTCAATTCGATGACATAATAATCATAGTCGCAAGTCGCCACCTGCAAGGCCAGACTTTTCCCCACATTACCGGCAAGTCCCACTTTCAATCCGGCACTTTTCAGAATATGATAAGTCAACAGTGTAGTCGTCGTTTTCCCATTGCTCCCGGTAATGCAAATCATGCGGGCACGAGTATAACGACCGGCAAACTCTATTTCCGAAATAATAGGAATATTCTTTTCACGTAAAGCCGCTATCATGGGAGCCCTATCGGGAATACCCGGACTCTTGACCACCTCGTCGGCGTTCAATATCAAATCCGGGGTATGTTTCCCCTCTTCAAAGGGGATTTCATATCGATCGAGCTGTTCTTTGTATTTATCTTGGATAACCGACATATCCGAGACAAATACATCGAACCCTTTCACTTGGGCAAGCACAGCGGCTCCGACACCACTCTCTCCTGCACCCAACACTACAATTCTTTTTTTCTTTTCCATTTTAGAACCCTTTCTATCGCATTTTCAGCGTCACTATCGTAATGGCTGCAAGCATGATGCAAACAATCCAGAAGCGAACGACGATCTTCGACTCCGGCACAGCTTGCAACGGTTTTTGTATCAAAGCGTTGATTCCTGCATTACCCGGTTTTTGAAAATGATGGTGCAAAGGCGTCATCTTGAAAACCCGACGACCCTCTCCGTATTTTCGTTTCGTAATCTTGAAATAAGCGACCTGTATCATTACCGACAAATCTTCCACGAAGAAAATCGCACACAAAATCGGAATCAACAACTCCTTATGTATACAAAGAGCGAACACGGCAATAATACCGCCCAACGTGAGGCTACCCGTATCGCCCATAAACACCTGAGCCGGGAATGCATTATACCACAAAAAACCGATTGTCGCCCCCATAAAAGCGCTGGCGAAAACGACCAGTTCCTCGCTCCCCGGTATATACATGATATTCAAATACGATGCGTACGCTATATGCCCCGACAGATAGGCCAATATGCCCAATGTCAAACCCATGATGGCCGAAGTTCCCGTCGCTAAACCGTCGAGACCGTCTGTCAAGTTCGCACCGTTCGAAACGGCTGTCACCACAAAAATCGTAAGCAATATGAAAATAACCCAGCCGCCGGTCTGGGCATGTTCGCCCAAAAACGGGACCAAATCGGCATAATCGAGATTATTATTCTTGAAAAAAGGAATGGTCGTCTGGGTAGACTTGATATTTTCCGATTCATATTTTACCACTTCGGTATCTGCTCCCGGCGTTTGCACAGCCACATTCTCGCGAATAACTACATCCGGACTCAAAAACAGCGTCAATCCCACGATAAGACCGAGTCCCACCTGTCCGACTATTTTAAATCGCCCGTGCAACCCCTCCTTATCTTTTTTGAACACCTTGATATAGTCGTCCAAAAAACCTATGGCTCCCAGCCAAACGGTCGTAATCAACATCAATATCATGTAGATATTTCCCAGTCTCCCGACCAACAAACAAGGTATCAATATAGCGATAATAATGATAATCCCACCCATCGTAGGCGTGCCTTTCTTGGACATTTGTCCTTCCAACCCGAGATCACGCACGAGCTCTCCGATTTGCAAAATTTGCAGCTTATTGATAATACGCCTGCCGATAATGGTAGCAATAAACAAAGCCAAAATAAAAGCGACCCCAGACCGGAAAGATATGTAGGAAAACAATCGAGCCCCCGGAAAATCGAATGAAGATTCAAGGTATTGAAACAAATAATACAGCATACTCTTTCTATTTCACAATTATTATTAAATTCTCTCTTCCGCGAACAATTTTTCCACTTCTTCCTTATCGTCGAAATGGTGTTTCACCCCCTCTATCTCCTGATAGTCTTCATGCCCTTTGCCCGCAATCAAAACGACATCGCCCGGTTGGGCAAACTGCGTAGCCGCACGAATCGCTTCCCGGCGATCGACGATAGCGAGAGTTTTACGACGCTGTTCGGCATCGAGGCCCTCCAACATATCGTTCAATATATCGTTCGGGTTTTCGAACCGCGGATTATCCGATGTCAATATTACCCGATCGCTCAAATTCACCGCTTCCCGAGCCATCATGGGTCGTTTCCCTTTATCCCTGTTTCCACCGGCTCCCACAACCGTAATGATATGCCCTCTATTTCCCAAGACGTCACGAATGGAACTCAACACATTGTTCAAGGCATCGGGAGTATGAGCATAATCCACGATAGCGGTATAACCTTTTGAAGAATGAAGAGTTTGGAACCTTCCGGCGACAGGAATCAATAAACTCATCTTTCGTAAAACTTCTTCCGGCTCCTGTCCCAACAAACAAGCCGCTCCATAAACCGCCAGTAAATTATAAGCATTGAATTTACCGACAAACATCACTTCCACCTCTTTTCCGTTTATTTCCAGAGTCATGCCGTCGATACGACTTTCTATGATCCGCACTCTGAAATCGGCCAAAGTCCGCAACGAATAAGTATGCTTTTCAGCTTTGGTATTCTGCAACATAACTAACCCCGACTTATCGTCGATGTTAGTCAAAGCGAATGCTCCTTTGGGTAACCCGTCGAAAAACGATTTTTTAGCTTTCAGATAAGCCTCGACGGTTTTATGATAATCGATGTGGTCTCTCGTTAGATTCGTAAAAATCGCCCCGTTGAAATCGAGACCGGCTATGCGATGTTGCGCAGCCGAATGCGAACTTACCTCCATAAACGCATATGCGCAGCCGGCATCGACCATTTCACGAAGTAAACGATGCAGGTGTAAAGGGTCGGGGGTCGTATGAGTTGCAGGAACAGCGATGTCGTCTATATAATTGCAAACGGTAGATAAAAGACCGACCTTGTACCCGAACAGACGGAACATTTCATACAACAATGTCGCTGTAGTCGTCTTCCCGTTCGTCCCGGTGACACCCACCAGTACCAACTCTTTCGAAGGATTTCCATACCATGCCGCTGCCAACAAACCGAATGCGACCGCACTGTCTTCCACTTTCACATACAACACTTGCGGCTCCGACTTTTCGGGAAACTCTTCGCAAACAACGACAACAGCCCCCTGTGCAATAGCTTGGCCGATAAAATCATGACCGTCGACCGAAGCTCCCCGCACCGCAACAAATAAGTTATCTTTCTTTACCTGACGAGAATCCGATTCCACTCCCGAGACTTCTGTCACGACCGCCCCTTTGCGTTCCACCACCTTAATTCCCGACAATAAACATTCCACATTTTTCATATCATCGATATCCTTCTATTTCAATTTTAAAATTACCGTCGTACCGGGTTGTATGACTTTTCCCGAAGGGATAGACTGCTCTACCACCTTTCCCCGACCTTGTATATTTACATTCAATCCTTCACGCTCCAATATATACAATGCATCTCGCGCACCCATACCGCAGACATCGGGCATACTGTCGCAATAGGCCTCCATATCGCGACATTGGGTCACATCTCCCCGAACTCCCAAATGCTGCAATACTTGCCTTGTCTCTGCAATATCCCCCTTTAAAATAGCCGGACTCCGAACGCTCGTCGAATCCGAAGGTATATCCATAGGCACATCGAGGCGACCCATGGAATAAAGCGTCTCCGCTATCTTCTTCAAAACGCCGCCACAATAGTAACCGGCCGAAGGCATACCCGGCAAATTGGGCTTTCCCAAAAGAACGATACACGAGTACTGTGGATTTTCATACGGAAAAAAACCGCAAAAAGTGATTCGATAACGAGTTTCGTATTTCCCGTCGGAACCTATTGTTCTCACCGTTCCTGTCTTCCCGGCTATGGTCACTTTTTTCGAACGAGCCCGACGACCGGTCCCGTCATCGTCATTTACGACCGCATATAACATATTTCTCAATGCTCTTGCCGTTTCGGGTTTACATGCCTGTTTTCGAACATAACTAATATCGAAGACCGTATCGGTTACCCCGTCCCGAATCAACTCTTTTACCAATCGGGGCTTCACGAATTGCCCGTCGTTAGCGATGGTATTATACAATGCCAATGTATAAATGGGAGGTATTTTTGTCGTATATCCATACGACATACGAGTCAGGTTAATACGATCTTGCACCGTCGACTTCAAATGTCGTATCGTAGGACGGGCCGCCCCCGGTATACAAAGATCGAACGGTTCCATAAAACCCGACTTATAAATGCGCTGTACAAATTCATCGGGATTACGTTCATATCCTCGCAGTATAATTTCCGACAAGCCTATATTGGAAGAATATTTCATCGCTTCGGTAGCGGTCATCGAAGCCCTACCGTGCGTATCGGTTATGGGGCGGACTTTCATTCCCGCCGGATAACGGAAAACTCCATCATGCCCGTTTACGACATCATGGGGACGGATAACACCGTCGTCGAGAGCTATCATCATCGACAAAGGTTTAACCACCGAACCCGGTTCATAACCTTGCACGGCATTATTCACAGTTTCTACATATTCCCCTCCGGGCAATCTCGACAAATTCGACATGGCCTTTATATCACCCGTCGCCACCTCCATCACTATGGCAACGGCAAACTCCGGTTGTGTCTCTTCGATGGTCTGCAATAAAGCCTGCTCCGTTATATCCTGTATATCTACATCGATAGTTGTCTTCACATCGAGTCCCCGCCGAGGAGGTTCGGCCACCCAATCGACCATACCCGACGGAATCTGTTTTTTCACGGTTTTACCCGGAATACCGTATAACAAAGAATCCAATGCTTTTTCCAATCCGCTGTTTCCGTGAAAAGTCTCGTCCAACCCTCCGATGGCACGCGAAGCCATCGTACCGTAAGGCTTCTCTCGTTTGACTATTTTCTCCCGTTCAGGGTCTATATGAAATCCCGAATACTGAGTCGAATGCCGTAAAAAGGGAAACGTCTTCAACAGTTCGTAATCCCTTCCCGTAATTTCCCGAACCAATACGAAATAACGTTTTTTTCTCAAAAAAGCAGTTCGCATAGCCTTTTCATAAGCGGCAGGAGTCCTTTCGGGGAAATATTTTCCCAATAGTTTACACAACGTTTTCAGACTGTCATTAAACTCTCTGGACTTGAATTTGGGAACGCCGAAATCGATTAACGCACGATAATAAGTCATGTTCGTAGCCATCACTTCGCCGTTTTGAGCCAAAATATCGCCCCGCTCAGGCATTACCTCATGAGTGACAGAAAGCATACGTGCGGCTTTCTCGTTCCATTTATCGGCATGTATAATACATGTATCGGCCGCTTTTTTTACAATAGCGACACTGAACACGAGCACCCCGACAATCACCAGAGCATACCGCAACAATATGTGATTTCTATTCCTTGTCTCCATCTTGCGGTATTAATTTTACGGGAGGAGTATCTGGTATTTCAAGTCCCAATTTATTTTCATTGACAAGGGCGATAATTCTGGAATGACGTACCAACCCCATATAGCGGGCTGTGGCACGCACTCGCTCCGTCTTGGCATTGGACAATTCAAAACGCAAATATTTAATGGTCTCGACCTTTGTCTGACAAACATATCGGTTAGCGATCGACAACCAAAAAAGGAAAACGACCGAAGCGATAAATACCCAATGAGATCTGAAAAAATCCAAAGAGAATATACGCCCCTGTACAAGCAATTTCAGATATTTGATAAATCCGCCTTTCTCGTTTTTCCCTTTTTTAGCCATATCTATACCTTCTCTGCGATTCTCAGTTTAGCGCTCCGCGACCTCGGATTCCGTTCTATTTCCGCTTCATCGGGAACAATTACTTTATTGTTGACCGGCCGAAGAGGTGCATTTATCCGACCGAAAAAGTCCTGTTCGGCACGCCCCTCCACATTACCCGTCTTCATGAAATTCTTGACCATGCGATCTTCCAACGAATGGTACGTAAGAACCACCAATCGGCCGCCCTGCGGAAGTAACTCTACCGACTGTTCCAACAACCGGCGCAGACTTTCCATTTCTTGGTTTACCTCTATCCGCAAAGCCTGAAACAACTGAGCCAATTCCTTTTTTTCCTGCTTCCGATTGATATAAGGCCGCACTACCTCCAACAATCTCTCTGTCGTTTCTATGGGAGCCGATGACCGAGCGGCGACAACTGCGGCCGCTATGCGCCGAGCGCTCTTCAATTCACCATACAAAAAAAACAAATCGGCCAATTTTTCCTCGCTACACGTAGCTATCAATTGAGCCGCCGTCTGTCCCGAACGTCGATTCATTCGCATATCGAGAGGCCCTTCGAAACGAAAGGAAAATCCCCGGTCCGAATCATCGAAATGGTGAAAAGAAACTCCCAAATCGGCTAAAATCCCATCGACTCGCTCCACCCCGTAATAACGCATGAAGTTTTTCAAAAACCGGAAATTACTATGGACAAACGTAAATCGAGGATCATCGAGGCTATTCTGCCGGGCATCTTCATCTTGGTCCAAAGAAAACAAACGTCCACATTCGCCTAAATGTCCTAAAATGGCACGAGAATGACCGCCCCCGCCGAACGTAACATCGACATAAGTTCCCCCCGGCTGGATATTCAATCCGTCGATACATTCTTCAAGCAGCGCGGGCACATGATATACAGCCGATTGCAACTCCATTTATCTATCTTTCTTCAACTTTGTTTTTTCGCAGGGTAAAGATAGAAATTAATCCCTAATCCAAAGGTGCTCTTTTTGACTTTTTTTCTGTATTTCTTTAAATCGACATGGCTCTCGCAATCATCAGAAACGACTCTGCGATTCGACTCTCAAACAAAAACATCTCGCAAACTCACAAAAACAAAAAAAATACAGTAATTTTGTATGCACTTTTTACAAAAGATATGAGTTCTGAGCCTTTAAAAATCGACATAGAAAAAGTCGTCAAGGAGAAAGCTCCGAAATATGCAAAAAAAATTCCGGGATTTCTTTTTCGCTACCTTGAACGCACGATACACCAAGACGAAATAAACTACATTCTCAAAACATATAAAGACAGTACCGGTGTAAAATTCGCCGACGATTTGCTTTCTTATATGAACGTGCATATCAATGTGATAGGGAAAGAAAATATCCCGCCCGAAGGTCGTTTCATTTTTGCATCGAATCACCCGTTGGGAGCCCTTGACGGAGTTGCGCTCATTCGTTTCTTCGGACATTTTTACAGCGGAAAAATTAAATTTCTCGTCAACGATCTTCTCATGCATATCAAACCTTTGGCGCCGGTGTTTCTACCGATCAACAAGTACGGTTCCCAAGCCAAAGAATCCAGTCTGCAAATCAATAATGCTTATGAATCGGACGAGCAGATGCTCATTTTCCCGGCAGGCTTGTGCTCTCGGCTGCAACACGGGAAAATAAAAGATTTGGAGTGGAAAAAAACATTTATCGCCAAGGCCGTTCAATCTCAACGAGACATCATTCCCATCTACTTCGAAGGACGAAATTCCACTTTTTTTTATCGTTTTGCGCAAATACGTAAATGTATCGGATTAAAATTTAATATAGAATTGATATATTTGCCCGACGAAATGTTTAACAGCAAAAACAAGACATTCGACATATACATTGGCAAACCTATCCCGTGGCAAACTTTCGATAAATCGAAAAGTTTGCAAGAATGGGCCCAAATCGTTAAAGAAAAAGTCTACCAGATAAAAAAGAATCAATAGCATGGAACCCATTATTGCGCCCGTTGATAAAGAACTTATCAAAGCAGAACTAACCCCGGACAGATTTATGCGGGATACTCGCAAGGGCGGAAATAAAATATATATCATCGATTGCAATAATGCTCCCAATGTTATGAGAGAAATCGGGAGGTTGCGCGAAATAGCATTCCGTTACCCCGGAGGCGGCACTGGATTACCGCTCGACATAGACGAATTCGATACTATGGACCCGCCTTGCCAACAACTCATCGTATGGAATCCCGATGCCGAAGAAATCATAGGAGGATACCGTTTCATCGTAGGAGAAAATATTCGTAACGACGAAATGGGGCGACCCCGTATCGCAACATCTCATTTGTTTGAATTTTCTCAGAAGTTCTTACAGGATTATCTGCCCCATACAATCGAGTTAGGCCGTTCTTTCGTTACGCTCGAATACCAATCTTCGAGAGCCGGAGCGAAAGGATTATTCGCTCTCGATAACCTTTGGGACGGATTAGGAGCGCTGACCGTAGATTATCCTCAAATAGAATACTTTTTCGGGAAAGTAACCATGTACCCCACTTACTCTCAAGAGGGGCGAAACATGATACTCTATTTTTTGAACAAACATTTTCCCGACCCCGATCGTCTCGTTTGGCCTAAACACCCGTTACAAACCGACACCGACGAAGAAAAAATGAGCAAATTGTTCATTTATGACGACTTTAAAGAAGACTACAAAATTCTAAATCAAGAAGTACGCAAACTCGGGTACAACATTCCGCCGTTAGTCAACGCCTATATGGGATTATCTCCCACGATGAAAATGTTTGGTACGGCCATTAACGACGAATTCGGGAACGTTGAAGAGTCCGGTATCCTCATCGCGATAAAAGATATTATCGCAGAAAAGAGAAGCCGATATATCGAAACCTACGATAAACTTCCGCCGATAAAAATATCATAGATGATATTATACTTAATCGGTGAATAAACATATTCGCCATGAAATATTTCCATGTCATACCTGCTGCATGCATTTTCTTGTTTTGTCAATGCGGAGGACAAGATTCTCATTTCCTGTCCGATACCAAATACATACCTGTGTTTAGCGAAGATTCCTGTCAATACATAGACCATGGAGACAATTTGCATTTTACCGGAACATATTCCGATGCCACCCTGTTTTACGACAATATGGCGCTAATATGCAATCAATCGGATAAAAAATGGGGATATATCGACGATTCCGGTGAACTTCAATATCCGGCGGTATATACCCGGGCAACTATCTTCAACGAAAACCGGGCTTGGGTAGTACGACCCGACGAAGCCCCTTGCGCCATAGATACGAAAGGGAGACTGCAACTAACTCTCACCCGCGCTTCGAAGGTCATGATTTTTTGTGAAGGAATGGCAGCTTTCGCCCAAAAAGAGAAAAAAGGAGAACGATGGGGATTTATCGACAAATCGGGAACACCCGTTATTAAACCGCTCTATAAAGATGTAAAACCGTTCTCATCGGGTCTTGCCGCAGTTAAAAACGAGCAAAATCTATGGGGGTATATCGATTCCAAAGGGATTGAACGAATACCGGCGCAATTCTCGTCGGCCGAGTCTTTCTCAAAAGAAGGGCATGCGGTTGTCCGGTCCGCCAAATCGGGACTGTTTCAAGTCATCGATACCAAAGGCGATACTTTGTGGACGATCGAATGCGATGCTCTCATCTCCGACGGGAATACCTTTCGGATAAAGAAAGATAAAAAATGGGGGTGGTGCGACAACAAAGGAAACATATTTATCGAACCACGATTCGAAGACAGTGAATCTTTTGGAAACCCAGACTTGGCCCCTGTCAAAATACGAGGGAAATGGGGTTATATAAACCGTAAAGGCGAATGGAAAATAAAGCGGCAATTTTCCAAAGCATTTCCGTTTTTCGATGGCTTGGCCGTGGTACAAACCGGAACAGTATACGGGTTAATAGACCCGGACGGACATTTCCAAATCAATCCTCAATACGACCGTATTTCCGAAGACTACATTCATCAATCGATCAGGAAAGGCTCGGCATTCACACTGGTAGAAAGCGATCACGCCCGATACAAATAAAACCTTCGCAACTTATTTCCCCTCCAACGAACGGACAGATAACTCTCCCAGAGAGAGTTTCTTGATTTCGGGGGTCCCTCGATAATACACTTCACCGTTTCCGGTAGCCTTTGCCGTCAATTTCTGGGTAGCATGACACCCGATTACTCCTACCCCCCGGATTCGGCAGGTTACATCGCGGGCGGTTAATCTATCGGCTTCTATCTGCCCTGCCCCGGTCACAGAAAGCTCGGCTTCTCGGCATTTACCCGTCAGCGAAATTTTTCCTTTGCCGGTCAATACAGATGCTTTTACAATGCCATAATCGATTTGAGGAGCCGAAATAGAACCGTTTCCCAGTACTTTGGCCTGAAACGCCGCTCCCGATATAGGCGAAACAATCTGTATCGATCCCAATCCATTATTTTCGACATACTCCAAAGCCGTGGAATAAACGATAATAGCACCCTGCATCTGCTCTTTATCCGACGAACCTTTATACTTAATCGTCAACTGACCTTTTTTCGATACACATTCGACATGAGAAATATCCTCGGTCGATGCCATTATCACGATAACACCGGCCGAATCGGCACTCTGACGATAAGACACATCGAAATTATTATATACCTTCATCTTATAAAAATCATCTACCGAAAGCTGTTTCACAGAAGTTTCTACTGCCTGCAATGCGGTAAGAGACATCGATAAAACCGCCAATATACTCCACACCTTTTTCATATCTCTCTTTTTTATATTTGTTCTGGTAAAATATCACATTCTATCTTATCGAGAATAGCAGTCAATTCATCGACCGTATTCGCTTGTAACATGGCTATGCGAGTATCCCTGAAATTAGGAATGCCTTTAAACAAAGGCGTCGCCGCCAAATGTCTGCGAATATGCAATATGCCCCGGCGTTCGTCCAACCGGGCCACACTTTCACGCAACTGCCTCCTCAAAACCGACATCTTCTCGTGGATCGAAAGAGGAGGTAAAAGCTCGCCCGTCTCCAAATAATATTTCATCTCCTTGAAAATCCACGGACAACCGAAACTCGCCCGACCCACCATAACGGCATCGACCCCGTAACGATCGAATCGCTCTTTGGCAATTTGGGGAATCGTCACATCTCCGTTTCCGATAATGGGGATACGCATGCGAGGATTGTTTTTTACCTCTCCGATCAAAGTCCAGTCGGCTTCGCCCGTATACATTTGGCTGCGCGTACGTCCGTGTATGGTCAAAGCAGCAATGCCGCAATCCTGTAACCGCTCGGCCAAATCGACGATAATCTTCGAATCATGGTCCCAACCCAACCTCGTTTTTACCGTCACCGGTATTTTCACGGCATCGACCACGGCCCGGGTAATTTTCAACATCAACGGGATATCCCTCAACATACCGGCTCCGGCGCCTTTGCCGGCTACCTTTTTTACCGGACAGCCGAAGTTTATATCCAATACGTCGGGATTAGCCTCCTCGCAACGACGAGCCGCATCGACCATAGCATCGACAAAACGTCCGTAAATCTGTATGGCGACAGGCCTCTCCGCATCCTGTATGCTCAATTTCCGCATGGTACTGTTGATATTCCTTACCAAAGCATCGCTCGACACGAACTCCGTGTAGACCATATCGGCTCCGAATTCCTTACACATCAAACGGAAAGACTCGTCCGTGACATCTTCCATCGGAGCCAATAACAAAGGATACTTGCCAAAATCGAGATTACCTATTTTCATTCAAAATATAATATTTGAAAATACGAATATACAAAAACTCCACACTTCATCTGCCCGAAATTGTAAAAATTAACCACGCCTTACTCATAAATTAACATAGACAAACGATCCTCTGACAACAACTCGTTAGCGACTTCCAAAATATCGTCGGCCGTAATCCGCTCCATCAAAGACGCAATCTCCTCCAAAGAATCGAAACGACCGTAACGGAGGAAACTCTTTCCCAAAGCCAACGCCACATTCTCCGAATGATCGGTAGAAACCTCTATCTGCCCCATAAACTGACGTTTGGCCGCAGCCAACTTCGCCGGCGAAAGCCTTTGCTCTCGAACCCTTTTCAACTCCCTTTTCACCAAATCGATACATCGCTGAGCATAACGATGATCCGTCCCGAAATAAACTGTAAAAAGTCCCGTATCGGTATACGAAGTCACGGACGACTCCACCGTATAGACATACCCTCTCTTTTCCCGGAGGCTCACATTCAACACGCTATTCATGCCCGGGCCACCCAATAAATTATTCAACAACAGTAACGGACGGCGACGTTTGTCGAACAAATCATACGCCCTCGCCCCTATAATGACGTGCGACTGATGAGTATCGCGGCTCACCGTCCGGGAAAAAGACTCGACAAATGGTTTCAACCCACGAGACAACTCTTTCTTAGGACGGCATAAATGACCGAAATAGCGCTCCGCCAGCCCCCTCACCCGATTGAAAGATGTCGAACCCATAAAAAAGAATACCATATTTTCGGGCGTATAATAATCCGTCAGGAAACGACGGGCGACGTCCGATGTGATTCGAGTCAAAGAATCCACGTCTCCCAAAATATTCCGGCCCAAAGAACACCCCTCGAAAAGAGATGACTCGAACTCGTCGTAAATCAACTCCGAAGGCGTATCCCGATAAGAGTTTATCTCGTCGACGACGACCTCGCGCTCCTTGCACAACTCTCTCTCCGGGAACTGAGAATCTGCGACAAGGTCGCCGAGTAACTGCATGGCACGAGCCAGATGAGCGCCGGGGAAAACAGAATACACCACCGTCTCCTCTTTCGACGTATAAGCATTCAATTCACCGCCGACAACCTCCATGCGGTTCAAAATATGCGAAGCACGCCGATGAGTCGTCCCCTTGAAAATCGTATGTTCCACAAAATGAGCCAATCCGCTGTAATCCTCGTCCTCGTCGCGAGTCCCGGCATTGACAGTAAATCCGCAATACGAAACCGCCGATTGCGTCGGTCGGTAAATCAGACGGAGACCGTTCGGTAAAGTATGTGTTTGAAATTCTTCCATAAAATATCCCTGTGTTAAGGAGGTGCAAAGATAGCGCAAGTCAAGAGCAAGAACAAGTTCACTTGGTTATACCGAGACGCAGCCTATTTTCGCAGCATGCAAAAATAGTGCAAGTCGAGAAGAGAAACAAGTTTATTGAGTTATACCGAATTTTCATTACCTTTGAAAGAAAAACAGAAACACATGCAAAACATTACCATTTTCTGTTCTGCATCAGACACGGTCGCTCCGATATATAAAAACGAAGCCGAAACAGTAGGACAATGGATAGGGACACACCACAAGACATTAGTATACGGAGGAGCCAACGGAGGCCTCATGGAAATCGTCGCTAAGGAAGTCCGCGACAATGGAAGCCAAGTACTCGGCATTATCACCCGCCACATCGCCGAAATGGGTCGATCCAGTCAACAACCCACCGGCCTCGTCACAACCGAAAGCCTGGGTGAACGCAAACGGCTGCTCATCGAGCGAGGCGACATACTCGTGGCCCTTCCCGGCGGAATAGGGACTATCGACGAACTTTTCGATGCCCTCACGACAAAAATGCTCGGCACACACGACAAACCCGTTATCATCTGTAACACACAAGGCCTGTTCAACCCATTGATTCAGCAAATAGAACTGCTGCGCAAAGAAAACTTCTTGCGGTACGACCGGCCGGATATTTACCACATCGTACCGGACGCCAAAACCTGTTGCGAACTTCTCGAACAATATAACCGTTAATACCCAAAAACGAAGATATGAAAAAAAGCAACCTGTACACAATGACCGGAGATAAAGGCACGACATCGTTAGTAGGAGGACAACGTACCACCAAAAACGATCCGAGGCTCGAAGCCTATGGAACCGTCGATGAACTCAATGCCCACATAGGACTCCTTCGACAAACAGGAAATCGGTCCGAAGACGATGCCCTGCTCCTCTTCATTCAAAATAAACTCTTTGTCATCGGCTCCTACCTCGCCACCGACACGTCCTTCACACAACTCCGAGAAGCCAGCCGCCTTTGTCCCGAAGACATCGCCCGGATAGAAAACCGCATCGACACACTGGATGCGACCGTTCCTCCACTCCATGCGTTCCTCCTACCCGGCGGAACCGTCGCTGCCGCCCAAGCGCACGTCTGTCGAACCGTTTGCCGTCGAGCCGAACGCCGCATCTGCCAAGTAGCCCAAGAAGTTTTAGTCGATGAAAACATCATGAAATTCATCAATCGTCTATCAGACTACTTCTTTGTTTTAGCAAGGTTTAACAATTACACTGCAAAACAAGACGAAATTTTCTGGGATAAAGATTGTAAATGAAAATAAATAAATTACTTTTGCGAAAATTTTATAGGAGGACTTAACGTTAAATTTTTATCACTATGTACTGGACATTAGAATTAGCATCGAAACTCGAAGACGCACCTTGGCCTGCGACAAAAGAGGAATTGATTGACTACGCTATGCGTTCCGGGGCGCCTCTCGAAGTTATTGAAAACTTGCAAGAGATGGAAGACGAGGGGGAAACCTACGAATGCATCGAAGATATTTGGCCCGATTACCCCAGCAAAGAAGACTTCTTCTTCAACGAGGAAGAATATTAATTCAGGCTTGAATTAAAAGCACTGATAATCCGACAACTATAAAAAGCCACCTTTTTATAGGGTAGTTTTTTTCGCTTATAAGTAAAAACCTAAAAACACCCCATGGGGTGTTTTTAGAATAGTTTATTTAGCTATAATGTACTTGTAACTTCATTAAACACGTACCTCTTCCTATACTTTAACTACCTGAATAAATTAAGATATTGCTCGCATACAAACAATCTGTTTCTACTTTGACCTGTTATTTCAAATAATAGACCGTCTTTAACAAGCAGTTTTACTAAAGTACTTGCCGATGTGAAGGTTATGCCACATAAAGAAGCTACCTGATCGATAGTGGTATATGGGTTTTCAAGTAAACGATGAAATACAATGATGGCATTTGTTGAACGAGTTCTATATGTTCCCCTAATCAAATTCTCCGTTTCATTTTTAAATTCTAATATTGATGAAAGCGTCTCTACCGCCAAAGAAGCAGTCTGCTCAATACCTACAAGAAAGTATTTTATCCACTGTGCCATATCATTCTTTGTACGTATAGCCGAAAGATTATCATAATATAAATCTTTTGGGGTCTCAAAGAATGTCGACAAATAAAGCAAAGGTTTCTCCAATAACCCTTCTTTTACAAGGAATAATGTGATTAGCAGACGTCCGATTCTTCCATTGCCGTCCAAGAATGGGTGAATCGTTTCGAATTGATAATGAGCAATTGCAATCTTCAATAATGCAGGCAACTGAATTTGATCATTATTGAGGAATTTTTCCAAATCTCCCATAAGTTCACCTACCAATTGGTGTGTTGGCGGAATATACTTGGCATCAGCAAGCGACTTTCCTCCAATCCAGTTTTGACTGTTTCTAAACTCACCGGGAAGTTTATGTTCGCCTCGTACGCTATCCAGTAACAATCTGTGAGTAGTCTTTATCAGACGACTTGAAATCGGCAGTTTCTCCAAACAAGAAATTGCCTCATTAAGAGCCTTTATATAATTCCGTACTTCTTTCCAATCATCACGCCGTTCAATTTTCACTTCGTTCTCCGGAAGCAATGCCTCATCCATACGAGTCTGCGTGCCTTCAATACGACTGGAAATAACCGCTTCCTTTGTTACGTGCAGTTGTATAAATAGATCAATATTAGGAACTAAGCGCGAAAATGAATTAAGTTCTCCTAATCGCAATGCAGCTTTCTCTAATAGATGGTTTATTAGAGAATCTTTCCATTCCCAAGCATCATTTATGAGATTGGGAACAAAATATTTGTAACCATAGCCTTCCTCATAGTGTCCGGCCAAGAATTTATCGAGTTGGATCATATCTATCATTAATTTAAATGCAAAATTAGAATAAGCATTCTATTATTCCAAATTTCTTCACAAAATTAGAATAACAAAATTTATATTCCAATTTACTTATATCTTCTTCTAGGAGTAGAAACTTAGCAAAATTGAAAACTCAAACCAATAATTACATCAATCGAAGATTTTGCTGTCCCGTTAATGCCGACTTTTAAATAAGATATTTGTAAAACCCTCCCTGCTATCCTCTTTGCCATCTAAAAACACGACTGTAATAATTTGACAATTACTGTCTTGAATAACTATCGTGGAAATTCAACAAAAAATACCAGCAGAATCATTTCTCTTTTTCAAAGAACCCACACATTAAATAAGCACATATTAAGTTAAAATCTTAATCCGCTTTACCCATTTATTCCACAAATTTTCCTAACTTTGCTTTATTGAATAGTATCTGCATTTATAGAGATTTATGCACACCGCTATAAAGTATCTGTTTTTATAATCACATGAACATTATCATCACCCCTCGACAAGAGGCAAAACCATGAAAAAAATAAAGTGCTTATGAAATCCTACCGTACAATGTGTAAGAAAACTTGGGCTGTTATACTTGCGATAGCCTGCCATCTACCCGCTACATGGGCAACAAACGCTAACGAAATCGAAATCATTCCGAAACCCGTTCACGTAGAACAGACATCGGGCAATTTCCGGCTTTCCCCCAAATCCACGATCGGTTACGATGCCGCTCTTCAAGGACAAGCCGAATACTTACAGCAAGTGCTCGGTCAATCCACCGGCTGGGATTTGAAACTGAAAAAAGATGCCCGCAAAGCCACTATCCTCTTGACATTAAACCCCGAAAAAGTAGATAAACCGGAAGGCTACCGACTGGACGTAACGCCCAAAGGAATCTCACTGACCGGCCGGGACGCAGGCGGCATATTCTACGGCATACAAACGCTGCTGCAACTCTTTCCGCCCCAAGTGTACAGCGACAAACGGCAGCATGGAGTGGAATGGATCGCCCCCGCCGTAACGATATACGATGCTCCCAATCGCCCGTGGCGAGGCATGATGCTGGACGTGGCTCGTTATTTCTACGACAAAGAGTTCGTGAAAAAATACATCGACATGATGGCCATGTACAAGTTAAACAAACTGCAATTCCACTTGATTGATGACTCCGGCTGGCGATTGGAAATCAAAAAATATCCCCGTCTGACCGAGGTGGGTGCATGGGCAGGTCCCGATCACAACCGTTTGGGAGGATTCTACACCCAAGAAGACATAAAAGAACTGATCGCTTACGGACAAGTCCGTAACGTGGAAATCATTCCCGAAATCGAATTTCCGGCTCACATTCTGTCTGCCGTCGTTGCCTATCCGTGGCTCAGTTGCACGGGCCTGCAACACGAAGTCCCCACACAACATTTCATCAGCCGCGATCTGCTTTGTGTCGGCAAAGAATCTTCCCTGCAATTTTTACGAGATGTATTAGACGAAACCGTTCGATTATTCCCTTCCTCATACATCAATATAGGGGGTGATGAAGCCGTTTACACTCGTTGGGAAGAATGTCCCGACTGCCAAAAAGTGATGAAGCGGGAAGGATTGAAAAAGGCTTCTGAACTGCAAGGTTACCTTACCAACGTCGTAGCCGAAATGATGAAAGAAAAAAATCGTACCGTTGTAGGGTGGGAAGAAATCTTTTTGCGAGGTGATGTCAAAACCCCTGTTGTCGGGCTTATTTGGCACAATGTCAGGGACACCCTTCTTGCTACGCAGCGCGGACATAAAGCTATTCTGACACCCGCCACGCACATGTATTTCGACTTCCCCGAAAGCCGTACCCCGGGAGAAGTGAAAGCCGCCACTTGGATGCCGCCTATCTCTCTCGAAAAATGTTACAGCATGGAAATCAACGACTACTCTCCCGAATCGACCGTATTAGGAGTACAAGGCTGCTTTTGGAGCGACCAATTTATTCACGGCACTGTATTGCAAGAGATAGATTATCTGAATGAAAATCGCTCCGAAAACTATGCCGAATACTTCACTTTCCCCCGTCTGTTAGCTCTTTCAGAAGTGGCATGGTGTCGACAATCCGACCGCAATTATTCCGACTTCCGTTGCCGGTTGAGTCACCATTTCAATCGACTCGACTTCAAAAATTGCCATTACCGTGTACCGGAACCCATCATAGAACAGATGAATCCGACTGCTACCGGTGCAATAGAATTTACATTATCTCCGGCCGTCGCCGATGCCGACATTCGCTATACCACCGACGGCTCCTATCCTACGGTTCATTCCCCCCTTTACACCACTCCGGTAACCGTCAATGACAAAAGCGACTTCCGGGCTATCACCGTAGTAAATCCCCGTCACTATTCGCTGCCCATTTATTTCGCCCCCGACTATTCGGGCTATAAACAGTACGGTGAATATACAGCCGAATGGAAACCCTTGAACGTACAGCCCTATCTAACTCCTTGGCGATTCGAATGTACAGGCAAAATATCAGGCAATGGCACATATACGGTATCGTTCATCTACACAAAAGGTGAAACCCCGTTCCGGTTAGGCACATTGAAACTTTACAAGCGAGACGAACTCCTCGCCGAAGTTCCGCAATCGGTTCTGATAAATGCCGATTCCCCCATAGCGACCTACCGCTTTACCGTCGATTCCTTCGAAGCCGGTACTCCCTTTTTCATAGAAGTAGAAGCCTGCGGAGAGAAAGGAAACGATACCTCGGGATTAGTATTCATAAACAAAGTCACTCAATAACCCATAAAAAATAAGATACACAAAAGGCAGCTAAGCTGCCTTTTGTGTTATATAACATTCGATCGAAATACAGACCGATTCTCCGAAAAGACTATCTTTGTAAAAGAAGATATCATAAAATAATTTTATACCACGTAACACAGAAATTTTATCATCATGGCAAAAGCGCATATTTTTATCAGTTATGCCCACGAAGACAAAGAGTGGGTACTGGAAGGTCCGGGAAACATTCATCTGATACCTCGAATTAGACGACACACGAGTCCGGATGCAGAAATATGGTTCGATGAAGGATTGGTTATCGGCGAAAAATGGGACGAAGAAATACACAATCACATCGTTCAATCACACATTGCCATTTTGCTGATTAGCGAAAGTTTCGTATCCTCGGATTATATCGTAAACAAAGAACTCGTTTGGATTAAAGAGCAAGTAGAAAAAAACGATATGAAAATCGTTCCTCTACTCATCGGAAACATTACCGAAAAATCGAAACGAATAATCGACTGGATATATCAAAGGCAAATACACCCTTCCGAGGCACAACCGCTTTGCAACTATCTCAACGATAAAGCACAATGGGACCACATGATTACGAGCATATTGAACATCATCGATGCCAAAATCGACCAAGTGCTCGAAACTCTTTTGCTGAACGAAAGCACCCGGCAAACCGAAAATTCGATTAAACCGTCTGTCATGCCCGACAGTAAAACAGTTACTGGAAATATCGAAAACCGAGACACGAAAATTACCGATAAAACGACGGCGGCACACCCGACAGGAGTAAACCCCGCACTTTATCAAGAAGCCATCAGACTATACCGGAATCACAAATACAAAGAAGCATCGGATATCCTTCTGAAATTAGCCGCCGCAAACAACACCGAAGCTCAAAATCTCCTTTGCGACATTCTTTGCAACAAAGTAAAAGGGTATCAACTATGGCCCGGAATTTTAGAAACATTCCTACCCTACGCAGAAAAAAATCTTGCCTTCGCTCAAACCATCGTAGGAAAAGTCTACTATCGGGGAAAACTGAATGAGCGCAATTACGAAAAGGCTTTCGACTGGTTCTCCAAAGCAGCCGAAAGCGGGAATTCATATGCCCAATACTTGTTAGGCAACATGTATGAAAACGGGACATTCGTAGAACAAAATTACGATACAGCTCTCTCCTATTATAAAAACTCGGCAGCACAAAACAACATCATGGCCATAGGAGAAATGGCATTCATGAAAGATAACGGTTACGGTATGCCCATGAATAAGGAAGAAGCCATAAAATGGTATGAAATGGGAGCAAAAAGCGACGAACCGACATGTGTGTTCACTCTGGGATTAATCTATGAAGAAGGAGACGGAGTACAAAAAAATATCCTGAAAGCTGCCGATTGGTATCAAAAAGGAGCACAAGCCGGCATTCCTTCTTGTTTGTATAATCTTGGGAAGCTAATTATCAATAAAGAAATATCGGGAGAAGAAGAGAAAGGATTCAACCTCATACAACAAGCCGCGGAAAGCGGATACTCCTTTGCCCAAAACTACATGGGACGTGCATACCGTTTCGGGTGGTATGTCAATGCAAACCCGGTCAGAGCCACCAACTGGTTCACCAAAGCGGCAGAACAAAATATGCCGGACGCAATGTGCAATTTAGGCGACATGTACTCCTATGAAGACGGATTGACCATCGACTATGAAAAAGCGTTCTATTGGTACGAAAAAGCTGCCGAAACAAAACACAGCAGAGCTTTGACCGAACTGGGAGACATGTATTATGCAGGGAAAGGTGTCCGACAAGATTACCAGAAAGCAATGGAATATTACCAGAAAGCGTGTGACGAAGGTTATCCTTATGCATTCTATTCATTAGGCTTTATGTATTGGAAAGGACAAGGAACGCTCCCCGACAAAGAAAAGGCTCAGGAATATCTCAGTCAAGCCGCCGCTATGGGAAATGAAAGCGCTTTCCAACTTTTGAACCGCATGGATCACGAATCGGAAGAAGAAAAAGACATCGACCCATTCGCCCGACAAGCCTATTTAGAAGCTCAACAAGCCCTTGCCGACAAAGAAACAGAAAAATATATCAACCTTCTATCCCAATCGGCGAATTTAGGATATGTTCAAGCCCTGAACGATTTGGGAGACCTCTATTTTAATGGAGAATTGGCCCCTAAACATATGGGCAAAGCATATGAATATTTTTTGAAAGCCTCTCAAAACGGATCTGGATATGGTTCATACAGTTGCGGATTCATACTCATGAAAGGGTCTTCCGATATTCCCCGGGACATTGAAAAAGGACTTTCCATGTTCCGCTTGGCGGTTGAGCAGAATTACAAAGCGGCAACCCGGGACTTGGCTCGATATTACTATTCGTTGGAAACCGAAGAGGACAATCGCAAAGCGTTGGACTACTACCTGCAATACATCGAATACAATCCCAAAGACACCGATACATTGCTTCATATCGGATTGATTTACGAATCGGGATTGGGAGTTCCGCTCAATATCGACCTCGCCCGTAGATATTATGAACGAGCTGCCGAACAAGACGAAACCGGCATGGCATACAACTTCTTGGGAGGAACCTACATGAATGACGAAGAAACCGAGAGCAACGAACGAAAAGCCGTGCACTATTTCCAAAAAGCTATCGAATTGGGCAACACGAATGCAATGTTCCGAATCAGCTACTACCTCCACAACGGTAAAGGAGGATTACAGGTCGACATACCTCGGGAAATCGAATTGCTCACCGAAGCCTCCAAACGCGGAAACCATCAAGCCACGTATCGGCTGGGATTATTATTCGAAGATAACGAAAGTGGAATGGCTCAAAATCTCGAATTATCCGTCAAATACTTCCAATTAGCCGCCGACAACGGTATTCTCGCCGCCATCAACAAGATGGGAGAATTATATCTTTTCGGGGAAGTAATACCGGCAAACCTGACGAAAGCCATATCTTGCTTTACGGCAGCCTCGGAACAGGGATATGGGAAGGCCTCATATTGGTTGGGAAGGCTTCATACCGATGGTATCGGACAACTCGAAAAAGACACTCAAAAGGCGATGAACTATTACCGTAAAGCTATCGAACAAGGTTATGAAGAAGCCCGGGAGTGGATGGAACAACTCCAAAAAAATTTGGTGGACGAGACCATAACAGATATTGAAATACCCCAAGACAAGTCAGACGAAGAGTTATACAAAGATGCTAAAAATGCATTGGAAAAAGCCCAATTCAAAACGGCTTACGCCTATTTTTCCTATTTAACGCAAAGAAACCATGCCGAATCGTTCAACGAACTAGGAGACATGTATTTCTACGGCAGAGGAATGGCAATCAACCAAGCCAAAGCTCTGGAACTATATAAAAAAGCCGCGGCACTCGATAGTGTTTATGGTTTCTTTAATGTCGGATTCTTATATTGGAACGGACCCGAAGAAATACAAGATCCCGAACAAGCATTACAATATTTGAAAAAAGCGGTCCAAATGGGCTATACCTACGCACTGAGTTTCATCGGAGATATCTATCGAACCGGACCGGAAGAACTTATCGATTATGCCGAAGCGAAACGATACTATCAAAAAGGAGTCGACGTTAACGAAATCAATGCAATAAAAGGTATGGCTCTTTTATACCTTTTGGGACAAGGCGTAACACAAAACAATGCTATGGGAGCATTCTATTTGAAGAAAGCAGCCGATAAAGGCAACGCATGGGCCATGTATCACTTAGGACGTCTGTATTATTACGGCGAGGGTATTCCCCGTAACCCCAAATTGGCATTGGACTATTTACAAATGGCTTATGATGCGAACTATCCGGATGCATGCAGTCTGTTAGGACTACTCTATGAAAGAGGCGAAGGCACTGCACCAAATATAGAATTAGCCAACAAGTTATACATCAGAGGGCATGAATTAGGAGACAACCAATCCATGTGGTACTTGGCTTGCAATTATCTCGATGGAAACGGTCTGCCCAAAGACTACAAAAGAGCCGAAAAACTCTTTATACAAGCCATCGAAAGAGGGAACGAACCGGCTCGAATCGACTTAGCCAGAATGATATTCCACGGATTAGGAACAGTACAAGACCCGCAAAAAGCATACGAAATCATAAAACCCTGTTTAGAGCAAGGATACGGACGAGCATATATGTTAATGGGAGAAGTTTACGAAAACGGATTAGGTGTGGAAAAAGATTATAAACAAGCCAAAGAACTGTATCGAAAAGCGCTCGACTTAGGATATAGTTTTGCACAAGAAGCACTCGACCGTTTAGACAAGTTCTGCTAAAAATAAAGCTGTTAAAAACAAAGGAGCACCTCCTTCCCTTTCGTACTCTATGGTATTGCGTGACATTTCAGTCCTCCTCCCCTGTGTTTTGAAACACAAAATATAGGGGAGGTGTCCATAGGACGGAGGGGTTAAAAAGACCACAGCAGAGGAAATGGATTAGGGCATCACCCTCTCTCCCTGCCGTGTCCCGTAACATTACGGGGTGTTTCCGCAAGGAAATTTATTTTGTCCCCTTATTTTTCAATGACAAGTTGTACTTTCTTTGTCCCTAAACGAGCCTGTAACCACTCCTTGAATCTTTTTTGCTCCGACAAAGAAAAGACTTTGGAATGACGCACCACAGCAAGAGTTGTCGTGTCTCTCGCCTCCGTATCGATACGGCTGAAAATCGTTTTCGAAATGGCAATATCGGTAACATTAGGGAAAAGAACCTTTATTTCAGGAGCGACTTCCACCCCCACAGAATCATATTGTTGGTAATGCGATGCCAGATTTTCCAAAGAATCTATCGTTTTCTGCTGGCGAGCTATCTGCTCTTGATTATGCAAATAAATATCTTTAAACATCACACTGCTCAAAGTACTTATATCCGCTTGATTTTGCCCATACCCTTGACGAACCTCCAATATAGCACCGCCCAATCCATACTGGGGCAATCTCGCCTGTGCCACAGCTATGGAATCTTTCGGGATTTCGGCTCCTACCAAAGAGACGCGTATGATGTGCTTTCCGTGCTCCGTCACAGCACTTTTACTTAAAACCTGAGTATCGGCATAATTGAAATTCTGGGAAACAAAGCGGGATGCTGCGACCTCGAAAAAGTTCTCTTTCACCATATTGTAAGTAAGGTAAATACTCGGAGCCATAGTCAGTATCAAAATGGTATACACCATTCGTTCCACCTTCTTGCGTCGTTCATCGTCCACAAACTCCTTCTTCGAATATTTCATTAACTTCACGCCCAAAGTCGTTGCGAACGCAATAAAAACCGAATTGATGAAAAACAAATAAAACGCTCCGAAAAAATAATAGAAATTACCGGTAGCCAACCCGAATCCCGCCGTACACAACGGCGGCATCAACGCCGTGGCAATGGCGACACCGGGTAAAACATTTCCTTTTTGTTTGGACGATATCGCCACGATACCCGCCAATCCTCCGAAAAAAGCGATCAACACATCGTAGATAGTCGGCGAAGTACGAGCGAGTAATTCGCTTCGGGCCTCATTCAGGGGTGAAACCCAAAAGTAAATAGTCGACGTTATCACACTGAACAACGTTGCGACTGCCAAATTCCGAAAAGAACGTTTTATCAACTCATAGTCATTGATACCTAACCCCAATCCGATACCCATGATGGGACCCATCAGAGGTGAAATCAACATAGCGCCGATAATCACAGCGGCCGAATTGGTATTCAATCCCAACGAAGCGATAAATATCGCGAATACCAAAATAAGAATCGTAGAACCCTTAAACTCCACTCCTGCGCGAATCGCTTCTACCGAAGCCGCCTCTTCTTCCCTGTCTTGACTCATATCAAGATAATGAGTCAAAAACCTTTTGACGGAATCAACGAATTTGGGAAATGACATAATTACTTTTATTAAAATACCGGAAACTCAAAACCGCTCTTTCAAAACTTGGACACGAAACGTCTTAACCCGGGAACCTCGTTCATCGGCAAATCATGACGGAACAAATAGACCAAGAACACACCCAAAAGCAGAGTCCTGAATGCCAAACGCAAAAAGAGGGATTCGATAGGGACAACCATCGCCACCGCATACAGCACAACCGCCAACAGTGTATAGCGGAAAGCCGACTTCAAATCATAGCGTATCGGGTAAACACGCTGCCCGATAAAAAAAGAGGCCAACATCATACTCGCATAACAAACGAACGCCCCCCAAGCACAAGCCATGTATCCGAAACGGGGAACCCCCACGATGTTGATAATCGCCGTAATGGCAAAACCGAACAAAGAGAACCAAGCGCCCCATTGTGTCCGGTCGGTCAATTTATACCACAAAGAAAGATTGAAAAACACACCGAAGAACAATTCGGCGAGCATGACAATAGGAACGACTTTCAATCCCGTACAATACGTCGCCGGCATAAAGAACCGCACGAGGTCTATATAAAACATCACTGCGAGGAAGATGAAAAGCCCGAATATGATGAAATACTTCATCGCATCCGAATACGACTTTTTATTTCCGTCGCCGGCATCTTTATTTCGGGCAAAAATAAATGGTTCGTATGCAAAACGAAAAGCCTGTGTAAACATCACCATCACGATCGCTATTTTATAAACCGCACCGTATATGCCGAGTTCCGACATGGCATCCGGGCGATTGCTTGCCAGTTGAGGATAAAACATCTTGTCGAAGGTTTGGTTCATAATACCGGCGATCCCCAATATTAATAACGGAAAAGAATATTTCAACATGCGTGACAACAAATGCCGGTCGAACCGATAACGTATCCCGAAAATCTCTGGGAACAAAACCAACAATACAACTCCCGAACTGATGACATTCGAGACCAATATATATCCCACCAAAAAATCGGGGTCGAAAAACCAAGAAATCCACTCGGGGTGAATACCATACAGCCACGGGCAAAGCAGAATGAAAAACAAATTCAACGCTATGTTCAGGAATATCGAAAACAATTTGATCGAAGCGAACCGTATCGGACGATGCCGATAACGCAAGTAAGCGAACGGCAACGCCGTAAAAGCATCGACGGCTATAATGGCCGCCATCATCAATACATAATCCTCATGCTCGGGATAACCCAACAACCTCGACAAAGGCGTTATAAACACCCACACAAGAACAAAAAACAACGTCGATGTAGTCGCCAGCGAAATAAGCCCGGTAGTATAGACCCTCTGCGGCTCTTTCTCCTCCTTATCGTTGGCAAACCGGAAAAAACCGGTCTCCATGCCATAAGTCAGGATAATCAACAAAAGAGCCATATAAGCATACAGATTGGTCACGATGCCATACTCGGCGGTCGTTTTCAATACGTTGATATAAAGAAAAACGAAACACCAGTTCAAGAACCGCCCCAATATACTGCTTAAACCATATATGGCGGTATCTTTCGCCAAACTCTTCATGCCGGCCATACGTCTCTGCTTATACGTAATTAAAACAATGTACCCTGCTCCGAAATCCGTCGCCGATTCAAATGGGTATAAGCCAAATCGGTCACCTCGCGTCCCCGGGGCGTACGCTTGATAAATCCCTCTTTAATCAAATAAGGCTCATATACCTCCTCCAACGTTCCGGGATCCTCGCCCAAAGCCGTCGCAATAGTCGTCAACCCTACGGGGCCGCCTTTGAATTTATCGATAATGACCGAAAGTATCTTATTGTCGATCTCGTCGAGCCCGTATTTATCGATATTCAACGCTTCCAAAGAATACCGTGCTATCTCCAAATCGATACTCCCCGACCCTTTCACTTGGGCAAAATCACGAACACGACGCAACAAGGCATTCCCGATACGAGGCGTTCCACGACTGCGCATAGCGATCTCGGTAGCCGCCTCATGCGTACAAGGCACGCACAACAGCTTGGCCGACCGCTTTATAATATGAGTCAATACGGCATGATCGTAATATTCCAAATGACAGTTTATCCCGAATCGGGCACGCAACGGACTCGTCAACAACCCGCTTCGGGTAGTCGCACCCACCAGCGTAAAAGGATTCAATTCTATCTGTATGGAACGCGCGCTCGGCCCTTTGTCGATCATAATATCGATACGGAAATCTTCCATCGCCGAGTAAAGATATTCCTCCACTACCGGACTCAGACGATGAATCTCATCGATAAACAACACATCGTTTTCCTCCAACGACGTCAACAATCCAGCTAAATCACCGGGCTTGTCGAGTACCGGCCCCGACGTTATTTTGAAACCCACCCCCAACTCGTTAGCCACGATATTGGCGAGTGTGGTCTTCCCCAATCCGGGAGGGCCATGCAACAATACATGATCGAGCGGCTCTTGGCGCATCCGCGCCGCCATGACGAAAACCCGTAGGTTCTCTATAATTTTCTCCTGTCCGTTAAAATCGTCGAATGACAACGGACGCAGAGCTTTCTCGAACTCACGCTCGGTATCCGAAATTTTTTGCTCTCTTATGTCGAATCGATTATTTTCCACAGGCTCTTGCGTTCACCGTATTTCAACGACAAACTTAACAATTTATTTTGTGATTACGAGAAGCCGATTGGAGTTTTTTAGAGCCATGCACAAGAATAGAACCTTAACTATTTCCTCTCATTTTAGAAAACGGAGTCTCTTCCGGCGACATTTCAAAGCATCTTTTCGCTCTATCTTGGCCCAAAACTCCCTGTGCGCCCGCAGAGCCTCCTCTATGGAAGCAGCCTCGTCCCACCCTCGTAAACGGGCATACACGCCTACAACATATCGCACGACCGACTCGTCCCGGCAAAATCGGTTGAAATTGGCCAAACACATTTTCGGAGTCATCGGCAGAAACCGCATACGGTTCAAGTCGACAATAGAAAACACGACACTTCCCTCCCGCCTGTCGAACAAAATATTTCCGGCAGAATAGTCCAAATGCAAGACCCCTTTTTTATGCAAATCTACCGTAAAAGCGGCGAACGCATCCAAAATATCCTCACGTCCGGCAATACCACCCTCCTCGAATTCTCGCATCATACGAGGATAAGAACAATTTTCCGACACAAAAAAAGAATGCTGCAAAAGTCCCCCGCTTTTTAGTTCGATATAAGCGACCGGGGCAGGGGTTTCTATTCCCATAGACCGCAATCTCAACGCATACTCATAAGCACGGGAAGCCTTGCTGGGACGGAAAAAAGTATAAGCGATTCTATTGATAAACAACGGCACTTTATAATTCTTCACCACATACCACTGCCCCTCATAAGAAAACTTGCGAAGCTCGTTTCTGGCTTTATAAATGCAATCACCCAACGTAGGAAATGAAATCGGCAGTTTTTGTACGAAATTTCGCAGCTGGCAATATGATGGATTCAGAACAAGTTTCATTTTCTGGTCATCGGGTCTTGAATAATATGATGATAAAAATACGCTTTTTCAACGATGTAAGAAAAATGTATTCAACCTATTTCTCTTTTATTAGAGTTTCTAAACTTTTCACGCGATCGACAATAGTTTCCGGGGCTATCTCCAAGCAAGCATAATCCTTTCGATAACAAGGCTTATTGCCGAATACAGAACAAGGACGACAATCCAGTGGCAACTCAACCACGCCGCTATCCGACTGTCGCCAACCTAAGAAACCGCAATACGGGTGCGTGGCTCCCCAAACCGAAACGACCGGAACCGCCACCAACGATGCCAAATGCATATTGGCCGAATCCATCGAAATCATCACGTCGAGACGGCTCATCAAAGACAGCTCGACCGCAAAGCCATAACGCTTGTCCGCCAAAGAAATCACTCCCGGATAACGCTCACGCCATAAGGACAAAATCTTCCGTTCCCGATCGCCCGATCCAAACAAAAAAATCTTTACTCGGCTTTCCTCCGATAACTTCGAAACGACCTTTTCCATACGGTCGAGCGGGTAAATCTTACCTTTATGCTTAGCGAACGGAGCCACTCCTACCCAACGCTCTCCGGAAGATTTCGGGGGCGTCAACTCCGAATACAATCCTTCGTCACCCACACCCTCATCATACAAAGAGACGAAGTTAGGAACAAAACTAAACCCGAGCGAAACAAAAACCTCGCCGTACCGTTCGAAAGAGGAACGGAGCGGACGCAGCACTTTCGCCCTGCGAGACGTTAATTCCTGTTTTTCTTTCCGTCCTTTATCGATTACGGCAACACGAATCCCCCATAATTTGAAAAAAAAGCGCAACACCTTCGTTCGCAACACATCATGCAAATCCGCTACGGCATCGATGGACAACCGACGAACCTCCCGAGCCAGATGATAAAGCCCGACAAAGCCCTTGTGCCTTCCCTTGACATCGGCGACGACAACCTGTAAATTTCTCGGAGCGTTTATGAACAACTGTGAAGCCACTTTTTGAGTAAGCATCACGAATGTGGTTTCAGGATAAGCCCGGCATACGGAATAAACCACGGGAATAGTCATCGCGACATCGCCCAATGCCGACAAACGTATAATCAGTACTTTGCGATAAGGCATAAAAAGTGTATTACTTTTTATATAAAACCGGATTCAATGCCGGATCGTTATACATCTTCATCTGCTTGTAAACCTTCATATATTTCTTGCCAGACTCTATTTCATCGAGCAACTGGGTGATCGCCATAGACAAATCGGCTCGTTGCTCCAATAAAATTCTCAGCTTTTCCCGGCATTTGGCGACATGCTCGGGAGAGGCATCCTTACGCTCTACCTCTTGTTGCATATGATAGATTTTAACGGCAAGAATCGACAGACGGTCTATGGCCCAAGCCGGACTTTCCGTATTGATGGTTGCATCCGCTTTTACCTCGACGTTGGCATACTTTTGTAAAAAATAATCATCGATCATTTCCACCAAATCGGTACGCTCCTGATTCGACTTATCAATCCTTCGCTTGATAGCTAAGGCCTCTTCGGGATCTATCTCGGGATTGCGAATAATATCCTCCAAATGCCACTGAACCACATCGATCCAATTTTTCAAACACAGATAATATTCTATACTCCCTTCCGAATAAGGATTTTCCAACGGGGCATCGACTTGGTCGAACCGATGATAATATTGTGTTGTATTCCAAAAAATACGATTACATGTTTCAGCGAAATTCATAACTTATTGCTTTAACGAATATGACTTCTTTATCACAAAAACAATTCCCGCACAGCAACCGGCGATTTCACCTCCGCCGGGCACGGCCTATTTTTGTTTCATGCAACAAACATAACAATAGTTTTACGAACTTCCGCTATTTTCCTCATATAAAAATAGCTTTTCGCTTCTTTACCCTAAAAAATTACTATTTTTGTTTATCAAAAAAACATAGCGATGAACACGATTCCATATATTGTAGCAGACAATAAAATACCCTACCTGAAAGGGATTCTCGAACCTTACGCACGAATCGATTACCTATCCCCCGAACAGATAAATGCACAAACGGTACAAGATGCCGATATACTTCTAATCCGCACCCGGACAAAATGTAATCGGGAACTGCTCGACCGAAGTCGCTGCCAATACATAGCGACGGCGACCATAGGCTACGACCATATCGATACGCTCTACTGTAAAGAAAAAGGTATCTCTTGGCAAAACGCACCCGGTTGTAATGCATCTTCTGTCGGGCAATACGTATTGTCATCATTGCTGGCTTGGAGCAAAAGCACCAGAAAAAATCTGCAAGACTGCACCATAGGCATCGTAGGAGTAGGTCACGTGGGCAAAATAGTCGCCCGATACGGTAAATTATTGGGAATGCAGGTTCTGCTCAACGATCCCCCCCGGCAGGAAGCCGAAAGCGAAACCGATTTTGTTCCTCTCGAAAAAATTTGTCGGGAAGCCGACATCGTCACATTTCACACCCCTCTGACACATGAAGGAAAATACCCGACATATCATTTGGCCGACACCGACTTTTTCAATGCCCTTGAAAAAACACCCCTCATTATCAATACGGCGCGAGGAGAAATAATAAATACCGAAGCATTGAAACGAGCGTTGAAACAAAAAAAAATATCGTCGGTTATCCTTGATTGCTGGGAAAACGAGCCGAACATAGATAAAGAATTATTGGAACAAGCCTTCATTGCCACCCCCCATATCGCTGGATATTCTGCCGACGGCAAATCGGAGGCGACACGCATGATTGTACAGTCGGTCGGAAAATGGATAAAAACCGATATCCCCACCCAAAACATCGTACCACCCGCACCGGTACGGGAAATTATCGACCTCTCCGGGGCCGCCAATCCTCTGCAACAAGCCGTATGGGAATCCTACAACCCTTTCGACGATGACCTCAGATTGAGAAAATCTCCCGAAACATTCGAGATGCAACGAGGCCTGTACCCCCTAAGGCGAGAGTTTCCGGCTTATTATATAAAAGGTATTCCCCCGACCGGTTCTCCCATTTTAGAAAATTTAGGATTTCACCTCGTATAAATATACACATTTTATACTTGTATAGAAAAGAAAAATGAATAAATAGCTCGATAAAAAATGACCCTTTTTAAACCCTTCTCACATATAAAAACACGTATTTTTTGCACATAAAATCTATAAATGTGCAAAAAACGAGTAATTTATAAGAGAAAATTTTTTTTGTTCGGAGAAAAATATATTCCTTTGCACTGCAAAAAATAAGAACGTTAATTTATTTATTAATTAAAATTTAAAAATTATGTCTGACGTAGCATCAACAGTAAAAGAAATTATCGTAGAAAAATTAGGTGTTAAAGAATCAGAAGTAACTCCCGAAGCAAACTTTACGAATGACCTCGGTGCAGATTCTTTGGACACTGTCGAAATGATCATGGAATTTGAAACCAAATTCGATATCAAAATCGCTGATGATCAAGCAGAAAAAATTACAACTGTAGGTGAAGCTATCGCTCACATCGAAAAAGCTATCGCAGAGAAATAATTTATGGAGCTTAAAAGAGTCGTAGTAACAGGTCTTGGTGCAATCACTCCGTTGGGAAATGATGTTCCCTCTACATGGGCTGCCCTTTTAGAAGGAGTAAGCGGAGCAGGACCTATTACGCTTTTCGATGCATCTGAATTCAAAACTCAATTTGCTTGTCAGGTCAAGGATTTCGATCCGTTGAAATACTTCAACGCAAAAGAAGCCCGCAAGCTCGATCGCTATACCCAGTTTGCTCTCGCAGCGACCCAAGAAAGTATTGCCGATTCGGGATTAGACCTCGAAACCGTCAATAAAGATCGTGCCGGTGTTATCTTCTCGGCAGGTATCGGCGGAATCAGCACGTTTGAGCAAGAAGTCGGGAATTATGCCGTCGCTCCCGAAAAAGGACCTCGGTTCAGCCCGTTCTTTATCCCGAAAATGATTGCAGACATCGCCGCAGGACAAATATCCATGATATACGGTTTCCGGGGACCCAACTTCGGTATCGTATCGGCATGTGCATCTTCTACCCACGCCCTCATCGACGCATATAACTATATACGTTTGGGCAAAGCCGATTTCATCGTATCGGGTGGAGCCGAAGCTGCGATCACCGTATCGGGTGTCGGAGGATTCAATGCCATGCACGCACTCTCCACAAGAAACGATTCGCCGGAAACAGCGTCACGTCCGTTCAGCGCTTCGCGCGACGGATTCGTTATGGGCGAAGGAAGTGCCTGCCTCATTCTTGAAGAATTGGAACACGCATTGGCCCGCGGGGCTAAAATCTATGCCGAAATCGTAGGAGGCGGACTCTCTGCCGATGCCTACCACTTGACGGCTACTCACCCCGAAGGTTTAGGTGCTAAATTGGTGATGCAAAACGCTCTCGACGATGCTCACATGGCTCCCGAAGAGATCGATTACATCAACGTTCACGGTACATCTACACCCGTAGGTGATAAATCGGAAGCCAAAGCGATTTTGGAAGTTTTCGGAGATCACGCATACGACCTCAACATCAGTTCTACGAAATCGATGACCGGGCACTTGCTCGGTGCGACTGGTGCATTAGAGGCCCTCATCTGTGTGAAATCTATCGATGACAGTATCGTACCCCCCACTATCAACCATGCCGAGGGAGACGATGATCCCGAAATCGACAGCAAATTGAATTTCACATTCAATAAAGCGCAGAAACGCGAAGTAAATGCAGCGCTGTCCAACACCTTTGGTTTCGGTGGCCACAATGCAAGTATAATCGTAAAAAAATTCACGAAGTAAAAACGTGTTCAGAACGATTTATAACCGTATAAGGCTCCTTATGCTGCGACATAAGGAGCCTTATGTTCTTTATCGTAAACTGTTAGGTTTTTATCCTACCGACATACATCTGTATGAACAAGCCTGTTTGCATCGTTCTTCCTCGATATGCGAACAAGGCCGGCGCATTAACAACGAACGACTCGAATTTTTGGGCGATGCAATTCTCGATGCCATCGTCGCCGATATATTGTTCCACAAATTCAAAACGAGCAAAGAAGGATTTCTCACCAACACGCGGGCAAAAATAGTTAAACGCGAATCACTCAACGAAATCGCCGTGAAATTAGGTCTCGATAATTTCATCACCTATTCCATGCGCACCAGTTCGCACAACAACTACATGTTCGGCAATGCCTTCGAAGCCCTCATCGGAGCCATTTATTTGGATAAAGGATACCGATACTGCAAAAAATTCGTCGAGACCCGTATCATCGACCCATATATCGATCTCGAAAAAATCTCGAAAGAAGAATTCAATTTCAAGTCTCGACTCATCGAATGGGGGCAAAAACACAAAGTCGATATAGAATTTGCACTGATCGAGACCATCGTCGACCAAGACAACAACCCCGTATTCCAATCGCAAGCCCTGCTCGGAGGTATATCCGGCGGGATAGGAATAGGATACTCCAAAAAAGAATCGCAGCAAAATGCAGCACGCATAGCTCTCAACCGAATCCGCAGAGACAAAAACTATCAGCAATCGGTATTAGCCACTCGGGAGAATGGGAATAACACGATCGTAACATAAAAATCATAGACAAAACAATGGGAATCACGGGAGAAATATCTATTTTTGCCACTTATTGAAAACGTTCGTCAAATGAATCCTACAAAGTTGATACGTTCGATATTTGCAAAACGTCTCTCTCAAATAGACCGTTATGCCGATTACGGCGACATCATACAGCAAAAAACACTGCTCGACCTGCTTCAAAAAGCAAAAAACACCGAATTTGGAACAAAATTCAAATTCAACGACATATCCTCCTATAAAAGTTTTGCCGAAAACATTCCCATCAATGGATATGAAGAATTAAAGCCCTACATCGAACGAACGATGAGCGGGGAACAAAATATCTTATGGCCCACACCGATACGGCATTTTGCAAAATCATCGGGAACGACCAACGATAAAAGCAAATTCATTCCCGTCAGTGCCGAATCCCTCAGATACTGCCATTATCAAGGAGGCAGCGATTGTGTAGCCCTATACCTCAGAGAAAATCCCCAAAGCCGTTTCTTTTCGGGAAAAGGCCTGATACTCGGAGGAAGCCGGGCACAAAACCCTTTTGGCAAAGCCTATTGCGGAGACCTATCGGCAATACTCATTCAAAATATCAATCCGCTCATCAACCTGATAAGAGTCCCGTCGAAAAAAATAGCGCTCATGAGCGAATGGGACACCAAGCTCGAAGCCATCGCCGAGAGCACGATCGATCGGGATATCACCAATCTGTCGGGAGTACCCTCGTGGTTTCTAGTCCTCATCAAACACATCTTAAAAAAAACAGGTCGGCAGAACCTCACGGAAGTATGGCCCAACCTCGAAGTTTTTTTCCACGGAGGAATCAGTTTCGCACCCTATCGCGAACAATACCGGGAGCTCATCTCCAACCCCGACATGCACTACGTCGAGACCTATAACGCTTCCGAAGGATTCTTCGCCGTACAAAACGACCTATCGGTTGCCGAGATGCTACTCCTCATCGACTTAGGCATCTTTTATGAATTTATCCCGCTGGGAAAAAGCAACGAACACGCCGTTCCGCTGTGGGAGGTAGAAGCCGGGCGCAACTACGAGATGGTCATCACCTCTAACGGAGGCCTATGGAGATATCGCATGGGAGACACCGTAAAAATACTCTCCACGAATCCGTTAAAGATAAGCATATCGGGACGCACCAAACACTATATCAATGCCTTCGGAGAAGAACTCATGGTCGATAACGCAGAACAGGCAATCGCCCGCACCTGCGCACAGACAGGAGCCAGCGTACTCAACTACACAGCCGCTCCCGTATACATGACCGACCACAGCAAAGGACGCCATCAATGGCTCATCGAGTTCGGCGAACTCCCCGTTCCGGTCGAAATATTTGCAGAGAAGCTCGACACGAACCTCCAAAATTTAAATTCCGACTACGAAGCCAAACGATTTAAAAGTATCGCACTCGAATGCCTTGAAATCATTCCCGCCAAAACAGGGATATTTGATGCTTGGTTACGTGACCACAACAAACTCGGCGGACAGCACAAAATCCCCCGGCTATACAATCGACGCGACATCATAGAAGAAATACTCCGGTATAACCGGTAATCCTTAATATCCGGCTTCTCAATTAAACAGAAAAACAGGGCTGCCCGACTGAATTCACATAAGAGGAAATTCCCCGCCTCCCTTGCCGCGTCCCGTAGCATTACGGGGTGTTTCCGTAGGGAAATATAGGGGGGGGGAAAGACAAACACGATACATCGTAAGGTATTAACCTCCTCCCTGCCGTGTCCCGTAGTATTACGGGGTGTTTTGCAACGCAAATATAGGGGAGGTGTCCGCAGGACGGAGGGGTTAAAAATACCCACAGCAAAGGAAACGAATTAAGGTGTCACCCTCTCCCCCTGCCGTGCCCCGTAGCATTACGGGGTGTTTCCGTAAGGAAATATAGGGAAGAAAGACAAACACGATACATCGTAAGGTATTAACCTCCTCCCCTGTGTTTTGCAATACAAAATATAGGGGAGGTGTCCGCAGGACGGAGGGGTTAAAAAATACCCACAGCAAAGGAAACGAATTAAGGTGTCACCCTCTCCCCCTGCCGTGCCCCGTAGCATTACGGGGCGTTTCCGTAAGGAAATATAGGGAAATCGGAGGGGTTAAAAACTAGAAAGAAGAAACAATATAAGAATTTGGCACGACAACAACATCTGGTTCCAATTCTCAAAAATCACTCCTAAAATAATCCCCGCGAATCATCAAGTCCGATATTCGCCACGACTGCTTCATTCTTTCTATCGCCTCGGGACAAATACCGGTTGTATCCCCGGCAATCGTCAAATTCCAAATAGCCGCGACACCCAGATGAGACGGGTCTAAAATACTCTGCCCCATACCTTTCCAGCCATAATCGTCCAGTCCGGTCAAATCCAATAATGTCGAATAAATATCTACTTGCCCCATAACTTTCTCGTACCGCATGCCCACCGGCGAATTAATCACGATAAAAGGAGTATATTCAAACGGTGAGACAAGTCCACCACCCTCTTTTGTTTCACACAACGACTGCCGCAAATAAGCCAATCCCTCATGGTCGCCTGTCACGACAATCATCGTCTCGTCGAACAACCCCTCCTCCTGCAATCGTTCGATAAACTTCCCTATTGCATAATCTGTGTAATTGGCAGCCGTCAGGTAATTGTTCAGCACCTCGGGCATTCCCGGAGAAAAAGAAATCCGTTTGTACTCATCGGGAATAATAAATGGTCCATGTCCCGAATAAGTAACCAGTTGAAAAAAACAACGAGAACTATCACCGCTTCCGGCTATCTCCTCGGCTATTTTCTCGGCACACTGTTGCAAAAACGGATAATCGCCCACCCTTTTCTTCACTCCCATTCGCTCTTCTTTCGTGAAGGACTTCTCATCATACAATCGGTCGAATCCGAAAGCCATAGCCACACCCTGCTGGTTCCACACGATTCGTTTGTCCGAGGTCATACCTATCATGCGACCTTTTTCCCCACAAGCCTGTTTCAAAGCCTTCGCCAGCGAAGGATACCTATGATTCGGGAAACGAATACTGTATGCACCGTTCGCTATCGGCAGCAACCCCGTATTCACCAACAACTGCGCATCGATGGAGCGTCCGCCGCGAACTTGCGTCTGTACCCGGGGAGCATACAACGTACATGAATCTTTCAACCAACGGTTCAAATAAGGAGTCACCTCCTTTCCCTCTACATTCCGTTCCAGCATCCACCCCTCGAACGACTCGGCGAGAATCACCACACAATGCCTCCTGTGTTCCACCCCGGAAACCGGATACGATCTCGATGCGGCCGAGAGCCACCGTTCTATCTCGCTGTGAATCTCCGGCGTAATAGACATGCTCTCCTTGACGAACTCATAGCACAAAGTCCCGAACACCGTGAACGTCGGTGTGGCACAAGTATTTCGTTTCTCATACGACCGTTGGAATCCACCTCGGGCAAACGTCAATCCCATCGTCGCTACGACACAAATCAAGAAGCCCGCTGCAAACCATACGGCCCGACATCTCGTTTCCGACCGACTCGACAGCAAATCCCCGTATCGGGAAGTATAAAACAACAATCCCAAAGTCATCGCAAAGAACAACCCGTCGCACCATCGGACCGATGCATACACGCTACCCATGAAATCAGCCAAATTACCCGCAAGGAAATAACTGTTCCACGGTATCGCCGTATAATATGTCCGCCAATACATCAAATTGGCAACCAGCAAAATATCCAATAAAAAACACACGATACCGGCATACCACCTCGATCGAAAAAACACCGTGGGGAAAGCGAGCAACAAGGCGATAGCACCCTTAATCAGATAAGACTCCGGCTGGCTGAACGACTGAAAAGTCGTGTCCGAACTCCATATAACATCAAACAAAATAAATTTCAAGAAAATACAAACGGCCAATGCGACCGGCAAACTCCACCTTTTCATAAACGATTTTACATCTTAATTGAAAGTTTCTTTTACCGGTACAAATATAATATATTAATCAACTACAAAGATTTCCAAACAGACATTTCTTAAAAAATAATAAAATAAAGTTAGATATTATTTGTTTTTACAAACTAAACCTATTGATCAAATAAACAATCTGTAATATCGGAAAAACAGACTTCTCTTTTCTTCCCACTAAAATCAGTACCTTCTTTTGTTTTATACCCCTATTTTTTCCATGGTCTCTTTGAATCAGGAACCAAAGCATGAGGATAATTCTCATTCAAGTACTCACCGTTCAATACCTTTTCATATTTTTGCAAATAAGCTTTTGCCATAATCTCGGCATTAAATAAATCTCTCGCATATTCATGACAAATCATTGGAGAATAGACAACACCTTCTTTCAAATGCAAGATCATTTCCGACTCACTATCGGTAAGAAAGCCCACTTCTGGCTTTACCAGTTCAGGCAAAGAACCATAAGGAGTAGCAAATACCGGTGCTCGAAATAAAGGCTCTCCGTAATAGCCAGACCAAAAGGCTCGTCCCATTTGACAGGGAATATCAATCCTTTGGAGTGTTGTAAATATCTATTCTTTTTCACGCCTCCTACCATTCCCTTAAAACGGGCTTTCGAAGTAACCGTAAAACGCATACCCATTTTAAAATTAAACCGATAACCGCCCAAAATATATATCTTTTCATTCGGTAAGGCTTTCACTACATCTATTGCCCCTTGAACATTCTTGACCCGCCACGCCGCCTTACCTAAGAAATGATAATAATGACGAGAAGCATTCAAATCGACAGGCCCATACTCGTCCCAATCCAACCCGTTATAAACAAAAGAGTCGCTATTATATCTCGACGCATGATCTTTGGAAACAAATATAGCATTTCGATCCAAATCACCACCCATAAAATTACCATGATAGGTCACGACATAAGGTTTCTCGAATCCACAAGGAGCAGTACCGTTGAAATGAACCACATCTACATCTTGCGGAATCTGTTTGATAAGATCCACAGCAGAATCGTAAGGTATCACCGAAGCAAAATCGCACGTAGAACCAGCCTTTGCTAAAAAATAAACCTTATGCCCCATCTGGGTTAACGCCTTCCCCAAAGACCACATAACACGCTGAGTACCTCCATAATTAGAAACAGGAATCAGCGAGTTGAGAAATAACAAAATACGCATACTTATATATAATATTATACAAATAATGCGATTATTTCTCGATGCTGCAAAATTTTATACTTTTTTTACTTAGAAAATAAAGAAAGAATTTCGAGAAAGGCGAAAAAAACTTTTACCGATTTCAAGAAGATAAACAGATATTCACAGCGCATTCACAGTAATGAATATAGAGTCGAGCTTAACCCTCCTCCTTGCCGTGTCCCGTAGCACTGCGGGGTGTTTCCGTAAGGAAATATAGAGGGAGAAAGACAAACACGATACATCGTAAGGTATTAACCTCCTCCCCTGTGTTTTGCAACGCAAATATAGGGGAGGTGTCCGCAGGACGGAGGGGTTAAAAATACCCACAGCAAAGGGAACGAATTAAAGTATCACCCTCCTCCCCTGCCGTCCCGTAGCATTACGGGGTGTTTTGCAATGCAAAATATAGGGGAGGTGGCACGTAGTGACGGAGGGGTTAAGAACCGTAGATGAAATAAACAAGAATGCCCGGCACAAAAGCGACCTTATTGAAAGTCTGTCGACGACTATAAAAAGGAACGACTGTCAACCGATACGATGATCCACCTCTTTGGTGTAAGTCTCTTTGGCTGTATGCCTGCCCACAATCTGCACCTCATGGCTAAGGACCTCTTCTTTCATCTCTTCCTTGCCATGCCCGCAAGCCGGGCACACGAAATGATTGGTAATCCTCCTCACCATCGATGTTTCCACATAATCCTCATACGTCACGAGATCGGTGAAACGTCCCACTCGATAGGACTGTATACGGTATGAATTCTCCCCATATCCGGACTCTATTTTCCGATGTTTCCAACCACCGATATAATTCTTTTCATTGCGCCGTCCTATTTCTCGGGAGCCTCGCTTTACACGCTCGAAAGGCAGACCTTTTTGCCGATTCTTAAACTCATGATTCATAAGTTTCTTGCAATGTGGACAACGCAAGCCGCCATAAAGCGTCCAAAAAAACAATGCCCCCAATAACACGATGACCACGGTAGCCGGAACCACCGACCACCATATTACCCCTTGTACCAACAATAAGGCACACCACACCGCAGGACCGGCTATCAACAACACACCCAGCAGACCATTAACCGCCCAGTTAGGAACCCAAACGAGCGGAAGCCTTGTCCAAAGAAGGATAACCAGCAAAAACATAGGGATATACCCTATCAAGCAAGTCCACAAGATATTGGTCACGACACTGTCGAATGGCGAAAAAGAGTGGAATTCACGAGTAGAGATCAACGGCGATGCATAATCGACCAGCCGGCCGAGCAATACTCCGGCCGCTCTTTTATTGCGCCAATGTTCGAGAGAATAGTCATCGACCGTACCATCGGGATTAAAAGTAACGACAGGACGCAACTCCCTCCCGATCGAATCCACGACATAAAATCCAAACTCACCGACCATCTTCCGCCCTTGCGGTTTCAAATATTCGGCATGGATATAATCGTTCTGCAACGACTCCAAAGTAGAAGTAGTATCGGCCATCAAAACCTCGAATTTTTCTTGGGTAATGAAATAAGAACTCAAAGTCCGACGCTTCGGAAGCGAAAGGCTCGGCACTTGGTCTCCTACGATATCTGCTGCAATAAATCCCCTACGACGCCCGTCGAGAGTCTCCGCCCAAAAGTTACGCCCCTGACGGGCAAGCAACCGCAACGATTTCCCCTTGCCTATCCTCACACTATCAAGGTTGGTGCCTACATATCCCGTTTTAAGATAACCGGTATGAGCGACAGCTACCTCCTTGCCATCGGGAAAAGATTCGTCTCCGCTCAAAGCCAAAGCGACAAGCACCCCGGTCACCGCCAACCCTAAAATTGCCTGCCACCATACCGGCAAATTGAAAACAAGCCGAAACGGCCAAATTAAAAAATCTTTTAATGAGTTTAACCGTGGTAATTGCATAATACGATAATAAATGAAATACGATCTTACTTTTAGAATTGAAATGCGGGGAACTCTTATAGATTAAATTTGTATAAAATTAAAAATAAAAACAATGTCAAAGCATGCAATAGGTAAAAAATTCCATTCACAAAATAAATTTATTGATACGGCTCTATTTCCCGAGGCACAACGCAATGGAACAAAAAAACTATATTATTCACCTCCCCTGCCCTGTCCCGCAGCATTACAGAGTATTTTCACAAGGGAATATAGGGGGAGTACCCATAGGGCGAGGGTGGAGGTAAATTTTCAAAAGAAACTGAGAAACAACATCTTTTCAAGCCGAACTAAAAAAGCCCCGATACTTCGTTCGGTATCGGGGCCACAATTTTTATCAAGATTCCAAGTTATTTCACTTCCGAACCGGGAGCGATTTCATCGGTCGCCGGGGAGATGACAATCAAACGCCCGTCGGCATCCTCGGCCGAAAGAATCATACCCTGCGACTCGATACCCTTCAATTTGCGAGGTTCGAGATTAGCCACGAAGCACACATTCTTACCCACCAAATCTTCGGGAGCATAATGCTTGGCGATACCCGATACGATCGTGCGACCGCCCAAACCATCGTCGATACGGAATTGCAGCAACTTGTCGGCTTTGGGCACTTTCTGGCATTCCAGCACTTTACCCACCCGAATATCCAATTTCATGAAATCGTCGAAAGCGATATTCTCCCGTATCGGCGCAGCCTTGTGATTCTTCAATTCATTGGCCTTCTTCGTCTCCAACAACTTGTTCACCTGTGCCTCGATCACGCTGTCTTCTATCTTCTCGAACAGCAACTCGGCCTTACCCAACTCGGCTCCGGCAGGCAAAATATCGGTACGTCCCAGCATATTCCAGTCACAATGTCCCAAATGCAACATTCCCCGCAGCTTCTCGGCAGAGAAAGGTAGGAATGGTTCGAAAGCGATAGCCAGATTGGCCGTAATCTGCAACGAAAGGTTCAATATCGTCGCCACCCTGTCCATATCGGTTTTCGCCAGCTTCCACGGTTCGGTATCGGCAAGATACTTGTTCCCGATACGAGCCAGATTCATCGCCTCCTTCAAGGCATCGCGAAAACGGTAATGGTCGAGGTAATTCTCCACATCGGCTTTCACATCGGCAAACTCCTTCAATGTTTCCCGGTCATAGTCGGTCAATTCACCCGCAGCCGGTACTTTCCCGTCGAAATATTTATGAGTCAGCACCAAAGCTCGATTCACGAAATTGCCGAGAATAGCCACCAATTCATTATTATTACGCGCTTGGAAATCTTTCCAAGTGAAATCGTTGTCTTTCGTCTCGGGAGCGTTGGCCGTGAGCACATAACGCAATACGTCCTGTTTGCCGGGGAACTCTTCGAGATACTCGTGTAACCATACCGCCCAGTTTCTCGAAGTGGAAATCTTGTCACCTTCCAAATTCAAGAACTCATTGGCCGGCACATTATCCGGCAAAATATAACTCCCCTCGGCTTTCAGCATCGCAGGGAAAACAATGCAGTGGAATACGATGTTGTCCTTGCCGATAAAGTGAACCATCTTCGTATCCTTGTCTTTCCAATACAGTTCCCATTTGTCGGGAAGCAACTCTTTGGTATTCGAGATATACCCGATAGGAGCATCGAACCACACATACAACACCTTACCTTCGGCGCCTTCCACCGGTACGGGAACCCCCCAATCGAGGTCACGGCTCACCGCGCGAGGTTGTAACCCCATGTCGAGCCACGATTTGCATTGTCCATACACATTCGGTTTCCATTCCTTATGCTCTTCCAAAATCCATTGGCGCAAGAACGGTTCCCACTTGTCGAGAGGCAGATACCAGTGCTTTGTCTCCCGCAAAACAGGCTGATTTCCCGTAATGGCCGATTTGGGATTAATCAAATCGGTCGCATTCAACGATGTGCCGCAAGCCTCGCATTGGTCGCCATAGGCATGTTCGTTGCCACAGTGCGGACAAGTCCCGGTAATATACCGGTCTGCGAGGAACTGGTTAGCCTCCTCGTCGTAATATTGCATCGAGGTTTTCTCGATAAATTCGCCTTTATCGTACAACTTCCGAAAGAAATCGGATGCCATTTCACTATGAATCTTGGAAGTCGTGCGAGAGTAAATATCGAAAGAGATTCCGAACTCCTCGAACGATTTTTTAATAATATTGTGATAACGGTCTACGATATCCTGCGGGGTCACTCCTTCGGCCTTCGCCTTAATCGTGATAGGCACGCCATGCTCGTCGCTACCGCCGATCATGATCACATCTTCGCCTTTCAACCGCAGATACCGGGTATAAATATCTGCCGGGACATATACTCCCGCCAAATGACCTATATGCACAGGGCCGTTAGCATAAGGCAAAGCGGTGGTAACCAATGTACGTTTGAAATTCTTCTCCATATATCGTATTATTTTCTATCGAATCACTTGGATTAAAGAGGCTCTGCACCGATCGAGACCGGTCTACCGCAACCTCTGGAATACAACTCATTTTTTTTCAGAGTGCAAAGATAGTGCAAGCCGAGAGTAGAAACAAATTTACTTGGTTATACCGAGGTGCAATCTATATTCGCATACTGCAAAGATACAAATTTCCCACCGAACGGAATGCCTCGAATTATATTTTTACGGTATAGACTCATGAAACTTGCCCACAAGACAACTTCTCGGGATAGTTTAAAGACCTATTCATTCAACCCCTCCGTCTCTACGTGCCACCTCCCCTATATTTTGCTGTGCAAAACACCCCGCAATGCTACGGAGCACGGCGAGGGAGGAGTTTAAAGATGTTCGAAATGCATTTTAGCCCTCTCCCCCTGTGTTGCCATAAGGGAATATAGGGGGAGTGTCCGCAGGACGAGGGGGTTAACCCTTACAGTCAAAAATTTTATGCCATCTTTTTCACGCCCTCTCCTCAGGAACTACCGTTTCTTCGGTCTCTTCCCTATATTGTTTACACAACTCCCCGCAATGCCACTGGACACGGCAGGGGAGAAGGACAAATACGATCCATCTCATTCGATAAATAATGAGATAGAAGGGCATTAAATCTCTTTTCCTGTGTTTTGCACAGCAAAATATAGGGGAGGTGGCACACAGTGACAGACAGAGGGGTTAAATGTAGGCAAAGAGGATTACAGATTTTAAACATACCGTCTACTCCCGTCCCGAAAAACGAGCGAAAGCGAACCGCACGGCAAACCACAAATGACGCAAGAACGTCGGTAAAGTCCCGTAATATCGGCACATAATCTCGTATCTCTCCTGCAACGAAGCCTTTCGGTTGGCGGTAGTGACCCCCTCATTCAAATAATCGATAAGCACCTCGTGCGTATGAGTTATCGTTCTCGCCATTTGCATGCACCGGATACACCAGTCGAAGTCGGCGGAGAAACTATACCGCAAATCATATTCCGGCGCAATCTCCCGGCGAACGATAAACGCCTGATGGCACACCAGCATCCCCATGCGAAAACTCTTCACCGATAACCTTTCGGGAGCCTGTAACCTCCGCATGGATATAAAACGTCTTTCCGAATCGACCAATGCCGTCTCTCCATAGACAATATCGGGGTCGTTTTTTTCGATGGAATCGGCGATTTTCTGCAATGTATCAGGCTCGTGAAACGCATCGCCGGCATTCAGAAAAACGAGATAACACCCTCGTGCTTTACGCAAACCCTTGTTCATGGCATCGTATAAACCCTTGTCGGGTTCGCTCGTCACCGACGAGACCGCTGCCGAGTGCTGCGCAATCGCAACCGTACCGTCGGTCGATGCACCGTCCACGATCAAATACTCATAGTCGGTAAACGTCTGTCGTTCCACACTTTTCAACGTAGCCGGCAAAGTCCCGGCAGCGTTAAACGTAATCGTAATAATCGAAAAAAGCGGCCGTCCCATTACAATCCGTTTTTCATGAACAATCCGATATCCGAGAAACTGTCCGCCTCTTTCCGAAGTTCGTCGAACGGACGTTCCCACCATCGCGAAGCCAACAGATAAGCAATCTGCTCATCGTCGAACCGTTTCCTGATTTCCCGGGCAGGTACACCGCCCACAATCGCATAAGGAGCCACATCGCTCACCACCACGGCTCCGGTAGCAATCACCGCCCCCGTACCGATTCGAATCCCCGACATCAACGACACGTTGTTCCCAATCCACACATCGGCTCCCACCTCTACGCTCACTCGTCGTTCCCGATCGAGATACCGGCAGTCCTCATACCGCTTTTCCCGGACAAACGAAAACCCCGGTTGCCCGTTGGGAGAGAAAAAAGCCGGGTGAGTAGATACGAAGGTGCGGGTCGGATGCTGTCCGTTGACGATACGGACATTCCGACCGATCGAACAAAACGCACCGACCTCTGCATCGGTGAAATTGCTCCCTCGGCAAATATAAGTGCCCCGGCCGATACGGGCGCCGGCCAACAAAACATTGTCCTGTATGGTATTATATCCGGCCAATCGGGTACGACCGTCGATATAAGCCTTGTACGAAACCCTCGAATGACGAGCCAGTCGATAATAAAACTGCATGAAAAACATAACGATACGACTGGCTAAACGAGTCAAATCCCTCATAATCTATCTCTTTTTACGATTGAATACACGAATCCACAGATTCCCGATGAATACTTTCAATTTATGCCTGTACGAATAATTATAACGATAGGTTCGGGAATAGACTTTTCGGGCGAGCAAGTTCTCTTTTACCGGTGAAATGGGAACTACCGCTATCGGATTCATCGACAAAGTCTGCGTGCAAAGCTGCATAGTATTGCAATGCGTTCCGCTTCCGTCGAATCCCGCATTATCGACCAACGAACGGCCCGTGCCCAACATCAGCTTGTCACACAGAAACAGCGATGCATACCACCGTATGAACCACGAGTTATTCCGACCCTCGATTTGGTCGCGCAACATCTGGGTAAAGTGGAAACCTCCGTCCAAATCGAATTGCCTGCACAAATCCCGTCGTTCGATTTCCTGCAACGATTTTCTACCGTTTGGCTCGAAATATTGCCATGCACGGCTCCAAGTTCCCCACCCCCAACTGTTACACCAGCGTATCAAAAACGTATCGGGCAACTCTCCTTTATGGTCGAGCATGTGGCAAGTCACATGGCAAACCTCCTCCGTATCTTTATAAACTTCCAGTGCCTCGTTCATAAAACGCAGAAAATAAGGAGAAACGATCAAATCGTCTTCCAAGACGATCACCCGGTCGTGCGTCTCCAAAACCGAAGTCACCCCCGCAATCACATTGGCTGCCAGCCCCTTGTTCTCCGGTCGCTCCACGACATTCAACCGTTTGAATTTCCACGGTTCGGCAATCACCCGACGCACGGCGGCCACCGCCTCCTCGCTGCCCTGTTTCGCGCCGTCGGCGAAAACATACAATTCGCTTTCCGCCGCCAGCTCGTTCCGCTCCAAATATTCCAGACAAGCGCGCGTATGTTCAGGACGATTATAAACGAATAAAACAATCGGGGCTAACTCCATATCGGTTTAATTTTTGAATGAACATTTTCCAAAAACACAGGTCTTCCCTGTTTGCAAAATCGCTTGATTTCTGCAATAGAAGGGTATCGACACAAAAGCCGGACACTTGTGCCTGTATAAAAACAAAATTCTTTGAATCTTCCCCGCAATAAAGCGAGCACGCCCGGCTTCAAAGGAGCTAATACCCCCCCCCACAGACACTTAGCCATTCCCGAATTTAAATCCGAAACAACCGACAAATAATAAACCCTATCCAATTTCATTTGTGTCTGGCGGGTAATCGGTCGATTTTGCCGGTCATGACACCCCGAAGTCAACGGAGTGTATCCCACCCGATAACCATAGAATCGCATTCGGTGAATATAGTCCACATCTTCGCCATAATGAAAAAACAACGGCGAAAAACCTCCCACCTTTTTCAACGCCGACACCGGGATAAACCAGAAAGCCGCATTAACGAAAGCTGCTTCGACGATATCCGATTTTTTCGATGAAACCGCCGATGCTCCCCCTACATACTTGGCGAACGAACCGTCGAGATGCTCCCCCTTCCCGTCAAGATGCACCGGCGAAAGCACTCCGTAATCGGGATATTTTTCTGCCAACCCCACCAAAGTCCCCACCGTATTCGCCTCTATCCACGCATCCTGATTCACGAGAAACACATAATCGTAATCCTCCTCCAACGCCATTCTCATGCCGATGTTATTCGCTTGCCCGAATCCGAGATTTTTCCTACTCCGCACAAGACGAATCCATCGATACCTCTCGGCGATGATCGACACCGTCCGGTCGGTCGAAGCATTATCGATTACCACAAGATCCGAGGGGTAATCCGAATCCCGAATACTACTCAGACATCGTTCGATCCACGGCTCGAAATTATACGAAACGATCACCGTCAAGACCCTCGGTCGAGCAACTGCTACCTCGTTCACGCTTCACCTCCTCTCTTCACACGACTCTTCAACATCGACAGCATCTCCTGCAACATCTCCAATTTCAACATGTATGCTCCGCCCAAATACAAAACGACATAAACGACCGGGACAAGACACAACCGCCACAAATCGCTCGGCAAAAGCAGATAAACGCCGCACGAGAGTATCGCCGACGCCAACGCCAAGATAAAATACGGAAAAATATCTTTCACATACTCCCCGAAACCGTATCCGAGAAAGCGACGGGCAAAAAAGATCGAAGCCGCCAGAGACAACACCGAATAAGAAATCCACCACCCTATCAGCCACAAAATGCCCGAAGAATAAAACAAAGCGATACCCGCAAACAAATAAATCTTTTTCCCGATTTCCAGTTGTAAATTCAGCCGGGAATAGCCCAGACTATTGAACAAATCGAAAAACAAAATAATAAACGGAGAGCATATTCCCGAAAAACAAAGCAAGCGGAAATACGGCACGGACGGAACCCATTGCTCTTTCAACATGATCGATATGAGCGGATACGAAACGACGACCATCAACAGCATGATAGGAAAAATGAAAAATGCGATGGCCCGTACATTCTTCCGGCAAATCCGTTTCAACCGTTGCAAATCGTCTTGCACCTTCGAGAAAACAGGGAAAGCGACCGAACGGAATATATTGCTGATAAGCGAAGAAGCTATATCCTGATACTTGTCGGCCTGAGTATAGTAGCCGGTCTGCGTCATGCCATAAAACTTACCGATGATAATGGGATATATCTTGTTAAACACATTGTTGATAATACCCGAAACGACCAAGTTGGAACTATATCCGAAAAACTCCCGCAACGAAGCCATGCGAAATATCCATCGGGGACGCCAGTCGTTAAACACCCAGAAAAAAACAGCCCTGAAAAACGAGAGTCCGAGTGTCTGAGCCACCAACGACCAGACTCCCATACCGCCGTAAGCCATCGCAATGGCAACGACCGAAGCGATACCCAACGACCACAAATTGACACGAGCGCTTACAGAGAGCTTGAAATGCTTCAACAACAAAGTCTGCTGTATAAGGGAAAGTGCATTCAACGGAATCACGAGAAACAAAATCCGGCAGATATATATCAAATCAGGGACTTTAAAAAACACTGCAATATAAGGAGCTGCTGCATACAACAAACCATACAGCACGCAACTGATTGCCACATTCACATAAAACACCGTGCTGTAATCGGCCTGAGTAGCCTCCTTTTTCCGAATCAAAGCCGAAGAAAAACCGCTGTCGATCAATATCCCCGACAAGGCGATAAATATCGTGAGAACCCCCACCTTGCCATAATCCTCAGGAGAAAGTTGACGAGCGAGAATAATACCGGCGACAAGATAGAACAACTGCTGTCCCAACTTGTCGGCCGTGCTCCACACGAGCGCTTTCGTCGTCTTTCTCTTCAAATTCTCCTCCATCAGCTAAATGAAAGTCGATAACCTTCTGCTCCACAAAGATAGTGAAAGGTGAGTGCAGAGACAAACGAAAACCTTGTTTCCGATTTGACTATGCCGAACCGCAGCCTATCTTCGTACTCACAAAGATAGCGAAAGGTGAGTGCAGAGGCAAACGGAAATCTTGTTTCCGATTTGACTATGCCGAACCGCAGCCTATCTTCGTACTCACAAAGATAGCGAAAGGTGAGTGCAGAGGCAAACGGAAATCCCGTTTCCGATTTGACTATACTGAACTGCAATCCTATCTTCACATGTACAAAGATAGCGAAAGGGGAGTGTAGTGGCAAATGAAAACGTAGTTTTCAATTTGACAATACCGAACCGCAGCCTATCTTATCCAAAGATAATGAAAGTCGAAAGCAAAAAACTCGATCGAGCTTATCTTTTTGTGAACAAGATAAGCTCTGCGGGACTAGTCTCGCATTTTTCGGAGCGAAAAAGCACTCATATATTTTCTCTTTTCGTAATTTCGCATCCGAAAACAGTTGTGTCAAACAATTTTAAAGGCTATTTTCAGTTATTATAAATATCCGGACTTCGGTGTGCACCCCCCGAAAAGTCTGGAAAAGAGAGTATGCAGATTGTAAGAATCGTTATTCTAACCCTGTGTTGTTTGGTCTTTGCCACAGCAAAGGCTCAGATCGATACGCAGTTCAGCCAATACTGGGCTCTGCCCGGCTATTACAATCCGGCAGCGGCGGGAAGTTCCGACAAACTCAACATACTCACCTCCACCCGGCAACAATGGATAGGTATGCCGGGAGCCCCTCAAACCTATTTCGTAACAGGCGACATGCCTTTCAAATTCTTGAAACAGAACCACGGAGTAGGACTGGTCGTCACTTCCGAAACCGAAGGGCTATACTCCCATCTGATTTTAGGAGCGCAATATGCCTTCAAAATCAAATTATGGAAAGGAGTACTCAGCCTCGGCATACAACTGGGAATGCTCGACGAACGTTTCGACGGCACACAAGTCAGCATACCCACGAGCGATTACCATCAAGCCACCGACGACGGAATCCCCACTACCGAGTTACAAGGCATGTCGTTCGATATGTCTTTCGGGGCATGGTACACCCACCCGTGGTTCTATGCGGGAATTTCGGTCTCACACCTCAACGAGCCATCGATCACCTTTGAAGACAAATACGAAACATACATCGGCAGATCCTATTATTTTATCGCTGGGAGCAATATTCCCATTAAAAACACGTTATATGAAGTGCAGCCCTCCATGATGGTGAAAAGCAACCTCAACATCACGCAGTACGAGTTATCCTGCCGTGTAAAATACAACAAACTGTTCTGGGGAGGCCTTTCGTATCGCTGGAAAGACGCATGTATATTTATGATAGGTGCGGAATATAAAAACTTTATAGCGGGATATGCCTACGACTACCCGGTATCGGCCATTGTAAAAGCCAGTAGCGGAAGCCACGAAGTATTTCTCGGATACAGTTTGAAACTCGACCTGTCCGATAAAAATAAAAATAAACACAAAAGCATACGCATAATGTAGCCTATGAAAAAGATAATCGTGTATATCACCCTTGCCATTCTCGTCGCAGCATGCGCACCTTCGTCGCGCCATAGCGGTGAAGTTACAGGTGTCGGAGGTACGGCATGGAATGAGCCTACACCCTACGGTATGGTTCTCATTTCTCGTGGATCCTATAAAATGGGACCGGCCGAGAAGGACAGTATTTGGGGAACACAACAAGAACCGAGGGCTGTCTCTATCGATGCCTTCTGGATGGACGAAACGGAAATCACCAACTCAAAATACAAACAATTTGTATTCTGGGTACGCGACTCTATCATTCGGGAACGCCTCGCCGATCCCGCCTATGGAGGTAACGAAGTGTTCAAAATCGAAGAAGACCGGGAGGGAAACCCCATCAAGCCTCGGTTGAATTGGGATAAAGCCATTCCGTGGAGAAATCCCAATGAAGACGAAGCGCGAGCCATCGAAAGCGTGTACAGAATCAACCCCATTACGGGAGAGCGCCAACTCGATGCCTCCCAAATGAACTACCGCTACGAGATCTTCGATCACACCGAGGCATCCAAACGGAAGAATCGTCTCGACCCGGCACGCCGTGACCTCAACACCGACCATACTCCCGACTACGATGAAATCGTAATGATATCCAAAGATACCGCATATATCGACGAAGACGGGCGTATCATTCGCGAGACCATCACACGGCCATTAGGCAGCGAGTTTGACTTCCTCAATACCTACATCGTCAATATCTACCCCGATACCACCGTATGGGTAAACGATTTCGAGAATGCCTACAACGAGCCATACGTGAGACTCTATTTCTCCCATGCCGGCTATAACGACTATCCGGTCGTAGGAGTTTCGTGGGAACAAGCGAATGCATTCTGCGCTTGGCGCACCGCGCTCTTGAAAGGTTCGGTGGGACGTAACGCCGTTGTTATCGAACCGTACAGACTTCCCACCGAAGCCGAATGGGAATATGCGGCAAGAGCCGGGAAAAACGAAAATAAATTCCCGTGGACGGGTAACCTGCCTATGGCCGAAAAAGGGTGTTTCTATGCCAACTTCAAGCCCGATGACGGGAATTACGTGAAAGACGGAAACCTCATCACTTCGCCGGTAGGCTCCTATTCCCCGAACGAGTTCGGATTATACGACATGGCCGGTAACGTATCGGAATGGACTTCGACAGCCTATACCGAAGCCGTATCGCAAAACACCAGCGACCTTAACCCCGAATACAAATATAATGCGGCCAAAGAAGACCCCTACCGCATGAAACGCAAAGTAGTCCGGGGCGGTTCGTGGAAAGACGTTTCCAACTTCATTCGTTCCGATATCCGCATGTGGGAATACCAAAACGAACAACGATCCTATATCGGATTCCGTTGCGTTCGCTCTCAAATCGGATTCGCAAAAGCAAAAAGATAATATCAAAACCCGATAAAACCAATCATCAAGGATCATGGGAAAATACAAAAGATATAAAAACAGTATTGAAAAGTTCTTATCCAGCGATAAAGGACAACGATTTTTCAATTTCGCATACAGTATAGGTGCTGCGATTGTAATCTGGGGTGCTCTGTTCAAAATCCTGCACCTCCCCGGAGGCAGTCTCTTGCTTTCTATCGGTATGGGAACAGAAGTGCTCATGTTCATTCTATCCGCCTTCGACACTCCCCCGAAAACATATCATTGGGAAGAAGTTTTTCCCGTACTAAATAGTAAAAACCCCGAAGACCGGCCCGAATTTTCAGGAGGGAAAGGAACCGTCATTATCGGTGGAAACGGCAAAGGCGGAGGTAGTAACGGAGGGAACTATTCCGATATCACCCCGTCCGATGCCAAAAGAGCTGTGGGAATACCCGAAGGCCTCAATTTAAGCGACGCCGACACGCAAAGCCTCACCGATAGTATTCAAAAAATGTCGGCTGCCGCCGATCAACTCTCGCGTATGGCAGAACTGACAGACGCAACCCAACAATACCTCACCCAACTCTCCGGTATAGCTGAACAAATGGAACAATTAAGAAGTGCGACCGAGAGCCTCACCGCCGTATCGAACACCCTCTTGCAATCCTACCGCAACATCACGGAAAACTCCGAAGGAATATCCGACACCTCGCAAGGATATGTTTCGGGTATGGAAACGCTCAACCGTAACATTAGTGGGCTGAACACTATCTATGAGATACAGTTGAAGAGCATCAGTTCGCAACTCGATAATATAGACCGTGTAAACAACGGGCTGAAAAACATTCGCGACATGTACGAACGCTCCGCTTCCGATAGCTCCCGTTATTGCGAAGCAACCGAAAAAATGACACAGTATATACAGCAACTCAATTCGGTTTACGAAAAGATGATCACGGCAATGACCATCAACATGTACAGACCCATGGGAGGAGCTCCCGTGGAAATGCCCGAAAAACCGAAAGACGACACCGAACAAAAATAACACATGGCATCGAATAACAACAGACTTACACCCCGGCAGAAGATGATAAACCTCATGTATATCGTCCTCACTGCCATGCTGGCCCTCAACGTGTCGTCCGATGTGCTCAACGGATTCAAGCAAGTTGAAGACGGATTGGAAAGGTCTACTTCGAATGCTTCGCTGCAAAACGATGTCCTCTACCAAAAACTGGCCGACTTCAATAGTCAGAATCCCGAAAAAGGAGGACCGTGGTACAAAAAATCGCTGGAAGTAAAAAAACAGACCGCCCTCTTGTACGACTACATCGACTCCCTGAAAAACGTAATCGTCAAGAAAGCCGACGGTAAAGACGGTGATGTAAATAATATCGAACATCAAGACGACCTCGAAGCAGCGTCATACATCATGTTGTCCCCCGCCCAAAAGCAAGGAATGAAATTGAGAAAGGAAATAGACGACTACCGCAATCTCATCGGCAGTCTCATGACCGACTCCATCAAAAGAGCAGCGATCGAAAACTACCTTTCGACCACCATTCACTCGGGCAACAGAACCCAAGCCCCCTCCATGTGGGAAACGACGCTGTTCGAAAATATGCCGGTAATCGCCGCCGTAACCATTCTGACGAAAATACAGAGCGACGTGCGGTATGCCGAAAGCGAAGCGCTACACACCCTCATCAATAACATCGACGAAGGAGACGTACGTGTCAACCAGTTGAACGCGTTCGTTATTCCCAATTCGAAAAACATTATGAGAGGCGGGAAATATAGTGCCAACATCGTTCTGGCAGCCATCGATACGACCCAGCGACCGGCCATATACATCAACGGGAAACAACTCCCTCCCGAGAACAACGGTTTATATGAATTCGTCTGTGGAAGCACCGGCATATTCGATTTTCAAGGCTATCTCGAAGTTCCGCGCGGCGACGGCTCCATGACCCGTCACGAATTCTCTTCGTCCTACACCGTGGTAGAGCCGAGTGCGACCATATCGGCGACCTTGATGAACGTTCTGTATGCAGGTATCGGTAACCCTATCAGCATATCGGTTCCCGGCATCCCCAATCACGCCATTCAAGCTACGATGACGAACGGCACTCTCACCCGTCAAGGTGACAACTGGATAGCCAAACCGGCGAAAGTAGGACAAGACGCGGTAATAACCGTAACCGCCACAATGGACGGGCGGGCGCAAACAGTTGCCAACACCCAGTTCCGGGTACGGCAACTCCCCGACCCTATGCCATTCATCGCCTATAAAGATGCAAACGGTTACGAACAAAAATACAAAGGAGGGAAACCTTTCCCCAAAACACGACTGCTTTCTGCGCCCGGTATTCAAGCCGCAATCGACGACGACCTGTTGAACGTCACCTATCGGGTACTGCGATTCGAAACGGTCTTTTTCGACTCTATGGGAAATGCGATTCCCGAAGTTTCCGACGGAGCCAATTTCTCTCAACGACAGAAAGATTCGTTCCGCAGACTATCGAGAGGAAAACGGTTCTATATATCGAGAGTCCGCGCCGTCGGCCCCGATGGTATAGAACGCGATCTGTCACCTATCGAAGTAATTGTAAACTAAGGCCAATATGAAATATAATTCAGCAAATATGAATACCCTGATAAAAAGCTGTTTGACCCTCTGCCTGCTATGGTCGGCAATAGGGAGTCATGCACAAGTAATCAAAAAAAGCGATACCGACAACTCGAAAAAGACAAACAACCAACTCAGCGTCCGGGCTCAATCGCTTTATGACACTCAGGATGCATCGGATGCCGACATTCCGTGGATGAGGGTAATCTATCGGCAAATCGACTTAAACAAAGAGAAAAATATGCCGCTCTATTATCCCGAAGAGTCCACCGAAAATCAGGAGAATCTTTTCAGAATTGTCATGAAACTTTTGGCGAACAACCAGATACCGGCATACGAATACCTCGACGGACGAGAAATATTCACCGACGAATATCGCATCAAAGTAAAAGAAATGTTCGACCGCTTCCATATCCTGTATGCCCCGGCAAAAGGATACTCCGAGAAGAATCCCCGCTTCACGGTAGAGGAAAGCGATATACCCTCCAACGAGGTACTCTCCTATTATATCTTGGAAAAATGGATATTCGACCGCCGCACCTCGCAGGTAAAACCGTCCATCGAGGCCATCTGCCCGGTACTTCACCGTACGGGCGACTTCGGAGGCGAAGCAGTCAAATACCCCATGTTCTGGGTTAAATACAACGACATACGCCCCTACATCGCACGCCAATACATCTTGGCGAGCAACGAAAACAACGTACAGCAATACAACTACGACGATTACTTCCAAATGCGAATGTACGAAGGGGAAATCTACAAAACCCAAAACCTGCGGAACCAGTCGCTCATGCAAATGTATCCCAATGACTCCATTCGGAAACAAGCACAAGACAGCATAGAAAAACAACTGAAAAACTTTAATGAAAATCTATGGGTTCCCTCCCCCGAAGAAATAGCGAAAGCCAAAGAAGAGCAAGCGGCCAAAGAAGCAAAAGAAAACGGAGAAACGCTCGACAATGACAAACAAAAGAAAGAGAAAAGCCGCACCGCTCGGTCTTCACGGGCAAAAAAACAGAAAGAGGCGAAAGTAAAAAAGCAAAAACAACCGAAACAAAAAAAATCATCTGCTGCCCCCGTACGCTCCGTTCGCCGAACGCGTTAAACTATATTAAACCATAAAAGAGTTTTCTGAAATTCAGAAAACTCTTTCTTTTATATTTCTCAAACTCTTAATATTAATTTGAGCGAATCGCCCATATCGGGTTGTCCGATTCAGATAAAATTTTTATCTTTGTCCGTATTGACTTTATGAAGGATACCATATGCAAATGCCTCCAAAATCTACGGATACGAATCTAAATCCGCAAACGCAGGAACATTTTCTACTTTCTTTTGAAAGGCCCGCTTCCTCTTCCGAGGATAATACATTACTCACATCTTCCGACAAACTTACGATCGTATTATGTACCCGAGGTTGTAAAACCGTGCAACTGAACTTTACAGAATATGTACTCGAACCCGGTAGTATCGCGTTCCTCTACCCCAACACGATTTGGAAACCGATAAAAACGAGCAGCGACTTTCAGGCACGTTATCTCTCGATGAGAGAACATTCGCCCAAAGAAAGAAATGCTTTTTTGGACTTGGAAACCATTTTCTCGTTAAGTACCTATATCGCCAGACACCCGCATACGTCCCTTTCAGCGAATGAGTCGATAGTGGTCGAAGGCTATTTTCGTCTGATACAAAACAGATACGAGGCCCACGTAAACTATGCGATCATACGTTCTCTTATTTCTGCTTTCATCTTGGAGTTAAACCAAATGTTTGCCATACGGGTAGAACGCAAGAAATTGAAAATATCCCGTAAAGAAGATATTCTATGGAGGTTTCTCTCCTTGCTTACCCAGCATTATAAAGAAAATCGCAGCGTCGATTTTTATGCCGATAAACTCTGTATATCGCCCAAGCATTTATCCTCGGTCATCAAGCAATTAAGTCACAAGACCGCTCACGAGATCATTTCCGACGTCGTTATTATGGCCGCCAAACAACTCCTAAAAACCACGACGCTAAGTATCCAAGAAATTTCGGAAGAACTGAACTTTGCCAATCAATCTTTCTTCGGCAAATTTTTTAAACAAAATACCGGACAATCTCCGTCCTCATATCGAGGCGAATGACCGTCTATAATAAATAACACACTATTCACAAATAAAAACGATAAACGACATGAAGAACATTGTGCTATTTCTATCGGCCGCTTGCCTGTTATCCGCACCTATCTTCGGACAACAGCAAGAAAATCGATTTGCCGAAATTACCGACCCGCAATTACTCAGTATCAACAAGCTGCCGCCTCACGCCAGTTTCACCTCTTACATCGACGAGACATCGGCTTTGAACAAGGACAAGGCGAACGGAAGTTTCTACCTACCTTTGAACGGGACATGGAAATTCCATTATACCGAAAAAATCAAAGAAAGACCCATGAATTTCATGGAGCCCGATTTTAACACCGCCGATTGGAAAGAGATAAAAGTTCCCGGAAACTGGGAGCTGCAAGGATTCGGCGACCCTATCTATGTAAATGTAGGGTATGAATTCGTATCTCCGGGATTCGACAAATATCTCCAAGAGCCCAATCCTCCTATGGTTCCCGAAGCGTGGAACCCGACCGGTACATACCGCCGGGATTTCGCCCTCCCCGCAAACTGGAAAGGAAAAAGAATCTTTCTAAGCGCCGATGCGGTAAAAGGTGCTGCTTACTTCTATCTGAACGGTGAATTCATAGGTATGTCGAAAGCAGGGAAAGTTCCGGTACAATTCGATATAACTCCTGTCGTAAAACCCGGGGAAAATACCTTAGCCGTACAAATGCACAGATTCTCCGATGCCAATTATTTCGAGGGACAGGACTTTTGGAGGCTGACCGGATTTGAAAGAGACGTATATCTCTATGCCCAACCGCAAACCCGAATCGCTGATTTCGAAGTACAAACACCTCTCGACTCATCATTCAAGAACGGGGTATTCAAACTTGATGTAAAAGTACAAAACGACGAGGTTAAGGCGCGTTCCATTTCCGTTTCGTATCGACTCATCGACCACGCCGAACAAACCGTAGCCCACGGGGAAAAAGCGATAAAACTCGACAAGAACAGTTCACAATCCGTCTCTTTTGCAGAAACGATAAACGACGTAAAAGCATGGACCGCCGAGACTCCGAATCTATACACACTACTTATTTCGACTGCCGATGAAACAGGGAAAATCGAAGAATGCATTCCTTCCCGTATAGGGTTCCGCACCGTCGAAATCAAGAACAAACAACTGTTAGTCAACGGGCAACCTATCCTTGTAAAGGGGGTTAACGTACACGAGCACGACCCGCTTACCGGTCATTACATAACCGAAGAAACCATGCTCAAAGATTTCGAGCTTTGGAAAAAATACAATGTAAATACGGTTCGCACTTGTCACTATCCTCAACAAAAAAGATTTTATGAACTATGCGACGAATACGGATTCTATGTCATCGACGAAGCCAACATCGAGACTCATGGCATGGGGTATAGCTTACAAGCCGGAGGAAGTCTCGGTAACAATCCTCTCTATTTACCGGCTCATTTAGACCGTCTTAAAGACATGGTAGAACGGGATAAAAACCACCCGTCTATCATCACATGGTCTCTGGGGAACGAGGCGGGGAACGGTTACTGTTTTTATGAAACCTATTTGTGGCTGAAACAACGGGATCCGTCCCGTCCGGTTCAATACGAACGTGCCGAACATGAATGGAATACGGATATCGTTTGCCCCATGTATATTTCCCCGAAAGGAATCGAAGCATATGCTCTTAACCCCAAATCGCATCGGCCTCTTATCCTCTGTGAATATGCCCACGCTATGGGGAACAGTTTAGGAAACTTCCAAGATTATTGGGATATCATCGAAAAATACGATCTTCTTCAAGGCGGCTGTATATGGGACTGGGTAGATCAAGGACTCGAAAAGACAAATGAAAAAGGCGAAAAATTCTGGGCTTACGGCGGTGATTACGGAGATACCGGAACTCCCTCCGATGGAGATTTCTGCATCAATGGTATCGTATATCCCGACCGGAAAATAAAACCGCAGACCATTGAAATGGGCAAGGTTTATCAAAATATCAAATTCAAAAACTTCGACCGAACGAAAGGAACGATCGAAGTTCAAAACGAATTTTTCTTCACAGACCTCGACAAATACGATTTCGCTTATGCGGTAAAAGGGAACGGGAAAGTATTGAAAACCGGGAAATTCACCGTCTCGTTGCGTCCGCGTCAGAAATGTACGGTTGCATTGAGCGGGCTGCCGAATATGGATAAAGAAACCGTAGACTATCAAATCGAATTCGAGGCCAAACAGAAAAAAGCGGAACCTTTCCTTCCGCAAGGTTATGTCGTAGCACGCGAACAAATCTCGGTCAAACCGGCTATCAAGCCAGTTGCAAAACCCGATCAAGGAGTCGTCGCACAAACCGATAATGGTGACGAGACGATTTTCTCCGGCAAGAATTTCAGCGTTACATTCGACAAAAACAGCGGATTGATCACCTCGTACCGATACAAAGGAACCGAATATATCCTCGACGGATTCGGACTCCGCCCCGCTTTTTGGAGAGCTCCGTTAGACAACGACTACGGCTATAACTCACCCAAACTATTGGGTAAATGGAAAGAGGCCACCCAACAGCCCCCTGTCGCCCGTTCGTTCTCCATCGATAAAAAAGAGAACGATAACGTTCGTGTCGTTTGCCGATACCTTTACCCGCAAACCCGGTCGGAATGGGAAATCTCCTATACGATATTCGGTAACGGAGTTATCAAGGTAGACAATACGTTCGAGGTATCCGATCCCCAAGCGCCCATGATTCCCCGCATAGGATTGCGTATGCAGTTACCCGACTCATTCACCCGGTTGGAATACTATGGCCGAGGACCGTGGGAAAACTACATAGACCGTCGTACCAGTTGCTTTATCGGGCGATACGAAGCCAACATAGCCGACCTTTACGAGCCGTATGTACGTCCGCAAGAAAACAACCATCGCACCGATGTGAGCTGGTTTGCTCTCACAGGCAAAAAGAACGCTTTGCTAATCGTCGCCGACAGCTTGTTGGAATTCAATGTTTCGAACTATCCCCTCGAATCGTTCGATAGCGGAGACCATCGTGACGACGGTCGTCAGCGTCCCGAAAATCCCCGGCAACGTCACAACTGCGATCCCAAGCCGGCCGAACTGGTCGACCTGTTCATCGATTACCGTATGATGGGACTCGGCGGAGACGATTCTTGGGGCGCTCAGCCTCATGAGGAATACCAAATCAATTTAGCTCCCGGAAAAATTTCTTACGGATTCAGCTTAATTCCTTTGGATAAAAACGCTAACTTTGAGAAAGCCATCAAACAATACTAAAATTGCCGAATATATCCCGGAAGTCATTCCGGGATATATTTATAAATAAACATTTTATGAGTCGATTACCCAAACTGTCTTTACTCGTTTCGCTCCTGTTTCTCTCCTCTTGCAGTTTATTCAAAGAACTATCTTCCGACGATGTTACCCGAATTACATCGGAATATTTCGACGAAAACCACGACATGGTATTCTATTCGACCTTATCGCTTCTACAAGCCGAGCAGTTCACTATCGTGCAAGCCGACAAAGAGAGCGGAATCATACGAGGCACACGACACACCGAGCGGGACGATGTAGAAAGGAATTTAAAAACCTTCGGTACAGCTACCGAAAGGGAATCGACCGAAGCCGTATTCCTCATTCTACCGCTTTCCGACAAACGTACGGAGGTAAAGCTCTCTCTTTACCGGAACGAACTGACCGTTACCCGCAAAAACGAAGTCAATCAAAAGCAAACTTCCCATACCATGCTCTTGAAGGAATCGACCTACGACAAATGGCTGAACAAATTAAAAGCCGAAGTGAAAAGAAGAAAAAAGCTCGTTTAATCGCCACCGAGAGTCTCTTGTTTTTCAAACGGCATTCGATATGCCTATCGATGTCTCCGGCGTCTATCTCTTTCGACGAACTTTTTTAGAAGATTGTTTTTTCAGCTTGATAATGGGATCGACCGCCCGATGCGAAACATGATTTATCGTCGAAAGGTCTGAATGCTCCTGATTGTTTCGCAAAAGAGAAGCAGGTGCGACAAGCGGGACTTGCGACTGCTCACGGTCTTCTATATCCGGCAATTCGCATTCCTCCCTGTCCATATCGATGTCCGCCACCCGATTCGCCTCTTTCGGAGAGTCCGACTCCGACACAGCAACTTCGGGCATAGCCTCTTTTTGATTCGCGAACAACTCCTCGAACTTCTTTTCATATTTGCGGGCATAGCGTTCGAGCGTGTTGATACAAGTCATGATACTCTTCACTTCGTCACGATCGTTTATCACATCTAAACCGAGCAACCGTTCGTAGTACCGGAACAATACTTCACACCTCAACATCTCTATCTCCATACGGCGCATCGACAGCCGTTCCACCATTTTTTGTTCTTGTGTTTCCATCGTTTTTTTCGACAAAGTAAAAACAAGTCACACACTCATTTATGGCATGATGATACAAAAACAAGATAGAAAAACCTGGTTAAAATATTGCAAAATTTATTTTTTTATTTATCTTGCAAACGTTAATCTATAAATCATAAAACCATGAAAACAAACAGCCGAAATCATTCAATATATTATAAGATATATCGGAGGATATTTATCCTTAGCATGGGCTGTTTAGGATTAACCAAATAGACACTAAGGCCATTTATAAGCTATCGACTAAAATTACTATTAACAAGAGTTCATATCAGCAACATATGTTCGAATTAAATAAATACGAAAAACAAGTGGAAACTAATATCTCTATTTGTTTTATCTTGATGCTCATGAGCGATTTGGGTACAGCAGTAGCGTGGATAGGACTGACAGCCTGTGCGACACTATTCGGCCAATTGGTCTATTATCCCTTTCGGTGCAAGAAAAAAGACGAATATTTATTTGTGCCGTGGTGGATTCTTTATCTGCTTTATTGGTGTATATTTACTTATTGGACTGTTCATAATTTAGTTGCCGCATCATGAAAAAGAAAAGCAAATCGGTTATCCGCTTGAAATACATCGAGCTAATCGCGTTCGTGGAAACATGGCTTGCGGGGCTTTGTTTCGTTGTAGGCATCAAGTGGCTCATCGGGCTGTCGATAGCCTTGTTTGCCATACCGCAGTGGGGGCTAATCTCCCATCGACGTTGGTGCAGAGCTCACAACGAACCGTATGCCAACTGGGAGTTGTTCTACACCGTTATCGCTTGGATTGTATATATATTTATAACGCTTGTCATCTATTTCCATTTCTTTACGTAAAGTTACACAGAGTACTCCGTAATGCTACGGGACACGGTAGGGGAGTGGTTGCTACCCAATACGCTCCGCTTACCACGGTTTTCAACCCCTCCGTCACCGCGTGACACCTCCCCTATATTTTGCAATACAAAACACAGGGGAGGAGTTTAAAAGTGAACCGATTCCCAAAAGTTGGATAAGTTCAACCCAACCGGAAACGCGGCACTTCATAGTTAGCACCGGGTTACTCGATTCCTCTCCTCTATACTGAAATCTTCGAAGCACATTTTAGCCCTCTCCCCCTGCTCATCTCAGATGAGATAGGGGGAGTGCCCACAGGGCAAGGGAGTTAAATTCTTCAAGCAAATGATCTTCTTTCTCAATCCCTCCCCTATATTTTGCATGGCAAAACACCCCGCAATGCTACGGGGCACGGCAAGGGAGGAGGGGAATAGTTCAGGCTTGCTGCATAGCCGATATTTTAATCGACAGAAAAGAAATAAAAAAGAGAGGGTACATCGAAACGATGTACCCTCTCTTTATAGAGCGGAAGACGAGGCTCAAACTCGCGACCCTCAGCTTGGAAGGCTGATGCTCTATCAACTGAGCTACTTCCGCAATTTTTTTGTGGGCAAAGATGGATTCGAACCACCGAAGGCGTAAGCCAGCAGATTTACAGTCTGCCCCATTTGGCCACTCTGGTATTTGCCCTTAAAGCGAGTGCAAAGATAGCACTCTTATTTTAATTTACAAACGAAATCGTGCATTTTTATTGCCGTCACCGCCGCTTCGTCGCCTTTATTACCCAATTTTCCTCCGGCCCGATCCTTTGCCTGTTGCATGGTATCGGTCGTCAACACCCCGAAGATGAAGGGTATCCCGAACAGTGTATTGAGGTGTGTAATACCTTGTGTGACACTTTGACAAACATAGTCGAAATGAGGCGTATCTCCCCGCACGACACAGCCGATGGCAATCACGGCATCGGGCTGGTAAAACTCGGCCATCTGCTGCGAGGCAAAAGTCAGCTCGACAGTTCCCGGCACACGGGCCACATAGATATTCTCCTCCTTCACCCCGTTACGGAGCAGGGTATCGACAGCTCCTTTCAATAGAGCATCGGTGATCTCGGCATTCCATTCGGCGGCGGCGATAGCCACTTTCATGCCCGAAGCATCGGGCATAGTATCAGCGTCATAAGACGATAAATTGTGATAAGCAGTTGCCATATATTCGGTTTCTCTTTTTGAAATAAGGCCGCCTTTCGAAATGAGAGACGGCCTTACCGATATGATTGAATTTCTTAATTACTTGTTTTGGGCACGCTCGATGTAACGTTCTATTCCACGAGCATCGTTGGAGGTAGGATATTTGTCCTTAATCTCCTGATAGAGTTTCACGGCAGTTTCGTTGTTACCCACTTTCTCATAAGCCGCGGCAGCCTTTTTCAAATAGATGGGACTGAAAACCGCATTGTCGGATTCCTTAGCGGCTTTCTCGAAATACTTGGCACTCTCGGCATATTTTTCCATATCCACCAGACAGTTCCCGATAGCGGCAGTCACGGCAGGAGACAACACGGTCTCGTCCGCACTGAATGCAGAAAGATATTTCTGTGCCGTTTCGTATTCCCCTTTTTCATAATAAGCCAATCCCAAATAGGCATTCGCCAAATTACCGGCAGCCGTCGAACCGTATTGGTCGACAATCGTCAACAAACCATCGAATTTTTCATTACCGTTAATCGCCAAATCGATAGAATCGTTTTCAAAAGCCATAACAGCCTGATACATCGCAGCCTGAGCTTTATCCTCACGGGGCAACAGATAGAAATGACGTACTCCCAATATAGCTCCGACAATCACCACTACGACCAGCAATCCGAGCAAGAGGGGTTTCTGATACTTTTCAACAAACTGTTCCGACATAGAGAGAGCCTCATTCATTTTTTCAAGCTCGTCTTTTTCTTTTTCTGCCATATTTTTCTTGTCTTTTAATTATTTTTTATCCTCTACACAATTCCTATTATACAGAATCGAGTGACAAAAGTAATTTATTTCTTTTTATAAATAAAATTTCATCTTCATTTTTTTGTACGAGGAGCTCTAATAGACCCAATTATGCGCATGATTTCCCCCACTCCCACGACTTTTTCATTCCATTTCCATCGAACATTATTCGCAAAAAATAAAAAAGTTTGCGTATGTTTGTAGAAATAAAAGATAACCCGACATGATTCTTTCCCGGCTATCCATAGTCAATTTCAAAAACATTGCCCAAGCGGACCTGAGTTTTTCGCCCAACATCAATTGTTTTTTAGGCAATAACGGCATGGGGAAAAGCAATCTGTTGGATGCTATCTATTACCTTTCGTTTTGTAAGAGTTATACCCGCAATCCCGATTCGCAGAACATCAGACACGGAGAAGACTTTTTTGTCGTACAAGGTTATTACGAGCGTAACGGAAACGAAGAAGAACTGTATTGCGGTATCAAACGCCGACAGAAAAAAGCGTTTAAACGGAACAAAAAAGAATATGACCGGTTGTCGGATCATATCGGGTTTGCCCCCTTAGTCATGGCCGCTCCGTCGGACAACGAATTGATTTTAGGCGGAAGCGAAGAGCGAAGAAAGTTCATAGACTTGGTTATCAGCCAATTCGACAAACAATATTTAAGCACGCTCATACGGTACAACAAAGCGTTGGAACAACGCAATGCTCTGTTGAGACAGGAGTGTTCCGAAGAGATGCTATATGACATTTGGGAAGAGCAAATGGACTCGACAGCCGCACAAATTCACAACAGCCGCGACCGTTTTCTGCAATCGTTTATTCCCGTATTCCGGCGGTTTTACAACGAAATTTCATCGCAAAACGAATCGGCCGATCTCATTTACAAATCCCATCTTTCCGAGGGCGCACTGCTGCCGCAACTGAAAGCCAACCGCCACAAAGACCTGATACTGGGATATACTTCCCGAGGCATACATCGGGACGACATGGACATGATGCTGGGCGAGTATCCCATGAAACGCATAGGCTCGCAAGGACAATGCAAGACTTACCTGATCGCCTTGAAACTGGCCCAATACGATTTTTTGCGGGAACAAGGCGATACAGCGCCTATCTTGTTGCTCGACGATATTTTCGACAAGCTCGATGCCGAGCGTGTAAAACAAATCGTGAAATTGGTTTCGTCGGATCATTTCGGGCAAATATTCATTACCGACACAAACCGGAAATATTTGGACGAAATCATACATTTCATCGGGTCGCAATACAATATTTTCTCCGTCGATCGGGGAGAAGTTAAAATCTTGGAGGGAAAAACGCCATGAAAAAACAAGATGCACTTCCTATCGGCGACATTATCTCCCAATTCATCTCGGAAAAAAATTTCGGGCAGAAACTCGACGAAACGCAAGTCATGCGCTTGTGGCCCCGAATTGCCGGAGAGACGGTAAACTCCTATACACAATCGATGTATGTACACAACCGAACGCTCTATGTGCGTCTATCATCTGCTGTTCTTCGCAACGAACTGACGATGTTGCGAAACGAACTTCTAACCCGTATCAACGCAGAATTCGGACATCGGGTTATCGACAACATTATTTTCAGATAAAGATAAAAAAACAGACAATGGAAACGACATCTCCTGCATTTCGACACACGCTTCCGCTTCAACTCCGCTTCAACGACATAGACCTGCTGGGGCATGTAAACAACTCGGTATATTTCTCTTTCTACGACTTGGGGAAAGCCCGTTATTTCGAGACCGTGAAAGCCCAGAATATCGACTGGAAGAAAGCCGATGTCGTTGTCGCCAACGTCAATGCCGATTTCCTATCGCCCATCTATCCGGGTGAACCCATCGCTGTGCAAACCTGCACGGTCGAAATAGGAAACCGCAGTTTCAAATTGTTACAGCAAATTGTCAATACCGAAACCGGACAAATAAAGGGCGTTTGCCACACAGTCATGGTGGGATTCGATATAACGGCCGGTCGTGCCGCCCCTATCAGCGACGAATGGAAAGAGGCGCTTTGCCGGTTCGAAGGGAAAGAACTTCGGAAAAAGTAACGAAATATAGCACGTAGTCCGAGCTTTTTCGTCGCGTTTTATTACTTTTGTACAAGATAAAGCCTAAAACAGATATGAATTTTACCGAAAAAATAGAGGAAATCCTACAAAAAGAGGCTCAGGCCATTCTGGATATACCGGTCACAGACCAGTTTGAAAAAGCCGTCGAACTTATCGTCGAGCAGGTACATCGAAAGGGAGGGAAACTCGTTACCAGCGGAATGGGAAAAGCCGGGCAAATAGCCATGAATATCGCTACCACATTTTGCTCGACCGGGACTCCTGCCGTATTTCTTCACCCCAGCGAAGCTCAACACGGAGACTTGGGCATATTGCAAAAAAACGATTTGATGCTGGTCATCTCCAACTCGGGGAAAACTCGCGAAATACTCGAACTTCTTCAACTGGCTTCGAACCTAATGCCCGAATTGAAATTCATCGTCATTACCGGGAACAACCGAAGCGAACTCGCCCAACGTGCCGACGTATGCCTTTTTACCGGAGCCCCGGGAGAAGTATGCCCACTTGGGCTAACACCGACGACCTCGACCACGCTTATGACGGTTATCGGCGATATTCTGGTCGTAGGCGCTATGGAGGCGACTCATTTCGACGCCCATCAATATGCCCTGCGTCACCACGGAGGATACTTGGGAACCCGTTCCAGAGAACAAAGTCAGAATAAATAAACCACGAGGACATGCGTAAAATCATAGGCATAGGAGAAACTATTCTCGACATTATTTTCAGGAACAACCAACCCTCTCACGCCGTTCCGGGGGGTTCCACGTTCAATACGCTCATTTCGCTGGGAAGATTAGGCGTACCGGCTACATTCATCAGCGAAATCGGGAAAGACACGGTCGGTGACATCATCATCGACTTCATGAAGAAAAATGGCGTCTGTACCGAGAATCTGGATATTTTTTGCGAAGGAAAAACACCCATCTCGCTGGCTTTCCTCGACGAGAATAACGAAGCCCAATACATGTTCTACAACCAGTTTCCCGAAGAAAGACTCAACTTCGTGTGGCCGCGCATTGAAAAAGACGACATTATCATATTCGGGTCTTATTTCGCCTTGAATCCAACACTTCGGAAAAAGGTATGCGAGCTGGTGGAATTTGCCAAAGAGAGAAAAGCAATCATCTATTACGATCCTAACTTTCGCGATGCCCATGCCCATGAAGCTGTGAAACTCATGCCATCGGTACTCGAAAATCTCGAATACGCCGACTTGGTGAAAGGTTCGGCAGATGATTTCAACAATCTGTTCCACGTCACAGACCCTCAAAAAATATATACGGATCATATCAAATTCTACTGCCCGAACTTTATCTGTACGTTAGGCAGTAAAGGAGTGAAACTATTTTGTGAAAAAGGCGACAAACATTTTGCGACAACCCCTGTAACACCTGTCAGTACGATCGGCGCAGGCGATTCTTTTAATGCAGGAGTTCTGTTCGGACTGCTCAAACACGACATTACGCTCGATATGTTATATAGTCTTACTCCCGAAGAATGGGAACCGATCGTACGATACGGAATGGAGTTCGCCGCGACCGTCTGTTGCAGTATGGACAACTACATAACACCGGAGTTCGCTGCGAATTATATTACCCCGGAGTAATCCAAACGCCCTATAAATATTCTAAAATAAAACAAACCTCGGTACGGCTAACTATCGCATTGTCTTATATTTGCAATAAAATTTCATCACCGAACGATATGCGTTACCTACAACTTTGTTCTTTGCTCCTCGCATTGAGCGCTTGCTCTACGCACAGCCCAGACATTGATGTGGCGTGTGAAATCGACTTGCAAAACAACTACTTGTTAAAATGGGAAACCACGCCGAGGATTGAAGGAGAAGTTCAAGTTTACCGATCGACCGACCCCGAGCATTTCGATACAGCAAAAGAACCTGTCGCAACAGCAAGCATTCAGACGGGTTACACCGTTGTCCCGGATAGTCTGCAAACATATCGTTATTACTTTCTTCTTCGGTTTAACGACCGATACGACCGTATCGTAGGGCCACGTGCCGAACGATTGAAATATATCGAAAACTTCCGGGACTTAGGCGGATATGAAACCAAAAACGGCAAACAAATACGATGGGGAAAAATTTTCCGGTCGGGCGAATTTAACTCTTTGACAGCAAACAGCATCAACCGGATAAAAAACATGGGGATAAAAACATTAATCGATTTCCGGGATAGCGAAGACATCATCAAAACGAGTCCCGAACTAGGCTTCGATAATGTAATCAATCTGCCGGGCTCTCTTCATTACAGACAAAATCTATTACCCCGGCTCGAAAAAGAGGAACTGAGACGAGGAGATGCCAACCTGTTCATGCAAGATTTATACGTCGCGATGGTTTCCGGTTCGAAAAGAGCCTTCAAATCGATGTTCAACCAATTGCTCGTAGAAGACAATTATCCCATTATTCTCAGTTGTGTAAACGGAAAAGACTATACCGGATTCGCCGTATCGCTTTTACTCAGCGCTTTGGATATACCCGAAGACGTTATCATGAACGACTATCTGCTCTCCAACCGTTATTTCGACAAACGGAGAACCTCGTTCGATCCTAAAAACTGTTGCGACGAAACACAAGAAGCTCTATCGTTGATACAATCGGCCGACAGCCGATTCCTGTCCTACGCCCGCGACTATATCCGTCAACAACACGGGTCTATCAATAACTATTTGGAAGAAGAATTGGGACTTACACCCGAAAAGAAAAGGCAGTTAAAACATCTTCTGCTACACTGATCTTCGAACGGTCTTTAAGAACAATTCCAAGAAGCATATAAACATAAGTCACAATATGAAACCGGGCCGATTCGAAAAATCAGCCCGGTTTGTATTATACTTCTTCATCAACGAACAATCAGGAATCATGGTTCCGTAGAAGATCAGAGAAATTAAACTTGAATGTTAGCGATAAATCTCTTGTTGATAAGTGCATTTCTGTCTTCTTGGTGAATGATTAAAGCCGCCGAATAGATTCTTGAAAAATTTAATTCCTCCGTCACTTTGTGCCCCGTAGCTTTACGGGGTATTTCAATTTTCACTATCGAAGATATTTTAAAACTCCTCCTCTGTGTTTTGCTATGCAAAATATAGGGGAGGTGGCACGTAGTGACGGAGGGGTTGAAAACAACATCTCATCAATCTATTCATACCAGATATAACCCCCTCTCCCTATATTCCTTGCTGGAACACCCCGCAATACTATGGGACACGGCAGGGGGAGAGGTTAAAAAGGAGAAAAACCACTAAGAAGCTGTTTTAAATTTATTCCGAGACAGATTGAGCCTATGTTGAAGCAGATTGGAGTTCGAGATATGCAGTCAATAGCGGGCTATTGACAAAAATCAAGGGATTCAAGATGCGAGACAGGGGCTCAATAGGGCCGGAACATACCTGCCTGCAATGATAATATTATTTCTCTATAAATTTAAAACAGCTTCTTAATATCGACCAACCCGAAATTATTCTGTTTTTTCAAGCAGTATATTGTACTCAAATCGAATATATTCCGATTTTTATCGTACCTTTGCCGGCACAAACAAAACTTTAACGTACGACAAGTTTTTATTCACCCTCTCCCCTTAGCCCCATTGAGGACGAAAAAAGGCCTTGTGCCCATGCGATAAAGCAAAAAATTACAACATTATAAATGAAAACATTTCAAGAATTAGGTATCTGCGACGAGATACTGAAAGCGATCACCGAGTTGGGATACGAGAATCCTATGCCCGTGCAGGAGCAGGTAATCCCTCATCTACTTAACGAAGAAACCGACTTAGTAGCACTGGCCCAAACCGGCACAGGAAAAACTGCCGCGTTCGGTCTGCCCGTTATCCAGCGCATCGATTTATCTCTGTGTAAACCGCAAGCGCTCATTTTATCGCCCACACGGGAACTTTGTTTACAAATAGCCAGCGACCTGACCGATTATTCGCAATATGTCAGCGGATTGCGTATATTGCCCGTATATGGAGGTTCGAGTATCGAGAGTCAAATAAAAACACTGAAAAAAGGCGTACACATCATAGTCGCCACACCGGGACGGCTCGTCGACCTGATCGAACGTCGCACGGTACAACTCGACCATGTTTCGACCGTAATCATGGACGAAGCCGACGAAATGCTCAACATGGGTTTCCTCGACAGTATCAACGCAATTCTTTCCAAAGTACCCCAAGAGCGTAAAATGCTGCTCTTTTCGGCCACCATGCCCAAAGAAATCGAGCAGATCGCGCGTACCTATATGCACGAACCGAAAGAGGTGGTCGTAGGAAGCCGAAACGAAGGAGCCGAAAACGTACGACACGTGTACTACATGGTACATGCCAAAGACAAATATCCGGCACTCAAAAGAATCGCCGACTATTACCCAAGTATATACGGAATCATATTCTGCCGTACCCGTCGGGAAACACAAGAAATCGCCGACCAGCTTATCGCCGACGGATACAATGCCGACTCCCTCCACGGAGAGTTGTCACAAACCCAGAGGGATGCGGTCATGCAAAAATTCAGATTGAGAAACCTGCAATTGCTCGTCGCCACCGACGTTGCCGCCCGCGGACTCGACGTTACCGACTTGACCCACGTCATCAACTACGGATTGCCCGACGACATAGAGACTTATACACACCGCAGCGGACGTACCGGCAGAGCCGGGAAATCGGGTGTTTCGGTCGCCATCGTGCACAGCCGTGAAAAAGGGAAAATGCGCGCTATCGAAAAGATTATCGGCAAAAAATTCGAACGGGGAATGGTTCCCACCGGAGAACAAATCTGCGAAAAACAGCTCTTCAACCTCGCCGACCGTATCGAAAAAGTAAAGGTAAACGAAGAAGAGATCGCCAAATACCTGCCGAATATCTCCCGAAAACTGGGGTGGCTCACCGAACAAGACCTCATCAAGCGAATCGTATCGCTCGAATTTAACCGGCTCATAGATTATTACCGCGACACCCCCGATTTGGATATCCCCGATGAAAACACTCGCAAACCCAAAGAGGGTAATTTTGCGAAGGAAGGACGTAACGGACGTAAAAAAGACATTCGCACGGCCGAAGCCGGATTCGAACGTATATATATCAACTTGGGAAAGGCTCACGGATTTTTCCCGCCCAACCTCATCGAAATGGTCAACTCCCTCGTACCGGGGCGTGTAAACATAGGACGTATAGACCTGCTGTCTTCCTACTCGCTTTTCGATGTGGAAAAAAGCAGCGCTCCAAAAGTCATCGGAGCACTGAAAGGCAACGAATTCTACGGACATCGCATATATGCCGAGTTGGCGACCGATAAAGATTACAGCGCACCGAAAGGAAAAAGAAAAGGCAAAGAAGAAGGAGGACGCAGAACGAACGAAAAACGTTACGGGAATTCCCGAAGGGACCATTCGGAAAGCCGGTCCAGACGAGACCGCTCTTCCTCTAAGACAAAGAGAAACTCACACTCGTCCAAGAAGAGAAAAGGATAAATGCGCTGTGGCGCAAACTTCCGACTACCTGAATATTCAGATGTAGACTCTATCACCATACGAAAAGCCGGCCAAATTGTTGGTCGGCTTTTCTTTTATATTGCAGAAACGAAATTTTCATCTAGGTTCGATTCAGTAAAAATCCGTGAGGGATAAACCTGAATTTTAGTGCTGAACTTCTTATTGGTAACCACATTCCAAATCTCTTCGGGGAGGTTGAAAAGATTTCATAAGATTCTTAACTGTAAGGATTAACGCCTTCACCCAGAAGGCACTTTCTCTCTATTCCCTTACGGGAACACCCCGTAATGCTACGGGGAGCTGCGTTAGCTATATAGAGAAGAGGGGTAAAATAGTCCCTCCCTCTGCTCATCGCAAATGAATAGAGTGTTACTTTAAACTCCTCCTCTGTGTGGCGAAGTCATATAGGGGAGGTGGCACGCAGTGACGGAGGGGTTAAACAATACAATCGAACAACCTTTCTAACCCCTCTCCTCAGAAACTACCGTTCCTTCGGTCTCTCCCCTATATTTTGCGGAGCAAAACACAGGGGAGAAAGAGCAATACCAACAGTAGGAACAAAATTGAGTACTCCCCTCTCTCCCGGCCGCTTCCCGTAGCATTACGGGGTATCGCATTGTAATAGGGAAGTGCCCACAAGGCGAGGGGGTTGAAAAGATTTTATAATCTTTGATGGAGGGGGTAGAGGTATAAAAGGACAATCTCCACTAATTATCGACTGAGTCTTGCTTTCTCGTCTCGATCCTACTATATTTGCATAAAATATAGATATATTATGAATATCATTCAAAAAATCAAGTTGAATAATCCAGAAAAAGAAAACCTGCAAAAAACTCTATATGAAATAGATACTCTATCAAAAAGATGGACGGGAATTCAAAAATCGGGAGAATCGGGCCCCGAAGCGATACAAAAGAATATAGAAACGACTATTTCGGCTTCACTCTCCCTCGAAAACATACCTTACACAGCTCTGCAAATCCAAAAGATAATAGAGAGACAAAAAGCTACCAACGACAAAAAACAGAGCCTTATTATAGGATACGATACCGTACTGAGGGCACTTTATACCCACCCTCACAACTATCCGCTTCTCGAAGACACTATCGTCACGATACATGCGGCCCTGTTTCCCAACGGGAAAATACATTCGAACGATGAACCGGCCGGTAAACCCAGCGTCGTCAATTTCCTCGACTACAAAGCGCCTACTCTATTCAGCCGTAACCAAGCGGTATCGGTCAATAACGAAATACGGGATTTGGTCGAATGGACCAACGACGAATTAAGTAAACACGAACATCACGCACTCGTTGTCATCGCAGCTTTTGCCTACGAATTTATTTCCATACACCCGTTCCGGGAAGGCAAAGGAGAACTATCGCGCATTCTTTCCACCTTGCTGTTACTGCAAAACGGATACGAATGGGCCAAATTCGAATCTATCGATAATCTCATCGAGAAACGTCGGACAGAATATTACGGAACCTTGAAAGAGGGTCAGCAAAATCGCTACTCATCTCGCGAGGATATCTCGGCATGGATTCTATTCTTGTGCGATATATGGCTTCAATCCATACGAAACCTCGTCCCCACCCCATTAACCGAGACGACACCCACACTCGATTCGACGGATATTCCCCTACGAAACAAGAATATAACGTCACGCTCTGCCGAACCGGGCAACCCGCCCGTCTATCTGAACGCCCGGCAAAAACGGATATTGTCTTTCATGGAAGACGAAGGCCCGGTAAAAGTAGGCGACATCGCACAAGCCCTCAAACCCGTGTCCATCAACACGATAAAAAAAGATTTGCTCTATCTGCGGCAACAAAATTTCGTCGAAATTCACGGAGTACTGAAAGGTTCCATATATACGTTGAAAAAATAAAACTTTAAAAAGGTGAAAAATTAAACCGTTTCTCCATAACAATCGGGGCAAAAAATATATATATTTGCACAGTATGTGAAGGGTCGGTCATAGTAGAGCTCAATCGCAAGATTTTGTTCACTATATACAGCTTTCCCCGAAACAAAAACAACCTTAACGATCCATTAACACACATCAACCCGATTATCTAAAAAGGAAACAAAAAGACAATGAAAAAAATTCTTGTAATCGGAGCGACCGGGCAAATCGGTTCGGCATTAATGACAAAACTCCGCAAAGAGTATGGCAACGACAACGTCGTAGCGGGATATATCGAGGGCGTGCCTCTAAGCGATGAGTTGAAAAACGGCGGCCCTTTGGAAATTGCCGATGTAACCAATGCCCAACAAATCGCAGCCATCATCGACAAATATAAAATCGACTCGATATACAACTTAGCAGCCATATTGTCGGCACAAGCCGAAAAGCGTCCGTTATTGGCATGGAATATCCAGATAGGAGGAGTACTCAACCTTCTCGAAATATCGAGAGAAAAAGGTTGCTCGCTCTTTACCCCCAGTTCCATAGGTGCATTCGGCGACTCGTCGCCCAAAATGAAGACTCCGCAAGAAACCATACAACGGCCGCGTACCATCTACGGAGTGAGCAAGGTATCGTGCGAATTGCTGAGTGATTATTATTTCTATCGCTATGGGGTAGATACCCGGTCGGTAAGGTTTCCGGGACTCATTTCGTACGAGACATTGCCGGGAGGCGGTACGACCGACTATGCCGTAGAAATATACTACGCCGCCGTCAAGGGCGAGAAGTTCGAGATTCCGGTCAAGGCGGGGACATTCATGGATATGATGTACATGCCCGATGCCCTGAAAGCGATGGTGATGCTGATGGAGGCCGACCCGTCCAGACTGAAACACCGCAACTCGTTCAACATCGCATCGATGAGCTTCGATCCCGAAATTATCTACAACGAAATCAAGAAATTCTATCCCGATTTCGTAGCCGAATACCGTATCGACCCCGTGCGGCAACAAATAGCCGATTCGTGGCCCGATATGCTCGACGATTCGTGCGCCCGTGCCGAATGGGACTGGAAACCCGACTACGACCTCGAATCGATGTCGGTAGACATGATCGACCACTTGAAAAAGAAACTCCTTAAATAAATGCCTATGTTCACACAAATGAAAGATCATCTGGCAAAGCAGCTTGCCGAGATAAAAGCAAACGGACTGTATAAAGTAGAGCGTACGATTATCACGCCGCAAAGTTCTGCCATTCGAATAGCCGAACGTAGCGGAAAAGTGTTGAATTTCTGTGCCAACAATTACCTCGGACTATCCGATAATCCCCGGCTTATCTCCGCCGCGAAAAAAGCGATGGATTCCCACGGATTCGGCATGTCGTCGGTACGGTTCATTTGCGGGGCGCAAGACCTGCACCGCGAACTCGAAAAAGCGATTGCCCGCTATTTCCATACCGAGGACACGATTCTCTATGCAGCTTGTTTCGATGCCAACGGAGGCGTATTCGAACCCTTGTTCACCGAAGAGGATGCCATCATCTCGGATGCGCTCAACCATGCATCGATCATAGACGGTGTACGCCTTTGCAAAGCCAAACGTTATCGCTACGCCAATGCCGACATGGAAGAACTCGAACGGTGCTTGCAGGAAGCACAGGCTCAACGATTCCGTATCATCGTCACCGACGGAGTATTCTCGATGGACGGTAATGTGGCTCCGATGGACAAGATTTGCGACTTGGCCGAAAAATACAATGCTTTGGTCATGGTCGACGAATGTCACTCGGCAGGAGTCGTAGGCCCCAAAGGACGAGGGGTAAGCGAACTGTACAACCTGTACGAGCGTATCGACATTCACACCGGGACATTGGGAAAAGCTTTCGGAGGCGCTATCGGCGGATTCACTACCGGACGCAAAGAGATTATCGACATGCTGCGTCAGCGGTCGAGACCCTACCTTTTCTCCAACTCGCTCCCTCCCGCCGTAGTAGGAGCAGGAATAGAAGTATTCAAAATGCTCGACGAAAGCGACGAACTCCATACCCGCTTAATGGAGAATGTCACCTATTTTCGAGACAAGATGCTCGCAGCAGGCTTCGACATCAAGCCTACCCAATCGGCCATTTGTGCAGTCATGCTGTATGATGCCAAACTATCGCAATCGTTCGCCGCACAAATGCTCGACGAAGGCATTTATGTAACGGGGTTCTATTATCCTGTCGTTCCTCAGGGCCAAGCCCGCATACGGGTACAACTTTCGGCCGCTCACAAGAAGGAAGAACTCGACGCTTGTATCAAGGCATTCATTAAAGTCGGGAAAAATCTGGGAGTCCTCAAATAAAATTACGATTCCTCATACAGAGACAAAGGTCGTTTCCAATGTTGGAAATGACCTTTGTCATTCGTAAATCGTGCCAACGGTCAATCTAATAAATTCATGGGGTAGAAATGAATTTCAGCGATGTATTTCTTGTCGACAAACACATTCCTATCTCCTCGGTGAACGGTAAAAAAGTAGCTGAATAGCTTTTGATAAAAATCAACCCCTCCGCCACTTCGTGTCACCTCCCCTATATTTTGCGTTGCAAAACACAGGGGAGGATGGTATTCCATTTCTCACTATCGTTTACAGTGCCGGAATGTAACTATATCAGAATCCCAAAGGAAGGGTGCGGCACATTGCTTATCAACCTCTACAAATTAATTTGCTATGCAGCAAATTGAAACTGCCCCCCCCTTCTCCCTTGCCGTGTCCCGTAGCATTGCGGGGTATGGCGCTAGCCAATAGGGGAGATGACACGAAGTGGCGGAGGGGTTGAAAACGACATCTCATCAATCTGTTCATATCAGATATTTACCCCCTCCTCGCCCTATGGGCACTCCCCCTATCTCATCTGCGATGAGCAGGGGGAGAGGATTAAAAGTGCTGCTCCGAACCTTATTCCCTCCGGCGCTTTGTGGGTATCTCCCTTCTCTCCTATGTTGCTTCGCAACATAGGAGAGACACCGAAGAAACAATCGTTTCTGAGAAGAGGGATTAGAAGTATGAAAAGACAGTCTCCTCTGATTTCTTATTGATCCGATATCCCACTAATTATCGACTGAGCAAATTTAATCGCATAACGCCTTGTTTTTTAACAAAATTCAGCTATATTTGTAAATACGAACTACATACGGGACTGAACATATACAAGCGATCGAACGCTTATCGACTGTATCAAGATAAATCGAACCATGAAAACAAACCGAGTCATCAAAATTTTTCTGGCCTCCTCCGAGGAGTTAGAGGCCGATCGTTATCGTTTCGGGAACCTCATTAGAAAACTGGACAACATTTATGAGAAACGAGGCATACGCATCGAATTATTCGAATGGGAAGACTATGATGCCGCCTACAACGGCATGCGCAAGCAAGACGAATACAACGAACGAGTGAGAGCGAGCGACATGTTTCTGGCGCTATTTTATAAAAAAGCGGGGAAATTTACCATCGAGGAGTTCAACATCGCCCGAAAAGCATTCGACGAGCAGGCTTCTCCCAAGATATATACCTATATAAAAGACCTCGAAGCAGGCGAAAGCGAAAGTCGGGACCTGGCAGAGTTCAAACGACTCATGCTCGAAGAGCTGGGACACTATTGGTGTCGATACAGCAACTTCGACACCATGCAACTGCATTTTGTCCTACAATTGCAAATGGTAGAGGCCACCACCCCGATAAAGGTGGAGGTAAAAGAGTCGCAGGTGAAAATAGGAGACAGTACGATCGCCGACTTGAACAATGTGCCTTTTACCTCGGAGAATACCACATACAGAGAACTGCAATCACGGAAGGAACAACTCGATAGGGAAATCGGTAATGCCGAGTCCGGCGGCCGGAGAGGTTTCTTCGGGCAACGTTCCCGTACGACCGACGAAGAACTCGCTAATCTGAGGGAAGAACGCGAGAGTGTAACCAAACAGATAGAGCGACAAGAAAAGGCACTCGTAGACACGGCAATGTCTATCGCCCGCATGCAGGGCGGTGAATGCAGCCCCCGTATGAGAACAGCCGCCGAACTGTTTGAAAAAGGAGAAATCGGAAAAGCGGAAGCCGTTCTCAAAGAAGACGATATGGAAGCCGATGCCACGAACGCAAAATTGAAATTCGATACAGCAGCGCAGCCAACCGCCGAACTCACCCGAAACATAGAACGATGTGCGGGAGAATACATGCTTAAAGCTCGTATCGTCGTCAGTGGAATAGCCGACGAATCGAGATACCGACAAGCGGTAAAACTCATGTCGACGGCGATAGACCTTGTTTCGGGACGACTGCCCGAAGAAACATTGGCAGAATACCTGTTCGACTATGCTGTACTGCTTACAGATACAGGTCAACAAACAAAAGCCCTCGAAACATGGGAACGGCTGTCGGGCATATACGAACGTTTATACCGCAAAGCACCTCAGAAGTATGCCTACGGTTACGCCGGCGTATTAAACAATATGGCCGTACTTTACAGCGATAAGGGCGATTTCGACCACTGCCTATCCAAATACTTGAAAGCCATAGATATTTATGATTGGCTCGACCGGGAAGAACCGGGTATATATGACGACGATATAGCCCGTCTCAAAAATAACCTCGGAACACTTTACTCCGACCGGGACGAATATAACAAAGCCTTATCGGAGTTCAACGAGGCTGCACGCATACGATTCGAGCTCCTCGCCAAAGACAATGACCCCGATTCCCGATCGGCTCTGGCCGACATTTATTGCAATATGGCTACGGCATTGCAATTTTCGGACCACTCCCAAGAAGCCCTGCGATACATAGCCCAAGCGCACGCCATACTCGATGAGTTGGACAAAGAGTTTCCGAGAATATACGAGTACAAACTGTACTCGATTTTAAATCGGGAAGGCTCGATTTATACACGGCTCGACCAACTCGACAAGGCGGAAGAATCCTTGCAAAAATCCCTACAATTGGCTGCGAATCTCGCCTCCCGCATGCCATTGGCTCATAGTGCCGACTTGGCCACGGCAAAGATGGAAATGAGCGGGCTGAACTATGTGCTCGGCAAAAACGAAGAGGCAAGGAAGGGATTCCGCCAAGCATTGGACATATTCAGACGATTGCAAACGAAAGAACCGGTCTACGACCACCCAATCGCCACCGTTCTCCAAAACTTGGGTGTCATCTGCCGCCACGAGGAGAAATACGACGACGCGGAAAAGTTCCTCAAAGAGGCACTGGATATTCGCGAAAGGCAACACGCACAAGCCCCATACTCCTTCACCGCCGACCACGCCAAAGTCTGCCGGGACTTCGGAGATTTGCTGGTCGATATGGGAGAAAACGACCGGGCCGGCGAGATGTTCGAGAAAGCGGTAACGCTATATACAAATGCCGCCGAAAAAAGCGGACATCTAAAAGTATCCATCGCCGATTCGATTTATGCATGGGCAGATACTCGACTCGACTCCGAGGAATACGACCGGGCCGAATCCCTGTTCAAACAAGCATTGAGCATATACAGCAGGCTCACCGACAACAAAACGAGCTACGACATGGCACGAACATGGAGCCGCATGGGCGATCTCTATATGCTTTGGGAAAAACCCCAAGCCGTGCCTTCTTATGAAAAAGCACTATCGATGTTCAGGGAACTGCACACCCCAGACTCCGACTATCGAGAAGAGGTGGCCCACATAACCAACTGTATGGCACTAATTTCCAGCGCAAACGAAGAGTATGATCGAGCAAGTGAGCTATACGAAGAGTGTATATCGATTTACGAATCTCTCTGTAACGACGGGCACGACAATCGATCCGACTTAGCAGAAGCCTATTGCAGTCTGGGCGAAACCCATTGCAATCTGGAAGCAGCCGAACCCGCCCGCGAATGTTTCGAAAAATCGTTGAAACTTTATCGAGAAATAAATGCCTGCCCGGTTCCCCTGCATATCGACAAAATGGCAGTCGTATTGAAGAAACTCGGTATCGTACTTTACGTATGCGAAGAATACGACACAGCCATTACGCTCTATCTCGAAGCCTACGAATTACTAAACGCCATCTACCGGAAAACAGGAGAATGCGGCGAAGAATTAGGTTCGGTAGCGCTATGCCTTTCGGAAACATTCGCAGATACCGGAAAAGCCCGAAAGGCGAGAAAGTACTACGACATCGCTTTGAAATTCGGAGCTATCGAAGAAGATGAGGAGGAGGATTACAACGATGACGAAGATGAGGAAGACGAAAGCGATGAAGACATGGAGGAAGATGATGAAGACGGCGAGTGTGAAGAAAGCAATGAGACAGACGAAGCTCGAACGATAGAAGACATAAGAATCGCCAAGAAAAACGCCCATCGTTTTAAAACGGCATCGGACTATCTGGAAGCCGCAAAATGCTATACTGACAAGGGGGACTTGCAGAAAGCGAAAGAGTTATATATCGATGCAATAGACATCTGCGAAAAATACCTCGTCGGAGGATTTACCGAAGACACCTATCGGGTAAAAGCAGAATGTTGCAGGAATTTCGCCGATATAATCAAGGAAGAAGGACACCTTGAAAATGCTATGGCTTTCTATCAAGAGGCTCTGCGTATCTATAAAATACTGAAATTCTATTCACCGGACTATGAACAAGCCCTATCCGAAGTAGAAAGGCGCATAAAAATTTTCACATAAAAGAGACTACCTATCATATAAAAAGTTAAAAAATGATATATATTTCAATCTTGACTATCCTTTTAACAAACCTTTCTGTCTCTTTATCATAAACTTTTAACACATTAAAATTTATGATGAATACCATGAAAAAAGGATTGGGGTTACTCATGCCTCTTTTCCTAATGGCGTGCAGCCAACAAGCTACGATCAGCAAAGACACTCTGAAAGACAAAATCGCCGGTGGGTGGGCAGGTAAAATGATAGGAGTATCCTACGGACTCCCTACCGAATTCAAAGCATTGGGCAAGATGTATGAAGATTCTATCCCTTGGACTCCCGTCCGAGTAAAAGATGCTTTGTGGGAAGACGACTTGTATGTACAGCTAACTTTGATGGACGTAATGGACAAACACGGTATGCAAGCCGAACAAAAAAAATACCAAGAGGCTTTGGCAACAGCCGGATTCAGACTGTGGCACGCCAATGTACAGACCCGCAAAAATTATTTCGACAGCATATTTCCGCCCCAATCGGGACAGCCCGAATTCAACCTCCATGCCGATGACATAGACTTTCAAATCGAAGCCGACTATATCGGGTTCATGTGTCCCGGAATGCCGCAGACAGCCAACAAAATGGCCGATTATATGGGTCATATCATGAACTACGGCGACGGTGTGTATGGCGGTGCATTCGTAGCCTCGCTGTATAGTGAAGCCTATTTGCAGAACGATATCCGGTCTATCATCGAAAAAGCATTGCTCTCTTTACCGGCCGAAAGCGGCTATCGCAGAATCATTGAAGATGTCATCGCTTTTCACCAAGAAAATCCCGATGACTGGACTAAGTGCTGGCAAATGTTAGAAAACAAGTGGGCTCGCGCGAACATTTGCAACCCCGGCACGAAATACAATATCGATGCCAAACTGAACGGAGCCTACATCGTTATAGGATTGCTCTATGGAGAAGGAGATATAAACAAGACATTGGAAATATCCACCCGCTGCGGACAAGACTCCGACTGCAACCCGTCCAACGCTTTGGCTGTTTTGGGTATCATCAAAGGATTCAGCGCATTCCCCCAAGAGTATAGAGAAGCCATCGAAAAAATCGGAGACAAACCGTTCGTTCACACCAACTACTCTTTCAACAAAGCGGTGGAACGCACTGCGGATTATGCCGAAAAAATCATTGTGGAAAATGGCGGTAAAGTAACCGAAGACAGTTACTCCATCGTACTGCAAGAACCGGTTGCCCTTCCTATGGAAGATGCGTTCCCCAACTTGGTATACAGCAAACGCGCAGCCATCGTCGATGCCGACAAAGACAGTTGCTGGACTTTGAAAGGGAATTGGCAGGATGCCGAAAACGGTTATGTGAAATACAGCGAACAAGCCGGCGATGAAATAATGTTCACTTTCGAAGGAACAGGAGCTTCTATCGAAGGCTGGTGGGTTAAAAACGGAGGCAAAGCCGACGTATATGTCGATGGTATATTCAAACGCACGATAGACTGCTTTTACTACTATGCCAAACAAGAACACCGCAACATAAACATCTTCCACATCTTGAACTTGGAAGAAGGGAAACACACCATTAACATAGTAGTCAAAGGAGAAAAGAGAGAGGAATCGGAAGGCTGTGCAATAGGTGTCCGTGGCGCCGTCGTTTATAAAAACGGTACAAAGTCATACGATGCCATATAGAAAGCCCTACATTCATTCTTATCGGCAGTAAATCTCAATAAATGTATTCCCCTATATTTTGCGATGCAAAATATAGGGGAGAAGGGTGAATACCTTCAATAACAGGAACAGGGTAGTGTATCTCCCTCACTCACTACGTGACACCTCCCCTATTGGTTAACACCACACTCCGTAATGCTACGGGACACAGCAAAGGAGGAGGGTAAAATATTCAAAGTAACATTTCACGACACCTTTCGAAGCCCCACATTCCACAGGGCGATGAAATAAAGAGTGATGCCCCGTAGGACGAAACGGGCGGGACATCGTGAAAAAATGACAAAGCCCGGCAGGAAAAATTTCCTGCCGGGCTTCGTTCATAAGGGAAGTTTTCCCCCTGTGTCTTATTTCTTAATGAATTTCACTACTTCCTCGGCTTCTGCGGTCGTTACCTTGACGAGATAGCAACCCTTTGCCAAGTCGGCCACGTCGACCACCGTCTCTGTCGCCGTTCTCACCGGTTTTCCCGTGAGGTTGTATATGCAGAGTTCAAACTCGCCTTCCGTCACGCCCTCCACATGGAGAACACCGTTAGCATAGCGGGCAGATATAGCCTCTCGGTCGTTCTCTGCTATGCCGGTTCCCGGATCGTACGTGAAATAGGCCTCGAACGTGTAGTTGCCCACGAACTGTTCGACCGGCATCGTGTAACTGTTGTTTTCGTCCAAAGTCAACTCCATGATCGCACCAAAACTTGTGGGACCATACATCACCTTTTCCACAGTGTAGTCTTCGGCAGGTGAGAAGGTGATTTTAAATGACTTGTCCGCTCTCAGAGATGCTCCGCTCTGGTAAGTTTCGGTTCCTTCGAGGTTGGATAAGGTGATAGTTCCTTCGCCTTGCTTAACCGAATAGGTGATGATATGCGTCACAACGGGAATCTCGGCAAATGAAACGGCTATCTCCGTATTTCCCGTCACCGTATAGGTATCTCCGCTCGTGAAGGCGCTGCCGTTGACGGTGAGCGATTTCAGCCGGTATCCTTGGGCCGGTTCGGCGGTGATGGTCAATTCCGAATTTTCTTCCACCGTGTTTGCTCCGGGCACAAGGGCTGCGCTGCCGTTCATCACGGTCAGCGTACCGTTCTCTACCGTCTCCGGCAAGGTCACCGTGTAGGTGGCCGGACGTTCCACGATACGCAAAGTGAAATCGACGATGTTGCCGCCGTTGCCGGTAAGGGTATTGGGGATTTCATCGGGATGCCCACAAGGATCCAAGTGACACCAGTCTATTTTCAAACGCACGCGGTATTCGCCGGGAGCAAGACTCTCGGGCAATGTGAAGGAGGGAACATCGTCCAGTCTGCTGTCATGCTTCGTGCTCTCGCCCTTACTGTTCTTACCCCACTGAGAGCCACTCGGGCTATAAAACGTATAGGAGACCAGCTCGCCGTCGGCCGTGGGATAGTCGTCGCTCCCCAAAGTATAAGAGAACGTGTAGTCCTTGTCGTAGTCGATGTAGAGGTAGCCGTGCATCCATTCTCCTGCCCAATTAACGACAGGCTGTATCTCCTCTCCGGCATATGCTTCGAACACATTGTCGGTCTTGTCTACATAAACCGCTTGTCTTGTCGTGGAATATACCGATACCGAGAAAGGAGAAGTTCCTCCGTTCATAGTGATACTGCGGACATACCGCTGGTCATGTGACGAGTTCCCTTCGTACGTGCAGTATGCCGGTACGGCCTCTTCGAATTCGGCGGTAACCGTAGTCTCTTGTGTCAACGTAAAGGTGTTTACATTAGTTTCCAATGCCACATCGTTCACCCGAATTTCTTTCAGCTGGTATCCGTCGGCAGGTTCTGCCACGACAGTCAACCTCGTATTTTCGGGTATTCCGGTTCCGCTAACCACCTCGGTGGAACCGTTCATCACTTTCAATGTCCCTTGCTCGGGGTCGGGAGCAGCGATTGTCACGGTATAAAGCGTACTGTAATTGGGGAAATTCACCAATGTACCCGTATGTCCGTGACCTGAGATATCGGAAACTTCCACCCCCGAAATATCGGTAAAGTCATAAGCAGCCACCAAGCCATCGGTCGTTCCGTCTACCGTAGCGTCCATATCGGCTTTAATTTCGTCCAAAGTCAACGCTTTGTTATAGAAACGCAGGTCGTCCATCTCGCCATTCATAAAATAGGCGGGAACAGATGCCGAACCGTCGCTGTTCGAATATCCGGCTCCGACCAAAACATCGAAGTTATTTTCCAGAGACTTAGATTGAAAATCGGCGTGTAGAGGTTTCGATTCACCCAATACACCATCTACATAAATATTCGTCGTATTTTCGTTCCAGTCGAAAACCCAAGTCAAGTGCACCCATTGATTTTCAGTGAACGTGACACCTGTACCGTTACCTTTACCGCCCCACGGCGAACCGGCAGGGGAAAGGTTGGTAGAGAATCGTGTACTGGCATTCATATCGCCCCACATTTCCCAACCGACAGTACCGCTATTGGCCGTTCCCGTATAAGAACGTTTCGACACAAAACGGCAAGAACTACCCGAGAAAGGCATTTTCACCTTGCAAGTAACCGTGTAGGATTCACCGATAGCAACATTAAAATCATCGGCAGAGGGAATACGCATATAGCGATCCGTACCGTTCAGTTGCAATGTACCTTCCGAAACCACAGGAGGCTCGGTAACATCGGAAGTGAGCCAATCCATCGTGAATCGATAGAACACGAGTTGGAACCCGTCTTCACCCGGGAGATTACTATCCCATTTACCCTCTTCGACCAAAGCGCCTATTGTCCCATCGGACAAAACCGTTAAAGAAGAATAGGCAGAATAACCGTCTACCAAACGTTTCTTTATCGGCCAAGTCTCACCATCGTCTTCACTCAGATAAATCGTGACATTCTCACGGGTTGTCGTACTTTCCGGAAGAGAGTGCAACAAACGGCTCTTTCCTTCCGATCCTTCGTCGGTAGAATAGGAGTAACGAATGATATCGCCGTTACAAGCCGGGTCTTTCAATTCAGTCTCGAAATAGGCTTTGCCCCAAGTCTGCCCCCGGTCGGCGGATTTACAAAAAATGCGGTTGCCCTTACTTGGATTGCGGATGCTCATTAAAATATCCCCGTCTTCAAGTTCCACCACTTTGGCCTCGTCTCCCGCAGTCGTAGCCGCATTGGTCGACAAAGTCCAATTATCGCCTCCGTCATCGGAATAGATAGCATAATTATGAAGAGGGACTCCGGTGGCAGAAGTGGCACGAATCGCCAAAACAAACATCAAACGGCCATCTTTCAAGCATAAGCCGTGACCCGATCCGGCAAAACCGGCATACCAACTGCTATGGTTAGCATACACCTGATCGGTAATAGCTACCGGCTCGCTCCAAGAAACACCGTTATCGGTACTCTTAGAGACATAGATTCCTTGTCGGTTATATGGCGTTGCATTCCATAGACCTTGATCCCCCACGAACATACAAATCAAATTTCCCGTCTTTTTATCGAGTACCACAGCCGGGTCGCCATATGTTTTACCGTTACCACCCTGAGCAACGACAACCGGCTCCGACCAATTTTTACCGTTATCGGTACTTCTTCTCGACATAATGGAAATCGTATTGGGCAGGTCTCCCAAACTGCTGCCTCGTTTGTCCACCACAGCGACCAACGAATTGTCGGCAGCAGTCACCAAAGCCGGAATACGCCAATATTGGGAATCATAGTCTCCCATATTAAACAAGACGGTCCGCTCGGGAGCGTCCGACGCCCACGTCCAAGAAGCGCTTATGCACATCAAGAACAGCAACAAAAACTGTACACTTTTTCTCATGATAATTTTTAATTGTTTTGTTAATTATTGACTCACCGGCAAAATCCATTCGATATCGACACGATTCTACCGGAGAACCTTTTATTTTTAATCATTCAGTTTCACCGAATAAAGAAGAGATAATAACTCACGAAATTCTCAGAGACGCCAGAAGACACCATACAATACAAAAATTTATAGAAACGAACCCCTTACTTTCATACATACTGTGCCTTTCGCGGTATTTGAATTTTTTAGAAATCAATAGTCTCTTCTTAATAATATTAAGAAACAGTCAAATTTATATCCATAGGCTACACATATTTTTAATATTAAAAAATCAAAATGATTTCGAGAAATAAAAAGAATGACGTTTCACGCCTCAGGTACACCCATCTCCTAAGCAACGCTCTCCCCTTCAATAGTTTAATAAGAATTATAATCTGTGATCGATCTTCTTCGTTGAAACAGGTTCTTCATAGTTTCTATTTCGTTTTTCATGATATAAAATGCATTTTTATATAACTCCTTTTATATAAAACCCCAAATAGCACTTTATCCCTAGTGAAAAAATCTATTTTTTTCACTTAAAAAAAAAGAAAGAAGAAGACATGAACCAAGCTCATCTATCCCAAGCCGTCATCAAACCTCTGTAACATAAAATCTTACACATAAAAAGCCGGGCACATTATCACAATGTGCCCGGCTCGTCATCGCTTATCTATCTTTTGAAAACTCAATTTGCACCTTAAAATTCACATATCACATTTTTTTAACGGTCCGTTACTCATGCCTACATATCGATTCTCTTTTTCAGCACCCGGCTCTTTTCGGCCAAGAAACCCATCACATGGCTTTCAATGGAAAGGTCGATGGTACTGGTCAAATAGGAAGTATCTCTATGAGCGACGGCCAGCACAAAGTCTTTCACGATTCCGAAATCGCCGCCGGCATGACCTTCATATCCCGGCAAAGAAGATATATCTTTATTCCAAACCAATTTCTTATTTGTCAGAAAATCGGTTACGGTAAATTTTTTCATATCTCCCTCGATCCAGCCTTTCGTTCCCATAACACGGGTAAGACGGCCACCGGTAGCCGTAAAGGCTTCCATCGAGAAGGCTCCGGTAATATTGTTATCGAATTCGAGCGATGCCACGAAATGGTCGCATTGATCGTTATCGCATCGATAAACACATCGACCATAATCGGAGGTTCTGAGCTTATCGAGAATCAAGCTGTCGTACTTGTGGTTTTTACAATCGTTATCGGGAATATCGAACACATACAGGAATTGCCTCCTCTGCAAATATATCTTCTTGGCAGAATAAGGACACTGCGATTCTACCGGACAATCGAGACAACGCTCGGTAGAACCGTCGGGCGCATTCTCCCTCTTGAACAGTTTCAAACCTCCATAAGCCGATACCGATTTGCAGGGTTTGTTCACAAGCCACCGCATCATATCCATATCGTGGCACGATTTCGCGATAATGATGGGAGTCGTGTCCTTCGAGCTTTTCCAGTTTCCTCGTACATAGGAATGGGCCATGTGGTGATAACGAATACATTCCATATGTTGTATGCTGACCAACTCACCGATTTTACCCGAATCCAATACCTTTTTAAGCGCAATGAAATAAGGGGCATACCGCAAGACGTGGCAAATGCCTACAATACGGTCATAGCGCTTGGCGTATTTCAAAATATCCGTACACTCTTTTATCGACTGGGCGACAGGTTTCTCCAACAACAAATCGTATCCGGCAGCCATAGCCTTTAAAGCCGGCTCATAATGCAAGTTATCGGGTGTGGCGATGATAACTGCATCGGCAAATTTAGGGACATTGAATACTTCTTTCCAATCGCTGAAACAGTGCTCATCGGGGATACGATACAGATTTTTCATATACTCCTTACGCTCTGTATTGATGTCGGCTACGCCTACGATTTTCAAAGAATTTGGATAATGTTCCGAGTAACTGGCATACGTTCTTCCACGGGCTCCGGCTCCAATCACAATCGCTGTAACCGGTTTATCAACCACAGCCTCTTGGCTTTCCAGATCGGACGAGAATTCGTCGTCTAAATTGTCTGCCCCGACCGTTCCACCCTTCAACGTTCCGACAGTCTGCGATATCGCCTGAAAATCGGAAAGAGCGGCTGCAACCGTAGTGGCTCCCATCAACCTTAAAAATTCACTTCTTTTCATTTCTATCAATTATATGAATACAAGATAACTCCGGCCCCCGGTTCAAAGGAACCGGAGTCATCTCGAAAAAAGACTTCGATTACTTATCTCTTTACAATAAAAGGCTTGGTCGATTTACCCTCTTCTGTCGACAATACCAGATAATAAACTCCCGGTTGCATATCGGCAGTAGAAATTACCTCATCGAGTTGTACACCGTAATATGTTTTTTCCCATACACAAGTTCCGAGTGGAGTCACGACAGCTACCCGAGCCTTCATATCCTTACCGAAGTCGGCTTTCAACGTAATTTCTCCATAAGAAACCGTAGGATAGACTTGGAACGAATCGAGACTTACACGGTTTATTCCACTGGGAGTTTCGTCGGAAAGTATCATCGACAATTCCAATTCATCGTCACAACCCGATGCTCCGGTAGCTTTCACCGTAAAGCTGTAAATTCCCGGTTCGTTGGATTCTGCCGGGGTCCCTGAAATCAATCCTTCGGGCGACAAAGAAAGGCCGACCGGCAACGAGCCTCCGGTAAGAGCGCAGGTAATACCTTCACCCTCTATTTCGAGTTGGAGCGAATAGGGATAACCTATGTATGCATCGGGACACTGATCGGTAACGATGAATACATCGCAACCTTCTCCCGATTTAATAACCAACGTGTATTCTTTTTGAATAGAAGAAACGTCATCGGAAATTTTGACGGTGAACGTATAAGAACCGTTCTTCGTCGGTGTACCGGCAAAAGCACCGTCTTTACTTAACGTAATACCGTCGGGAAGCGTGCCAGAAACGATTTCGAACTTCACTGCACCCTCAACATTATCCACAACGATATTGTTGTAATAAGGCTCATTGGCTACACCCGGCTCCAACGTTTTGGTCTTTACCATTAAGGTATAGGAATATAGAACCGTATAAATATCATAATCCCGTACAAACGGAAGAGTGAGCGAAGCCCCGTCAAAAACGGTGGCGCCATTATTAAAATATCCGGTTACATACACCTTATTGTAATCGGGAGACATCGTTACACACCAAGCGACTTCGTGCTGATTGGCATTATCGGGCGTAACCGTTTTTTCCAGTTGCATAAGTTCCCATGTAGAACCGTTATATTTAGCGACATAACCGTCATGACCTTTGAACGTATAATCTTTGGACTCTCCCCGAGGATTCATATTCACGGCAGTTCCTCCTTTCGAGCCGTCGCCGTTCACATTACCGGCGACATAAATATTGTCGTCTGCATCGACAAATAGAGATTTAGCTTCATCACGACCGCTCCCACCGAGATTCATACCGTCCAAATAGGCTCCGGCAGACGAGTATTTAATCAAAAACGAATCGAAATTCCCGTTAAATCCAAGAGGAGACTGTCCTTCGGGAGTAACCGCCGACTGACAATGTCCCCAAATATAAACATTTCCTTGTGAGTCGGAGTCTATCGAACGGGTATCGATACGATTGGAATTCGTTACATACGTAATCCATTGTCCCACACCTTCGTGAGACAATTTAGCCACATAGGTGTCTTGCGAAGATTCCGAGCCCACGGCAGTCGTCAGCGCTTCCCCGTCGGTCCCAGTGATTGTAAACGTCGTTCCGAAACGTCCGGTAAGCAGTATATTCTCTTCTTTATCGAAATTCACGGCCCAGCCATAGGATTGAACGGGGCTTGAACCAGCAATAGCCCACTGGCAGACCAAAGAATTATTATAGCAAGCCAAGAATGTTCCCGGACTACTTCCCTCAATTGTCACGGTTTTCTCATTTCCGAAATCGGTCGCTCCGACAGTCGATCCCGTCACAAAAATATTACCGCTCTTGTCCACAGCCACCGAATAGCACAAAGATGCTCCCGCCGCTTTTATCTGAGCCGACGATTTATAATTACCGTCCTTATCATAAACGACGATACACCCGTCGGTAGATTGCGTACCGCTCAACGTCTGGTCTGTACCGTCGATAGTAACATCACCCGATATTTTACCGACAGCGACAATATCGCCCGCAGAGGTAACTGCAATGCGTTCGAAGGTATCGTCTTTACTGCCACCCACGACTCTTGCCCACAAAAAATTAAGTTCGGCATCATATTTCACGATAACGGCATCCATACCGCCACGACCTTTAATCGTAGCTCCACCGGCAAACTCCACATCTCCACGGCACGTACCCGAAATATAATAATTTCCGTCTTTATCCGTCAGAGAGCTGTAAGGCTCATCGGCTCCTGTACTACCGAAAGAAACACCTGTTTCAAACTTAGCATCTTTCGCTACCGCATCTCCAATACAAAATAAAGAGAGCAGCAAGATTCCTGCACTTGTGTAAATTTTTCTTAGTTTCATAGCTTAATGTTTTTAATAGAAGTTAATTAGACGACGATTAAAATTAATTTTTGAATATTATAACATGATACACTTCTATCTACATCGTTATTTGACAAATTCGAGGGTAACCATAATGGGATAATGGTCGGACAACTGGTTATCGGAAAAGACTTTCGTTTCTTTTACCACCCACCCATTGGCCGGATAGTAACCGATATGATCGAACTCCCGACTGAGAGCCAACGTCCATACGCTGGACAATTCGTTAATCTCGGCAGTTCCTACCCGACGATTCATGTCCCCGGCTACAATATAATGTTTCCCCAACTGCGGAATACGGTTAACTTCTTTAATTTGCGACATGCCGTTGTCCAATTTAGACATATCGATGTGAGTGTCGACAATCGAAAACTCGGTCCCGTCGGGGAGCTTTATATCGGCAATGGCAGCATTACGTTGCTCTGTACCGGCCGCACATGGCAACATAATTCTACGAGTCTCGTCAAAACTGTGTTTACTCAAAATAGCGTTACCGAATTTACCGCCGTAGCATTTTTCGAGAGTTACATAAAACATTCCATGCATGCCTGTTAAATAGGCCAACTCATTCAACATATTGATATTGTTATTGATCGGCCTCGGCGTATTCGCCCCTGTTCGATTCGTATAGTATTCTACTTCCTGCAAAGCCACGATATCGGGATCTTGTTCCTTAATGAAAGCAGCGATGTCGGCGATAGGGGCATCATAACCTGCATGGATATTAAACGAGATTATTTTCAGTTGAGTCTGGGCAAACACGCCTCCACACAAACATATTCCTAATAGTATCGATATAATTTTTTTCATGATTCATTCTATTTGTTATTTATTCAAAGAATATTCTTTTGCCAACACATCGTAAATGATGGTCGCTATTACTCTGTTTCCTTCCAATCCGGGGTGGACTCCATCAAGGAACAAATCTCCATACCCCCGCAAAGCCGTATGCAAATCTATGACCGTGAGATTCTGAGCTTCGGCAACCCGCTGAATAGCCGGAATAATTTCGCTCGTTATGATACCGTCGTCTATTCCGAACGAGTTGCTATACGCTATGGCCGGCGTACACAAAAAGACCCTCGGACGAGTTGACAGACTCCGTAAGGAAAGAACCAAATCCGTGAGATCGGACTCAAACTCGGAGCCATGACTAGACCAATTGCCCGACTTTGAATCATTCGAGCCCAATTTTACAATGACAATATTGGGTAAGAATGCTTTGGCATTGGTATATTCTTTGGTATTCCAATATGGAGAATTGCCATTCTTCAAAAGGGTTGTGCCACTACACCCGAAGTTGGCGACCTCGAAACCCTCTCCCAACATATTACCCAACAAAGCCGGGTAGCACTCTTTTTCCCTATCGTTTAAAAACTGTCTCGCCCCATAGGTTATACTGTTCCCTATGCAAGCTACCTTTCTAACCGACTCAATGCCAGCAGGTCTTTGTCCCTTCGGATAGACCTCTTCGTTTTCGGAACAACCGGCAAAGAGCCCTGTGAGGAGAAATAACATACATATTCCCCAGCCGGATACTCTGCTGAAATAATTATACTTTTTCATCTGTTCTTTATTTTAATCCTATACGCAAAAATAGAGCCTTATGATCCGAAACGGTTTGATCTCCCTTAACCTGAACCGCCTGTGTTCCCCAATTCTGGGACAAAGGAGTCAACACATAATCGAATCTCGATTCGGGTTGAACGGCAGGATATGTATTTTCCGAAGAAAACTTGCAGGAACGGCGATACTTCTTCTTCAAAATATTGAATACATTCCCTGATTCATTTTCATAGACAGAAGCGCAAATAACGATGTTTTGCTTTACTTGGTCGGCATAAGCGGCAAGAGCTTCGGCCTGACGCACCCGTTTATTGGCATCCTCCTTATCGAACTGGCATGTAGCGATAAGAACCGTCTCGCCCGAACCCAATTCATAAGGCGCAGTAAGCAATACCAATTCATCGTTCAAATTCACTTTATTCGTACCATAAAAACATTCCCGGACAAACAAAGCCACTCCTGTTTCTCCGCCATCTTCCCGACCGGTAGAGGCGAATATCCCCTGCCGGCGTTGACCGTCCTTGCTGCAACGGTAAGCGACCTCGCCAACCAGATTCTTTTTTCCCGTGCGGGCAGTCCCGAAATCCACATCTTGCAATGCTACGACATCGGTATTATTTTCCTGAATAAATGCCGCCAACGGCTGGATATTATACGTCCCAGAGGCTAACCCTTTACCGGCACTCAACGACAGAAGAGAAAACGAACGGTCGCCAGCCAACGTGACCAGAGTTTCATCGTCACCGCCGGTCCCGCCCGAACCCGGCAAATCCGGGTCGGACGAACCGCAAGCAGTTATCAATAAAATTCCAACGAAGCACAAAATGAATTTAAAATGAGTTTTCATATATAGATAACATTAATTGTGTAAGCTATCCTTATTCCCAACCGGGATTATTAGGGAGCAAATTGGGATTACGCTGCGTTTGTGTGAACGGAATCGGCCATAAATAATTTTTCATATCAGAGAAAGTACGCCCCGTCATCAAAATCAAATTCCCTTTATCGTCGGTAGGAATATCTTCGACATAAACATATTCACTGGGCGGAACCGTACTCTTACGCATACCGGTCACATCTTTCGCCAACAAATCTCCTTGTTTCCAACGTAACAAATCGAAATAGCGCTCCCCTTCGAGAGCCAGTTCGACCCGGCGTTCCCGACGAATTTCGTCTCTCAGATTCAGCCCGTAAGCATTCAATTTGGTCAATACCATCTTGTCTGCTTCAACCCGGTCTCTAAGAAGGTTTATCGACTTATCTATATCCGGTTGAGTTATTGCATCGCCCCTCATCTCCTTCGCTTCAATCCAGTTCAATAAGACCTCAGCATAACGCATCAACGGAATGGCATTCTGGTCTTTGTTATAAAAAGAGACTGCGGAGAGTTCGACAAATTTCGTAAAATACCAACCTGTCGTCGTGCGGCAACTGGTAGCCGAATTCGAGAACTTAGGCTGTTCATAGGTAGTCTTACCGGGATATCCGCCCCACTTCGCTCCGGGTTTCAAAATCGTCTGCGCCATACGTGGATCCCGATTATTGAAGATAGCTTCGTGGGTATTCTCGCGGTAACGGCTCGCCGGCAAAGTTATGGGAAGCCCATTACACAAATAGGCATCCATGAGCGAACGAGTGGGCGCAGAACGAGCCTCCTCGTTGGGAACTTGCAATTCCCGGCTGAGGTTATGAGTTTGATTGGCTTCCTCACTATACAGACGAGTAACGATAAACTCCCGGTTGTTCTTATTAGTCACCGGATTGGCAGCCAAAGTAAACAACTCGTTATAAGTCGTTTCGGGATTCCCGTTATCGTACAATTTATGAAAACCGGCAGTCATCACCTCTTCTGCCGAAGAAACAGCCTTGTCCCAACGCTCGTGGTACAACGCAAACCGAGAACTAAACGCCCAAGCAGCCTCTTTTGTGGGACGACCGAGTTCGCTATCTTTCAAATCCTTAGCATAAGGCAATACCGCAGCTGCCCGGTCAAACTCATCAAGAATCCACTCGATCATGGTTTCCTTATCGGTACGGGAGCCATAAAGCTCGTCGTCTCCCACATCTATCGTATTGGTTACACGGGGTACATCGCCAAAGCAATTCACCAGATAACTGTACAAATAGGCTCTTATGAAAATGGCTTCTCCGGCATATCTTTCTCTTACAGGTGCAGAAACCTTTTGAGCACGTTCGTAATTTTCAAGAAAGTGATTACAACGTCTGATACCGTCATAACCGGTCGTCCACTCCGAATTGATAACCGACAAATCACTCGTAAAATTTCCACTCCCGAGAGTCTTGTATTCCGACGAACGCTCACGAAAAACATTATCTCCCAAAAATTCCATATCGACACTCCTGTTTTTTCCTCTCAAATAATTGATGCAGGCATTAGATGCCAATATCAAATGTTCCTCGGTTTCCCAATATGTTTCATCGGTAAGTTCGTCCAACGGGATTCTGTCGAGGAACGAATCGTTGCAGCCGGGTAAAACAAACGCCGCACACAGCAGAATTGCTAAATATTTTGTTTTCATATATTCTGATATTTATATCGATAATTATTTGAATGTAATGCTCAAACCCAAAGAATACGAGGCCGTGATAGGATAGTAGCCTCCACTGCTTACAGGAATCTCAGGGTCATACGACGAGAAGAAGTCGGTGAACGTCCACAAATTTTCGCCCGAAAAATATATTCTCAAATTCTCAATATGCATCTTGGAAATGATCCCTTTACGGGGAACCGTGTAACCCACTTGCAAATTTTTTACCCGCAGGTATGAAGCGTCTTCGAGCCAGAAAGAAGAAAATTCGTCCCGATTGTATGTTTCATCATACGTAAAACGCGGATAGGATGCATGAGGATTTTGGTTTTCCCAAGTCCAACGGTCGAGATGTGCCTTCTGCGGATAGTTGGCAAGCTCGGTAAACGCATGTCGTCCCATGCCTCCGATATACCCGTCACATTTACCCACACCTTGTAAAAAGAGGCTGAAATCGATTCCTCGCCAAGCGGCGTTGAGTCCGATCGTATAATTATATCGAGGAATAGCACTGCCTATATAGCAACGATCCTCGGTAGGCGTAATCTTCCCGTCACCGTCTATATCCACATATTTTATATCTCCCGGTTGTACCTTCGTGCGATACTCCTCGATAATAGGGGTCGTCGCTTTCGGCGTATAAGTGTTCGTGGCAATGTCATAATCAAAATCATCGACCGTATAAAGTCCGTCGGATTTGTATCCCCAAAATGCATCGATAGGATAGCCCACCGCACGAATGCGATCGCCGCTGAAATCGTCGGCCGTATTTCCCACGCTAACCACTTTATTTTTCACATCGGAAAAAGTGACATTCACCCCGTAGGTAAAATCTTTCCCTATTTTATCTTGCCAAGCCAAAGCGATTTCCCAACCTTTGTTTTGAACCTTACCGGCATTCTGGTAGGGTTCACTCACACCCAGCACATCGGGAAGTTTCACTTTCAGCAAAATATCGTCGGTATTCTTAATGAAGTAATCGGCCGTCAACGACAAACGATTATTCAACAAATTGACGTCCAATCCGATATTAGTCATCTTTATGGACTCCCAAGAGAGAATATTGTTCGATGCCTCGCTTTGCTGCATGGAAGAGGTTATCTCCCCGCCGATAGGCATGTTGGAGGTAGAAGGTTGAATCAAAGCCATATAAGGATATAACGAAGAGGTATATTGGTTACCCAGAGTACCGTATGAGGCCCTAATTTTCAAATTATCCAACCAGCTGCGGATCGATTCCATAAACGACTCTTCGGTCAAACGCCAAGCCACCGATGCCGAAGGGAAATAGCCTCCCCGGTGATCTTTATGAAAACGCGACGACAAGTCGTAACGCAAATTGGCCTCTACCAAATAGCGATCGTTGAAATTATAATTGACCCGCCCGAACCCGGAACGAATCGCCCAATGATTGTCATAGCCGCTATTGGTTTGCAAATCGGTTCCGGCATTCAGCACATGGAGATCGTTGGAGACCAAATCCTGACGACTGGCATCCATTTGTTGGTACAACTGCCACTCCTGAGAAAAGCCGGCAAGAATATGGAAAGAATGTTTCCCTATCGTCTTATCATAATCGACCTGTGCCATCACATTCTGGTATCGTTGGGCAATATCGCGTTGACTGAACTTACTCGTATTCGACGTATAAGCCAATGGCGTTTCGGTATCGGGATAAAAGTGCTGTATGATGTTCTGTTGTTGTTTCCGCAACACATCGACCAACCGGGTAGCATATTGAACCTTTGCCGTCAACCCGTCGATAATTCTCAATCCGGCGCTGAAATTCAACGAGGTCTCACGTTTATGGTAATTGATAAAACCACCGTCGTAGGCTTGTGCTATCGGGTTTGCCGAGCTACCGCCATATCCCCATTGCCCGTCGGTGAATTTCACGGGAGTCAAAGGAGAAGAACGGAGAGCTTGATAGAAAAGTCCCGAATTTTCGCTATCGCTCGATGCAGGAGTCCAATTATCCACGTCGGTATAACTCACATTTCCCTCGATGGTCAATCGATCGAAAAGCTCGGTGTTTAATTTCATTCTCACATTATTACGGGTAGCATGATAACCGTTGCCTACCATAAGTCCCGAAGTGGTTAAGTTTCCATAGGACAAATAATACCCCATGTTCTTATTCCCACCGTTGATATTTACATTGTGACCGTGTTGAGGAGCATAATCTCTCGTGATTTCTTTTATCCAGTTCGTATTCGCCCGGAAATTCGGATCGGTTCCGTTAATGACGGCATCGATATCTTCCTGTGTATACCCCCAACTTTTATTTACATTCGAAGTCGCTTCTTTCAGTAAAGTAAGATATTCGACGGCATCGAGCATTTCGGGAAGGGCCGTCGGTTTTTGCATGGCAAAATATCCGGTATAAGTGACCGTAGGTTTTACCTCGCGGTCGGCCTTACGCGTCGTAATAAGAATAACTCCGTTGGCCGCTCTCGAACCATAGATAGAAGAGGAAGCGGCATCCTTCAATACCGATACAGACTCTATATCGTCGGGGTTCAACGTGTTCATGTCGCCTTCCACGCCGTCGATAAGAATCAAAGGGTCGGAGTTATTCAATGTCCCGATACCCCTCACCCGTATAGAAGAGTTATTATCACCGGGACGGCTCGTCGTATTAACGATAGAGACACCCGGCAACATGCCTTGCAAACCGGTCGTCACATTAGCGATAGGACGATTGGCTAAAACATCATGGTCTACCGAAACGACCGATCCCGTTAAATTTATTTTCTTTTGAACACCGTAGCCTACCACCACTACCTCGTCCATCAAATTGGAATCTTCGTTCAATCGAATTTCAATGGGATTTTCATTCGTGACAGGAACCTCTGTCTTTTTATAGCCGATAGAAGACACGACCAGCAGAGCGTTATCCGAAATATTATTGATAGTAAAATTTCCATCTACATCGGTCGAAGTTCCTATCGAAGAACCTTTTACGATAATACTGGCCCCGATAATGGCCTCGCCTTTTTCATCGACTACCTTACCGGAAACAAAACGGGACCGTTTAGCCGCTTGCTGCTGTTTGGAAAGCAAAACAACTACATTATCGACTTTCCTTTGGAATGTGATATTCGTTCCCTTCAATAACTGTTTCATGGTCTCTTCCAAAGATGCATTGTCGGTTTTCACCGTCACGAGTTTATCAAGCCCCTCTAACTCCACATTATAAAAGAAGCTATAATTGCTCGACCGTTCGATTGTTTTTATGGCTTCTTTCAACGGCTTATTTTTAATATCTACCGTAATCTGCGCCTGAATATTGAGCGTAAAAAGCGCAAACAACAAGCATAGCCACCTCATCTTAAAATGGTTTGATTTCATACGTTTTTCATTTTTATTTCTTTGATTAAAAAGATATTAGTATAAAAGGTATCTGCAATAATGTGTTACTTTTAATTTTCATCGTCTATTGGGTATACAAGTAGCGACCCAGATTTATCCAAGCCTATTCTACAATTAACATTTATTAAATTATCCAACTCTTAAATGATTCGACATGTGCCATTTTCATAAGCAAAAAGGGGAGCCGGCTCGACGCAAACACCAAGCATTCTTATCCCCATAGGGAAATATTCAAAAGAGGAGCTGTTATATTATTTTTTATGAAGCACGATGACAGAATCGCGCACTTCATAATGTAATGACGATGTCATCGACAAGATATCAAGAGCATTTGTAATGCCTCCGCTTCCTATCGAACCGGTGAAAAAATATTGTCCTTCGGGAAACGTCGAGTCGAAAACGATTTTTACGTTATATACACGAGATAAAACCTTAACGATATTTTCCAGCGATTCATTTTCGAAACGTAAATTCCCATCGGTCCATTCGACATATTCCTTCGAATAAACCTTACCCACCTGCATGGTTCCCGTGTTTCTGTCATACACCAGTTTCTCGTCGGGCTGCATGACATAGCGATTGCTCTCCGACGCCACATCGACTTTCCCTGTCAACAAAACGACCGACACTTCATTATCGTCTTTATAAGCACACACGTCGAAAGCCGTGCCCAATACTGTAATTTCAAGATCGGCAGCCTTTACGACAAACGGGCGATCCTTATCGGGAGTCACCTCGAAATAGGCTTCTCCATCGAGCTCGACGATTCTTTTTTTTCCATTAAAATCATGCGGATAACTAATTTGAGAGGCTGAATTTATATTTACTTTCGTACCATCGGGCAATTGGACTTTGGCTCGTTCCCCACTCTCGGCAGTTACTACCAACGGGAGAGTATCCACCTTTGAATCGAGTCTCAACTCATATACGGCCAACGCAGCGATAATCGGTAAACAGACAACGGCGGCCCACCGCAACATCGAAACAAAGGAGAATCGTCTATGCGACTTTTTCTCCCGGGATTCTATGTCCTTTTTAATGCGGGTATACAGACGTTCATAGACTTCCTCATCGAGATGAGAATCGCTTCTCTCAATAGCTTGCATAATCCATCGGTCGAGCGAATCGTTATTTTTTATCCACTCGCACAATTCCTTGACTTCTGCCGTCGAAGCGTTTCCGTCGAGGTACTTCTCGATGAGTATTTTGAAATATTCCTTATCCATTTGTTCCTTTACCTAGTATAAAAGCAAATCGGCTCGCACGTCTAATCACTTATAGTTAAACTATCTTAATTAAAGCGGCATAAATCACTAAGGGTAACAACTCATCGTAATGAGCCATCAATTTATCCCTCATAAATTTAAGCGCCAACGACAATTGCGTCGCGACGGTACTCTCCGAAATATTCAGCTCGACCGCTATTTCTTTATTCGTAAAATGCTTACGTTTACTCAAAACAAATATTTTCTTACGCGACGGCGGCAGTTCCTCGGCAAGTCGATCGATATATTCTTCCAGCAGCTTACCGTCCAGCTCTCCATCGGCATTATCGCTATATTCTTCCGAAGATTCAAGAACATATTCCGCATAAATATATTCGACAGTCTGCCGCTGATACACATTCATCAACAGATTCTTAGCTATGGTACAAAGATAAGAGATCAACGATTTATCGGGACTCACCTGATCGTGCATCTCCCACAACCGGACAAACGTACGTTGTACGATTTCCTCCGCCCAATAACTGTCTCCGCCAGATATTCTCATGACAAAGTTGTATAATTTACCACTATACAACTTGTATACCTTTTCAAAGGCATCGAAAGAACCCGATTTGAGGCCTACGATAATATTGTCACATTCACTTTTCAACTCTGGCAATAATAATATAATATGCAAATATAAACCATCTGCCTAAAAATATTATTATTTACATGTTATTTTTCCAATAAATATCTATTTCGCCAATGGAAATAATAATATTATTCTTTATTTAATCTGAAATTAATAGCCCAAAAGACGCCTAAGCGCATTTTCCGCCTCATACGACGCCTTAAAATTGGGTTGAATGACGATTCTGTTGTTTCTATCGATTGCGCCCCAGCGGTTTCTCCCGACTTCCACAACGGCAAAGCCCTCGTCGTTGAATCCTCGTGCATTGTAATATTGCGGTTTAATGAACCAATTCCCATAATAATCGAGATAACCGTACAATCCACTCTTGGAATCGCGGGTCTCCCATAAATCGATTCCGCGCAATCTTCCCTTCTCCATCGAAGTAATAGCGTTATCCACATCGTAGCTGTGCTCGAACACCGGATTTATCACCACTTTCCCAGCCATATTTATGGCTCCGTACCGCACACCGATTTGCACCCGCGCCAGTCCGTTGTTACGGAAACGTTGTGCAGATCTGAATTTAGGCCGTATTACCCACATACCCAAGTCATTGACATAGCCATATAATCCGGTAGCCGGATTTTCGACCGGTGTCAAACGACTAGCCGCCTGCGAACCATAACTTCCCGAATACAGAGGAAACCCTCCTAAACCGGCACAAGAACAAACAAAAAACATGAAAATAAACAAGAATATCGAGATCGGGTATTTCATGAGATTTGAATTTTAAGGTTTTATCATACAAACTCTTTTCTAACATAAAAGCGTATATCTTCGCCCCTTTTTTACAACATCACAAATATAAAAACAAATTTTTAAAAACCAAACCTTCGGAACAGAGAGAAAGGGATAAAACAAGATTCCTATTCAAAAAAGAAAGGCGGAATTAACATTCCGCCCAACGTCTTATCCATTATTCTTTTACAATAGACAGTTTCCCACCGGGAGCACCCAGCACATCGCCTATAATCTTATTATCCTTGATTTTCGCATGGCGGCATTTTACCAATGTTACGGCGGCCTTTCGTTTGTGGAAAGGTTTGTAGGTTGTATTCCTTTGAATCACATTCCCTGTAAACGAAATACCGTCTACGCTTTTTGCATACAAAATAGGATAGTCGAACGGATTGAACGTATTATTCTCAATCCTGATATTGCTATGGAACGGATACTTCGTATCGGGCTGGGGAATTTCCGGCTCGATAGATATGATGGCTTCACAAAACTGATACATGGAAGACATACAGGGATAACGGAAGTCGTTTCCTTTAATAAGCACATCTTTTACCGCACCCGATTCATACCAATAATTCGCATCGCCCGCAATCAATATAGCCGACCCGCTCGACTCGAACACATTGTTTTCAATCACTACTTTTCCCGGTGTGGAAACCAGTAATCCCCGCGCCCGGCAAGAACCGAAAAACGAGTTGCGAATATCGACATCGGGGGTCCACGTAAGATTCTCCAATGCAGCGCCTACCCCGATTTCTTCCGGCAAATCCGATGTCAATTCCAATTCGAACTCATACTCGTCTATCGCCTTGAACGAGCGTATATTTGCGGTAGCAACCGTGCGCATGGTATTGTTTTCGATCATACCGACTTTATCTCCCGGAAATCCCCACTCCATACCTTTGCTCATGTCGTGCATAAACCGGCAGACAACCTTATCGGAAGAAAGGACTTTCACCACCCGGACACAGGTTCCATGTATGTTTATGGGATCGTCCATCAAACCAGCCCAACGACAACTGTCGACCGTAATTTTACCTTTACACCCCATCAAATGGAAACCGTCGTCGTGACCGCTCAATATGCGTCCCTTCGCCGCATTGGGCTCTACACTCACTTTTTTGAACGCAATATCAGAAGAATATTGTGCCAAGATACCCAAGCCGGCGGTATGATACACCTGCACATCGGACAACCGCACATCGTGGCTGCCACAGATAAAAATTCCGGCATGGTCTCTCGTGCTATGCCTCAACACCAACCAGTTACCCTCGGCCGGGTATCGCTCGAATCCTCCCTTCCGACTCAACCGCACAATACCATACCGAGGTGAAACGGCCGTATAATCGCCCCAATTCCACCCCAGCACCAAATCACCCGTACCGGGAACTACGAAATGCGTATCAGACTCAAATTCTATCATACTGCCTAATGCACTTTTCCAACCTTCACCCACGAATACCAGTTTGCCGTCCTCAATGATATAGGGAGATTCAAGGACATTGATTTCGATCTCGAAAAAATCGCTACCCACCTTTGTCACACGAGCCTGAGCCGTAAGCGGTATATCCCAATCGATAGAGAAATTTTTCAACGTAACGCCATCGCAATTCTCAACGGTTATCGGCTGTATTCGGTCGTGCATGATGAACTGCGAGCCGTTCCCGTCGACAGTGATATTGTGAAGCCCCTCGAAAAGCATTGCCAATCGCTTCGGAAAAACATCGTAGGTATTGGTCTCATAATAATTTTTCTCATGAGCATATTGAGGCCAAAAATCATAACGTCCTTCGGGAAAGACAAGGGTTACCGGCTCTTTTCCCCTACAAGCCTCTATCGCTTTTTGAACATATGCTACGGCATTCTCCCTCGTATCGGGTTTCAACCCAAAGTCGGCTACCGAAATCACAGTATCCGCATATCCTTTACTTCCCAAAAAAATCGATGCTATGCCGACTACACTTACCCATATGCGTGTCGAAAATTTCGTTCCCATTCTTAATCTTGTTAAATATTTCAATGTTGCAAATTTATAACTATTTTGCAAACTCCAAACCTTTTAATTTCTCCCATGCTCCTCGTGTGAAATCGGGAATACGTACAGGAACAGATCCATTTCTTACTGAATATTCAGTCAATTCGACCAAGCAAGACCATTCGGCAGCATCATAAACATCTTGATCCAAAGGCAATCCATTCCTTAAACAATAAATCAAGCGATAGTCCATAATAAAGTCCATACCTCCATGCCCACCTACTTTTCGAGCTAAATTTCCAATTTCTTTCACAAACTGATGTTCATAAGCCTTCAAGAGAGAATCCAATTTCTCTTCCGGTAAGAAACGATGAGCATTCGGTTCTAAGGCAATCCCTTCCACCGGATATTTCTGTGCAAAACCCTTTGTTCCGCCGATTACATGATGCCGGTCATAAGGTCGAGGACTTGTCACATCGTGTTGAATCAAAATCGTTTTCCCTTTTTCAGTCTTAATAAGAGTAGTATTCATATCTCCTAAATCATATTTTTTAGAAGCGAACGCATGTTCTTCCCCCAAACGACTCCGAGAATATTCCGTCAATCCGAACTGGTCACTCGACATCGACACCAAATAATTCATTTTATCTCCCCGATGAATGTTCATTATTTGACAAATTGAGCCTAAGCCATGCGTCGGATATGGATTCCCCGTATGATCCGTATTATATTTCAATCTCCACATATCCCAATATCCCGATACCGATGCAGTGTCAAAATTATATTCTCTTAAATCGTGAATATAAGCCCCTTCTCCATGAACAACTTCTCCAAAAACGCCCTGTTGAGCCATATTCAAAGTAGCCAACTCAAAAAAATCGTAGCAACAGTTTTCCAGCATCATACAATGTTTCCGAGTTTTTTCGGCGGTATTCACCAATTGCCAACACTCATCAACCGTAAGGGCTGCCGGAACTTCCACCGCGACATGTTTCCCCTGCTCCATAGCATAGACCGCAATAGGAGTATGCAACTGCCAATGGGTACAATTATAAATCAAATCTACATCGCTTCGTTCACAAACCTTCTTCCAACTATCGGGGCCACAATATTCCACGGCCGGTCCTCGTCCCTTCGCAGCCAGAATCCTCTGCGCTTTGGCAACCTTGAAAGAATCTACATCGCACAATGCAACTACCCTCACACCTTCTATATTCATAAAACGTTTCACGGCTGCCATGCCCCGAGCACCTACCCCTATAAAAGCCACCCGTACCGTATCCAAAGGTTCTGCTCTTAATGCAAGGACATCGGTTTGTCCCGATTCTCTTTCCGGTTCGGGAAACGGGTCGGCTTTATAAACAGACTTACAAGCAAACAAAAGCAACAATGCTCCTATTATAATAATTCTTAGAATCAGATTCATAACTAATACTTTATTTTAATCAAAGATTTTGAATATTTACGGTCGTCGAAAACATATCCCCAAATCGGGAAGTCACCCTTATTTTAAGTTGATTATACGGAATAGAAGGCCTACAATAAAACATATGATCAGATTCAGAGGCTTGTATCCAAGTACGCCCGACAGGGAAAGTATTATCTCCCTTCGCCCCGAAAGCATTGTATGCAGTAATATCATACATATTCAGACTACGGAACATCGAACGATAGTTTTGTCCGTTATCTTCGGAATATTCGACTTTCCACGAAGGATCCCAATCCCAAACATTCAGAACGACATTTTTCGGGCGTAATATGTTGATTCTTTCTCCCAAAGGATATACTCTCATCTGGTATTGTTCGGGTTGTCCCACACATTTATATTTCCATTTAAATGAGGTTCCGTCCACATCAAATATTTTATACCCGATAGGTGTACCCTCACTACAAATCAGTTCGGGTTGCCACCAATTACCGCACATTGCCGCTACAATGTGTTCTGTCATACCACTACCATCATCTGTCACAACAGAGTTCCAATGCGTATGACCGCTAAGAATCTGAACATCGGCATATCCACGGAGAAGAGCATACAACTGTTCTCTGTTGCCGAAAGACCGAGTCTCGGTTCTGCGCTTAGTAGGCGCATGCAAACAAAGGACAATCGCCTTATCTTTATCGACATACATCAAATCTTTTTGCAACCAAGCAATTTGTTCATCGGAAACGGCATCGACATACTTAGGCCCCGATCCGCCCCAATACTCCACATCATCAAGTACTACGTAATGGACCTTACCCCGATTATATGAATAATAAGTAGGCCCGTAATGTCGTTTATACACCGTATCGGCTTTCAAATCATTGGACTTCACAGCAGGTTCACTTTTGTCGAACACATGATCATGATTGCCGATAACATTATACACAGGAGCATTCAACATCGAAAAAATCTCTTTACTCGATTCATGATACTCTGGTTTGTCAAACACCAAATCTCCCAACACAATATAATGTACACATTCTCCTTTACGGCTCTGCGTTACCCAGCTGTTAAGGTCATTTACAGCTTCTTTCAAATAACTCAACTCAAAATCACGATATAACTGTGGATCACCGATTGCAACAAATGTATGTTTCGTATCATCTTTTTCAAGACGAACAAGCTCAAAATCTTTATGGACAATATCTGTTCGCTGATTGATTTCGGCATAAAACTGGGGTACGCTATTTTTCACGCATACGGTATAACCGCTCGGTGAAGATATATATACATGAGAAGCCGTCGTATTTCGTTTCATTCTATATATACCTTTCTCATCGGTAACAGTGACGTTAGTTCCATCGGTCACTACAACCCCCGGCATTCCTACCCGATTGCAATGCACCCAACCTTTAAGCGTAATACCCGGCATATCCAAGATAATTCCATTTTCAGGATCGTCCTTCTGCTCTACAATAGTATCGGGCTCTTCGGGATCGACGATATCCGTGGAATCGGCAGGTTCTTCCTCTCTTGGTTTTTCGGGTTCGGGCATATCGTTTTTTTCACAACCCAACAAGCAAATACCGGCAAAAGCCAGACATACGAAATAGATAAGATTCTTCATGCTAATTTCTCCTCTTTTGTTTCAAAACTATGAGGCTATCCAGATTGGTTGGATAGCCCCATAGAAACTTTATTGAACCATAAATCTCTGCGAATAAGATACACCCATTCCCCGAACGGTAACTACATACCATTGAGAAGGCATATTATTTACAGAAATACTTTTTACCATGCTTTCTTCTACCCTAACTTCCTCTTTATAGACTTGTTTTCCTGATAGGTCTGCAATTTCTATCACATAATTTCCCGAAACAAGGTCTTTCAAAGAAACTTTAAGCATTCCATCGGTTACCGGATTGGGATATACGACAAAGCCTTCGGAAACAAGGGTTTCTACCCCGCTTTCGCCTGTAACATTGAGATATACCAATTGAGTGACACGACAGCCCGCTTCGTCCTCGGCGACAATCGTAAACGAATATTCCTTCGCCGGAGCATTAGGAGTTCCACTAATTAATCCGACACCATCTTCCAACGAGCTTATAGACAAGCCATAAGGGAGAGAACTACCTTCTTCAATAGACCATGTTACTGCTCCGGTAGCATTATCGGCATATATTCTCGCAGAAAAAGGTTTTCCATTTTCTGCATCTTCCGAAATAATCGCCTCTACTGTCATCTGACAATCTGCTCCGGTAACAGAAATGCTGAACTCTTTACTAGCATTGACAAAACCGTCGGTAGCCAAGACTGTAAATTTAAATATTCCAGCTTCATTCAATACTCCACTAATTTCTCCCGTATTCGTATCCAAAGACAATCCATCGGGGAGGTTATCTCCAACTTTAAGACTATAAGCAACTTGTAAGGGCTTTTGGAAACCAGAAATATTTAATTGAGCCGAATAGCTCTCCCCTTTTATTCCCTGAGGAAAAATGCCGAACAAAGCAGCATCTTGGCTATAACGTGCCAACATAAAACGTCCGCCTCCAAAAGCATTGGAACTACCGCTAACACCATAGGGATATATCGTTCCGTAAGTAGGCCCGGTCAATATAATGTCGTTCGTAGTCTTATCTATCGAAATGGCCAAACCGGTCGGTTTCACGGCATCGGTAATAATAGCTCCTGTCGAGAAAGCATATAAATACTCTCCTTCATCGGAATATTTGGCGACAAAGGCCGTTCGATTATTTCCATTGCGCTGTAATTTTATACTCTCATATACAGGCAACTCTGCCTCATAATATCCCACGGCATAGACATTATTACTTTCATCAACCGCAAGAGAGGTCACTCCGTCATCGGCAACCGATGCAAACATGCGATGCCATACATATTGTCCATCGGAATTAAATTTAATAATTGCTCCATCGGTCTTCGAAGCATCGGCCTCAATCGTTTCCGTTGTTCCCGATATGGAAGAAGACCCTTTACAAATTGCAGCAAAATACAAATTTCCATTTTTATCTCGAACAAGAGATGTTCCCCGTCCATTGAGAATCGAACCATTGCTTCCCAACGAAGTTACCCATTGGCAAACTCCGGCCTCGTCATACTTGGCAATAAACGAAGTAATTCCGGTAGCGGTCACCACCTTACCATTACCAAAAGGTACTGTACCGTTATTCACCATACCCGATACATATACATTGCAAGCGTCATCGGTCACAAGGCCATATATCTCCTCACCTTTATTTACCGTACCTAAACGCTTCGCCCAAATGCCTTCTCCATCTCCATTCAGTTTAATAATCACCACATCTACCGAGGTTCCCGCTAATGTTTCGGAAGAGCCATCGGCCATAGGTATCACTATATCTCCATCGTTGGTATAACCGATCACGTAAATATTTCCTTTCTTATCAAAAGTCGTATTGATTCCGGCTTCCCAATCTTTGGCCGAGCCAAATACTTTATGCCAAATTTTGTTACCATCTTTATCAAAACGAACAACTCCTATATCCCGTCCCCCATTTGTAGGAAAGCTATCTGTTTCATTTAGGGTTCCTATACGAGCATCGGGCATAATTATTCCGGTAAATACTCCATCGCCTGTCACTACATCTGTTACAATCGCCTGTCCTTGCTCATTTCTGCCAGATACAGGAGAGCCCCCGATCGTACGAGCCCACATGAAACTACCATCGATTCCATTATATTTAGCAACCAATGCATCGGTATTCCCAATGTTCGGGAATGAAACTTCATCGGAGAAAGTTGCCGAAAAATAACTTGCTGCTACCCAAACATTTCCATCTTTATCGATAGAATTCACTTTGGCATGGTCAAACGCTTCACTTCCATAAATTTGATTAATCCATTTCAGATTCGGAGCCAAAGAATAATTAAATTCTTCGGCATTAATCGTATAGCTTCGGGAAGTCTCACAACCACTCTCTTCTCTCGCTTTAATCGTGAACGAAAGTTCCCCTGTTTGTTGTAAAATACCGTTCAATAACCCTTTATCAGGATCCAAAGACAGACCTTTGGGCAAATTTTCGGCAGTCCAAACAATTTTTCCCTCTCCATTTTCCAACGTGAATTGTTGATAGAAAGCTCCGGTCACAGCCCGTGAAGGTAGACTCTCGGGTTGTATAGACAAGATATCGCAGGGTTTAGGTACAATAGAATAGGTATAGGTTTTCTCTACACTTTCACCGTCTGTGGCATTAGAAATCATCACACTGAATGAACCGCTTGCCTCTTCGGTAGCTTTTCCCGAAATAATACCCGTAGCAGGATCCAATATCCAGCCAGAGGGTAAATTGCCAGCCAAAGAGTATTCAAACACTGCCGGCATTTCGAAGAAAGCCGGAACAATTTGATACGAGAAAGGAACGAATCTCTTTCCGTTCAACGTCGAGATTCCCGAAACAGAAGGTTTCATCGTATAGGATGCCGCAAACCATTTATAATTACGATCTCCGACAGTATATCGAGCGACGCCAGTTTCAGAGTCGCCATAAGGCAACGTGACATCTGTCGTTCTATCCCCGGCAACAGCCAGCTTATCTCCGTTTACCGCTATAAGATTGATACTCTCTGCACCTGTTCCTTTGACCGTTTCGGCATACAGACATTTACCGGAACCATTTAATTTAGCGAAGAAGCCCTCTTTTTCATTCGACCCGGTCTTTTGAAGGACGATATTGTCACCCCAATTTAACGAACCGTTGAAATATCCGCTCACATAAATATTCCCCAAATCATCACTCGAAATCTCTTTACCTTCGCTCGATGTATCTCCCGAAGCCGATTTGCTCCACAGGAGCTTTCCATCGACGTCAAAAGAGATAACAAATAAATGATCTGCTCCCGATACATGCGTGACGGTTTCGGTAGACAATCCGGCAGATCCTTCCACGATTATCTGATTATTCGCTTTCCCCGTTACGGCCACAGCATTCGAGCCCGAAACGGCCTGTACCTTCAACACTTCTTGATTTCCAGTACCGGTAAAATAACGGGACCACATCACAGAACCATCGGCCGAATTGAGTTTTACCAATGCCGACTCTTTGGACTGCTCGGGATAAAGCAGATATTTCTGTTCTCCAATATAAAACTCTCGTTTTTCCTCCGACTCATTCGTTAGATTTCCATTCGCAGCATTGAAAACACCACAAATGACAGGATTCCCATCTTTTCCTACGGTTACATCAGGAGCTCCATTTTCACGAAATTTAGAACCGATATTGGTCGCCCATAAAATTTCACCGTCTTTATTGAACTTCACAAGCAGATAATCCTCGCCCCAATTGTTTGTAACGGCCAAAGAGGTAGAAGAACCGTCTTTGAGAGGCATTTCCAAAGGTGCACTCGATACATTACCAAAAGTAGCCACGGCATACAAATTCCCAGCCTCATCGGCAACCACCGAATTGAACATCTCCCAATTACGCACACCACCGAATGTCTTTGCCCACACAGCCACACCGGTAGCAGCATTCAGTTTAGCGATATAATAATCCATTTCCCCCTGTGAGACCAATGGAATTCCAAACACGGATACCGGGTGCTCCCCTTTTACATTGGTTCTGACACCTCCGACTACATAGAGATAATCACCGGCTTCACAAACCGATGTAACCTGACTGTTATTGGCAGACTCCTGCACACACACCATATTGCTCCAAAGGAGTTTTCCATCAGCCGATATTTTCGTCAAAATACCAGCACGGGTAGTAGACTCTTGATAGGGATTTTTAATTTCATCGAAAGTTCCGTCATCTTTCATTATCTGAAAAGAATTGGCATTGATCGATATATACATATCCCCATTCTTCGTTACGGCCAAAGCCTTTTGTTCATCGGCCGTATGATCGGCTCCCAAACTTTTTCCAACAATAAGTTGCCCAAATACAGCCATAGGGGACAACAATAATGCACAGCAGACCCCAAAAAGCTGTTTCTTACTAAAAATAGCATTTGTTTTCATAGTTTATCATTTTTATTTTTTACTGAAAAAAGAAAGTGTTTCGCATAATTAACATTCAATGAATCAAGCCTCTTCGATTGAATAGTCAAACGGTAGACAAAATCTGTAAAATCTTTTTGTTCTTGCCGACTCCACCCAACTTCGGCCAACGCTATGGCCCTCGGATAAGCCATATATTCGGCATGCTCGGGAGTAGCAATGTATTCCGTCCAAAGATTTCCTTGAATGCCTAAAATATATCGACCCTGTTCCGATGTTAATTTTTCGATAGGATTATAGGAATAAACCGAATCTAACGGTAGGTAACCATAAATAGCCAAAGGCTCATTATCCCGGTCTTCCGATTGATAATAATCGAGATAGCAAAAATCCCGAGGAGTCATGATAACAGAATGGTTCATTTTTGCCGCTTTTATACCTCCTGCTTCTCCCCTCCAAGACATGACAACGGCATTAGGCGCGATGCCACCTTCTAAAATTTCGTCCCAACCAATAATTTGCCGGTCATGTGCATTGACAAACTCCTCCATTCGTTTTATAAAATAGCTTTGGAGCTCATGCTCATCTTTCAATCCCAATCGTTTTATATTTCGTTGACAAACCGGACATTCGGACCAACGATCTTTCGGACATTCATCTCCTCCTATATGTATATATTTCGAAGGAAAAATTTCAAAAACTTCGGATAACACATCTTCCAGAAGTTTAAAACTGCCTTCCTTTGTACATAGGACTTCTTTATGAACGCCCCAATCGCACGAGACTTCGTAGTTTTTATGGAAACAGGCCAATTGAGGATATGCGGCCAAAATCGATTGAGTATGTCCCGGCATTTCGATTTCAGGAATAACCTCAATAAATCTCTCGCGGGCATATTCGACAATTTCCCGCAATTCATCTTGGGTATAATATCCGCCATGAGGTTTTCCATCGTATTTACGAGGTACATCATTTTTATGTCCGGCAATACTTTGTTTGCGCCAAGCCCCCACAGAAGTAAGCTGCGGATGCGATTTTATCTCGATGCGCCACCCTTGATCATCGGTTAAATGCAGATGCAATACATTCAATTTATACAAAGTCATTATATCGATGTTTTTCTTGATAAAATCCAACGGGAAATAATGACGTGCCACATCAAGCATAAACCCTCGATGTTTGAAACGAGGTTCATCGTAGATATTCACGCAGGGCACTTGCAGTATCACATTTTCGTCACATATTTTTTTCTCGCATTCGGCCGGAAGCAATTGACGCAATGTTTGCACTGCATAAAAAGCACCAGCACCACCCTTCGAGGCGATAGTTATCGTACGAGGGGACACATCGAGTCTATAAGCCTCATCATGAGCGATCGTATCGCAAACGGTAAAAACGATTTTGTTCCGGGCTTCTTCACCGGTTCCTATCTGAGCTTTGCAACTTCCTGTCTGTTCCACAAAGGTTTTAAGAAAGTTTGCTGCTCTTTTTATTTCTTCATCATCTGTTTTCAATTCAATTACCACACTGTCTCCAAACGTAAATTCGCCCGGTTGCATGTCTAACGATAATGGTTTGGGTATAAGGGGGCAATTATCATTTAATTTATCGGTTTGGTCTTTACAAGAGACTAAAACGGATAAAAACAAGATAAAACAATATCGTATTGTTCGCATATTTTGCATAATTCCTATCGTTATTTACTGAATTCTTTCTCTAATAATACTTTTCCATCAATTTGCTTAACTTGAACTTTCAGCAGATCTTCCGAACCAAACATTGTCAACACAGAGTTATTGGAGTTCACTATTATAGGGAAAGCTGTAACTTTCCCCTTATCCATAAATCCGAATGTGTGATTATGCCCACTTAACATCAAATCGATACGAGCACCCTCCAATAGGGGGAGCAACTGTTTGCGTAGTCGTTCAGAGCCATACCAACCGCCTTTCCCAAAAGGAATATGAGACAAGACTACCCGAAAAGAGGCAGCTCTAAACTCCGGACTTTCCAATTCACGGGCCAACCACTCCTTTTGTTCAAGTATATAATTATCAAAATCTACCAGACCCGAATATTCCACATCTGTATCGGGTTTATCTTCACCGCTATCTAACACGATGAACCGAATGGGGCCATAGGTAAAAGCGTAATAGAATTTCCCTTCGGGACCGGTAAGGTATCGGGAGAAATTACGGGCATATGCTCCACGAGTTTCATGATTACCCCTTACATATACAAATGGTTTACTAGATGCGAACAGGCCGACCGATGTATCTAAAAAACCGGTGAAAATATCACTTTGCTTGTTAATATAGTTACACATATCCCCACAAAACACTACCATATCGACATTTTGCGGTGGAGCCATTTCCAACAATTTTTTCTGCAAATCGTTCTTCCCATGTATATCGTTTATCATAACCATCGACAATGTTTCCTGTCTGCCATCGAGTGTTGTAAAAGTCAACGGTTTTTTCCAGATATCGGTAGAAACGATGTTACCCAAAACAGGACGATAGGGCAGCAACTCTTTTACCTCTTGTGACAATACTCGGTAAAAATAGGTCGTGTTTTTTTCAAGCCCCGTAACCGTTACGCGATGCAATGTGTCGACGCAACACAACCCGTCTTGTGAGGCATAGGCTTTTCGCGGCAGTTGGGAGTAGAAGCTCTTACCGTCTTCCTTTTTGCTGAATTCCACCCACGATTTACAAGGCTTATCGGTTGTCCACACGACTGTCACTTCGTTCTCCGACAAGTTTTGTAAATAGGGACCGTGGGTAATTTTTACCGAAGGTTGCCCGGCTATGGCATAGAGCGGGAATACTATTCCTATAATCCAAACTCTTATTAGTTTCCTGAGCATATTTATTTGTTTAATGCATGAATTCTACTTATAAGGCCCGATCTCTCGGTCTCTCAACACATCGAGACCGGGCCTTTCCAAATCTATCTAAAAAGTGTGTCTGTATATTCGACCGCCTACCACCCCGGATTTTGGACTAAATTCGGGTTGATATTTATATCTCTGGAATCCAGCGGATAGAGATAGTGTTGTGGCACATTAAAAGTTTTCGTCGGCTCATTACTGTTTCGCAATGTCAGATAATTTTCTGCTGACTGCGGAGATTGGGTCGTAAATCCTGCCGGAAAACAATTCCATCTTTTCTGAACCTTATTGAAAGTCAGATGCGCAATTTTCCAACGACGAGCATCGAAGAATCGATGGCCTTCATACATGAGTTCAATCGTTCTTTCCTGTCGTATAATCTCGCGATAATCTTTCCCTGCAATTCCCTGCCAAGAAGTCTCGACATCGGGGATACCGGCATGGGAACGAATATCATTCAAATAAATGAGGGCCTGCCCATCAAGTCTTCCATAATATTCATAATAAGCCTCCACATAATTGAGATAGAGCTCTGTCAAACGAACCAACGGAAAAGCCGTAGCCCTCACTGCCACCTGATTATTGGCGAAACTCGTATTCGGATGTAAATATTTTTTCCACAAATAACCATTGGGAGTGATATTGTCTTTCAAGGGATCATTCCCGTTCGTCTGATTGGTTTCAGGATTAATTTCGCCCATTCTCAAATACAACGTATAACCTTTTCCTCCTTTTATTCCATCTCTGCCGTCCAACTCGAAATTGGTTGCCCGGTCGTATGCAATATCGGCATAGAAACGAGGTTCCCGGTTCAAATGCAATCTCACGGTCTTTTCTCCCGTCTCAGGATCGGTCGTTATTCCAAATCTTCTATCATATTGGAAAGACGGGTCTTTATCAATGGGCAATCCATTCTTTGTTAAATAGGTTTCCACCATTTGCATTGAAGGAGCCAAGCCTCCATAAGGAACAGTGGTAGATCCTTGTGACAATCCGCGAGGCGCAATCATTTGCTGAATATTCATTCGGGACCCTGTGTAAGCCCAAATAATATCTGTATTTCCCGCACTCGGCATAGTCACCAACGACCAACGATGATTAAAATATCCTTTTTCAGCATCGCTTATTCCAACCGGAGCCTGTAAATGGGTATACAAATCATGGCCAGCAGCATGCGCCTCATTGATAGCATCCTCGGCTGCATCTAAGGCTTTTTTCCATTTTTCCTTATCATACTGCAAACTGATTAATTGTTCTCCATCTTTATTCTTAAAGTCGCTGTAATATTCACTATTCCCATTAAACAAAGGACTTGCGGCATACAATAACATACGCGATTTTATTCCTTTTGCCGCAGCCCGCGTGGGAGCTCCATATTTATCGGAAGTTTGGATAGGCGGCAGTAAAGGAGCCACTTCGTCTAAACGATCGGCGATCCATTCTACACACTCATCGTAAGGACGACGTTTCGGGAAGGCCAACTCACCGGTAGCATCCAATGGAATTTCCCTGTCTATCAACACAATCGGACCATACAATCTTAACAACAGATAATGGTAATAAGCTATCAGAAATTTGGCTTGCGATGAAAAATCGGTTATTTCTGCTGCGGATATTCCCGGTACACTTTCTACTCGATTCAAAAATGTATAGCATTGACGAATAGCGCCATAAAGATTGTACGCTTTACAACGACTCGATTGTGTAGGACTTTTGAAATAAGACCAATAATTATATATGGGATCGGCTGCCGTTTGAGACCCAATATTCGCGACTTTGGAGTAATGCCATGTCGTAGCCCACTGAGAAGTTATGCACACTTCATCACTGGCTCCATTAAATTGCGGCTCCCCGTTATGATCACTCGACTCGGGCATAAAAGAATAACAAGCGTACAAAAAATTCCTTGCCGAATTTACGCTGGCAAAAGCCTCTTCCAAAGTTCCTTTCTTCTCAGGTTCAGAATCCAGATAATCACAACCGGAAACAGTAACGAGTATCCCTAATACTAAGAATATATTTTTAATTGCTTTCATAATCGTTTTAGAAATTAAATTGAACACCCAGATTGAAAACTCTCTGTAAAGGATATACCAATCCATTGCCACTGTTAGATCCGCCTCCGATCTCAGGATCCCAATACTTAAAGCCCGTAAATGTCAATAAATTACTACCGGCAATATAGGCTCTCATAAATTTGTAGGAATATCCTATCTCGGCATTTTTCAATCTCAGGAAAGAACCATCTCTCAACCAGAATGTTGACTTCTGGTATGTATTCGTATTATCTACATTGTGCGCCAACCTCGGATACTTCGCATTAGGATTGGGATTAGATGCCGACCAATAGTCATCTGCCACAAATTTCAAAACATTCTTATGATAGATATCGAACGGATGTATATCGTCCAAATAAATAGAGACTTTTCCCGCACCCTGGAAGAATACAGAGAAGTCCCAATTCTTATATTGGAAAGAGGCTCCGAAACCATATACAATCTGTGGGATATAAGGATTTCCGATATAGGTACGGTCATACTCGTTAACCACCCCATCTTCATTCAAATCCTGATATTTTATATCCCCCGGTTTTATATTAGGCATGATAGCCTCTTGACTGGGACTATTTTTAATATCTTCCTCATCTTTAAATAACCCCAGCGCTATGTAAGCCGGCCCGACACGATTCAAGGCTCCGCCTCTCTCGTATTGATAACTAAACGGATAATGGGGTTCATCTTTCTCCAATATTTTATTTACAGCATAAGTAAAGTTCCCTTTAACCGAAAGAACAATATCTTTGGAAAACGCATGATTATATTCCAAAGACATATCAACTCCTCTATTCGTCACTTTTCCCACATTGGCTACCGGATTAGCATCACCAATTCCTATCGTAGGCGAAATAGTTTGCCGAGTCATTAAAATTTTGTCCCTATTTTCATGAAAGTAATCGGCAATCAACAAGAATTTTTGATCGAACAAACCCAATTCTATACCCACATTTGCTTTTTTAGCAACCTCCCAAGTAGCATTTTCATTACCGTATGTCGTTATGATAGCTCCAGCCTCGGTAGCTTTGAAATCCTCACCGAAAGCATATCCGGCTCCATTCATATTGACATTGGTATATCCGGGAAAACGAACAGAAGAATTAGAATTTCCAACCGTTCCATACGATCCTCTTAATTTCAGCAGACTAATCGTCTTATTCAAAGGGGCAAAAAAGTCCTCGTTCGAAATAATATAACCGAGTGCATAGGACGGGAAGAAGCCAAACCGCTTACCTTTGGCGAAATTGTCACTCCCATTATATCCGAAATTAAACTCAAAGAAATAACGTTTATCAAAGTCATACGTAAATCTTCCGGCCATACCTTGATTCAACTCTCCGAGAGAAGAGTTATAATTGGCCGGATTACTACTATAAACCCCTCGTTGTAAATAGATCAGTTGCGCTGAAATATCATGAAGATCGGCAAACTTTCTTTGATAATCTAACGAAACATTAAAATTGAATAACCTATCACCCGAATAGGCTTTGGTAAAAGAAAACGCATCGGTTCCATCGTTATTGACATTTCTCAACTTCCAAGATTGATTCCCCGTAATAGGATCGGTAACAATCGTGTTCGGGTCGATTTCGAAATAATAGGGAGTATAAGTACGATTCAAAGTCGTAGAAGAGAAATGCTTCATAGAGAATAAACCTTTAACGGACAATCCCTTAGTAATAAACTTCAAATCTTGGTCTATATTAAACGTCGCCATCGTCGTAATGCGGAACATTTCCTTTATACCGGAAGCCAGTTCGGCATACGGATTCGGATAACGGTTGAGTTGGGCGCCACCCGATTTATTACCCCATGCGATATAATTCGTACCCTCGATTTGAGGAAATTTCACCGGGAAATAGGTAGGCTGTGCCCACATTACCCGATTAAAGATCGTATTGATACTATTATAAGGGCCCTTGTAATCTTGTATTTGAACATTTAATTTCACCCCCATTTTGGTAGTGGACGAAATATGAGTATTTACATTGGCTTGAAACGAATACCGCAAATTCTGAATATTATTCTTTAACGGATTTTCTTTTGCTTCTTGTACCAACCCCATATCGTTATTAAATGTCGCACTGACAAAATAATCCATGTTTTTCGACCCACCGGAAACGTTTATGTTCGCAGCCTGATTAAACGTGACATCTTTAAAAATAATATCATACCAATCGTTATTTGGATAAAGGTAAGGATTGCGGTTCTCAATAGTTCCTTGAATCTGATCGTCGGTAAACTGAGGATTCGCTCCGGGAGTACGAGCTTCGATCGCTTCATTAAACATTTTCATATAAGTGACACCATCGGCCAGTTCGGGAATCTGTGTAGGCATGGACATTCGCCCTTCGACACGAACATTTATCGTAGGTTTTTGATTCATTCGACCCGACTTGGTCGTAACCAAAAGAACGCCGTTCGCCCCACGCGAACCATAAAGAGCAGTTGCCGTAGCATCTTTCAAGACAGAAAAACTCTCGATTGTTTCCGGTGCTAAGGCATTCAAATCATACGTGCTGGATTCTGTTCCATCAATTAATATCAAGGCATTCTGAGCTGAACCCGAAGCGAATGTACTGACTCCTCGTATCCAAAAATTCGCACCGTCGGCTCCCGGCTCCCCGGTTTTCTGAACCGATATTACGCCGGCAATACGACCGGCAAACGTGTTAGTAAGGTTGGTAGTGGGCACACGAAGTTCACTGGCTTTTACCGATTGAATAGCACCGATCACACTCTCTTTTTTCTGTTTACCGAAACCCACGACAACGACTTCGTCAAGAGATGTATTATTTTCCTGTAAAACCACAGTCACATTTTTTTTCGTGCCATAACTCACCTCCTGCGGTTGAAACCCAATATAAGACACCAACAGAACACCTTTGTCGGGGACTTCGATGGAAAAATTTCCTTCTATATCGGTCGCTTTTCCCGATTTCTCGCCTTTTACAATCACATTAGCTCCGATAACGGCTTCTCCCTTACTATCGATAACCGTACCCGTAAGCAGGCGCTTATCGACCTTCGAAGAAGCATTTGACCGGCTTTTACTGAGAACTATCTGCTTTCCGTTTATAGAATACGTAATATCGCTCCCTTTAAACAAAATATCCAGAATTACGGAGATAGGTTGATCTTTCTGCGATATATCGATCCTCTGACCGACATCTACTTGCTGTTTATTGTACAAAAAAGAGTAACTGGTTGTTTCCTCTATATAATTCAAAACGCTTTCGAGAGTAGCATTTTTCATATTGACGCTTACTAATGGATCGCGTGTATGATTATCTGCACCGAAAGCCATAACATTACAGCAAACCAACAAAAGCGAGCAAATTTTTATAATTAGAAGATTCTTAGGCAGAAATTGTTGCTTCCTACCTTTCAAAATAGAAATAAAGTTCATACATTTGTGTTAGTTTAGTTGGTATTTAAGGATAATAAACTCTAAGTGTTATCTTTCCGCTAACTTATGAAGGGTGGATATGGAGGAAGGTTCCACCCTTCTTTATATGGCGGATAATTCTTTCTATTCTATCTAATCCGTCTTTCTCTTCATAATATAAAATTTTTAAGGTTATTCATAATTATTTTCTATAATCTCACTACTTCGATATATCTCTTGGAATAAACGCCATTAGGCATAGCTTTCTCGGAAGTTTTTTCTATGTATTTCATGGGAACAGTCAATTTCATTAACCGTAGAATCTCATCGAGCGTTTCTCCCTGAAAGGTCGCACGATACATATGTTTCGCCAAATCTTTGTCCATCACCACAATATCGGCATTGTAAACTTGTCCTATCTTTCGGAATACATCGTCCAAAGGTTCATCTCTAAAAATTAATTTGCCATCTTTCCATGCACACCATTTATAAGTATCGACCTCTTCTACACGATAATTTTGCCGTTTCGTATTATAATTTATTCTTTGTCCCGGTTTCAAATTCAACCGTTCTTTACTCCTATCCAACTCAACCTCTACAACGCCATTAACCATGGTCACAGCATTTATCGTATCATTGCTATAACCTTCTACATTAAAAGCCGTACCTGTGGCTTTAACTTCCATGTCCTCGGTATATACAATGAAAGGATTTTTCTTATCGGAACGGACTTCGAAAAAGGCTTCTCCATTCAAGTAAACGCTACGCTCTCCGGCCTTAAATTTCGTAGGATATTTCAATTCACCACCAGAATTCAACCATACGATAGAACCATCAGGCAAATTCATTTGTATACGGGTTCCATAAGGAGCCGATATTTTCTGATAACTTATTTTAGAATAATCTTGTTCTACAAACCTATCGGCAACCATATATATCAACGCAAACAAAATAGGAATAATTAAAACTGCGGCAACTCTACTCCAATAACGATATATGCGTATCACACGTTTTTCTCGTAAACCCATCTTCAACTTTATCCGACTTAAAGCCTTAGTCGTCGAAATAGACCGTACATCAAAAGCAGGATGCGTCACCTCCCACAAATTTTTCATTTTTAAGAAGTAATCATAATTATCTTGGTTATTCGAAATCCACGTTTCAAGCACACGCTTATCCTGTAATTTCAAATTTCCAGATAGATATCTTACAATAAGACGGTCAATATTCTCATTCGATAATTCCATTTTTATCCCTTTCTATTAATAAGACGTTTATCCCCAAAAAATCCACAATGAAAACAGAATTTTTTTTATCTATCGTACAAATAAAACAGCAATCAATAAGAAAAAATCTTTCAAAAGAGTCCGCAATGTTTTTAATGACTGGCTTATACGAACTTCAACCGTACGTTCCGAGACATTCAGTTTTTTAGCGATTTCTTTATATTTTATACCTTTTATCCGGCTCAATACGAAAACCTCTTTTTGAGCTTTCGGCAATTTATTTATCGCTTTTTTTATATGATCTTGTAATTCGGAATATAAAATATATTCCTCGGTATTGGAGCTCGATAATACCGAGTTTTCATTTACGTAATCAAAATAATCGTTCCTGACATTTTGATGCCTCATGTAATCGAAACAACGATTCCGAACGGAAATTAACAGATAAGATTTTAACGATCTCCCCACAGACAGTGTTTTCCGGTCATACCATAAATGCATGAATAAGGATTGAACTATATCCTCACAAACTTGTCTTTCGCGAAGATAGCTCCCCGCATAAAGAAGAAGGTCCTTATAATACAATTTAAAAATAGAATCAAAAGATCTTTCATCGTCCAAAGCTAATCTCCGCATCAAATCATCGTCACATGCTTGTTGAAAAGTTTCGTCATTCGAGATCAATGATTCCGATAAAATATTTAAATCATATATTTCTTTGTGATTCATAGTCTTATAACTTAACTTCTAAAAATGAATATTCAAAACCGATAATACCAAAAGTTATTCAGATACAACTTTTTATTTTAAATTAGGTGATGAATTTCTTTCCTCAAAGATATAATAATATTATAAAACTAATCACCAATTAAAAAAATCTTAATGAAAAATTCTTATAAAAAATTACAGTTATCCCCACAATTACAGTTAATTATAATAAATTAAATTGGAGAAATATCACAATTATTTAATATTATAATTAGACCATTTAAGAATATAAGGGTTCAGTAGAAAATTCATGGGGATAGCCCTGAATGTTAGCGAATGAGAGGGGATTGTATCTACTCTTCTCCTCTGCCGTGTACCGTAGCCTTACAGGACGTTGTGACGCAATATAGAGAAGAGATACCGAAGAAACAATAGTTTCTGAGGAGAAGGGTTGAAAAGATTTCATAAGATTTTTAGCTGTAAGGGTTAATCCCCTCGTCTCATAGGCATTCTCCCTATATTCCCTTATGAAAACGGAAACACCTCGTAATGCTACGGAGCACGGCAGAGGAGGAGGAGAAACTTGATTATTTTCACTGCGGGTATTTTCTAACCCCTCCGTCACTTCGTGACACCTCCCCTATATTTTGCATTGCAAAACACAGAGGAGGAGGTTTAATGCCCTTCTATCACACTATTTATCAATGAGATGGATCGTGTTTGGCCTCCTCCTCTGCCGTGCTCCGTAGTGTGGCGTTAGCCATATAGGGGAGGTGTCACGAAGTGACGGAGGAGTTGAGAAGATATTATATAATCTTTGATTGAGGAGTTAGAAGTATAAAACGGGCAATCCCCATTAATTATCGACAGAGCCTAAAAATCTACTGGCTCAATATAAGATTTTTTCTATCGAGACAAACAAAAAAGCAGATTGCGATTTTCTCGCAACCTGCTTTATGTGGTCCCACTTGGGCTTGAACCAAGGACCCCCTGATTATGAGTCAGATGCTCTAACCAACTGAGCTATAGGACCGGCACGGATATTTCCGTAAGCGTGTGCAAAGATAGATGTTTTCAAAGAAACCCCAAAATATTTTTTTATTTTTCTTCAAAGGGAATATAAAAGACGGTTGAAATCACCCCTTCTCTATCGTACCCCAATATACCTCGCCTTTCCATGAAACAGCATAAACAAAAATTGTACAAGCATTTCTCCTCTGCTCAATACGGTTGTACCATCGACCGTCATGCTTCCGTCAACTAAGAAGCTGTTTTAAATTTATTGAGAAATAATATTATCATTGCAGGCAGGTATGTTCCGGCCCTATTGAGCCCCTGTCTCGCATCTTGAATCCCTTGATTTTTGTCAATAGCCCGCTATTGACTGCGTATCTCGGACTCCAATCTGCTTCAACATAGGTCTTAATCTGTCTCGGAATAAATTTAAAACAGCTTCTAAAAATTTTTCTATGCAGCCAGAATACCGCACAAAATTCACTACTTTTGCATAAAATGCGAGAATAGGTAACACCCGAATGTAATCAAGCAAATTTATTTTACCCTCGGTTCGCCCTATTTTCGCTGCACTTAAAACTGTATTTATGAATACGTCTTTGGCGGGTATCCGGAATTTATTATTCGATTTAGGTGGAGTTATTATAAATCTCGACCGGCAACGTTGTGTCGATGCTTTAACGGCATTAGGCGATGAAAAAGCCGACGAAATGCTGGACCTATCCGTCCAACGGGGAACACTCATGGATTTGGAAGAGGGAAAAATATCCCCAAGCGACTTTTTCAAGCGCATGCGCCAAAAGATAGGGAAAGCCGTCTCGGACGAGGAAATCGTCCATGCCCTTAACGAACTTTTAATCGGGATTCCCCTCGACCGTTTGACTCTATTACGGAAATTGAGACAGCGATTCAACGTTATGATGTTGAGCAACACGAATCCTATCATGTTCGATACCAAAATAGCCGAGTGCTTTGCACAAGAGGGATTATCGATTACCGATTATTTCGACGACGTTTATTTATCCTACCGATTAAAATCTTGTAAACCAGACATCGCTATTTTCAAAAAAGTGATCGAACTATCCCGTATTGTTCCGCAAGAGACTTTATTTTTCGATGATTCTCAAAAGAATTTAGATGCTGCGGCCAGCCTCGGATTCAAGACTTTTCTCGTAACACCCGACAGGGATATAGTAACATTTTTCAATACCCAATCGATAGATGACTTCTGAATATAAAGGTATCACAAACGATCAAGCCGCTTTTGCAGCACTCGGTGTATTCGACGGTGTACATACGGGGCATCGAGCCGTTATCGAAAAAGTAAAAGAAGAAGCGGCTATGAGAAACTTATCGTCGGCAGTCATCTCATTTCGCACACACCCGCAGCAGGTACTTCACCCCGAAATACCTTTTCGCATGCTGACATCGCCCGAAGAACGAGCCGAGCTGTTGCGAAAAACCGGGATAGATCGAACTATTTTTCTTGACTTCACACCCGAAATGTCCTTATTATCGGCGTACGATTTCTTGAAAATCCTGTCAAACCGATACTGTATAAAAGGGCTTATCATCGGCTATGACCATCGTTTCGGGCATAACCGGGCCGAGGGTTTCGAAGAGTACGTCAAATATGGCAAGGACTTAGGGATAGAAATAATCCATGCCCCTGAATTTGTGACCGACCTCGGGCCGGTAAGCTCTTCGATTATCCGAAAATATCTTTTGCAAGGCGATGTTTGCACCGCCAACCGATTACTTTCATATCCTTATACGTTGCACGGGAATGTGGTAAAAGGTTTTCAGGTCGGAAGGAAAATAGGATTTCCCACGGCTAATTTAAATATCGACTACCCGGACAAACTGATTCCTGCAAATGGAGTTTATGCCGTACGAATCGGGATACCAGACGGCAAACATTACGGAGGCATGCTTAATATAGGACATCGGCCGACACTAAACCGCCCGAACGATTATAGCATAGAGGTGAATATTTTTGATTTCTCGGAAGATTTATACGGCAAGACCTTATCTGTCGAACTTATCGAATATGTACGCACGGAGAAAACATTCGCCGATATAAAGGCCTTACAGTCACAATTAGTTAAAGATAAAGAAACTATCCGCAAAATCTTATCCGAGTAATTTCCTCACTCACTTCCGGCGATTCGCAACGCAGAGAATAAATTCAAATTTATTCCAACTTCTATCTATTTTATCTCGAAACCTGAAATCGCTATAACGAGACTTGATAATCTTGTTTATTCAGTTTAGGATCACAACACACCAAACCGACATTCTTCATATCGACAGTTACCCTCACACGCTCGTCTTTAACGAGCTTTTCCCACCACGATTTCACTTCGCTATTACTGCGGATACCATCTATTATCAACAACGCATGCATATCCAAAACAGGGGCAAGCAAATCGGGCAATGCCCGATAATACGGCTTGGGCAAACGATTCACGACAATATACAGACGCTCGGGTGTTTGTCGAAAATAGTCCAAGAGAAACGTAGCATATTCTTCCCGAGCGAAATCGGCCTTCTCTCCAACCTCGGCAAAAAGGCTCTCGGCAAAATCATGAATCTCGGGCAGCGGTTCTACAACCGTAATCTCAGATTGTCTTCCCGCCAATCTCAAATAGAGAGTCGAAATTCCCCATGAAGTTCCTATTTCGAGAATGTTATCCGGACGAAAGAAGTTGGTCAATCGAAAAAAAAGCCTTCCTCGGCTTGTCGAAATCCGCTTCCGCAAATGTTTCTGTCGATGCGAAAGACTATCGTCCACATGCTCGTGACAAATCGCCTCTATGTCATCATAGGCATAGTACCTCGCTTTCTCCCGTATGACCTTCGTAATGAGTCTAAACGCAAAAGGAGAATGGATACCGAATCCCCATGCTTGACGCATGCGACTCATCGGCGACGTATAATCCTTCCAGAACTTTTTTTGCATGACGGTATTCCTAATCTTCCACAGACAAATCGTTACGCTTTTTCCACGCTCCAAGCCCCACCACTACAAATGCTCCCAAGATAAGGAACAAAGAAACATAGGCAACCGCTTCGGTCGTATGAACCGATTGCGGGTCGAAACGGAAAATGACTTCGTGGTCTCCGGCGGGAAGATTTACCGCCCGCAGCACATAATTCACCCTCGCCATATCGACCGGTTTTCCATCGACTGTCACTTGCCAGCCCCACGGGAAATATATCTCTGAGAAAACAGCCAATCCACCATTTCGGGATTGGTAACGATAAGTCAATTCATCTGGTTTGTATGCTGTCTCATAAATCGTATCACCGGCAACCGGAGGAATGATTTTCTCACCGATTTCATTCTTGAATTTACGATCGGCCACCGCTGTAAACGACGGATCGAAATCGGTAATCGCCTCCATCTCGGAATCGGCATTATCAACCCATTTCACTTCCGAAACGAACCATGCGTTCCCCAAAGCTCCGGGATTGCGTACCACCGTCTCTTTTCCGTTTTCGAGAGGTTGGATAATATAACGGGTGTTCAACATATTCAATACCGCAGGATTGGCATTCACCAACTGATGCTCTATCAAGTCTTGATAACGACGCAACTTGGCGGCATGGTATCCTCCCACCGATTTATGATAATACGAAGTACGAGGCTCGTTGAAACTTGCCTCCAAAGTTGGTCCCGCAGCAGCATTCAATACTCTGTAATTCATATCTTTGTCTTGCAAGATATAACGATCGGCCTCGGTCATGGGGAAAGGATTGGTTTTCCGGGCAGCAGTCACGAAGTTACCGCTATTGAGATAACGTTTATTGACCGGATACATATCGCCGATAAGAACTACGACCAACGCAACCATTACCACAGTCGAACCTAACTTCTTCTCCCTCAAAAGCCACAAAGCGACAAAGCCCAATGCAACAATAACGAACGAACGCCATGCATCGGCCGTGAATATAGCTCGTCGAGCCTCGGCTATCCCGGCGAATAACTCTCCATAACCGGGTTGCTGTATAGCCTCCAATTCATAATCTTTCAAGAAATCATCGAACAAACCGGGGAACAAGGCCGCCAATAAGGCAATCCCCCCCACTATACCGCCGCTCAAATAGAACGACCATTTTTCTCTTTTAAGAATCGAGGGATCGTCGAATATCTTTTTCAATGCCAACACAGCGAGCAGAGGCATACAAAACTCGGCAACGACCAAAATACTCGAAACGGTACGGAACCGGTTATACATGGGGAAATAATCGATAAACCAGTCGGTAAACCACATCATATTCTTCCCCCATGACAGCATAACGGTCAATATAGTTACTACAAGCAATGCCCATTTCAACGGAGTATGAACGATAAAACACCCCAATACGAACAAAAAGAAAATCAACGCACCCACGTAAACGGGCCCAGACGTGAAAGGCTGGTCACCCCAGTATCGGTCGACCTGAGACAAATAAGGACGGATTTGAGGATCGGCAGCCTTCGTCGCATGCTCATTCTCGGAGAGCAGTCCACTGGCTCCTCCCTTACTGTCGGGAATAAGCAGGGTAAGCGTCTCCATCTTACCATAACTCCATTGAGTAATATAATCCTTATCCAATCCGCTGCCCGTATTTTCTTGGGAATTGTCTTGCGATGTCAGCTCGGTATGTCCACCTCGCATGGATTCCTTCGAATACTTATAGGTATGATACAGATTCGAGGCATTCGCTCCGACAGCCAATAAAGCGGCGATAACCAATACTCCGGTGGCTTTGAAAAAGCGAGGCAACGTATGCGAACGATAATGTTCTACCGCATAGGCAATCACTACGGCAAGGATAACAAACAAAAAATAATAGGACATTTGCACATGGTTCGACATGATTTGCAATGCCCCGAACAGAGCAGCCAACGCTCCACCCAACAGATATTTACCCCGATAGGCCAGCACGATACCGGCGATCGTCGGCGGGATATAAGCCAAAGTAATAAACTTCCAAATGTGCCCCGCCGCGATAATAATGAAAAAATAGGAAGAAAACGCATAGGCTATCGCCCCAAAGGCTGCCAGATACCAACGGACATTCAGCGACAACATAAGGATATAAAAGCCCAACATCATGATAAACAACAAAGACACCGGCGAAACCAGCCACAAGTTGTAGATCTTTTGCAATCCTTTCAACGGTTCATTGCTCGCATAGCTCGGAGCTATTTGGAACGTGGGCATACCGGAGAATACCGTACCCGTCCAACGAGGCATTTCTCCGGTCTCTTCGGCATACGTTTTCGCCTCATGCCCGATAGCTAAACCTTGTTGGGTGTCATGTTGAAACAATATTTTCCCTTCGATTACATCGGGACAAAAATAAACGAACGATAATAATACAAACACCAATACCGGCAATAATGCCCAAAAATTCCTACGGTTTTTCATTTCTCCAAATCTGTATATTCTGTGCAAATGTACGAGTTTAACCGAAATAATCCCACTTCAAGAAGAACAATCTGAAACAAAAACGTTTATCTTCTATTCCTTTATACAAAAAAGCCGGAGCTGCACTGGGCAACTCCGGCTCTATTAATAAAGACTTATCTTCTATCTTATTTCACAAGCGAAGCGATATCGAATTTTGCAAATTCAAGATCGGTAGCAGCTTGTTGGGCTTTCGAAGAATCCATGCTGATAGATTTCTTCAAGTTGGAAACAACCATTTGTTCGTTGTTGGTACGAGCACCCAAAACAGCCATCAAATAGTATGTATTGGCATTAGGAGCTTCAACACCGGCCAAAGTAGCTTTTGCTTTGCTGTAATCTTTCGTCAAGATTTGAGCCAAAGCAGCATTGTTGGATTTAACATTGCCGAATGCTTTAACAGCTGCGTTATAGTCACCTTTCTTCATGTAGAATACACCCAATGCTTCGTTCAATTCTTCTACACCAGCAGATTTACCAAATGCTTGTTCTGCCTTAGCATAGTCGTTATTAGCCAAGCTGATCAAGCCTTGATTCATAGCAACTTCGGGAGTATTGGGAGCAATGCGGGCAGCTTTTGCAAAGTTGTTTTGAGCAGCAGCCAAATCGCCTTCTTCGTATTGAACCATACCCAAGTTGTTGTATCCACGATAATCGTTAGGATAGATTTCAACGACTTTTGCATAAATAGCGGCTTTTTCTTTATTGGTCTTTACCAAAGTAGCGGCATAAAGCAATTCGTCAACAGAAAGAGCTTTGGCATCTTCCTTAGCCAATTTCGAAATTTCTTCGTCAGATTTACCGATAACGTTTACAGAAGCTGTGATTCTCGAATAACGCAATTGGGGAAGAATTTCTTCGGCCAATACTTTGAACACAGAAGACATGTTCTTGATTTCACGTTCGCGTTGTTCAGGATCGGAATACATTGAAAGAACATTCAAAATAAGTTCTTTGTCTTGGATATTCGATTTCGAAACCAATTCTTTGAAACCTTCCCAGTCTTGAGCTGTAAATTCGGCAGTCATATCGGCATCGATTTTACCTTTCTTCAAGCTCTTCTTCATATAGTTAACCGTATTTTTCTCACGGTTTTCAGCCAAAGTCGTATTCAACTTAACACCACCATCGGGAGAAGCGTAAGAAGCGACATTGATATTGGTCAATTCCTTATTAGGAGCTTCGGTAGCAGCTTTGATTTCATTGTGCAAAGCGTTCATTTGTTCCGATTTCAATTGCTCAGAACGCAAGTTGGCTTGTTGAATAAGGAACATAATGTCGGCAGAATATTTTTCTTCTATGATACGTTGGAACTTATCGGGCGTAATAGCAGGATTCAATTCTTGTGCGTTAGCGATCTCGGCCGTAGAAATAACGCCTTCTGCAACAGTTACACGAGGAAGGTCATACGTTTTTTTGCCTCTTTGTACCTTAAATGCCAATTGCAATTCCGATTTCCGCATAGCAGGAATGTATTTGAAATTAACCGGCATTGAAACAACGCCACCCATTTTATAAGAAATGGCTTGGTCGTTACCTTCTACTTTTTCACCTTGATAAACAAACGGAGTTCCGGCAGTTTCACCGTCGGCATAAACCAAATACGGAGTTACGGTTACAACCGATTTCTTATCGAAATATTTTTCAGGGAAAGTTCCAGTAACCGTTGCAGGAACTTGACCGCCCACTACTTCAAGAGGAGAAGGGGTTACCGTAAAATAATCGGCCGATAACGGCTTCATGTCTTTGTTACACCCTACAAATGCTAGTGTCATGAGAAGCATTAGAGGAAGATAGATTTTCTTAATCATAATAATAATTGTTTGGTTACACTTATTTTTTGAAATATTACTTTTATAGTCAACTGTTTAAAAACAAAATACTCCTATTGCGGTTAATATTTAAGGCAAAAATAAACAAAAATAGAACACTCCCACTATTTTTATACAAATTTTTTTATCTAACCTTCATAATTTATAAGGTTTTCTTATTTCTGGGGTGGTGTTGCAATATCTCTTGTCGTAAAAACTGCCGGTCGAGATGAGTATATATTTCTGTCGTAGTGATACTTTCATGGCCCAACATCTGTTGTATTGCCCGTAAATTGGCTCCTCCTTCCAACAGATGGGTAGCAAATGTATGCCGCAACGTGTGCGGACTGACTTTTTTACGAATGCCACATCTTTCACAAGCCCTCTTGATAATATAGAAGATCATTACTCTGGTGAGTTGTGTCCCCCGGCGATTCAGAAACAAAATATTCTCGTTGCCCCGCTTTATATCGAGGGATAGCCGATCATCTATATAAGGACGAATTTCTTTAATCGCTTTCTCTGAAATAGGAACCAACCTCTGCTTTTTACCCTTACCTTCCACGATGATATAACCGTCGTTAAAATAGAGGTTGGACATACGAAGCCCCACCAATTCGGAAACACGAAGGCCACAACTATACAATGTTTCTACAATCGCTCGATTGCGGCGTTCTTCCGGTTTCGACAGGTCGAACGAATTGACTAGCTCGTCCACCTCCTCTACTGTCAACACGTCGGGCAATTTCATACCCAATTTAGGAGTCTCTATCAATTCCGAAGGATTCGTATCGATGCATTTCTCCATTCTCAAAAAATTGAAAAAAGATTTTATCCCCGAAATAATACGAGCCTGCGACCGTGCACCGATACCCAAATCTTGTAATGTAGCGACAAACTGATGCAAATCGGCTCCTGTAACGGTTCTCCAATCCAAATTTTCCGAGTCGATAAAGTCAACCAGCTTTTCTACATCGGACATATAACCGGCTATCGTATTCTCCGAAAGCCCTCGTTCCAGTCTCAAATAACGACTAAAACGTTTTAACAAATTATCCGTATCAACTAATGCCATTTTCTTTTTATCCGATATCTCATTTTTTTTCTGTAATTTTGCACTAAATTCAGGAGTAGTTTTTTGAGCTTTTATACAAAACAAAGCTACGCTAATGGCAGACTATTCCGTATCTTGATGAAAATAGGCAAAATCGAAGAGAATACGAAACATGTATTTCTCCTTACAAAGATAGTGATTTATGAATATTCTTATTATTAACGGGCCGAATCTTAACCTTTTGGGGAAGAGAGAAAAAAGCATTTACGGAGAAAAAAGTTTCGAAGATTATCTCTGTGAATTGCAGCAACGTTATGCCCAACACCACATTGCATACTATCAATCCAACATAGAGGGCGAACTCATCGGAAAAATTCAAGAAGCCGGTTTTTCCTGCGACGGCATTGTCCTTAACGCTGGTGCATACACACACACGTCTATTGCAATCGGCGATGCCATACGAGCAGTGCCCGCCCCCGTTATAGAGGTGCACATCTCCAATATACATGCCCGGGAAGAGTATCGGCACACGTCAATGATAGCCGCCGCAGCGAAGGGGTCGATCATCGGATTCGGACTCGACTCATACCGGCTCGCCATAGAAGCTCTAATTGAAAACGAACGATAAATTAATCATATATGTCCAAATATACCAAAATAGTAGCCACCATTTCCGACGCTCGTTGCGACGTCGATTTTATCAAGCAGCTATACGAAAGCGGCATGAATGTGGTGCGTATGAATTCGGCCCATTTGCAAGAAGAAGGATTTCAAAAAATCATCGACAACGTGCGTGCCGTTTCGAACAAAATAGCCATTTTAATGGATACAAAAGGACCCGAAGTGCGTACTACCGCATTGTCGGGGGATTCAAACATTTTGTTTTCGACGGGCGACATCGTTCGCATCACGGGAAAAGAAGGAACATTGACCGGCAACGGATATATCGGGGTGAGTTATCCCCGTTTTGCAGAGGACCTTTCCATAGGCAGCCACATACTTATCGATGACGGAGAGCTCGAATTTGTCGTGCGAAAAAAAGAGAACGACGATTTGTTGTGCGAATCGCTCAACAACGGAGAGCTGGGTGCACGCAAAAGCGTAAATGTACCGGGAGTACGGATTAACCTACCGTCTCTCACAGAAAAAGACATTCGCAATATCCGCTATGCCATTAAACAAAATATCGACTTCATCGCTCACTCGTTCGTACGCAGCAAACAAGATGTTCTCGATATACAGGCTATACTCGACGAGTACAAAAGCCCCATCAAGATTATCGCCAAGATAGAGAATCAAGAGGGTGTGGATAATATCGACGAGATACTCGAAGCCGCCTATGGGGTAATGGTCGCGCGAGGCGATTTGGGAATAGAAGTTCCCCAAGAAAAAATCCCCGGCATACAGGCTCGACTGATTAAAAAATGCATACAGGCCAAGAAACCGGTAATCGTAGCGACACAAATGTTGCACTCGATGATAAAAAATCCCCGGCCTACCCGTGCCGAAGTTACCGACATCGCCAATGCCATTTATCAACATACCGATGCGCTTATGCTCAGCGGTGAAACGGCTTATGGGAAATATCCTGTCGAAGCGGTGGCGACTATGGCCCGTGTAGCCGAAGAGGCCGAAAACAACAAACTCACGGAAAACAACATTCGGGTAGTCTCGACCGACGACCCCGATGTCACTTCGTTCCTTGCCAAACAAGCCGTAAAAACGTTTAACAAATTGGGCACGAAAGCTATCGTTACCGACAGTTACACAGGACGAACCGCCCGTTATGTCGCTGCCTTTCGCGGCAGATATCCGGTATTGGCGATTTGTTATTACGAGCGGACAATACGGTTATTGGCCCTCTCATACGGCGTCTTCCCGTTATATCAGGAACGAACCCGTACTTCCCGCGAATATTTGTTCAACGGGCTAAACCATCTCATGGAACAACACCTGATAAACCGAGACGATTTAATCGCCTATCTGGGCGGCGGATTCGGTGAAGGAAAAGGAACGACGTTCTTAGAAATCAATCGAGTGGGAGAAGTTCTCGATAACTTCGACCACTATACGCTACCCAACATGGAAGATACCGAAGCATGACGCCCGAACTGGAAGAATACATATTGACCCACATCGACAAGGAAGACGAGCTGCTCGCTTCTCTCGACAGAAACACCCATCTCTACCACTTGCGCCCGCGCATGGTATCGGGTCATCTGCAAGGGAGGATTCTCAAAATGTTCTGCCGCATGATCCGGCCGCACAGAATATTGGAACTGGGAACCTTCACCGGATATTCGGCCTTGTGCTTGGCCGAAGGACTGACCGAGGGCGGCGAAGTACACACCATAGAGATCGACGACGAGATAGAAGATTTCACCCGCAGTTATTTCGATAAATCTCCGTTACGCGACCGGATAAAATTGATTATAGGCGATGCTTCGGACATCATTCCGACACTAACCGACACGTACGACATCGTGTTTATCGATGCCAACAAAAGGGACTACTTGAAATATTACGAGCTCGTATTGCCGAAGGTGCGACCGGAAGGGTTCATTCTTGCCGATAATACCCTATGGGACGGGAAAGTCGTGACCGACCCGAACAGCCGCGATGCCCAAACCATAGGAATAGAACGGTTCAACGACTTCGTCGCGACCGACAATCGGGTAGAAAAAATTATACTTCCCTTACGAGACGGACTCACGATCTTATGGAAAAAACCATAATTTCGCCGGATATACGAGGTAAAACTTTGTTATTTATTAAAACCACCTATTATGGAAACAACCAGACAAAACAAAATAAGCCGACTGCTCCAAAAAGAATTGAGCGACATATTCTTGGCAGAAACCCGTAAAACACATGGGATAATCATATCGGTAAGCGTAGTGCGGGTAAGTCCCGACCTAAGTACGGCAAAAGCCTACCTGAGTATTTTCCCGCCGGAAAAGAGCGCAGAAATGATAGAAAACATCAATGCCAATACGAAAACCATTCGGTACGAGCTTTCACAGCGGGTACGTTACCAGTTGAGAAAAACTCCCGAACTGTCGTTTTTCCTCGACGATTCGCTCGACTACATCGAAAACATAGATTCTCTACTGAAAAAGTAAACGCTCCCTATGAACCGCCTCGCCCGGAAAATAGCATGGCGTTACTTGTTTTCAAAAAAATCGCATAGCGCCATCAATGCCATATCGATTGTCTCGGTATGCGGGGTGGCTATCACTACGTTGGCTCTCGTCTGCACGCTATCGGTCTACAACGGATTTACAGAGCTGATAGGCTCGCTCTACTCCCAAATAGACCCGCAGATAAAAATAACCCCGTTACAAGGCAAAACTCTCGACACCGAAGAAGAGGCTATCGAGCAAATCGCCGAATGGAGCGAGGTGAAAACATTCACACCCGTCATCGAAGAAAACGCCCTCTGCATATACAAAGACCGGCAACGGCCTGTTTTAGTGAAAGGCGTACCCGACAATTATACAGAGCTTTCCCACATACAAGATATCGTCACGAGCGGAACGTTCCAACTCAACGACGGCAGAATCGACTACGTATCATTAGGTATCGGCGTAGCCGGACAACTCGGCGTTGTCGCCAACTCTCCTTATCCGGTAGAATTGTACGCTCCCAATCGGTTGGGAAAAGTCAATCTGGCCAATCCGTCACAGTCGTTCAACGGGAGACGTATTTTCGTCTCATCGACATTCTGCGCCAACCAAGCCATCTATGACGACCAGCTCGCCATCATACCCTTGTCGACGGCTCGCGAGATGTTCAGTTACACTACCGAAGCGACCGCTATCGAGCTACGCCTCACTCCAACGACAAATGAAAACGAATTTGCGAAAAAATTGAGAGAGCACCTCGGTGACGCTTATCGGGTGGCGACCCACATACAGCAAAACGACTGGTACAAATGGGTGCAAATAGAGAAATGGATCACATTTCTTATTTTATCGTTCATTCTGATGATTGCCACATTCAACGTAATCGGAGCCTTGTCGATGCTTATTATCGACAAAAAACGGGATATAGATACACTACAAAACCTCGGAGCCGACGACAGACTCATTTCTAAAATCTTCCTTGTCGAAGGGTGGCTCATTTCGGCTATCGGGGCTGGTTCGGGACTCATCTTGGGAGTCATACTCTGCTATCTGCAACAAGAATACGGAATACTGAAATTGGGCAGTTCCGAAGGCGTGTTTATTACCGACGCCTATCCGGTGAAGCTGGAACTCCTCGACACGCTGGCAGTCACAGCCATCGTCCTCATTCTGGGATTCGTGACCGCTTGGTATCCGGCCAAATTTCTGAGAAAAAGACTTCTGACAGCCAAACAAAACGAACAATAACCTACCACACTCCGTCACTGCATGTCACCCGCCCTATCTCATCTTATGATGACCGACGAAAGATTCATTAAAACCAATGCCTACGCTTTTTAAGGGCACTAAGAATCATTCCATTTCCCGAGCGATAGCTTCGGCAATAGCTTGCATCTCGGTAGATTCAAGAGAAAGTTTGTCCCGGAAAAAATTCATATCCGCTTCCTTGTTAATAGGAACGAGGTGAATATGAGTATGCGGGACTTCGAGTCCCATAACAGCGACTCCCACTCGCTTACAAGGAATCGCTTTCTCGATAGCTTTTGCCACCCGTTTGGCAAATCGGGTAAGACCCACATAAGTCTCATCGTCCAAATCGAAAATATAATCGACCTCTTGTTTGGGAATAACCAAAGTATGACCTTTGGCAACGGGACTGATGTCTAAAAAAGCAAAGTAGTTTTCATCTTCGGCTACTTTATAGCACGGTATTTCACCGGCAACGATACGACTGAAAATAGATGCCATAATTTCGTGATTTTAGGTCTACAAATATAGTGAAAGTTGAGTGCAAAGACAAATGGAAATCATATTTCCGATTCGGCTATGCCGAACCGTATCCCATAAATATAGCGAAAATCAAACACAAAAAAGCTAAGCTCGCTGAGACTTTTCGACAAGACACTCTATATTAATGTGAAAAGAAACAGGGTGACAAAAAATATTCCCCCTTTCTGCGAACTATAGGAGAGAAAGGGGGAATATCTATAATAAAAAAGCCGGTGTGCATAACTCGCACATCGGCTTATGCCTAAATAGAAATATCTACGATCTCGAACGACATCAATCCAGAAGGCACTTGAATCTCTGCGATGTCTCCGACTTTCTTGCCCAACAGTCCTTTGGCGATAGGCGTCGTGGCCGAGATTTTTCCTTCTCTCAAATTGGCTTCGGACTCAGATACGATAGTGTAGGTCATTACCGCCCCGTTCTTCACATTTTTAATTTTTACTGTATTCAAAATCTGAACCGTATGGGTGTTCAATTTACTCTCGTCGATAAAGCGTGCATTCGCCACTAAATCTTTCAACTGAGAAATTTTCATTTCGAGCATTCCTTGCGCCTCTTTGGCGGCATCGTACTCGGCATTTTCCGAGAGATCTCCTTTATCACGTGCCTCACCGATAGCCCGTGAGATTTCGGGACGCTTCACATTTTCGAGATAAGCGATCTCTTCCATCAATTTTTTGTAACCTTCTTCGGTCATGTACGTAATAGCCATAATCTAACTCCTATAGTTTATATTAAATAATTTTCTCATCGAGATGTCGTTTCAATTTTTCGAAGGTTCCAATATCACTTGGAAATTTCAAAACGGCTCCTAAACAAAAAAGAAATCCCGCCGTTTGTCGGGACTCCTTTTTGTGCTTTCAATGTGACAAAGATACTCTCTTTTTTTTTATCTTCCAAAAAAAAACAACGATATTCGTCCAAAAGTTCATTTTCCGAACCTCGTATCGAACCTTAAAGCCGAGACTGTACCGCGTTTTCTATTTCATCGACTTTTTCTATCCGTTTTACAATACCGTCATTCCTATCGATAACAAAGCATGTAGGCAGTGTCTTCACATTATACATGGCGGCATTATGCGAATAAACACTTTGAGGATCTCGCACACAAATCCACGGGAGATTATCGGCCGCAACTTTCCAAGCCTGCTCGTCGGCATCCAAAGAAACTTGATATATTTCCAACCCTTTCGACTTGTATTTTTTATAGAGCTCGGCCAACTTCATATTATACACCGGAGAATAATCGGCCTGATAGGCGGTAAAACTCAGAAGAACGACTTTACCAGCATCGACAAAATTGGACAAGACCTTTTTCCGTCCTCGCAAATCGTATAATTCCATATCCAGAAAATTGGCTGTGCTCGCTTCAATTTCGGACTTTTCCTTTTGCGCAGCACGCTCAGCGGCAATAGCAGCCAGTGTCATGTTCTTCAATTGTTTGGATCGAGGCGAATCGGGATAAAGCGAATCGAATCCCGTAGCGACGGCAGCTATCAATTTTCGGTCATCGGCATCATAAGGATCAAATATTTTATCTCCGTTTATTTCTTGAAAAACAATATAATATGCAGTTGCCGAGGCCGGATTTTCCAATACCAAATCGAACATTTTCTTTTTATAGGCGGCCAAATCTTCGATTGCCTGCTTCCGCAAATCGTCGACACGGTCGCTATTGGAAGACATGGCTCGGGACAGTTCATCGATTCGTTTTTTTAACTTGGCGCTTTCCTGAGCGACAATGCGCATCTTCACACATTCGTCCGACCCTGTAAGTTCATAGTCATTGGCAAAATCGGCCGCATTCGCCGAGAGGTTCAATGTTTCGGTCGAATCTATGGCCAAATGTATGATGGACTTGTCCAATCTCAATTGATAAAACTCAGGATACTGCGGAGCATGATACTTGAATTTAAACCGACCGTCCTTATCCAATTCGACAGAATCGAGAAGCTCTGTACCATTCACAGCCAACGACTCTAAATACAGTACTTGTCCATCGGCATCGGCCACGCGTCCCTGAATGGAAAATTTCTTATTGTCGCACGAGGTTATCACCAACGCCATTGCACACCCAAATACCCACTTTTTCATTTCCGTATATGTTATAAATTATGTTCCTTTCTTCAATTGCAAAGATAGTATACGCCGAGAGTAGAAGCAAATTCACTTAATTATACCGGGGCATAACCTATTTCGCACTATGCAAAGATAATGCAAATGAAGACAGAAGCAAAACACATTTCAATTACATTGATTTTCACTATCAATGGCAAAAATAGTGCAAATCGAAAGTAGAAACAAGTTTACTCGACATATACCGAGGTACAGGTTACTCCCGCATTCGCCGTAAACGGTCACATAATCGAGAAGCTCGCGCAAGCAAAATGTCAGGAGAAAGTATAAAAAAACGAAATTAAACCGACTCAGACTCCTCTCTACGTATTCTATTTTCGCATTTTTATTTCATAATCATAGTTTTACTTTCAAACTTTCATTATCTTTGCACGATTTTGAGAAGGAAAAAATAAAGAAAAATCGATTTTATGATTAAACAAGTTATTAAGAAGACCATCGATTTGGGTGATGGAAGGACCATCACCATCGAAACCGGCAAGCTAGCCAAGCAAGCCGATGGAGCCGTCGAGGTTCGCATGGGCAACACCATGCTGCTGGCTACCGTATGTTCGGCCCAAGAAGCCGGTGAAGGCGTGGATTTCATGCCTCTGCAAGTAGAATATAAAGAACGTTTCTCTGCTTTCGGCCGTTTCCCCGGAGGTTTCACCAAAAGAGAAGGCCGTGCTTCGGATTACGAAATACTTACTTCCCGTTTAGTGGATCGTGTATTGCGCCCTTTGTTCCCCGAAAATTATCATGCCGACACATTCGTGAACATCATGTTATTTTCGAGCGACGGCGTAGATATGCCCGACGCTTTGGCCGGTCTTGCCGCTTCGGCAGCTTTGGCCGTTTCGGACATTCCTTTCAATGGCCCTATCTCGGAAGTACGAGTTGCCCGTATCGATGGTAAATTCAAAATAAATCCCACTTTCGCCGAATTGGAGAAAGCCGATATGGACTTAATGGTGGGAGCCACTTATGAAAATATTATGATGGTAGAAGGCGAAATGGACGAAGTTTCGGAGGCCGATTTGCTCGAAGCATTGAAAGCCGCCCACGAAGCTATCAAGGTTCATTGCCTTGTACAAAAAGAATTGGCAGAAGCCGTAGGCTCTACCGTGAAAAGAGAATATTGCCACGAGACCAACGATGAAGAGTTGAGAAAAGACGTTTGGGCAAAATGCTACGACAAAGCATACGCTATCGCACGTTCGGGAAATGCCGACAAGCATGCCCGCCAAAACGCTTTCGACGCGATTGTCGACGAATACTTAGCCGGCATGAGCGAAGAAGATGCCGCCGAAAAAGGAGCTCTTGTAAAACGCTACTACCACGATGTAGAAAAAGAAGCTGTTCGCCGTTGTATTCTCGATGAGGGTATTCGTTTGGACGGACGTACTACCACACAAATTCGTCCTATCTGGTGCGAAGTCGATTATATACCCGGACCTCATGGATCGGCAGTCTTCACTCGCGGTGAAACGCAATCTTTATCGACTGTAACTCTCGGAACCAAACTCGACGAGAAAATTCTTGACGACGTGTTGAATCAAGGTCGCGACCGTTTCTTGTTGCACTATAACTTCCCCCCCTTCTCCACTGGCGAAGCCAAAGCTCAACGTGGCGTAGGTCGTCGTGAAATAGGACACGGAAACTTGGCGAACCGTGCGCTTAAACGCATGATTCCTGCCGATTATCCTTACGTGGTACGTGTAGTTTCGGATATTCTCGAATCAAACGGTTCCTCCTCGATGGCAACGGTTTGTGCCGGGACATTGGCTCTTATGGATGCCGGTGTGAAAATCAAGAAACCGGTATCGGGCATAGCTATGGGATTGATTACCGATAAAGACAATGTGAAATATGCCATTCTCTCGGATATTCTCGGTGACGAAGACCACCTCGGGGATATGGACTTCAAAGTGACCGGAACTCGCGACGGTATCACAGCGACCCAAATGGATATCAAGTGCGACGGACTTTCTTACGAAGTTTTGGAAAAAGCATTGAACCAAGCCCGCGAAGGTCGTCTGCACATTCTTAATATTATCACCGACACTATCGCCGAACCTCGCGCCGACTTGAAACCGCATGCGCCTCGTATCGAAACGATGATTATCCCGAAAGACATGATCGGAGCCGTAATAGGCCCGGGCGGAAAAATTATCCAAAGCATACAGGAAGCCAGCGGAGCTGTGGTTACTATCGATGAAATCAACAACGAGGGACACATAGAAATATCTGCCGCTAACCTCGATTCTATCAAAGATGCCATACGTCGTATCAAATCCATCACGGCTCAACCCGAAGAGGGAGAAACTTATACCGGAGTCGTTAAATCGATTTTACCCTTCGGCGCTTTCGTAGAAATTCTTCCGGGAAAAGACGGATTACTCCACATCTCGGAAATCAGCTGGGATCGCCTCGAATCGATGGAGACATCGGGCATCCATGAAGGAGACGAAGTAACGGTAAAACTCATCGAAATAGACAAAAAAACCGGGAAATACCGCTTGTCTATGAAGGCGCTGTTGCCCCGCCCCGAAAGAGCTCCCCGCAGCGACCGTCATTCTCGTAACGACAACAACCAATAAGAATCACTTATTTGCCGCATAAAAGCCGTGTATTTCCCATACACGGCTTTTTTTATTCGCAATAAGAACAAGCTCTTCCCCCTCATGTTTCGCAAAAGATATAGCGAAGAAGCGTTGAATCCCCCTTAATACTATGGAAAGCAAGGCTCAGGAGGAAATTAGTGAAGATTGTCTTTTAAATTCTCTCTTGTATTTGCGAGTAGGAGTGAAAAGAATATTCGCAGTGACATCTTAGTTCCCCACCCTCAGCTCATCGCAGATGAGATAGGGAGAACGCTCGTAAGGCGAGAGGATTAAATATCCGATACAAACAGCCTAATGTGATGTTGTTTTCAACCCCTCCGTCACTTCGTGCCACCTCCCCTATATTTTGTTTGACAACCAAACACAGGGGAGGAGGTTTTAATTAAGCAAGAATCAACCTTTTACTGAAAAGTCTGGAATGTGGTTATCTACAAAAATTTCATCGCTAAAATTCATGTCTACCCCACGAGGTTTTACTGAACCGAAAGCAGCAGAGAGTCTCACCATATAGTTTCAAAAACACCGGCAGCAACCATTTCGAAAGAATGTAGCTCCAACTTATTCATATTTCTTTTATTTGTAAAATACCCTTGAAAAACAGCTCTCGAATACAGGCTGAAAAAATAAAAACAGCTTCTAAAAATTCTCATTTTTTTACTTATTTAGAGCAAAAATAGCTATCTTCGTTTGCAAATCACTCACAGCTTATGGCAGCACTGAAACAGCAGTTGCAACAAAAATTGCAACAGAAACTATCGCCCCAGCAGATACAGTTGATTCGACTCCTCGAACTTACCGAAATCGAATTTGAAGAACGCGTACAACAAGAACTGGTCGATAATCCCGCCTTAGAAGAAGGACGGGAAGAAATCCCGGACAGCATAAACGAATTCGATGCCAACGCCGATGAAGACGGAAATCCGGGAGAATCGGCAGAGGAACTTACATTGGGTGATTATCGCAACGAAGAAGATATACCGGACTACCGACTCGAAGCCGACAACTACTCGAAAGATGACAAAAAAGAAGACATTCCATTCGTATCGGCCTCTTCATTTCACGATTACCTCGAAAGCCAGTTGGGAGAGCTTTCTCTCGACGAAACCTCCTATCAAATTGCTCAATACATTATTGGGAATATAGATGACAACGGTTATTTACAGAGACCGATACAAGCTATTTCGGACGATCTTATTTTTCAAGTAGGTTTAGACGTTCCGGCGAGCCAAGTAGAAGATATTTTACAAATGATTCAGGAGTTCGAACCGGCCGGTGTCGGAGCTTCGAATTTACGGGAATGCCTGCTACTCCAATTAGAGCGCCACGAAGGGACTCCTGCCAACTTATTGGCTTACAAGATTATCGACAAAATGTTCGAAGAATTCTCTAAAAAGCATTACGACAAAATCATGCGTCAATGTAATGTTTGCGAAGAAGAACTGAAACAAGCCATACGAGAAATCACGCTACTTAATCCCAAGCCCGGAAGCGCATGGAACAACAGCTATTCGGGCAGCTCGGAACATCACATTATTCCCGACTTTTTTGTCGAAGCGCAAGATGGGGAGTTAACCATCGGGCTAAATAACGGGAATATACCCGAACTACACGTAAGCCGGGATTATCAGGATATGTTCGACGATTATTCCTCGAACAAACAAAACCAGACTCGGGAAAAACGGGATGCCCTGTTATTCGTCAAACAAAAACTCGATGCGGCGCAATGGTTTGTCAATGCCGTAAAACAACGGCAGGAAACACTGCTGAGCACAATTAAAGTCATCGTAGATTTACAAAAAGATTTTTTCCTCACCGGCGACGAACGCAACTTGAAACCCATGATTCTGAAAGATGTCGCCGAACGTGCGGGATATGACATTTCTACCATCTCCCGAGCCAGCAACAGCAAATACGTGCAAACAAATTTCGGCATTTATCCGTTAAAATATTTCTTTTCCGAATCTATGCAAAACGAGGCCGGAGAAGAAGTCTCTACCCGGGAAATCAAAAGATTGTTGGAAGAACTGGTAGACCACGAAGACAAACATAAGCCCCTCTCGGACGACAAGCTGTGCGAGCTGCTGCAACAAAAGGGCTATCCGATAGCCCGGCGTACGATCGCCAAATACAGGGAACAGCTATCGATACCGGTAGCCCGATTGCGAAAAGAAATTTGAATGAATCAAACCGAACGACACATGAAACTATTAGCCACGATTCTATCGACTATATTCCACCCGTTATTGATGCCGACTTACGGAATCGCCATCGCACTTTATACGTCCTATATGAGAGTCTTCGGTGACAGACTGTTAGGAATCATCGTCATAGGCGTATTGCTCACCACTTGCATACTTCCGTCCTTAGGCATATTTATCCTCTACAAAACAGGTCATATCAGCGATTTCAGACTTCACAACCGTACCGAGCGTACCGTCCCGTATATCATCAACTTCGTTTGTTATATCGCATGTTATCTCTACTTATACCGTTTCGGGATACCGAATTGGATACTCTCTTTCATAGCGGGTGCAATCGTCTCGCTTATCATTTCTTTATTTATCAACCGATATTGGAAAATAAGCGCACACATGGTAGCGGCCGGAGCGATGGTTGTATTGGTATTCCTAATGAGCATTTATAGATTAATGCTCACGCCCTATATATTCCCCTTGCAAATAGCCATCATTTTGCTTGCAGGACTCGTCGGCTCTTCTCGTATTTTACTGAATCGACACACGATCGGCCAAGTAGGTGCGGGATTTGCGTTAGGAGCCATGTGCTGCGGATTTTTATTTTTCCTATTCATATAAAACCAATCACAGACATATATTTATTATGAAACCAATCGTAAGTATAATTATGGGCAGCACGTCCGACCTTCCTATCATGGAAAAAGCCGCCAAGCTGCTCGACGAGTGCGAAATCCCGTTCGAAATGTTGGCCTTATCGGCACATCGTACCCCTGCGGAAGTTGAGGAATTCGCTAAAAACGCTCGTTCCAGAGGAATAAAAGTTATCATTGCCGCCGCAGGTATGGCCGCACATCTGCCCGGTGTTATCGCTTCGATGACTACACTGCCCGTGATAGGAGTTCCCATCAAATCGGGTATGGAAGGACTCGATGCCTTGCTCGCCATCGTGCAAATGCCTCCCGGAATCCCCGTCGCTACGGTAGGAATCAACGCAGCCCTCAACGCAGCGATTCTCGCCACTCAGATATTGGCGCTCGGTGACGAAACCGTCGCTTCGAAAGTAGAAAAATACAAAACCGGACTTACGAAAAAAATCGTTGATGCCAACCAAGAACTCGCATCGATAAAATATAAATTCAAGACCAATTGATTCCATAGTTTCCCTTGTCATGGACTACTATAATTACCACCGCAGGAAAAGCAGTATCGTACAGATAGGAAACACACCTCTCGGAGGTGAATATCCCGTACGCATACAATCGATGACCAATACCTCCACACTGGATACTGCGGCCAGCGTGGACCAATGCATACGCATCATTCAAGCGGGAGCCGACTATGTGAGGCTCACGGCACAAGGAGTGAGGGAAGCGGAAAATTTAGGCGAAATCAAAAGAGAGTTAATTGCCAGAGGCTATACGACACCTTTGGTCGCCGATATCCACTTCAACCCGAAAGCTGCCGATGCCGCCGCCTACACCGTAGATAAAGTGCGTATAAATCCGGGTAATTTCGTCGATAGTGCCCGCACTTTCAAACAACTGTCCTATACAGACGAAGAATATACCGCCGAGTTGCAAAAGCTCAAAGAGAGGTTCATTCCATTTCTGAATATTTGCAAAGAACAACACACGGCAATACGTTTAGGAGTGAATCACGGTTCTCTGTCGGACCGTATCATGAGCCGTTATGGAGATACCCCCGAAGGTATGGTGGAATCGTGTATGGAGTTTTTGAGAATCTGCCGCTCGGAAAATTTCGACAACGTGGTAATCTCCATCAAGGCATCAAATACGGTAGTCATGGTACGAACCGTTCGGCTACTTATCGAAACGATGGAATCGGAAGGTATGAATTATCCGCTTCATTTGGGAGTCACCGAGGCCGGAGACGGTGAGGACGGAAGAATAAAATCGGCGGTAGGCATAGGAACACTGCTGGCCGACGGGATAGGCGATACTATAAGAGTGTCGTTAAGCGAGGCTCCCGAAGCCGAAATCCCGGTAGCTTGCAAGCTGGTGAATTATATTACGGCAAGAACCGGCCACAAACCGATAACAGCCCCCGACATACCGCTGGAACAAATGGCAGCCCGAGAGAGGGAGAGTTGCAATTGTATCGGCGGCAACCAACAGCCCGTAGTTATCGTCGAAGGAGAGCCACAAACAGGGACACGCGCCGATTTCTACTACACACACGACCGAGCAGTCGGCGGCGATATCCGTTCTATCGTAGATTTTGCACACTACCACGGGGAAAACGACACCTATCCGTTATTTCAAATGCACGAATTATCTGCATTGAAATCGACTCCGGCGACTGTCCGCTTCCTACAAGCCGATACAGCCGACCTGTCGGAAGAACTTATCGGCGAGCTGTCGCAGGAATCGGGAATAGTTCTTATTCTCTCCGCGCGGCATACCAACCCGGTAGGAGACCTGCGGGCGGCATTGGCACGGCTTACCGCGGCAAACTGCAAACTCCCGGTCGTGTTCATGGCCGAATACGAAGAAAAAGAGAGCGAAGACCTGCAAGTGAAAGCAGGGGCCGATTTCGGGCCGTTCCTGCTCGATAACCTCATCGATGGCATATTCCTTCGCAATAATGGAAATATCTCGTCTCAGCGACTCACAGACTATATGTTCACGATTTTACAGGCCGCACGCAAGCGATTCAGTAAAACAGAATATATTTCTTGTCCGAGTTGCGGCAGAACCATGTTCGATTTACAAACTACAATCGCCCGTGTCAAAGCGGCGACCTCACACCTTACCGGACTAAAAATCGGTATCATGGGATGCATTGTAAACGGGCCGGGAGAGATGGCCGATGCCGACTACGGATACGTAGGAGCCGGGCGCGACAAAGTGAGTTTGTACAAAGGTAAAGAGTGTATCGAAAAGAACATACCCGAAGAGATGGCTATCGAAAAACTGATAGCTCTCATCAAAGCCCACGGCGATTGGAGCGATCCTTCCTAAGTGCCGACTACTCCAAACATGGAAAACCAAAACGATATTCACAGAGAACAGACTTCACTTCCGGTAGGGAAACTGCTTTGGAAGTACTCTGTTCCGGCGATTGTCGGTACAATGGTTATGTCTCTGTATAATGTCATCGACCGCATTTTTATCGGTCAGGGCGTAGGAGCCGATGCCATTTCGGGCTTAGCTCTGACCTTTCCTATCATGTCGTTGGCAGGGGCTATCGGTATGTTGGTAGGGCTGGGAGCATCGGCTCGCATTTCAATCGTTTTGGGACAGAACGACAAAGTCAAAGCCGAAAAAATTTTGGCAAACAGTCTTGTACTTTCGCTCTCGTTTGCCGTTTGTTACCTTACCTTCTTCTCGGTTTACATGGACGATATACTGCGCAGTTTCGGCGGCAGCGACCGCACCATTCCATATGCCAGAGAGTTTCTCATCTACATCATGCCGGGTATGCTCTGCACCAATCTTTGTTATAGTTTCAACAATATGATGCGAGCTTCGGGGTATCCGGGGAAAGCCATGTACACCATGCTCATAGGTGCTTTCTCCAATCTTATCCTCGCACCGATTTTCATTTTCTGGCTAGATTGGGGAATAAAAGGCGCAGCCATAGCGACAGATATAGCTATGGCCATTTCGGCAGCATTTGTCATGATACATTTCTTCAACCCTAAAAGCCAGTTGCGATTCCATCGTCGATACTTCAAACTCGAATGGGGAATCCTGTTCAACATCGTTTCCATCGGGTTAGCTCCGTTTTTGGTCAATGTAGCCAGCAGCGTTATCAATGCGATCATCAACACATCGCTCTATCGGTATGGGGGAGACGAGGCGATAGGTGCATTCGGTATTTTCAACAGTTACGCCACATTGGTCGTTATGCTCATTATCGGGTTGTGTCAAGGCATGCAACCCATCGTAGGGTACAATTACGGTGCGGGCAATTACGCCAGAACGAAAAAAGCATTCGTTTTAACCGGCATCGTAGCGACCATTTGCGGTACGGCCGGGTGGATAGGTTCAACCTTTTTCCCGTATTACATTATACGGGCCTTCACCACCGATACGAACCTCATCGATGTAGCCATACACGGGATGCGCATCGTTATGGGTGTATTCCCGATTGTCGGATTCCAAATCGTCACCACCAACCTGTTCCAATCCTTAGGTATGGCTTCTAAGTCCATTTTCCTCAGCTTGACCCGACAAGTCATATTCCTGATTCCGTTACTACTTATTTTTCCCCGAATATATGCCTTGAACGGTATATGGATAGCCATGCCGGTTTCCGATACAATCGCTACCGCCATCACTCTGTTATTACTTTGGAGAACCGATAAAAAACTACAAAATAAAAATTCGGTTATTACCCGGTGATTTAAAACGAGAAGAGTCTGCCCCAAGACAGACTCTCCCTATTTCACTCTACGAAAAATAATCACTTCTTCATGACCGGAATTTCGCGGTTCATGCTTTGTTCCAACGAAATAAGAGTTTCCGTCGAAACCACTCCGTGGATATTCTGTATTTTGTCATTAAGCAACTCCATCAAATGCTCGTTATCGCGAGCGTATAATTTGCAAAGCATTGTGTAAGGCCCCGTCGTAAAATGGCATTCTACTACTTCGGGAATCTTTTCGAGCTCGGGAACGACATCGCGATACATCGAACCTTTCTCCAATTTCACCCCGATATAAGTACACGTCCTGAAACCCAAAGATTTAGGATTTACATGGTATCCCGATCCGGTAATAACATGCATGTCGATCATACGCTGAATACGTTGATGAATAGCAGCGCGGGAAACACCGCATTCGGCAGCCACATCTTTCGACGGAATGCGGGCATTGCGCATTATAATTTCGAGAATCTGACGATCAAGGTTATCAATCTTTTCCATAAAATTTTAATATATAAATCATTTTGCGACAAAAATATCATTTCTTTTTTAATAAACAGCTATATTTTATCTATTTTTTGACAAAAAGACAAACAAAAGTTTATTCTTAATCTATTATTAGCATTTTATCTGACATTTTTTCACAAAAAAGTGCCACTCAAACAAGAGCGGCACTTCAAAATATTTATAGAAAATCTATCTATTTGACAATATCCAAAACCTCTACTTCAAATACAAGAGTCGAATTGGTCGGGATTTTATCGCCTCCGCCACGAACTCCGTAACCCAGTTCGGCAGGAATATACAAGATATATTTACCGCCTTTTTGCATCAACTGCAAACCTTCTCCAAAGCCTTTAACGACTTGCGTAGGAGAGAAAGTAGCGCTTGCATTGGAATCGAATTGGGTTCCGTCGATCAAAGTTCCTTTGTAAGATACTTTCGCACGTTGATTGGATTGTACTTTATCGCCTTTTCCTTCTTTAACGACCTTATAAAGAAGTCCCGATTCAGTTTTTACCACACCTTCTTCTTTGGCTTTTTCAGCAAGGAAAGCCTCGCCTTTCGCCAAATTTTCTTTGGCTTCGGGAGTCTCGGCCAAACGAGCGAGTTCTTCTTTTTCCTTAGCTTCGGCAGCTGCTCTGAAAATAGCATCGAGAACCGAATTGGATTGCATAGCCGAAATCAACAAAGTCGTATCGCCGTCCATAGCTTGTTTATAAGCCTGAACGAATGTCGGGATATCGATCTCCACACCGGTTCCTTGTTTGATATTATTCAACATCTCCTTAATATAAAGGCCCTGACTCAATCCCATTTCATATGAACGCTGTGTAGAATCGGTTTTCAAGGCAGCGGCCAAACCTTTCATAAAATCATTGGGATCGATATTTTTAAGCTGTTCGTACATACCCGATTTCAGGGCTTCTCCAAAACGGGCGCCATTAGAAACACCCAGAGCATAGCTTGCGCTATCTGCCGCATTTTCCAACTTAGTAGCGGCCTTGTTTCCGCAAGAAGACATTGCCGTCAAACCGGCGAGTGCCACACAAAATAAAATAGTCTTTTTCATTGTTTATAGGGTAAATAATTATAATATTTTTATTAGTTCCACTTCAAAAATAAGAGTAGCGTTCGCCGGAATACTTCCACCGGCTCCTTGCTCTCCATACGCCAAATCAGAAGGTATATATAATTTCCAACGAGAACCCTCGGGCATTAACTGCAAGGCTTCCACCCAACCGGGTATCACTTGGTTGACCCCGAACACTGCCGGAGTACCCCGCTGTATCGAACTGTCGAACACTTGCCCGTCAATCAAAGTTCCATGATAATGACATTGAACTTTATCGGTAGCTTTCGGCTTACGACCTTTTCCCTCGGCAAGCACTTCATATTGCAAACCGCTGGGAAGTACCACCACACCGGAACGCTTGGCATTCTCTGCCAAAAATTCTTTCCCGGCCTGTTTATTCGTCTCGGCGATTTCATCTTGCAAATTGGAAAAAAACTCGTTGATGATTTTTTTCGCCTCATCGAAACTGATTTCCGGTTTTTCCTGTTTATATACAGCCTCTACACCTTTGGCAAAATCCTCGACGTTCAACGATTTGATACCCGAGCCTAAAAAATTGTGCCCCATGCTGAGACCTAACGCATAACTTAATTTGTCCATTTTCTATTTTTATTGTATTTAAGCAAACATAATAACAATATTTGCGAAGCGAAGATAGGGCTTTTATACTTAATTCAATAAATTCTCCTTAAAAAAAAACATAATTCCCGATGGAATAGTGTCACCCATTCCAAAATCTCAACACATTTTATTAAAAAACATTTGCAGCCGCCGAAGTTTTACCCTAACTTTATCTTAATTATTTAAGACGAAATCCATCTTGTTGAAACAAAAGATATGAAAAAGAGACTGGTTGTATTGACAGGCGCAGGAATGAGTGTAGAAAGCGGGCTTTCTACATTCCGAGACAGTGGAGGGTTATGGGACCGTTACCCCGTAGAAGATGTCGCAACCCCGGAAGGCTGGGAAAGAAATCCGGCTTTGGTACAAGAGTTTTATAACAAAAGGCGCAAAGAGCTCCTCACCGTCGAACCCAATAAAGGACACTTCGGATTGGCGGCTCTCGAAAAGGATTACGATGTAACAGTCATCACCCAAAATGTAGACAATCTACACGAACGCGCCGGGAGTACTCACGTAATTCATCTGCACGGAGAACTCACCAAAGTACGCTCGACAAAAAATGAAAATTGCATCTATGAATTGTCTCCCGACCATTATGAAATAAAAGCCGACGAAACCGACCGATACGGAGACCGGCTGAGACCTCACATCGTATGGTTCGGCGAAGCCGTACCCATGATAGAGCCGGCTATCGAAATCACCGAAGAAGCCGATATATTCGTCGTCATCGGAACATCGCTGAACGTTTATCCCGCCGCAGGATTGCTCCGTTATGTACGGCCGCAAGTACCGATATACCTCATCGATCCCAAAGAGGTAAAAGTTCCTGTCGATCGTTCCGTTCGGGTTATCCAAAAGGGAGCCTCGGAGGGTGTGGCAGAGCTTATCGCATTATTACGACGATAATCTCCCTTACCAACGATAAAAGCCGTCCCGAAAATTCGGGACGGCTTTTATCGTATCGCCTCATTTCAAGCGTGTTTTACCTGCTGCTGTTTGATGGCATCGACCACATTGATAACGTAATCGCCCAACCGTTCACACTCCGAAATCATATCCATATAGTATATTCCCGATTGGTATTCGTAATGTTTATTATTGATGTTTTCGACATTAGCCCCGCGCAGTTGATTCCTATAATTATTAATCTCACACTCTTTATTATAAGAAATCATTATCTCGCTCATAAGCGGTTCGTTACTCGACAGGAGCGCCACCATATTGGACAACGCTTCGGAATCGAGTTTAAACATCGCATCGATATTACTTACAATCTCGTCGTTAAAATCGATATGAGAGTCTTGCTTCCGTTGCAAAGTACGAGCGAGGTTATAACAACAATCTCCTATACTCTCAATCTCGGTCACGATGGTAAGCATACTGTTTACCATCATTTTTCCTTCATAGCTCAACCGACCGCCGACAACCAAGTTCAAGAATCCGGCAATTTCCAATTCCATACGGTCGCAAATCTGCTCGTATTTCTCGATACGATTGTATAATTTCAAATAGGCTTCGCTTCCTTCCTTTTCGTGTAATAAATCGGCTACCATACCAAACATACGTTGTACCCGCTCGGCATACACGGCAATCTCCTGATGGGCTTGCGGTAGGTTTAATTCCGAAGCCGACAACATACCCCGCGAAATAAATTTCAATTGGAACTCCTCTTCGTTCTTATCTTTTACCCTCACCAAGCGGGTAACTATCCTCTCATATAAACCTGTAAACCAAATCATAATGGTTACATTGATTACATTGAATACCGTATGGAACATCGATAACCCGAACGATACAGAAAACTGCATGGCTGCAAAATGAGCTTTTTGCTGTTCGAAATCGGCAGAATCCAAATTCTGTCCGCTATTCAGCGCGGCAACCAATGCAGGATCGGATTGCTCCCAAGTGGAAATAAACGACATCAAGTCATTCGGGTTCCCTACCCCCAACGAAGTACAAATCCACATGATAAAACGAATGAAAGGATAATACAAAACAAGCGCCCACATGGAACCGAGCATATTGAACAGCAAATGACCCATCGCTGCCCTTTTCGCCGACACATTCGCACCGATAGAAGCCAACAGAGGAGTTATCGTCGTACCGATATTACTACCCAAAATCAAAGCGGCAGCTATGTCGAATGAAATCCAACCTTTGCTACACATGATTAAAAATATCGCCATCGATGCACTCGATGACTGCACAATCATCGTGAGAATCGCCCCCACAGCACAAAATCCCAAAATAGAAATGAACCCATGCTGCGTGTAAGAAGACAAAAACTCAAACACCTCGGGATTACTTCTCAAATCGGGAACCGAGTTGTTTATATAACTAAGCCCCATGAACAAGAATGAGAATCCGATTATAAACTCGCCCCACGATTTACGAGAACTTTTATTCGAAAATAACAAAGGAACTCCCAAACCTATCAACGGCAAAGCAAAAATTGTGATATCGACCTTGAATCCAAAAAGAGAGATAAGCCACGCCGTGGCTGTCGTACCGACATTCGCCCCCATAATGACTGCCATCGATTGCCCCAACGTCATTAACCCGGCATTCACAAAGCTGACGACCATTACCGTCGAAGCCGACGAGCTTTGAATCAATGCTGTTATCAATATTCCGGTCAACATTCCTGAAAACCGATTTTTCGTCATCACGGCAAGGATATTACGCAGTCTGTCTCCTGCTACCTTCTGTAACCCTTCGCTCATGACCTTCATTCCATATAGGAACAAACCGACCGACCCGATCAAAGTCAAGAAGTCCAGAAATGTGTATTCCATGAAAGTTTCTTAAATAGTTGTTTTATTATCCTCTTTGTAGTATATTTAACTCACAATCTGCATCTGGAAATGATTCCTTTGCAAAATTATACAAATAAAAAGATTTACATCAGGTAGAAATTGCCGTTTTTATTTTTATTAACAATTAAGAATACCATCGAAATTATATCCCATCAACATTATGGAAAAAGAACAATTTGACGTTTATTGTGTAAACACAGGAAAAACGCTACGTGTAAACGGAGGTGAAAGCCTCCTCGAAATCTATAAACTGGCAAATCCTCGACTGGCTCACCGCCCGATTTGCGCTTACGTAAATAACAAAACCGAAGAATTGAAATACCGGGTATTCGGGCCCAAAGACATCGAATTTCTCGATATCTCTCACCCGGCAGGCATGCGCACATACGTGCGTTCCCTCTGCTTCGTCATGTACAAAGCAATCAACGACATTATCCCGGGAACAAGATTGCGTATAGAACATTCCCTATCTCACGGATACTATTGCTTGCTCGATAATGAAAACGCCCTCAAACCCGAATCCATCGATAAAATAAAGCATCGCATGGCCGAAATTATAGCCGCCGACATTCCGTTCAAAAAAATAGAATGTCACACGGCCGATGCCATAGAAGTTTTTCGGGAACAAGGCATGTTCGATAAAATAGAATTGCTGAAAACTACACACGAGTTATATACCCAATACCATACTCTCGACGGTCTCGCCGACTCGTATTACAGTTGGCTGACTCCGTCGACAGGCTATTTACAGGGATTCGACTTGGTAAAATATAACGGTGGGGGGTTGTTAGTTCCTCCCATGCCCGATGCACCGACCGAACCGGCTCCGATAGAACCGCAAGAAAAAATGTTGAATGCGTTCAAAGAATACCTCACGTTCAACCAAATTATCGGATTGAGCAATATAGGAGACCTCAACAAAGCCGTGGAAACGAGACAAGCAACCGACTTAATCAAAGTTGCCGAAGCCCTTCATGAAAAGAAAATAGGTAAAATCGCCGACGATATAACCCGACGCTATCACGAAAACGGTACTCGTATCGTACTTATCTCAGGACCCTCCTCCTCGGGGAAAACCACATTCTCCAAAAGATTATCGATTCAGCTCATGACCAATCTGTTGAAACCGGTAGCCATATCTCTCGACAACTATTTTGTCAATAGAACAGACACCCCTCTCGACGAAACCGGCGACTACGATTACGAATCGCTCTACGCTTTGGATTTAGATTTGTTCAATAAAGACCTCAACAGATTATTGCAAGGCGAAACAATCGAGATGCCCACCTATAATTTCGAAACCGGCGAAAGAGAATACAGAGGGAATACTCTGAAATTGGAACAAGGGTCTGTTCTCATCTTGGAAGGCATACATGGATTAAACCCAGATTTGACACCTCAAATCGAAACTCATTTGAAATATCGCATTTATGTTTCCGCCTTGACGACCATCTCCATCGACGACCACAACTGGATACCGACTGCCGATAACCGTCTGTTACGCCGCATTATCCGCGACCATAAATATCGCGGGGCATCGGCACAGAGCACCATAGCCCGTTGGGGAAGTGTGAGACGAGGAGAAGAAAAATGGATATTCCCCTATCAGGAAAACGCCGATGCTATGTTCAACTCTTCACTCCTTTTCGAACTGGCGGTAATGAAAGATTATGCACAACCCATACTCAGCGCCGTACCCCATGATTGTCCCGAATATGCCGAAGCTCATCGTTTGCTCCGTTTCTTAGGATATTTTCAATCCATCAATCAACGCGAAATACCTCCTACTTCTCTTCTCAGAGAGTTTCTCGGCGGCAGCAGCTTCAAATATTGACGACATGAAGGGAAAACCGAAAACGAAAACGACCACTTTTAGAAAGTGGTCGTTTTCGATAATTAGTAAGAAATCAGCAGGGATTGTCTTTTCATACTTCTACCCCCTCTCCCCCTGCCGTGTCCCATAAGTATTACGGGGTATCGCGCAGTGATATAAAGGGAGCGCCCACAGGGGTCGACACAACCCCACTATCCTAAAAATTCTATTTTTCCCGCTCTATCGTGTAGTCCAAGATAGCAATCAAAGCATCGATCGTTTCGGAAGGAGGAAAAACGGACAATAGGTCCACAGCCTCGTTGCGGATACGCCCCATAGTTGTATAGGCATACTCGATACCTCCTTGTGTTTTAGCATACTCGATGAGTGTATGCACGCTGTCGGACGACAAATATTCCTCGCTCAACAACAAATCTCTCATTCGTTCGTTTTCAGAGCCTTCGCCATGAGTAATCGCATAAATAAGCGGCAGTGTTATTTTCCCTTCCCGCAAATCGTTTCCCGTGGGTTTACCGATAACTTTATCCTCGTAATAATCGAAAATATCGTCCTTAATCTGGAAACAAAGCCCTAACTTTTCTCCAAACATTCCCAATCTCGCGACATCTTCGGCAGAAGCGCCGGCAGACAGTGCACCCACCTGCATACAAGCATAGAACAACGATGCTGTCTTTCGCCGAATCACTTCGAAATATGCATTCTCGTCAAGCAAGTGATTGCGGGCATTGGAAAGCTGGTCGATCTCTCCCCGAGCCAAATCCCGTCCCAAGACACCCAAACAAGAAACAATCGGCATCTTGTTCGTTTTTATCGAACAAGCCAAAGCACACGACACGAAATAATCGCCAACCAAAACCGCTATACGGTTATCATATAAATGATTGATCGTCGGTAGGCCTCTGCGTTTCTGCGATTCATCGACTACATCGTCATGAATCAGACTGGCATTATGCAACATTTCCAACGAAGCTGCTGCGTCAATGGCTTCACGAGGAACTTCACCGAACAACTTCGCACACAGTAACACCAATATGGGCCGAATCTGTTTCCCCTTGCTTTCGAGATAAGCCTGAATCACCTCATTCATCAGAGGACTGGTCGTATGCAAAGATTCAGTAAGGGTTTTATTCAGTAGAGCAAGCTCCTCGGTTATCGGCTGCCGTATGCTAAAAAGTTTATCCATATCAATTTATTCTGGTGCAAAAATAGTAATAAAACAAAAGAATCCGTATTTTTATCGTAATTTTACCGCATTACAAAGATGCTTTTTTAATTCTTATCTACAAACAGCATACCCTTATGCAAGAGAAACGACTATTTTTATTAGACGCTTACGCACTGATTTACCGTTCTTACTATGCGTTCATCAAGAATCCGAGAATCAACTCCAAAGGGATAAACACCTCTGCCATTCTGGGGTTCGTCAACACGCTCGAAGAATTATTGAGAAAAGAAAACCCCTCGCATATTGCCGTCGGATTCGATCCGCAAGGCCCCACATTTCGCCACGAGGCTTATGAACAATACAAGGCTCAACGGGAAGAAACTCCCGAAGTAATACGCTATTCGGTCCCGATCATCAAAGAGATTATCCAAGCCTACAACATTCCCATTATAGAAGTTCCCGGCTTCGAAGCCGACGATGTCATAGGCTCGCTGGCAAAACTTGCCGAAAAGGAGGGCTTCGACACCTACATGATGACACCCGATAAAGATTACGGGCAATTAGTATCGTCACACATTTTCATGTATCGGCCCAAGTTCGGCGGCGATTTCGAAATTTTAGGACCGGAAGAGATAAAAACGAAATACGGCATACAATCACCCGAACAGGTTATCGACATATTAGGATTGATGGGCGACAGCTCCGACAACATACCCGGCTGTCCCGGAGTGGGAGAAAAAACGGCGGTCAAACTGATTGCCGATTTCGGAGGTATAGAAAATCTGCTTGCAAACACCGATCGGTTAAAAGGAGCCTTGAAAACCAAAGTGGAAGAAAACCGCTCGCAAATAGAGTTTTCCAAGTTCTTGGCAACCATCAAGACCGATGTACCCTTGACTTTCGACGAAAAATCACTTCGACGGGAACCTGTAAACAGTGAAAAACTGAGACCCATTTTCGAAGAATTGGAATTCAGAAACCTTACCGAAAGAGTATTGGGAAACCAACCGACAACGCCGACACCTAAAAAAACGGTACAACCCTCCCTGTTCGACAATGTTCCCGAAACTGAACAAACAGACAACTCCGCGCCCCAGTCGAATTTGGCTAATATCGCATCGATTCCGCACACCTATCATTTAACCGACACCCCTGAAAAGATGTGGGACTTGGCGGCATTGCTATCTTGCGCATCGGCATTCGCATTCGACACGGAGACAACCGGCGTAGACCCGATGAATGTAGAGTTGGTGGGACTTTCTTTCGCCCTAAAAGAGCACGAAGCCTATTATATTCCCATTCCAGAGGATCAAGAAAAAGCACGGGAATTCGTAAACATCTTCAAATCGGCTCTGGAAAATCCCAAATCCTTGAAAATAGGACAAAATATCAAGTACGACTATATCGTCCTGCATAACTACGGGATACATGTCAAAGGCGATTTCTTCGATACAATGGTGGCTCATTACCTGTTACAACCCGAACAGTACCACAATATGGACTATCTGGCGAATGTATATCTCGGTTACGAGCCTGTGTCCATCGAAAAACTCATCGGTCCGAAAGGGAAAAAACAACTTTCCATGCGACAAGTCCCGGTAGAGCAAGTTTGCGAATATGCCGCCGAAGACGCCGATGTTACCTTGCAACTGAAAAACCGGCTCGAAAAAGAGTTGAAGACCGAAAAAATGGAAAAGCTCTTTTACGACATCGAAATGCCATTGACAAAAGTTCTCGCCGACATGGAAATAACCGGAGTCAATGTAGATATAACCGAATTAAAAAGCTCCTCGGATATCCTCACCCGGCGCATGAACGAGTTGGAACAAGAGATTTTCCAATTGGCAGGCGTTACATTCAACGTAAGTTCGGCACGACAAGTAGGCGAAGTCCTTTTCGAACGATTGAAAATCGATGAAAAAGCCAAAAAGACAAAGACGGGCCAATATTCCACGACCGAGGAGATATTGGAAAAACTTCGGTCCCGCCACCCCATCGTGGGTAAAATACTCGATCAAAGAGGCATTCGCAAACTATTGAGTACCTATATCAATGCCCTGCCCGAATTGATCAATCCCAAAACGGGAAAGATACATACCTCGTTCAACCAGACGATTACCTCCACCGGACGACTCAGTTCCAGCAACCCGAACTTGCAGAACATACCTATCCGCGACAACGAAGGGCGGGAAATACGCCGTGCATTCGTACCGGATAAAGACTGCATTTTCTTCTCGGCCGACTACTCGCAAATAGAATTGCGTATCATGGCACACCTGAGCGGAGACCGGCACATGATAGAAGCATTCCGGGAGGGATCGGATATCCACGCAGCCACAGCCGCAAAAATTTACAAAGTTCCTATCGATGCCGTAACTGCCGATATGAGAAGAAAGGCCAAAACAGCGAACTTCGGTATCATTTATGGCATATCGGTATTCGGCCTCGCCGAACGACTGAATATACCACGGAGCGAAGCAAAAATATTGATCGACGGATACTTCGAAAGTTATCCGCAAATCAAAGAGTATATGAATAAAAGTATCGAAGTTGCTCGGGAAAAAGGCTATGTGGAAACGATTTGCGGCCGGAAACGAATGTTGCCCGATATACATTCCCATAACAGCGTCGTGCGGGGATATGCCGAACGAAACGCCATTAACGCCCCGATACAAGGGAGTGCAGCCGACATCATCAAAATCGCTATGATACGTATCGCCAAACGATTGGAAAACGAGCATCTACGAAGCCGCATGATTCTGCAAGTACACGACGAACTCAATTTCAATGTACCCGTCGAGGAAATCGAGAGAGTAAAAGCTATCGTCTGCGAAGAGATGGAAAACGCCTATCCGTTGCAAGTGCCGTTATTGGCCGACTCCGGTGTGGGCCGCAACTGGCTGGAAGCCCACTGACCATAGAGAAAACACAGGAACAAATATTGCGACCGATAAGAAGCTGTTTTAAATTTATTCCGAGACAGATTGAGCCCTATGTTGAAGCAGATTGGAGTCCGAGATATGCAGTCAATAGCGGGCTATTGACAAAAATCAAGGGATTCAAGATGCAAGACAGGGGCTCAATATGGCCGGAACATACCTGCTTGAAATGATAATATTATTTCTCAATAAATTTAAAACAGCTTCTAAATTAATGTGTAATTTTGTCGACGGTTAAGACGGTTTATAGGAATGGATATTCAGAACTTTTCTGCGCTTTTCAACACTCCGGCGAGACGTGAAGCGTTTTTGAAACTCATTAAAGACAACAAGACAAAGCACATTTTTATACAGGGACTCGAAGGTTCCTCGATAGCGCTTTTCTTTTCCAATCTTCTGGAACATAAACAGGCACATATCCTCATCGCAAATGATTTGGACGAAGCCGGTTATCTGTACAACGACTTGGTGCAAATAAACGGTAACGACCACATTCTTTTATTTCCATCTGGATACAAGCGGGACATCAAATACGGGCAACCCGACCCCCCTTCCGAAATATTGAGAACCGAAGTTCTGAACCGCCTGTGTCAAAAAGGAGAGTCCCTATTGATAGTCACTTATCCCGAAGCTATCGCCGAAAAGGTTGTCCCGGTCAATATGCTTTCCGAACAGACCCTTCACATCGACAAAAATTCGAAGTGCGACATCATCACACTATCCGACAAACTGAGAGAACGAGGGTTCGAAGAAGTGGACTACGTGTACGAACCCGGTCAGTTTGCTGTACGGGGTAGTATTCTCGACGTCTTTTCGTATACCAACGAATTGCCCTATCGTATCGATTTTTTCGGTAAAGAGGTAGAAAGCATTCGTACTTTCGAAGTGGAAACACAACTTTCCACCGGAAAATTGGAAGAAGTTTATATCGTTGCCAACGTATGCGGACAGGAAGCCTCCGGCATCTCCATACTCGATTTCATCGATAAAAACACGATTTTAATCTGTCACAATCTGTCATGGGTGATCGACAGAATTTCAACCATAGCTTCCGAATCGCTCTCCGAGCAAACCCTTATCGCCGAAGAGGGCGATCGCTATGCTATGCAAAAAATTATCGATGTAACAGCTTTTCAAAAAAAGATAACTACATTTCGAAGGATAGATTATGGAGCAAGCAGTGAAGCGAATGCGCCGGCGGTCATTCGTTTCAACTGCGCACCACAAGGTGTTTATCACAAAAATTTCGATTTAGTCAGCCAATCGTTCTCCCAATTCATCGAAAAAGGCTACACTCTTTACATACTCAGCGACAGTGAAAAACAGATAGAACGATTGCAAGCTATTTTCGAAGAACGAGGCGATTCCATCTCGTTTACACCGGTATTGAAAACCTTGCATGAGGGATTCGTCGACAACGATTTGAAAATAGGTTGTTTCACCGACCACCAGATATTCGATCGGTTTCACAAATACACTTTGAAAAGCGAGCATGCGCGTTCTGGGAAACTGGCTCTTTCCTTGAAAGAGCTCAACCAGATAGAAGTCGGCGACTACATCGTGCATGTGGATCACGGTATAGGTCGTTTCGGGGGATTGATACATACCGAAATCAACGGAAAAATGCAAGAGGTCATTAAACTGACTTACCAAAACGACGATATTATTTTTGTCAGCATTCACGCCTTGCACAAATTGGCGAAATACCGGGCAAAAGAGGGAGAAGCTCCTCGTATCAACAAACTGGGAAGCGGTGCTTGGGAACGCATGAAAGAGAAGACGAAAGGCAAGATGAAAGAGATTGCCCGCGACTTGATAAAGCTCTATGCCGCCCGTAAAGAAGAAAAGGGATTCGCTTTCTCGCCCGACTCGTTCCTGCAACAAGAACTCGAAGCATCGTTCATTTACGAAGATACTCCCGACCAGATAAAATCCACAGCCGAAGTGAAAGCTGACATGGAACGCGAACGCCCTATGGACAGGCTCATCTGCGGCGACGTGGGTTTCGGGAAAACCGAAATTGCCATACGTGCGGCATTCAAAGCCACCTGCGACAACAAACAGGTAGCAGTACTCGTGCCTACCACCGTATTGGCCTTCCAGCACTACCAAACCTTCAAAGAGCGATTGAAGGAGTTCCCGGTACGTATCGAATACCTCAGCCGAGCCCGGAAAGCCTCAGAAGTAAAAGCCATTTTGAAAGACCTCGCCGACCGCAAAATAGATATTATCATAGGAACCCACAAGCTCATCGGGAAAGATGTGAGATTCAACGACCTCGGGCTTTTGATTGTCGACGAGGAACAAAAATTCGGAGTGGCCGTAAAAGAGAAACTCAAACAGATGAAAGTGAATGTCGACACCCTTACGATGTCGGCAACTCCCATACCTCGCACCTTACAATTCTCTTTAATGGGTGCACGCGACCTTTCGGTTATCTCTACCCCTCCGGCCAATCGCTATCCTATCCAAACCGAAGTACACGCTTTCAACGACGACATTATCAAAGAAGCGATTAACTTCGAGATGAGCCGAAGCGGGCAGATTTTTTTCGTCAACAACCGTATTCCCCAACTGTACGAACTCGAAAACACGATTCACCGGTTGGTTCCCGACGCACGTGTTGTGATCGGGCACGGACAAATGCCACCCGAAAAATTGGAACAGGCAATTATCGACTTCGTCAACTATGATTATGATATTTTACTGGCTACCACCATTATCGAGTCGGGAATAGATATGCCAAACACCAATACGATAATCATCAACGATGCACAAAACTTCGGATTAAGCGAACTGCATCAACTGCGGGGACGTGTAGGCCGCAGCAACCGAAAGGCTTTCTGTTACCTGCTCACTCCACCGCGCCACACATTCTCGGTAGATGCCCGCCGACGATTACAAGCCATCGAAAGTTTCTCGGAATTGGGAAGCGGCATACACATCGCCATGCAGGACCTCGACATACGGGGAGCCGGTAACCTCTTAGGAGCGGAACAAAGCGGTTTCATCGCGGATTTAGGCTATGAAACTTACCAAAAAATTTTAAAGGAGGCTGTCGAAGAATTGAAAAACGATGAATTCAGCGACCTCTATTACGGAGCCGATTCGGATACGAAACCCGAAGAGTTCGTCTCGGAATGCACCATTGAGTCCGACTTGGAAATCTTATTCCCGGCAAACTACGTACCACAGGAATCCGAGCGTATCTCCCTATATCAAGAGCTCGACAACATGGAGCGTGAAACCGATATACGACAATTTTGCGAGCGCTTGGAAGACCGTTTCGGACGCATACCCCACGAAGCTATGGAATTGATTCGGGTAGTCCGTCTAAGACGGCTGGCTAAACAATTAGGAATCGAGAAAGTAGGGTTGAAACAGGGATACATGTATCTTTACTTCGTTTCGGACGAGCATGTCGCCTATTATCAATCCGCTGCATTCGGTCGCATCTTAGGATTCTTGCAAAAAAATCCCAAACTTTGTAAATTGCGGGAAATAAGCGGTCGCCGCTCGTTAGCTATAAAGGACATCACTTCGGTGGAATCGGCGGTATCGGTTTTGGAGGAGGTGTTGCAGACACCTCCGGTTTAGCAGAAGACGGCACTTCCGTATTTTTCTCTTTCATGGTTCCCCACGGAATACCCCACAACTCATCGGGATTATGGCCGGCCGTCAATAGAGCCGAATTAATATAATCCCGCCCCGACGGATTTTGGAACGGATACAGGCCGAACCGGGGCATGATAGCAGCATAATGTTCGAAAATTTCGGCTTGTATAGATTCATAGCTTACCCAATTTTTATTAGCCGAAAAGCAATATAACTGCAAAGGCAACCCGTTATCGTTAGGATCTAACGTTCTGACCATAAGAGTCAATTGATCGTTAATAAACTTATGTTGTTGTAAATAAAGAGTCATGTAAGCTCTGAAAAGCCCTAAATTCGTCTCGATCGTTCCGTTCACCAGCCCCGCGCTATTTTCGGTATTTTCTACAATTCCTTTTTGTTGTTGAGACTCTTTTTTCTCGATGAAATCGCGCAGAATATCGATTTGTTTCAAATTTTGCAATAATTCGGGGGTACAAAATTTTACCGTGTTCAGGTCGATGGTAAACGAGCGCATGATACGACGGCCACCCGAATCGGACATTCCGCGCCAGTTTTGTACCTCCCCTGAAATAAGCGAATAAGGAGGAATCGTCACTATGGTATTATCGAAATTCTGAACCTTCACCGTATTCAACGAAACATCGATAACGACTCCGTTCACGGCGCCACCCGGCACGACAATCCAATCGCCATTCCTTATCATATCGTTTTGCGAGAGTTGTACACCGGCGACAAAGCCCAATATGCTGTCTTTAAATATCAACATCAGCACCGCAGCAAATGCGCCCAGTCCGGTAATCAAAGCCATCGGCGAACGTTCTATCAAAATAGAAACCGCAATAATCACCCATATCCCTATCAAAAGTCCTTTGATAATTTGTATCATTCCCTTCATCGGTCGATCCCGAAATGCGGTACGACGAGAATAGATACGCCAAAAGACCGAAATTTGCGTATTGATCGAGAAAACGAGGACTCCGAGCAGATAAATCCAGCAAACTTTTTCGATAATCCGTAATAGTTCGGGAGTTCCGTGAAAAGCAAATGGCAACAGAGATAAAATCACCAACGGCGGGATAACATGCGTTATATGGGTAAAGACTTTGGCTTCGACCAACCCTTTCAACAGATCCCCTCCTTTATATTTTATAATCCGATGAATCACATAAATAACAATCATTCTCAAAATCCTTGCAACCACAATAGCGATCACAAAAACAAGAATACCATACACAATTCTATCCCAAACCGGCGAAGACTCTCCCGTTATTCTATGCAATAAAGAAGATACCCATTCCATGAGCCGGTCGGCTACTTCATAAGCTTTATTCATCAAATATCTTTTTTGTTAAAACGTTTTCATACCCCAGAGAGTTCACTACCGATCAGAGATCGGGCAACCCGCTTAAATAAGTCTCAAACAAAAAAAGAAATTCCTTTCAGAAGGAATTTCTTTTTTCCACAATAAACGAAAACTAATATATGCAACTATTGAACCGCCACTTTCGTTCCATTAACAATATACATTCCTGCTGGAACCGTTATTTCCGAATTTCCACCCGAAACTCTGACCATACGAATCAACTGCCCGGTAAACGAATATATATAAATATCCATATCCTTTGGAACAGAAACATAGATAGCTCCCGATCCTCCATAAACGACAAGGCCATCGACAATTCCCGACTGAACACCCGATGGAGTTTTAATATAAGGTTGTGACTCGTTTCCATAAGAATCAATAGCCGTTATAGCATACACATATCCCAATTGAGTATAAGAAGAAACATCTATACTTTTTTCCCATGTAACTCGCTTCAAATAGGCCGATGTTTCATAGGTTTGAGGATTATTAGCCACGCGACTGGGTACGAAATACACGGCATAACGTATCGTTTCATCTGCATCAGCCGACCAGCTCAACATATTTCCCGACACCGAAATATCGGTAATATCGGGCAAATCACAGGGCGTTTTCCAGCTCATAACGGGCGTTAACGCTGGTTCGGTAAATTTATTCTCGGCGACATAGGTATCCAACCCATAACTGAAAAACTGCGTCGTATTGAAAAAGACGTGTCCGGGAGCCCCCATCAGATCGGTCGATCGGTTCATATCCACTTCAAACCCGCACTCTTCCGTACCTTTGGCTGCTGTCGCGGCGATAGAACGTTCCACCATCGACAAACCGTTATATTCGTTCTCGCTCATGCCGAGCCGACGCAATACACTTTTCATACGCTGCGGACTATTTTGGGGCATCGTAGAAATTCGCATACTCGAATAAAAGTGTCTGTCCATCGTCTTGGCCACCTTCGCCCACCACGGAACCAATGTCTTATACCCCCAAACATGAGTGTTGAAACTCGGCCAGTAACATTGTGGCGAAATATAGTCTATCGTTTTCGCTTTCAACCAAGCCACTCCATCGCAATATAGTTGGGAATAGGCACTCGTTCCTCCGCTTGTATTCAAATACTCTATACCATACGAAGCGGCGACACTACTGCTACCGCCCCATATCCCGAAAGGCCCTATACCGAATTTCACGGTCGGTTTCGTCTCCTGTATCATAGCGTAAATATCGGCGATAAGTTTGTTGCAATTCTCACGGCGCCAATCCCCCACATTTTTCCCTTCGGGTTTATATAGACTCTGAGAATAGGCATCTTCATTTTTAGTGCCTTCGTAGGGGTAAAAGTAATCGTCGAACACGATACCGTCGACATTGTACTTGATGACTATATCTTTGATAACCTTCACCAAATACTCGATTACCTCGGGATTCCCCGGGTCGAGAATAAAACTCGACGAATACTCCAACAGCCACTCCGGGTGATTCTTACGTATGGGATCATCGGCTCCGTTCATATTTTTTTCACTCTCATAGCGATATGGATTGATCCATGCATGAAGTTCCATTCCCCGCTTATGCGCCTCCTCTATGGCAAACGCCAGCGGATCATATCCCGGATCGACCCCACGTGTTCCCGTCAAAAACTTCGACCATGGCTCGTAGGCCGAATTGTACAAGGCATCCGACATAGGACGCACCTGCAACCAAACCGCATTCATACGGGCCGCCTGCATACCATCGAATATCTTAATCAGAGCGGCCTTTTGCTCTTCCAAAGTCTGGGTCGATTTGGGCCAATCGATATTACTCACCGAGGCCAACCATGTTGCACGAAATTCACGTTTTGGAGATTCGGCCCAACACCCCCAAATAATACCGATAGTTAAAAAAAGGAAGGATAATTTTTTCATGTTATTCACAAAATATTAGTGTATTTTGCAAATATATCCCTTTAAATTAATTCTTCAAGGCTATTTTATTTAAATAAATAAAACGGCACATAAAATATATAATTATTATACAAAATCGCTAATTGAACATAATACACAGAAGTAAGAAAAGAATCGCTATCTTTGCAAGAAATATGAAAACAGATTACGTTTCGTCGTAATCAAACGACTTTGCGTCTGTTTTCGTGCAGTATTTTGCAACAAATTATTTCGATTATAACCGAAACAATATTATATAATGAGTTTACAATGTGGCATAGTCGGCTTACCTAACGTGGGTAAATCGACTCTTTTCAATTGTCTGTCCAACGCAAAAGCGCAATCGGCAAATTTCCCGTTCTGTACCATAGAACCTAATGTAGGTGTCATTACAGTACCCGACGAACGATTAAACAAACTGGCAGAACTGGTGCATCCGCAACGAATAGTCCCCACCACTGTGGAGATTGTCGACATCGCCGGGTTGGTCAAAGGAGCCAGCAAAGGCGAAGGTCTGGGAAATAAATTCTTGGCGAACATCAGGGAAACCGATGCAATCCTGCATGTATTGCGTTGCTTCGACGATGACAACATTACTCACGTGGACGGAACAGTCAACCCGGTACGTGACAAGGAAATCATCGATTTCGAGCTCCAACTGAAAGACTTGGAAACCATAGAATCACGTATTTCAAAAGTCCAAAAACAGGCTCAGACAGGAGGAGATAAAGCAGCAAAGGTTACATACGAGGTTTTAAGCCGATACAAAGAAGCACTCGAACAAGGGAAAGCTGCTCGTACCGTCACTTTCGAGACCAAAGACGAACAGAAAATAGCTCATGACCTTTTCCTGCTTACCAACAAACCGGTAATGTATGTCTGCAACGTGGACGACAACAGTGCCGTATCGGGTAACAAATACGTGGATATGGTACGCGAAGCCGTTAAAGACGAGAATGCCGAAATCCTTATCTTGGCAGCCAAAACAGAATCGGAAATCGCCGAGTTCGAAACTTACGAGGAACGACAAATGTTCCTTCAAGAAATAGGCTTGGAAGAATCGGGCGTTTCCCGTCTGATCCGAGCGGCTTACAGCTTGCTCAATCTCGAAACCTACTTTACCGCCGGGCCTCAGGAAGTACGGGCATGGACCTATTTGAAAGGTAGTAAGGCTCCCCAATGTGCCGGTATTATCCATACCGATTTCGAAAAAGGTTTTATCCGAGCCGAAGTAATCAAATACGACGACTATATCGCTCTCGGTTCCGAAAACGCTTGTAAAGAGGCCGGTAAAATGTACATCGAAGGAAAAGAATATGTCGTACAAGACGGCGACATCATGCACTTCCGATTCAACGTATAATTTACACAGTCATTACCATACAAAAAAATGCGATGAAAATTCATCGCATTTTTTATATCCTCCTTCAAGAACCGTCAATGCTTTCCCGATAGATTTAAAATCTCGTCATAGCGGGATTTATTGCCCAAAATACGACAAGCCTCCTTTAAATCTTTATCGTTTTTGATCGACTCTATAATTTCGCCTTTCTGATAATAATACCGTTTCACAATCTCTATCGAAAGCAATTCGGCGATTTCATCGTGAAAAGTCTCCAAATCCCTATCCAAATCGTGATTCAAACAAGCTTCAAGCGCTTCGAACTGCTTCTGCGTGTTTTCATCGAAATATCCTTCGAATTTAGCGACCTCCTTTAAGTCGGACAATATCCGTTCACTCTGTTTGTCGTATTTGAAATCCTTCGATTTCACAAAAGCTTTGAATTCCTCGTATTCTTCGTCGGACAATTTAAAATCTTTCGGAGCCGGAATCGTATCGTGCTCGGCTGCATACCGAGTCGCATAATCGAAGAAATAGAAATCTTTCATCAAATAATAGCTGATATTCCCCCGCCTTTCCATCGAAGTTTCCACATCGGGTTTTATACCGCCTCCGTCACGGACAATCCTACCGTGAGCGGTCTTGAACTCGTGGGTAAGGCTATCGGGAATACGGGCGACGCTCCCGTCGGGATTGCGATGCGAATAATCGATAGCTTGTATCAAACGTCCGCTGGGTATATAATAACGAGCGATCGTTACCTTCAACATACCGTTATAAGGCAAAGGCCGTGTGGATTGCACTAATCCTTTGCCATAAGAACGTGAACCGATAATCACAGCCCTGTCGAGGTCTTGTAAAGCTCCGGCCACGATTTCCGAAGAAGATGCGGTTCCTCCGTCGATCAGCACGGCCAAAGGCATTTTCACATCGACTGGCTCCTGAGTGGTTTTATAAATCTTATCCATCTTCTTATTTCTTCCCCGGGTAGAAAGCACCTCTACCCCCTTCGGAACAAATAAATTGACAATCTGCACGGCCTGCTCCAAAATACCACCGCCATTACTGCGCAAATCGAGTACCAACGAAGTTATCCCCCGTTTTTTCAAGTCTTGTAAAGCCCGTTTCACTTCCCCGGCCGAAGTATCGGTAAAACTACTCAAATAAATATACCCCACGCTATCGCATACCACATCGTAATAAGGTACGGCAGGCATTTGTATCTTCTTACGAGTTAACTCGAAAGAGAGCAAGTCTTTCACACCGGGACGTTCGACCGTAACTTTCAACTGCGTATTCGCAGGTCCTTTCAACCGCTCGCTCACCTTCGCACTCTTCCACCCCAATACAGTATCGTTATCGATCATCACGATTTTATCTCCGGGACGCAAACCCGCTAATTGAGCCGGCATACCCTCATACGGCTCCGAAATGTAAACGGCATTATCCCGCTCCATAATGAAAGAACCGATACCCGCATATTCTCCGGTAGTCGAAAAGAAAAAATCGTCTTTCTCTTTCTCAGGTATATACTCGGTGTAAGGATCCAGACGCGCCAACATCGCATTTACACCGTCGCTAATAGCCTTCTCGGCATTAATCGTATCGACATAAAACATATTCAATTCCTTAAAAAGAGAATTGAATATATCGAGGTTACGTGATATTTCGAAATTTTTCTCGTCAGATTTGCCTGCCCATATCGGATTTATAAATCCCGAACAAAAAGATAATACCGTTACTGTCGCAAAAGTCAACCTTATATTTTTCATTTCACTTCTTTTAATCACACGAAGATAACTAATGCCGAATATCTTCGGCAACCATAGAAGATACTTTTAACTTTATTTCAGTCCAAATCTCATCGCTCATCTTAGTACCGATTACTTTAATCACACGACCCGCCAATAAAGAACCGATAGCACCGCAAACTCCCAACGAGCAATTTTGAGAAAGACCGTAAAGAAACCCCGAAGCATATAAATCCCCGGCTCCCGTAGAATCTACTCGAACCTCTGGTGTCGCAGGGACCTCGGTAATTATGCCTTCACACCCTACGAAAGAACCTTGTGCACCACATTTTACAACAGCAATCCTACAATATCGCGACAATATCTCTGTCGCTTTACGGGGCTCTTCGCCTGTATAGGCCAATGCCTCTTCCTCGTTCGCAAATAGAATATCCACATAATTCTCCACCAAATCACGGATAATCGCATAATTATCTTTTACTACATTGTAACTCGCCATATCGAAAGAAACAGACAAGCCGACCTCTTTTGCCAATTGTACGGCTCGTAAAATCAACGAAGTGTCTTGCACCAAATACCCTTCGATATGCAATATATCATACCCTTCGAACATTTCGGCAGAGAGCTCCTCGGCGCACAAAGTAGCCGCTGCACCCAAGAATGTACCGAAAGTCCGCTCTCCATCGGGAGTTATCATCGTCATGGCACAACCCGAAGCCTGTTCTCCTTCGATCAACAAAGTCTGCACGCCATTGCGCTCCATATCCTCCCGGAAGAAGCGGCCATAAGCATCCCGACCTATTTTCCCGATGAATCCGCTCTCTATTCCCATACGGGCTACTCCCGAAACAGCATTAGCGGCCGACCCGCCTGATGCTAAGGTGGTTTCCAGCCCTTCGAAAACCGACATAATTCTCAAAAGCTTCTCTTCGTCTATAAGTTGCATACCGCCTTTCAGCAGCCCCATCTCATCGAAACACTCGTCGGAATGTAACCGTGCAAGTACATCTGTAAGAGCATTTCCCAATCCTACTATCCTCATTCTGGAAATTTTTTTTGCAAATATATTGCATAATTGGAAATAAGCCATTACTTTTGCAACGCATTTTTAACGAATGCAATCTTCTTCAGTAGCTCAGTCGGTTAGAGCATCTGACTGTTAATCAGAGGGTCGTTGGTTCAAGTCCAACCTGAAGAGCCAATTTTGATATTTTTATTCTTCAGTAGCTCAGTCGGTTAGAGCATCTGACTGTTAATCAGAGGGTCGTTGGTTCAAGTCCAACCTGAAGAGCTTCGGGAGTTCGTTCATAAGACGGACTCTTTTTGTTCAATCAAACCGATAAATCATGGACGATTCAAACTCACGAACGTACACAAGTAGTATTAACATCTCCCGTGGGAGTAAGTGAGATTTGATGTCGAATCTTGCGGGCTCCCTTCGGGATACAAAAAAAGAAAGGAGCAACGCAATGAGAAAGTATCTCTTTTGTGAAGCAGGTTTTATCGAAAAACCCAATTGGCTTCCCAACTGCTGGGTAAATGTCGAATGCCCTACACCCGATGATTTCGATTTCCTCGAAAATGAATTGAATGTACCGGCTGCATTTTTACACGATATTGCCGACACCGACGAACGTCCCCGTATCGATTCGGAAGGAAATTGGTTGTTGACTATTTTACGTATCCCCATCTTCGTAAAAGACAACAACATTACCTATACAACCGTACCTATCGGGATTATTACCAATAACGAAATCATCATTTCGGTCTGCTATCATTCGACAGCCATGATCCCCGATTTCATCGAATATACCCGACGTAAAGGAATAAATGTCCCCAACCGATATGAACTGATTCTCCGTCTGATATACTCTTCTTCCGTATGGTTTCTCAAATACCTGAAACAAATCAATAACGAAGTCAGCACAGCCGAAAAAGAGTTACAACAAAGCATACGTAATGAAGACCTTCTCCGTTTGATGAACTTGCAAAAATGTCTGGTCTACTTCAACACGTCTATCCGAGGAAATGAGGTAATGATAAGAAAATTGCCCAAAATATTCAATGAGAAGGATTACCAAAGCCCCGAACTTTTGGAAGACGTGATGATAGAATTGAAACAGGCCCAAAATATGGTGAACATTTACAGCGACATTTTAACCGGAACGATGGATGCTTTTGCCTCCATCATCTCGAACAATGTCAATACCATCATGAAACGCATGACCAGCCTTTCCATCGTTCTGATGGTTCCCACTTTGATAGCCAGTTTTTATGGCATGAACGTAGACATACACATCGAAGAACTTCCGCACGCATTCTCTTTAATCGTTTGTTTCTCCGTGCTGTTGTCTGCTTTGGCCTTCATTGTGTTCAGAAAAATCAAATGGTTCTAAGATATTTTATCGGATAACGGTGGAGTACCACCGTTATCCGAGAGCTTGATTCCGAAAATTATAAAAACGCCCCCGAAACAGTACCCGATTATGACAACCAGAACACTTTATATCTCCGATTTAGACGGGACTCTACTCAATAGTAATTCGATCGTAACCTCCCATTCTATCAAGAATATCAACCATTTACTACAAAAAGGTATGCTCTTTACGATAGCTACGGCTCGAACACCAGCTACGGTCGTTCCCCTACTGAAACAATTACAGCTCGACCTTCCGGTAGTACTCATGAATGGAGCCGTACTCTACGACATACGAAACAAACATTACATACAAACGAATGGATTCACCGATGACTCGGCCCTCCGTTACATCTCGGTGCTCGAAAATAGAGACTTGATCCCCTTTGTTTACCGAATCGAGAACAATAAACTCCAAGTGTTTCACAAACCTCTCGTAAACGATATACAACGGGATTTTAAATACAAGCGGGAAAACACTCCTTATAAAGATTTTATACCCACCGACAACTATACGGCCGAACTAACCGATAATCCTCCCCTATTCATGCTGGTCATCGACCGTTTCGACAAGCTCGAAACAGCAGCAGCCGAAATAACCCGTGCCGGAAATTGTAGTGTGTTCTGTTATCGAGACATCGCTGTTCCCGACTATGGAAATCTGGAAATATATCCCAAAGGAGTTTCCAAAGCAGCGACAGCCCAGCTTATAATCGACCGAATAAATCCGTGGGAAGTCGTAGCTTTTGGCGATAACCTCAACGATTTACCCCTCTTTAACTTGGCAGACCGCCGATATGCACCGGCCAATGCCACCGAAGAAATCAAAAGACAAGCGACGGCTATCATTCCCGACAACGACCACGACGGGGTAGCCCGATTCCTTTGCGAAGATTTTCTATAAATCGCCCTTTATTTATAAATAAAATATAGATATATTATAAATAATATAGAGCAATTATATACTAAAAATCAATTACTTATCGACAGCATTATTTTGTCCAGCCATTTCCGCCTCTACTTGTGCTCTCGATTTACTGGTTGTCACCACATAAACACCCAAGAAAACAAGAAGAATGGCAAAACCCTTTTTCAAATCAAAGCTATCCATTCCCCACCAAACAGCCAACAAAGAAGCGACTATCGGCTGGGTATAATTATACATGCTTAAAATAGTCGGTCTCAAACGTTTTTGTCCGATAGAAACCAACATATAAGATAAAAATGTAGCACCGAATACGACAAAAAACAAATCGAGATAAATCGTGCCGCTAAGATCGGAATATGGGATGCTCAACAAATCGTTTCCCCCGAGCGGCAAACAGCAAATCGCAGAAAACAAGAACATCCACTTCATCAAAGTCACAGGTGTATACCGGCTTATCAAACCCTTGAAAGCCACATAATAAATAGCAAAACTGATTTCAGCGACCAAACAAAACAAGTCTCCCATAACCCGGCCACCCGAAAGCCCTTCCGAAACAGTACCCGCTCCGTTCAAAATAAGCATTAAAGCTCCCGAAAGCCCCATAAATACACCCACAACCTTCTTGCCGGTCATAGGTTCTTTCTGGATAAATGCAGCCAATATCATGGTAATAATAGGAGCCAAAGAAGCGACGACCGAAGCATCTATCGGCGTCGTATAAGACAATCCCAACACAAAGAAACCCTGATTCAATGTTATCCCGAACAAAGATGCTACGAAAAGCAAAAGCAAATCTCGTTTAGTAACCGGCTCCCGAGGCATAAACAAAGAAGCAATCCAAAAAAGAATCGCCGCTCCGGCCATACGCATGTTGGTTAGCGAAAACGCCGAAATCGTTCCAGTCAAAAAGATTGCTTTGGAAATAGGCGACATAATTCCCCATAAGAAATTTGCCGTGAACATAGCCGAATGGCCTTTTAATTTTTCTTTCATTCCCTTGCTGTTATTTCGGGCGCAAAAGTACAAATTGTTTCCACAATAAAGATTTTTCATACGACTTTTATTTCTCCGTCTTTTTCCGTTCACACAATAAAGAATTATCTTTGCAATAAACCGAGGAAACAGGCAAGCCACGGCTCAGCCCCGATAAACCGACACAGCTCCCTCTTATACGACATTTAGCAAAATATTTCACCTAAAAACAATACACATGAAATTCAAAAGTCTTATTTTTATAGTTCTTGCAGCTTCTATGACTTGTACCGACATTTACGCAGAAAACAACCGCCCCATCGACATAGCTTTATGGGAAAACGGGCCGTTAGAAAAGAACGACGATGAAGGAAAAGCATACGACGAAAACGTCAGAATCTATCGACCCTCGATCAAAGTCTTTCTACCCGAAGGGAAAAATACAGGACGAGCTGTCATCATGTGCCCGGGAGGAGGATATGCCCTTCTGGCCTACGACCACGAAGGATATGCCTATGCCGACTACTTCAAACATCAAGGCATCGCCCTCATTGTCCTCAAATACCGCATGCCGCACGGAAACCACAAAGTCCCCATGTCCGATGTTTGCGAGGCCATGCGGGTCGTAAAATCTCATGCTGCCAAATGGAAGATAAACCCCGAAGACATAGGAATTATGGGCTTTTCCGCCGGCGGACACTTGGCTTCTACTTTCGCGACCCACTATCCGGCAGAATTACGGCCAGCTTTCCAAATACTCGTTTATCCGGTAATCTCTATGGACGAAACGATAACTCACAGCGGGTCGAGAGAAAATCTCATCGGGAAGAATCCGAGCAAAGCACTCATCGATTACTATTCCAATGAGAAACACGTCAACGCAGAGTCGCCACGAGCTTTTATCGCCCTTTCCAATGACGACCGAGCTGTCCCTGTCGAAAACAGCCTCCGTTATTACAAAGCCCTGCATCGATATCAAATACCGGTCTCATTGCATATTTATCCCACAGGAGGTCACGGCTGGGGATATAACGAGTCGTTCCGATTCAAAAAAGCCGTTCATGATGAACTTTCCGATTGGTTGCGTTCATTTTGAATAAGCTCCAAACATGAAAACAAAAGCATATTTTAATTGGAGCAGCGGTAAGGACTCGGCTTTGGCCCTATACAGAGCGTTAAACAGATTCGACATCAAAGCGTTGCTTACGGTTATCGACTCTACGAACAACCGCATTCCCATGCACGGAACCAACCTCGACCTATTGAAAGCACAATCTCAAAGCATAGGAATTCCGCTCGTTACCTGTGATATAAATACCGAATATTCAGAAGATAAATACAAAATATCTTTACAAGAAATCATAGACAAATTCAAAAGTCAGGAAATTTCCACTGCCCTATTCGGCGATATTCATTTGCTGGAATTAAAAATCGGCAGAGAAGAAAAATGCAGACAAGCAGGATTAAAAACAGATTTTCCTTTATGGAACAATTCACCCCAAGAGCTATTACATGAATTTATAGACTCCGGTTTCAAAGCCATAATCACCTGTGTCGACAGCAGTGTACTCGACAAAACTTTCGTCGGCAGAATGATAGACTATGATTTTATAAACGATTTACCCGACGGCGTCGATATCTGCGGCGAAAACGGAGAGTATCATTCATTTGTTTTTGATGGCCCTATCTTTAAAGAACCCGTTCCCTATCACTTGGGCCCTGTATCGTATAAAGAATACCCTTGTCAAGATCTGAAACAGAACACCGGATTCTGGTATATCGACATCTACAATGCTCCCTAACAAAAAAATCTACAAGAGGATAACGACTGCATTGTCGTATCCCCTTGTAGAATAACATTATAGGGAAATCGGCTTAGAGAGATTTCTCAATCCTCGGCCCGTATTTTTCCAACAAATGACGAGCTGTATCCAACAACGAACCCTCCCTGTGTATCTGAATAGGAGTAGTACTATCTACCCACTCTTGCTCAAAAGTCGCAAGCCGGCTCTTCAATTCATCTTTATCCAACTCTATTCCTTTCTCCGCCGCACCGATCACAGCATCAAAATAAATTTCCCATCGTCTGGCATAATAATCGTTCAAAAGACCGGCCCATGTACGACTCGCATAATCGTTCAAACTACCGCCCCATGTAGTTATTAAATTACGAGCATTTTTCTCATAATAATTTTTCAATTCGTCGGTATCGCCCAAACTGCGGGCATCTTCAATCCATTTATCCAACGATGCCCGGTTGTGGAAAGAATTCAACAACTCCAAATCGGACAGTATCTCTCTCATTTCAGAAGCCTTTTCTTTCAACCCGGGAACATTCCGTTTCTTATAAAAACCGTCAAATTCTTTTTTCACGGCCAAAAAATAATTGCCCAAGAGTTGACGACCGGTCATAATCACATCTATCTCGAATGCATCTCTGTCGCAAGACGGAACTTCCAATAAAAGCTCCCACACCCGCAGCAATGTAGCGTTATCATACTCGTTACTGGTCCGTGTATTATAGTTATCTCCCAATTTCGGCCGATATCCGGGCAAAATACCTAATGTACGAGGTACTTGTACAAAAACATCATCAAACAATATCTGCCAAGCCTCGCGTGCCGATTCCGAAACGGTTCCTACGTGCCTATCCGCCAAACGCTCCACCCAATCCTGTCCATTCACATCTATCGTCCACGCCTTCTCAAAGATATATTCATAAGGGAACTGATTGATATCCAGTCCTTCCAATGTAGAACCTATACCTTTTAAGTTGTCTCCTCCATTTATCAAAGCGTTATCGAGCCTGTCACCGCTCTCCTTTACATTTCCGGTCAACGTGGTATTACCTCCGAAATTTCCTAAATAACACCAGATATAAGGCTGTCCATGAAATTTCTCCGTACTTTTCCACAGCTCTACATTTTCACAATGATAATCCAACAAAACCAATTTATCGGACGGAACCCCCGTCAACAGAGCTTTCACCCGAGGTGCAGTCCACAATTTTCGATCGTGATAAAACATCCATGTCATTTGCAACCACACGGCATCGGGGTCGGCAGCAGCCAACGATTTATACATATCCGAAGATACCTGTGCCAGATATTCGGGCTCCCAGCTCGGCGGATCCACCTCGTTAAAAGGATCCACACCATAAATATGGTCTGTCCCGAACATCTTTTCCTGTTCTTCCAAGAAACTCTTTTGAATCTCTGCAAAAAGCGGCTCTTCAGGATTCAAGAAATGACAGCGATACGAATCGCCGAAACCCGCCCATTTCCCCAAATATTGAATATTGGCATCGGGGTGAATCCGTTTCAAGGCAGCCGGCACATGACCTGCAAAAGCGGGCAATACCGGCGTCATGTTCAATTCGCGCTCACGAGCCAAAATCTTTTTCTGCAACTCGGCCTGAGATTCCAACCATTGCATGGGTAACGGCCCGTTCCAGCCATCGATATTCGCCATGCGATGCCACGGCAAATAAACCGGGCCCGTAAAATAAGAACGAATCTCTTCATCGGTCAGCCCTATTTTTTTCCACACTTTATACCATACCATCTCTTGGCCGGTTATAGCTAATGGCATATTCACTCCGTTCAACGCCATCCAATCGATAAAACGCTCCCAGTCCTTCCATTTCCAAAAAGGCATGGAATACCCGTAAGTACAATAATTCAAGAAAAAGCGATTATCCACTTTCGCTTCTACGACGACCGGTTTTTCCACCATAGGCAACACATCGGGCATTTCGACCGGAATATCGGCATACCACGATACAGTCGTCAGACAATAATATTTCAAATAATAATTCAATCCGGCAGCCATCGAATTGGCGTTATTCCCACTAATGTGGATTTTTCCGTCCTTACTTTCCAACGAATAGTAATCCCTATCCTCCTCAGGAACTATCTCGAACACGAATTGATCGGCATATTGGGGGATTAAACGGTGAGTAAGTTGTTCCACGGCCAACACATCGTGATCCTTCGAGGAACAAGCCGTCATTCCCAATAGCATAAAAAACGAAGCAATAAAAAATAGTTTTTTCATCTTTCTATAATTTGATATAAATATGCTTTTTGTACAAGAAAAAGGCAATGAGCCAATTAAACATAAGAAAGGCGAGCGCATAGGCCAAACTGCCTCCGTAATTCCCGAAAAGAGGCTGCCATATCCCTTCAAACGATATTGTCGTCCATTGGAGTTTACGGAATAACCCTCCGGCAATTTCACTGAATATATAAATCGACAACGGATTTATGCCTACTACCAAGAACGGAAACGACCAGCGCGTCCTCTTCGAATCGTCGATAATATAAATGAGTGTCGCAAAAATCAGAGAGGTGATACCGCAAGTTACCAAAACGAAACTCGGCGACCACAGCCGTTTGTTCAAAGGAGCGGCATAGCTCCACAGATACCCGACAACGAACATCGATGTACCCCAAACCGCCAACTTCACGATTTGTGAACGTATCTCTTTTTCCCCGACGATAACCTTTCCGCAAAGAAATCCTATCATCACCTGAGCTATTGCCGGAATCGTACTCAATATCCCTTCGGGATCGACGAATTGAGCTCCGCCCAAATACATATGAGATTTTCCCAACACGGCATAATCGACCATAGAGACAATATTCCCGGCACATTTCTCAAATCCGTTCCCGAAAAGTTGCAGCAAATAATACCCGACAAGCAAAACGGCGATAATCGTCGGGAACAAACGATGACGAACAGTCACAGCCAAAAGAGCAACAATCCCGTAACAGATTCCCAGTCGCTGCAATACACCCATAATCCGTAAATTTTCAAGCGTATTGTATTCACCGGTAGCAATAAACGCCAAAATCCATTTGAGGGCGACACCCGACACGAAAATCAATGCCGTGCGCCGCAGGATTCGGGCAATCGAAACCCGCCAATCGAAATTCGATTTATTGAGCGACAAATAAATAGAGACTCCCATGATAAACATGAAGGCAGGAAAAACAAGATCGGCCGGTGTAAATCCGTCCCATTTCGCATGTTTCAAAGGAGCATATGCATATCCGCACGCTCCTGCATTGTTGACGAGAATCATGCTGCAAACGGTAATACCCCTCAACACGTCCAATGAAACCAACCGTTTAGAAGTTCTCGTCAACGACATATCCAATACATTATAATCGAGAATAAAGTTAACACGGCTCCGATAAGTGTTTCATAAGGAATCAGTTTCAACCGGTCTCTAAACGTCAAATCGCAAACCCCTCCCGTAGCATGGAAAAACGACCCGTGAGGCAAATGATCCAGCACGGTAGACCCGGCATTAACCATCGCTGCACCCCATATCGACGAAACGCCCACTGCTAAAATCGTATCGGCAAAAGAGGCAGAAGCCAACGTAGCTCCCGCCGTAGTCGAAGCCGTAGCAGCAGACATTAAAATACCGGAAATAGGAGCAATCATATCCTTTCCCATACTCACATGATCCAACATGGCCAAGATATAATCTTTCAAAGTCGAATCTTTAATCACTCCGGCAATAGTCCCTGTACCGATCAACAACACGGCTATCACCGACATTTTCTGTAAACCGAATTCGATACTCGGCAATGCATTTTTCCATTGCCGCATACATATCAATCCACACAATCCACCTGCCGGAAGAGCTACCAAAGGGTCTACGGTGATACCACACAAAGGTCGTAAAGCCAACAGGAAAATAGTCACGACGGGAGCCACCAAACTACTCCATAACGAAGGTAATCCATCGTCGTTTCCCATCTCCTCCTCATCGGTATGGACCTTACGAGGTTTCACCGGGAAAAAACGGGCTATCACGAACACAGTAAACAACAAACCTATTATGGCCGGTATAATATTGGCAAACATAACCGAGGGCAAATCGGCTCCAAAATTCTCGGCCGCAATAATCGTGTTGGGATTGGGCGAAATAATATTTCCGCTTTTCCCTCCACCTATCATCACAAGCAGCAGTTGCGGAGTAGGAATCCCCAACCTCCGACCGATAGACAATGCAACCGGAGCTACCGTTATCACCGCTACATCGATAAAAACGCCTACCGCACACAACAACATCGTGGCAAACGCCAAAGCCAAATAAACACGTTTCTCACCCCAAAACCTGATTATCGCATTTGAAATAGTCATTGCAGCTCCTGTTTTTATCAGAACACCCGACAATACCCCCGCCGTCAGGATACGCAACACAGCCGAAGAGACATCTTTCACGCCCTCGGTCATCGACACAACGACTTCTTCCAAGGAGAAGCCTCCGGCCAAACCACCGATCAAAGCGCCCAAAATAAGGCTATAAGCCGGTGAAACTTTCTTGATTATCAAGAATATCGACACCAGCAATCCGATTAATGCACCTACCGTACTATCCATGTGTTCCTATTTGAATGGTTCGCATAATCTGTGTGACGACCTGCCTTATATTCTTCAAAGCAAAATCCCGATCCATTGCCTCCTGCAAAGAAACCGGAGCCGTCTGTATGGAAAAAATACTGGCAAATCCCATCTCGTTCAATATTTCGCACGCCTCCACACAACCGCCTATGGCAATTACCGGGACAGCCTCCTCTTTCGCATAACGCAAAATTCCGCCCAATGCTTTGCCCATACCGGTCTGTTTGTCCAATTTCCCTTCACCGGTAAAAATCAAATCGGTTCCCTGTATCGTCTCCCTGAAACGGAGCATATCCAAAACAATATCAATTCCCGATTGTAACTCGGCATTCAAGAATGGCAACACGCCGCCACCCAAACCTCCGGCCGCACCGGCTCCCGGAATTTCCGAAATATCCATCTGCCTCGTCTCCTTTATCACTTGCGCATAATGAATCATTCCCTTTTCCAAAAAATCGACTTCATCGGGAGAAGCACCCTTTTGGGGAGCGTAAACAGCGGCAGCTCCGCGACTACCGTAAAAAGGATTATTTACATCGCAAGCTATCGTAAAAGAAGTTTCACACAACAATTTGTTAGCCGAAGAACCGTCCACCCGAGCAATCTTCCCCAAACTTTCGCCAACAGGAGGAAGCTCCTCGCCCCGCTCGTCCAAAAAACGATAACCCAACGCCGCCAACAAACCGATACCTGCGTCGTTAGTGGCGCTGCCGCCGATACCCATGACAATGCGACGACACCCCCGCTGCAACGCATCGGCAATCATCTCGCCGGTTCCCCATGTAGTCGTGAGCAAAGGATTTCGTTTCTCTTGCGGAATCAAAGGCAAACCGCTTGCAGCTGCCATTTCCAATATAGCGGTCGATCCATCAGAAGTAATTCCGTATGCCGCTTCCATCGGATTCATAAGAGGATCGTGGACACGGCACGATACCCGCTCGACGGACATATTCGAGCAAATCGCTTCGACCGTACCTTCACCTCCGTCGGCCACAGGCACTACCACCACCGCACATTCGGGAAACACGTCGATAATCCCCTGCCGCGCAGAGGCTGCGATTTCCTGCGAACTCGCACATCCTTTGAAAGAATCAAAAGCCAAAATTACCCTTTTCATCACTCTCGCTCCAAAACTTTCCAAATTTAATAAAATAAGACCTATTCCCCTTTATACCGTTCGACCAATTTAATCGCGCTTTGTAACGGATCTTCGAATGACGTAGAGGTATTGTGCCACGGAGCTTTTATCCAATTTTCCTCCCAACGGTCCAAATCGGCCCGCTGTTCCGAAAAATACAACTTCATACGGGGAATATAATAATCCTTTATCAACCCGCTCCAAAACCGGGCGGCATAATCTTCTTGGAAACCACCCCATGTCGTAATCAACCGCTTGGCATTAGCTTCATAGGCATCTTTCTCCAAATCCGTTTTCCCCCAATCGCGAGCCATATCTACCCACTCTTCCAGTCGATACAACGGATGCGAGGCCAACAACTTATCCACATCTAAAAGAATCTCGACCGAACGATCCAACTGCTGCATAGCTGCCACCCGATTCCCCAAAGAATCTTCTTTCAAAGCCCGTTTATAACAGTCATCAGCTTTGGCGGCCAAATAATAAGAAGCATATTCAATGGCATCATTCACATACAGCGGCGACGATTCCAAACTATCGGCACACGACAAAAACAGTTCGACACCTTGCAAGAACGAATCGCTCACGTCCAACTTACTGATTCGACGGGTATCCGGGACAACCGTTTGCCAAGTAAACCGGGGGTAAGAATACAACGAGCTATAAACTGTTTCCTTGAACCGCAGCCAAGCACTATCCATAGCCGCCGGGCAACCGCCGTAACGAGCCTTACAATAAACGGGCAACCAAGAATCCAAATCTATCGAATCGGCCGTCCAACCCATATCGGCCAACAGTTCATAAACGACCTCATTATTTTCAAGCCCTTCGGGAGCAGATCCGAACCCGACCAAATTACCGGCATTCGCACTATGCAAAGCTTCGGCCGAAGAGGTCGCATACATCTGCAAATCGCCCGTCATCGGAGTCTTTCCCCCAAAGTTCGGCACATAACTGAATATCCATTTTTTTCCATAAAAACCATCATGATTTTTCCACGTTTGTTCAGTACCCCAAACCCATTTCGGATAATCGTTTCCCAAATCGATAATAATCATTTTATCGTCGGGAACCTTACTCAGCAAAGCCTGCAAGCTAGCCTTGTCCCAAAAATCGTGTTGATATCCGAAAGTCCAGCCTTGCGTTACCCAAACGGCATCGGGATTACCGGCCGCAATCGAATGATATATAGATTCGCCGTATTGTGCCAATAACTTGTGTTTCCCGTCATCGTCACCCTCGGCGACAGGCAATTTCATCTCATTGAAACTATCCGACAGATAGTAAGTATTTTTCCCAAACTCTTTTTCCCACTCTTCGATAAAAAGTTTTCCTATCTCCTTAAAGTAGGGAGTCTCGGGAGGCAATACATAAGCGTTGTATTTTTCATCGAATCCGCCCCATTCCAAATGTTTGAATTGTATCTCGGGGTGTCGTTCGGCAAACGCAGTAGGTACAAAACCGGCAAATGCAGGAGCAATAGGCTCCATACCCAGTTCACGCATTCGATTTAATATCTTGTGTTGCAGTTTTATCTGCTCCTTTTGCCAACCGTCCGTAAGCGGGCCGTCCCAACCATTCAGATTCCCCATACGATGCCACGGCAAATGTGCCGGGCCGGTAAAAAAAGCCCGTATATCCTCTTCTTTCAATCCCATTTTCAGCCACACTCGCTCGGCAATCGCCTCGCTCGCTACGGTAGCCAACGGCATATTGACTCCCCGCAGAGCCATCCAGTCGATTTCCTTTTCCCAGCGTTCCCAATCCCAATACGGAGTTGTATAACCAAAGGTACACACATTCAAGAAATATCGGTACTCATACGGCGTAGTCTGCTTTTTCAAAACAAAATCGGGCCAAGTCTCAGGCAACTCCATACGCTCCCCGCTCCATGTTTTCATCGCCGAGCAAGCCTCTCGTAAATAAGTATGGAACGCATAACAAATAGCCACCGAGCTGCTGCCTCTCAACGTGAGAATACCATTTTTAGCCTCTACCTCGAAAGTCTCTTTCCCATTCTCAGGAGCTATCTCCTTTAACTGTATACCGGCCGCTCTCTCCCCGATTTGCCGCTCAATTAAATCAAAAGCGGGTTGTATTATGCCGTCTTTCTCGACCGAAGACGAGTTACAAGCACACAGTACGATACAAAAAAGCACAAACAAACTACTTGATATGTGGTATTTCATGGAATTATTTTTTTTTAATTAAACCTATTACCGAATAAAAATCGTGTCATGAACCACTTACAGACCCGATATTCCATAATATCTCTTGTAAGAACAGAAGCAACTCACGACACGATTTTCATGAACCTATACTCTATCTATCACTTTATGATAAGTTTCTGTATCGCTTTATCAACAACGATCAAATAAACACCTTCTTCTATCGGCAATTCCAAAGCCGAATGATTGGCTATGATTCCTTCATAAACCAATCCGCCGGTCATACTGTACACCTTAGCGGTAGCAGCTTTATCCAACCCCGTTGCATAAACGATATTCCCACTATTCCAAATGCGAACAACATCTTTTACATTTCCTGTGATACCACTCAAAGAAGAGTACTCTACGGCTCCCACCGAAGGAGTAGCAGGACGCGCATTACCCAATTGATCGACCGTGGGAATCTCCACGCCATCTACCACGGCGATACCTGCACCCGAAGCAATACTGTTTTCTGCAATCATCGCAATCTTCATATCGCCCGAAAGAACACTTGTCTGGTGATTATAGCTCACATCTCCCCCGTCCCACGGATTTTGTTCGGTAGCGGCGAAAATGACATCGCTATCGAAATTAACGGCTTTATTCGAACCGTCGGCAAAAAATCCGTCAGAAGCAGCTACGTATAAATTGTTCTTGCAAACCGGTAATACAGTTTGGGGCAAAGGTTGGTTATTAGCATCGACTTGTCCTGCCATATAAAAGGCAACTATATCGAATCTCGATTCGTCGTCCATCCACGTATTGCTATAATTTTCAGCAAACAAATTATTCACGAAAGTAGGCTTCATAGTAGTGGCTGATCTTGACCATACGCAAAGAGCACCACCATTGCTTCCCAAATTACCGACAAATGTACAATTTACAATAACCGGAGAAAAAACATCAACAGTGGTCGCTGTCTGCATATAAATAGCGCCACCACGATCGTCTGCTGTATTGTTGGCAAATGTAGAATTAGCAATATAAACACGGGGAGACGGGTTCTTTGCCGTCGCATTTACTCCTATGGCACCACCCGCAGCCCCTTCATTTTCCACGAAAGAACAATTTTCAACACGCAATTCCGAATCTCCATAAGCACAAACGGCACCGCCTCCATAAGAAGCACCGCATCTGTTTTTGAGGAATAAGGAATTTTTCAAAAAAGCATTGGAACCACTCACCCGCATCACACCGCCATTATTGACTTTACTGCTAAGAGGTTCGTAATTATTCGAAAACTGACAGTTATTAGCGTTCAGTGTCGAATTGCCACTCAATCGGATAGCAATATTCTTAAAACCATCGATGATAAGATCGTTTAATGAAATCACAGATGCTTCACCGACCGTAAACAACGATTCCAACCCTTTTATGGTTACTCGTTTTCCATTCTTTTTATTGATACCGTTAAAAGTTAGCGTCTTTCCTTTGATGGCAATACCGGTTCCTTCACCGTAATCCAACACTTCTCCATCGAAATTAAACTCGATGACACTGCCCGATTCGGCATGTTCAATCACATACACCAACCCACCGGCTGCTACCGGGTCCATGTCGGCCGTCGTTACTTCCAAAGTTTGTGCAAACATCGTACTTGTACACAATGCAAGTACACACGTTAAAAATGTAACCTTCTTCATAATAATTTAAAAATTTAATGGTTAATATAGATATTTAAAACTGCTATTCTGATAAGCATTAGAAACTCGAATAACATAAAGTCCATTTCGAGAACCTTCCGGTAAAACTATATTCGTTGCATTATCTACATTTTGTGTCTTTACCAATTTTCCCGATATGTCATAAATATTCACCTGAGACGTTGTTTTGAGATTACTAAGCGAAAAACCGTCGGCACTCCTGATAAGGTTTATTTCCTGCAAGGAAGTAGCGTCATACACTGCACTCCCCTCGGCTTCGATAGTAACGAATACAGGTAAATGATCCGATACATCTGAAAGTGTCAGACCCGGTTCTTCGGTAACGACACCCGTCTCCGTGGTTGTATATTTAAGAGAATCATCGGGTCGATAAGAGATAATCATATCTATGCACGACGTAGGGTCCTTAGCCGGATAGGTATATAAAGCCGTATTGTTCAGTATCGAAAATCCATACTCTTTGAAAGTCACCATTGCCCGATAAGTAGGCTGAGCATTGAAGTCGCCAGCGATAAAGACAGTCTTATCACTTTGCCGTGCAAAGCGGATAGCCCATTCTGTCGCAGTATCTCGGTCATCGGCATTAAGAGAATAATGCGTACAAAGGAAATAGAAGTTGTCAAATTCGGCAATGAGAAAACCGCGGGACTCCTTGTCTTTCGAAGTATCCGAGGGGGCAAAAGACTGGGTTTTCACCGATATAGGTTCTGTCTTCGATAAAATACCTATGCCATAATAAGTCCCCACCAAAGCAAAAAACTGCGAATGCATGCCAGTAGATTCGGCCAGTTCGCTCAAATAATCATGATTAAAGATACCTAACGAACGGTTATCGACTTCTTGCAAAGCCACGATATCGGGATTTTGCGTATTGATAATGGTAGCAATATCGGCCAACCTCGATGAGGTCATACTATGACCTTTAATGTTATAAGAAAGTAACTTCGTCGTTCCAGCCGATATAGAACCAGTACATAAACTTATAAACAAAATCAATATCGATAATGTAAATACCCTTTTCATAACAAGAAATTAATATTTTACATACTCCAATTCTGTCACAATAGGCAAGTGGTCGGATAAAACAGATTGAACGGTTTGAGTTCTCACAATTTTCCACCCCTGTTTAGGTCTGGCGAAAATATAATCTATCTTTCTCTTGGGGTTCCAAGCGGGAACAGTAAAACCGTAATCGGTTGCCAAAAACCAATTTTCCAACATATTATACTTAATTTCCTTTGACGAAGGAGCTGTATTAAAATCTCCTCCTAAAACCACAGGGTATCGATAATCATTGAAATGCTCGGTAATAAAAGCGGTCTGTGCTTCTCTCGTCTTTGGCAACTGATAATCCAAATGTGTCGATGCAAAACAAATCGTATCTTCGCCTATTTCAAACAGACCCTCTAACAGAGCTCTACGTTCATGCGCTTTATTGGGCCACGGCAAAAAAGTTTTCTTCGTATCGATATAAGGGTATCGGGAAAGGATTCCTATACCATAATATCCACCCTTATAATCGATTGTTTTCCCATACACGCCAAACATCTTTGTAAAATATGCCAATTCCGAAATATAGTCACGCCCGATTTGATGCGGAGCTCTCTCTCCTCTATCGGTTTTACAATCTATTTCCTGCAACGCAACGAAATCGGGATTGAAAGACTTTATATGCGAAGCCAGTTCCTCCAACGATGCCAATTCTCCAAAACGAATATTATAGGTCATTACCTTTATTCTCAAAGTGTCTTGTGCATATACGTTTCCAAACTGGTATAAAAACACGACAATCAAAAGATATTTAAATGCTTTCATTTTCTACGGTTTTGAAATTTTCAACACAGAAATAATAGGGAGATGATCGGATGCATTTACCCCCGTAACGACAGTATGAGAAACAACATTAAAATATTCCAAAGGCCTGTAAGCGATATAGTCTATTTCCCGATTGGGCGCATTAGAAGGAATTGTAAAATTTTTCGGATCTGTATTCGTCCTGACAAATCCGGCAGCTTCCAACTTGCCGATAATCGAATTATCCGGTTTCGAATTAAAGTCCCCTCCTAAAATAATAGGAAAGTCGCTTTTAGAAGAAAGTTCTTCCATTATAACGGGGAATTGTCTATCCCTTTCCGCCTGAGTAACGGATAAATGGGTTACCGCCAAATAAACATCGATTCCATTGAACTTTATCTTGGCTGTCCCCAAAACGTTACTTCCCGTAATAGTCAGTCCATCTATCTCTTTCGGGAGATCATGATTTACGATTTCGCTCATTTGAAAAGAAGAAAGGATAGCTGCACCATAAGCCCCGCCTTGAAAATCTTTTTGTTTGAAAAAATAATAATACGGATAACCGGCCAATTCTGCCAATTCTTTAGCCTGATCCACACCCAAACTTCTTGTCGTTTTATAATCTACCTCTTGCAACAAAACTACATCTGGCTTTTTGCTTTTTATCACATTCGCAACGTTATTCACATCTGCGGTTGTTGTTTCACCCGATACACCATAATAGGGTGCACAATGTTTTATGTTATAACTCATCACGACCAGGTTTTCTTTGGGTTCAGTGTTACCACCCCAACCGGCATCACCTTGCGGTTCATTGGCTTTACTACAACCCATAAAAACCGCACAGATACTCATCATCAATATAAACACACGTTTCATCGTAATCATATTTTATAGTCCATTAATATCCACACTATTAGGATTCTAATAGTGTGGATTAGAAATTCAACTTATTCCGGCCAACCGGGATTTTGACCCAACAGAGGATTTTTCATTCTTTCCTCATAAGGCACAGGCCACAAATAATGCATAGCCGGATCGAAATAACGGGGACCTCCTTCTGCTCTCGATTTTTCGTAAATCACATCGCCGAATTCATCGACTCCGGTATCGGGATAAGGATTAGCGCCCAAATCGTTCATACAAACGGTTAGACTAGGCCCTGTAATAGCCCGACCAAAACGCAATTCACCTTCTCTCCAACGCATTATATCTGCATATCGCATACCGTCGAACGAAAGCTCGATACGTCGCTCTCTCTTTATTTCGGTCCACAAATCGAGATTCCACTGTTGCAGCTCCTTCAAATCCATTCGATGCATACCCACTCGATCTCTCAAACGATTAATAGTCTCATCGATTTCAGTTTGGGTCAATGTCCCGTTCATCTTATAAAGAGCTTCTGCATAAATCAAAAGAACCTCTGGATAACGAATTACGTTCAAATTGGTGTGAGACCTGTTGGCATTTCCAGCAATACTTATCTCGTTGTATTTTTTGAAATAAAAGCCGGTTATCCCGTTAGCTCCGTTCCGGCCGGGTTGTAACGACGAGAAGCGTGGTAACTGAAATATATCGTTCGGACGGCGATATTCGGTATCTCCATCGTCACCGCCACCCCATTGATCACCGGGAGTAAACAACGTCATTCTCATTCTCGGATCCCTGTTTTGGAAATAATCGGCATAATGTTCCTCAGGATACTTATACAGAGGTGACGTTTTTATATCTGTACGTTTATAATACTCCAATCCCGGCTTAGCAGGCATACCATCGATACATAAATAAGCATCGACCAACGTTTTGGTAGGATTAAATCGAATAAAATCCACCGGCGAACAAGTCTCGTTCGACATGTTGTTATTGCGAATATCATTCACATAGATACTGGAAATAATCGCTTCGTTATTATCTGGATTATTCTCTATATCTCCTTCGAGATGATACAATTTTTCATAATCATAAAGATCGTAGGGGCCATCGTCTATAATCTCTTTGGCAGCTTTGGCAGCAATATCATAACGTTCGTTTTGAAGGGCGATACGCGCTTTCATCGCCAAAGCCCCCCAGCGGTCTATACGACCTACATTATCTCCCGTTTGCCTTTCATGAGGCAATTTCGAAGCAGCCCAATCCAAATCGGTCATTAAGCTATCGATAACTTCACTTCGTGGAGTACGAGGTCCATAAGCTCCTTCGGACGTAATAACATGGTTAATCCAGGGAACATCTCCAAAAAAAGTCGTCAACATAAAATATACCCACGACCTTATGACCTTCACCTCGGCGGCATAGACATCTTTAACATCTTGGTCGATTTCGGCCCGATTGTAATTATCTAGGAAATTATTGCAAGTGTGAATATGTCCGTAAGAATATCTCCAATACGAAGTAAAGGGGAACCCATCGGTATAAGCATGTTTCCCTCCCGATACTTTGGAAAGTCCGCTGTTTTTATTACCCCATATTACAGTTTCGGCCGTAGACTCTGCCCATTTAATCAACAACTCATATTCAAATGTTTCATAACAAGGATACAATGCCGCGCGCAACTGCTCCTCCGTCTTCCAATAAGTTTCATTAGTCACGGAATCCTGAGGATATCTGTCTAAAAAATCATCGTTACATGAAACCAACAATGATGCCAACGGCAAAAAAGCCGCAATATATTTAATCGTTTTCATATTCAATGGTATTTATTAAAATGAAAGAACTAAACCGAATACGTATGTCTTTACTTGGGGATAAACATCACCTGAAGATTCCCGTACTTCCGGATCATAAGCACCGAAATATTTAGTGAATGTCAGTAAATTATCTGCCGACGCATACAATCGCAACCCCTCTATTTTCCATCGATTAAGAAGTTTTTTGGGAATAGAATAACCCAATTGTACATTTTTCAAACGCAAATACGAAGCATCTTCTTTCCAATAATCACTGAATAATAAATTATGAGATTGAGCTTGATACAGTCTAGGATATGTGGCATCGGGGTTGTTAGGAGTCCAGCGATCCAAATGTTCTACCTTAGGAATAGAATAATCGTTGATAAAACAGTGACGGGCTTCATCTGACAGATAACCATTTACTTTCCCCACTCCTTGGAAATAAAAACTAAAATCCCAATCTCTCCATTGCAACTGGCCTCTCAATGAATAGGAATAATGCGGATACGGATCGCCAAATACAACCTTATCATATTCATCTATTTCTCCATCTGGAATTCCACCGGGTCCAGAAATATCTCGATATTTAATATCTCCCGGTTGTGTTATAGCTTCTGCCGCTTTTGGAATAGCGAACTTAGGATTAATATACTTTCCATTACTATCGACACCGCCAAAGTCATCAATCTGTGCCAAACCATCGGTCAAATAACCATAATAAGCGTCGATAGGATCTCCTTCTCTACGAATGTTATTGGTTAATCGAGGTTCACTCGTTCCTAAATCGACAATTTTATTCTTGGCATCAGAAAGATTGAATAGCAAATTATATTTCACTTCTCCAATCTGGTCTCGCCAACCGATTTCAAGCTCCCAACCTTTATTTTCGATTTTACCCATGTTTTCATAAGGCAAATTAGCCGTTCCGGTGATTCCTACGACCGTAGGATAAACAGGTTTCACCAATGCATCGATATTATCTTTCTTAAACCAATCGAAAGAAGCGGCCAACCTATTATTAAAGAAAGTTAAATCTACGCCGACATTCAACATTCTTATCGTTTCCCACTTGATATTGGCATTTCCCAATTTACTTTGTTGAAAACCGATATTCTGTTTTCCTCCGATCGGATAACTTTCTCCCGAATCAATAGGAGTCAAATATGGATAATAATCGCTACCCACATTCTGGTTTCCTAATTCACCCCAAGAAGCCCTTAGTTTACCGGAACTCAACACAGGTTCTGCAAACTGCATAAATTCTTCTCTGGAAAAATTCCAACCAGCCGAGAAAGATGGAAAATATCCCCAACGATTATCCCTAGCGAAGCGAGAAGTACCATCGATACGCATATTCGCTTCTACCAAATACTTTCCATCAAACGCATAATTCACACGGCCGAAATAAGAGCGCAAAGCCCAAGAACTCTTCGTACCGCTATTCGTAATATCCTCGGTCCCTGCATCGATCACATAAATGCCATCAAATGGTATTTTCTTACGACTCGCGCTTAAACTACTGAAATTATACCACTCTTGCGAATATCCCAACAGAGCTCCAATTTCATGTTTATTGATCTGCTTCTGAAAATTCAAAGTTAACTGTAAGGTTTGAGTCAAAGCATCTTGATGTGCTTGGCTCACCGAATTTCTCATATTTTTATTAGCAGGATCGGGAGTCCCGTCTGAAAAATATTCCGGTAACGTAGGAGTAAACTTATCAGTTTCTCTGAAATAATAGTTCGCAGCATATTGTCCTCCTAAATTCAAACCGTCGATTATACGCAAATCCGCACTCACGATAGTATTCAATGTACGAGATTTTCTCTTTTCCTCTCCACCCTCTGTGGCAACATAAACAGGATTATTTATACTCCCGCTGGACCAATATTCGGTGTCTTCCCATAATCCCATCTCATTTTGTTGTTGCCATTTCACCGGTAACAGCGGAGACATACGTTGGGCTAAACGAAATACGCCACCAGTACCCGAAAATCCGGACGCATTACGGTAATAATCGACAAAACTGACATTCCCGTTTATTTTCAATCGATCGAAAACCTCTGTATTCACATTGATTCTTGCATTGTGCCGTTTTGTTTTAAATGCATCACCCACAACCAATCCATCTTGATCTAAATAACCGTAAGACATAAAGTAGCTGCTTTTCTCGCTTCCACCTCTTACACTTACCGAGTGACTCGTTTGCAACGCATGCTTCTTAAAAATTTCATTCACCCAATCTGTGTTCGAATATTCATTGGGATACATTCCCGAATCATATTTTTCAAAAGCATCCACATCATAAGGTCTGGAAAAACCGGCGGCAGACATTGCCTCGTTAGACAACTCCATATACTGCCGGCCTGTTACCAATTCCGGCAAAGCGGTAGGTGTTTGCATACCCACATATCCCGAATAGGTCAATGTAGCCTTCTCCTTTCGTTTGCCCTGCTTGGTTGTAATCAAAATAACCCCGTTGGCCGCACGAGCTCCGTAAATAGCGGCAGATGCAGCATCCTTCAAAACCGACACACTCTCTACATCATTGGGATTCAATAAATTCAAATCTCCACCCGAAACTCCGTCAATCAATATAAGAGGTGCGGTACTACTATTTATGGTACTGACACCACGAACCGTTATTGAAGGCACGGCTCCGGGCTGCCCAGACGAAGACGTAATGCTCACACCCGGCAATAAGCCTTGTAACCCCGCACTGACATTAGCGACGGGACGGTTTTCCAATTCATCTCCTTTTACCATAGATACGGCCCCGGTTACGTTCACCTTCTTCTGTACGCCATAACCGACGACCACCACATCGTCCAAAGAAACAGAACTCTCCATGAGAGAAACATCTAACACCCCGGCCTGCAATACCTCTTTTTTCGTTTCCTTATATCCGACATAAGAAAATTTCAAAGTACTACCCACGGGTGCGTTTAACGAATATTTACCGTCCAAATCGGTACTGGTTCCTTTCGATGATCCCTCTACGGCAACAGACGCTCCGATAATAGGCTCGCCGGTCACTTGATCTACGACAGTACCTTTGACCGATACGATTTGTTGCTCTTTCGATGCAGCTCCCGAACTGTCTTGTTCCTTTTGATTGTATAAAAGAACACTATTATCCAAGAAACGGAATCCGACATCTGTACCCTTAAATAGTTGGGTCAGCGCCGTCTGCAAACTCACATTTTCGACCTTCAAGGAAACGGTCTTGTTCGGGTCTACAAATTCCTTACTATATGCCACATTTACAACAGCTTGCTCCTTTATCTGTTCCATCGCTTGTTTCAATGTAACATTCTGAATGTTTAACGAGATTTTCTGTTGCTGAGCATAAGCAACCCACGGAAAAGCAAGACAAAGCCCTCCTACCATACACCATTTTCTGATGTATGAAAAAACGTGTTTTTTCAGCATAAATTTCTAGTGTTTATATGTTATTAGACTAATTATTTTTCTTTCACAGCATATACATTCTCCGATATTTCATTAAACTTAATTGGGGTAATGGCAGACATCATTTCAAAAATACCTGACAAATTGTTTAGCTTGCAGGTGAAATTATATGTGAACGCAGCTATCTTTTCACTGCGGATATCAAAAGAAACGTCAAATTGTCGAGACAATGTAGTCAAGACCTCTTCCAAAGGAGCATTTCTGAATATCAATTTATTTTCCTTCCAAACAGAAGCATCTTTATAATACTCGTTCTTCATGACTTTACAAAGCCTACTTCCTTTTTCATAAATTGCCGTCTGGCCGGGAGCCATCTGATACGTTCCCGATTTTTCTGCATACGGATAACTTATCACTATACCCCCTTCGTCCAACGTGGTCGTAACCACCGAATCCGTAGGATATCCCGATACGTTAAAACTCGTTCCCGTTACACGGATATTCATTTCGTCTGCCTGTACCATGAACGGTTTAGATATATCCTTCTTTACTTCAAAATAAGCCTCGCCTACTAACGATACTTCTCTTTTATCTTTCGCAAATTGCTCTGGATAAACCAACTTCGAGTCTGCATTCAACCACACTCTCGTTCCATCTTCGAGCAATACGACCAATCGTTCTCCCTTCAAAGAACAAACCTCTTTATAGACAGGCTTCGATAAATCGATATTCTGATAAGCCAAATATCCGACATTCAACAATACCAATGCAATGGCACAAGCCCATTTACAAACCGTCCAGACATTTCGTCTTTCGCTTCGACCTATTCTCTGCGCCAAACTTTCATACACGCCGAATTTATCGAAATCCGGCACATCGCATCCTCCCATTGGCAAAGATTCGGCATTTAACAGCCGGTTTATATCTTTGTCGATATGCCCGGATATATATTTCAATATCTCAGAATCGGTCTGATGTCGTTTTCTAAAATGCATGTTTCATTGGCTTTCATTATATAATACTATATAAATTTCAAAAAGTATTATATACAGATATTACATTAACTTATTTTAAGCATTACATCAAAAGGGAAATAGCACACTTACGAACAATCTCCTTTATCTGTTTCAGAGACTGGCTATACTGGAATTTTATTGTATTGACAGAAAGATTTAGCTTATCTGCAATTTCTTGGTTAGAATACTTTCCCGAAATTTTCAAAGAAAAAATTTTCCTCCTTTGAGGAGACAACTGTTCGATAGCATGGCGCACCAAATCCAATTGCTCTTTATCCATATCCTCATCGTCTTGGTTGCCCCCGTCTATACGCTCCAATAACTCCAAACAATCGTCCAAAACAAAGATATGATTCTTGGGATCACGAAGGATAGTAAGTAAATCGTTTTTTAAAACGGTAAATAAAAAATGATTCAATGGGCGGCTCTCATCGAGAGAGGTTCGTTTAATCCAAACTTTCATGAAAAGATTCTGCACAGCATCTTCTGCCAGCTCTTTATTACACAAATATTTAAACGCAAGTCTATACACCTGCTCCGAATAAGTGTCATAAAGAATGGTAAAAGCTAACTGGTTACCCTGTTTTAACTGATGGGTTAAAGCGCTATCGTCCATTTCCTATTAATAGAATCTAAGAGCATTGCAAGATTGAAAAAAATATTGAAATAGCAAAAGAATTTCGATTAAAATAAGTTTGATATAATATTACATCTATATGAAAAATTATTATATAAATCCATTGTCCATACGGCTTTCGATCCAATATTCACGTTATATTTGTAGGACAAATTATACCCAAGTGAAAAACATATCGAAATACCCTATATCACGGCCACACACGATGTAAACAATCCAAGAAGCGGAAGGGTGATGCAAGCCATCGGTATGAAATACCGATATTCCTATAACGAATTGTGGCAACCTAAAAACAAATGGGTTACATTTCGAATGTATCCACTCAACTTAGACGGTCAGGAAAATAGAATTTATAAAAAATACTGGAACAAATATCCTATCCATTTTGTAGAAACAATCCCTAAATAATACGCCAATAATCCAATGGTTCAAGGTGCAATGGGAGAAATTACAGCAAAGTCTGCTCAATTCCATACAGATAGAGAAGAAAAATAGGGTATTCAGAATGTAATCTGATAGTATTTGACTGGATTTCAACTAAACCGCATATCTTTGTGAGTGGATTGAGGGAACTCTCTCCAAGACACTTTAAAAAAGAAGAAACGTTATGTTTATCTTATAGGTGAAAATGTAGGAAGTTTTCAAACCGATGCAAGAGATAGCATAGTGGTTCTTACGCATATAGCGTGGACTGCTATTGTTACATCTGCATCAAAGATTTCCTACGGCCTTCACTTAGACGTGACATAGTTGGCTCACGTTTTTCAATCTGTAAATTTAATAACCCGACAGAGCCAATAGGGAATTGTGCGGATATGAATAAACTTATCAATTCGGTTCTTTTAATTACGTGCCTGTTTATTGTAGCTTGCAGTGATGATAATATTGAAAATACACCAACACCATTCATTCTCGAAAAAGACTACTATGAAATACGACTAGAACGAAGTTCCACTTCTATTTCAATCACAAATGGCAGCGGAGACATCAGCTTGGACATAGAAAATGAAGACGTATTACAAGCCATTTATTCGAAATACAACGATGATTGGGAGGAAGATAACCTAAAAGGGCATATCAATCTGTATGGTATGCAGAAAGGAGTCACAACCTTGACTATTATTGACAATGTAACAAATGATGTGGAAAAAGTTGAGGTTAAAGTAACGGACTGCTATTTGGCATACGCTATATCCGAGAGCAATTATCCGGCACTGGAAGCCAATACAACGCTCTTTTTCGTAAATAACCAAGAAAAAGAGTGCTATATTTTCGCCATAGACAAAATTCACGGACGGTTATCTGAACAACCGATAGCAAAAGGCAGCTATGAGTTTTTTGTCACACCCGACGATGCCCTACCTCAATTTAATGGCATTCCCGGTTTACATCTAAATATTACAGATAATGACGCCACGACAAAATCTTATGACTTTCAAATCAATGCAAATTCCTCACTAGTATTAAGTGTTATTCAAGCCTATTTGGGCGTAGAGTGGGGCAAACTCTTCGATAGTGTACATACAAAAAGTCCTGCGCCGATAGATATGACTATGAAACTGACTGTTCCTAATACAGATTATCAAATTACAGGAATGTTAAGCACTACATCTATACCAGAACATATATTGGATTGATGCATCGCTGTGGTTAAGCAGTTAAACTTACATATTCTATAAAGCAAACGAGAGAAAATGAACCGATTGTTCTTTTCGTTTGCTTTGTTTTTATCAATTCTCTTTACAAGCAAAGATAATTGGTCTTAAATACTGCTACGCGTGGGGAAAATATGGAGCCTAATATGGGAAAATTTTAGGCAAAATAAAAAGCTAAATGATGATTGCTCAACACTTAGCTTTTATCTTTGTACCCAGAGCCGGGATCGAACCGGCATGGAGGTTAATCCACTGGTGTTTGAGACCAGCGCGTCTACCGATTCCGCCATCTGGGCTTAAATGCGGTGCAAAGATAAAAACAGATTTTGAATAAGACAAATAATCTCTGTTTTTTTTCAAAAAAAGTTATTCGAGCTGTCTTTCTAATAAAAAAATAGCTATTTTAGCAGAAGAATTAACATTAAAAAAACGACACGACTATGGAAAATAGATATTGTGTAATCATGGGAGGTGGTATCGGAAGTCGCTTTTGGCCTTTTAGCCGAAACAACAGACCCAAGCAATTCCTCGACTTTTTCGGGATAGGACGTTCGCTCCTCCAAATGAGTTATGACAGATTTATAAAAATAATACCCAAAGACCATATATTCATCGTCACAAACGAAATATATGTCGATTTGGTAAAAGAACAGCTACCCGATATTGCCGAAGAAAATATTTTGCTGGAACCGACCCGAAGAAATACAGCTCCCTGTATCGCTTGGGCCTCTTATCATATTCAGGCACTCAACCCGAATGCCAATATCGTCGTAGCCCCTTCGGATCATCTCATTCTCAAAGAAGACGAATTCGCTCAATGCGTCAATCGCGGGCTCGATTTCGTATCAAAATATCCGGCGCTGCTCACCTTAGGTATAAAGCCCAATCGTCCTGAAACGGGATACGGATATATTCAGATAGGCGAAGATGCCGAAGATAATATAAAGACCGTAAAAACATTTACCGAAAAACCCAATCTCGAATTTGCCAAAATGTTCGTGGAGAGCGGCGAATTTTTCTGGAACTCCGGTATTTTCATTTGGAATGTACAGACAATTATCAAAGCGTTCCAACGGTTTTTACCCGATATTTCGAACCGATTCGAAGAAAACATCAAAGTATTCAACACGCCCGAAGAAAAACATTTTATCGACGAAAATTTCGCAGCCTGCCCCAGTATATCGATAGATTTCGGTATCATGGAAAAAGCCTCGAACGTATTTGTGCTTTGCGCAGAATTCGGGTGGAGCGATTTAGGTTCTTGGAGTGCCCTGTACGACCACTCACCCAAAAATAAAGACGAAAACGTAACCCAAAACTGCAAAGCGTTACTCTACAACACAACGGGCAGTGTCATAGCCGTGAAGGGGGAAAAATTGGTCGTTGTCGAAGGACTTCACGATTACATCATAGCCGAAGCCGATAATGTGCTGCTCATCTGCCCCAAAAGCGAAGAACAGAAAATAAAACAATTCGTGACCGATGCAAAAATGGCTTATGACGATTCGTTCATTTAACATGCTGGTTATCATAAAAATAAAGAAGCCCGGATTGTACCGGGCTTCTTTATTTTCGTCAAACTATTTTATCTAAAAGAATTTCGTGGGATTTCCCCAAATATCCGAAAGTAAATTGTTGGCCAAACGGCTGGCCCCGATTCTGAAATATTCGTTAGTCAACCATTTTTCACCGAGCACTTCTTTCACCACACAATAATACTTCACAGCATCGGCTGTCGTAGAAATTCCACCGGCAGGCTTAAACCCGATCATCGTCCCGGTCTGCTCATAATATTCCTTAATGGCCTGACACATCACATAAGCGGCTTCGAGAGTCGCAGCCGGCTCGCTCTTACCCGTAGAAGTCTTTATGAAATCGGCTCCCGAGTATATAGACAACAAAGAAGCCTTCTTAATATTAGAAGCCGTTTTTAAGGCTCCTGTTTCGAGGATCACTTTCAAATGAGCATCTCTACAAGTTTGTTTGAGTTCTTCGATTTCTTGGCACATTTCCTCGTAATTTCCGCCTAAAAAATTACCCACATTGATGACAATATCTATTTCATCGGCTCCATCGCCGAGAGCCAAAGCCGTCTCGGCTACTTTCACCTCGGTAAAAGTCTGCGAAGTGGGAAAACCGCCGGACACGGCAGCAATATTCACAGAAGACACATCGAGATTAGCGCGAACCGTACCCGCGAAATTAGGATACACACAAATCGCGGCCACGCTGGGCATCTCCGGATGCTCCTCTTCGAAATCGTTCACTCGTTTGGTAAACTTAGTAATCGAATCGGTATTATCCTCTGTATGCAACGAAGTCAGATCGATACAGCTGAACAAAAACTTATATACATCGGGAGTACTGTTCGTTGCCAAATTATCCCACACGATCTTTTCTACGGCCGATGCCACTTGTGCATCGTCTAAATCGGTTTTATACCGACTCAACATTTCTTCGTATCTATCCATTTTTTGTTAATTTAGGATTGTTGATATGTCTTGTTTTATCTCTATTTGTCTTCTTCTCCATATTCTTTTCAAAAGCAGAGGTCAAATCTACCCCTGTTTGGTTGGCAAGGCACAGCAATACCCAGAAAACATCGCACAATTCGTCCGATAAATCACTGTTCTCCTCCCCCGATTTAAACGACTGATCGCCGTACCGACGGGAAATGATACGCGCCACCTCTCCCACTTCTTCGGTCAATATAGCCATATTCGTCAATTCGCTGAAATATCTCACGCCAACGCTTTTAATCCATTTATCGACCTGTTCCTGCGCTTCTTTTATCGTCATAAGATCACTCCTTGTTTTTCGTATCCATACAAATCGTTACCGGCCCGTCGTTCACGAGTTCTACCTGCATGTCGGCGCCGAAGACACCCGTAGCCACCGTTTTGGAAATTTCCTCCGAAAAACGACGGCAAAAAGCCTCGTACATAGGGACAGCGTGCTCATGTCCGGCCGCCCGGATATAAGAGGGCCTGTTTCCCTTCTTGGTCGATGCCATTAACGTGAACTGACTAACAATCATCACTTCTCCGTTTATATCGATTAAAGATCGGTTCATAACCCCGTTCTCATCGTCAAAGATACGCAGATTGGCACATTTCTTCACCAACCATTCGATATCCGACGATTCGTCGCTATCTTCCACTCCCAACAAAATCAAAAGACCGGCTTCTATGGAGGAATGTAATTCTCCGCCTATCCGCACCGAAGCCCTCTTCACTCTTTGAACGACTACTCTCATAGGAAATTCATTTCTTATCATGCAAAGATAGAGAAAGGAGTGTACAAGATAAAACGAATACACTCGTTTTTCATTCCGAATCGCATCCTATTTTCGCATTAGACAAAGATAATGTAAATCCAAAACAGAAGCAAACTTACTTGATTATACGTAGTATAACGGCTTTCAAAGCCGGCCATAAAGGAATAGCAAATTAAAAATCTGAAAATCAAATAATTATAGTTTAAATCAAATATTTTTTTATGATTTTAGCTTTCGCCGTCCCCACGACTGCCATCAAATCAGATTCCGAAGCCTCCTTAATCCGTTTCACACTCTTGAAATGAGACAGCAACAAATCCCGACTCTTGGGGCCGATACCGGGAATGGAATCTAACGCCGACTTCACCTGCCCTTTACTCCGTTTATTTCGATGAAATGTAATACCGAACCGATGAGCCTCGTCTCGCATGTGCTGAATAACTCGTAACGACTCCGAATTCTTGTCTATATAAAGAGGCAAGGAATCTCCGGGAAAATAAATTTCCTCTAAACGCTTGGCAATACCCACTATCGAAACTTTACCCCTCAATCCAAGAGCGTCGATCGACTCCAAAGCCGCACTCAATTGCCCTTTCCCGCCATCGACAATAATCAACTGCGGTAACTCCTCTCCTTCATCGAGCAAACGACGATACCGGCGATAAATAATCTCACGCATGGAAGCAAAATCGTCAGGCCCCACGACAGTCTTAATATCGAAATGGCGATAGTCTTTTTTCGATGGTTTCGCTTTCTTGAACACCACACAAGAGGCGACCGGATTCGTACCCTGTATATTCGAATTGTCGAAACACTCCATGTGCCACGGCAATTCGGGCAACCTGAAATCCTGTTGTATCCGGGTCAATATCCGCATGACTCTCTGTTCTGGATTCAGCTTCTCGCTTTGTTTCAATCGATCTACCTTATATTGCTTCACATTCTGCTCCGATACCGCGAGTAATTTTCTCTTATCCCCCCTTTGCGGAACGACAAATTCAAGGTCAATAAAATCAGACTCCGGCAAAAACGGTACAAGAGCCTCCTTAGCCCGACTTCCGAATCGGGAACGTAATTCGGCAATACCCAATGACAAAATTTCAGAAGCAGATTCATCGAGCTTTTTCTTATACTCGATAGTAATACTTTGTACGATCGAGCCGCCTCGCACGTGCATATAATTCACAAAAGCTACCCCCTCGTCCTCATCGTAAGAAAAGACATCGATTTCGTGCAAAGCCGGATTCACGATAACCGATTTAGCTTTATACTTCTCGATTAAATCGTATTTTTCCTTAACAACCTGAGCTTCCTCGAAACGCAGCTCGGCAGACAGGGACGACATCTCTTCCAACAAATGGTTACTCAACTGGTGTATGTCTCCGTTGAGAATCTGACGCACCTGTTCGATATATCCGTTATATTCTTGTTCCGATATTTTGCCTACACAACACCCCTTGCAATTTTTAATGTGATATTGCAGACAAACCCGAAAACGATTTTTTTCGATATTTTCAGGAGTCAATGCATAATTGCATGTGCGAATAGGATATAATTCTCGAATTAACCCCAACACGGTTTTCGCCAAGTGTACATTGGCATACGGGCCATAATATTTCGAACCGTCCTTATAAACTTTGCGAGTCAGAAACACCCGGGGAAAATGTTCGTTACGCAAACAAATCCACGGATAAGTCTTGTCGTCTTTCAACAAAACGTTATACCGGGGCTTGTATGCTTTGATAAGGCTGTTTTCAAGATGCAAAGCATCTTCCTCGGTCTTGACGACGATATATTGAAGATCATAAATATTTTTGACGAGAATATTAGTCTTAGGCGAATCATGCACCTTATTGAAATAAGAAGACACACGACGTTTCAGATTCTTCGCCTTACCTACATAAATAATCTTTCCCGTTTTATCGAAATATTGGTATACGCCCGGGGTATCCGGTAAAAGGGCGAGCTTATTCTTAATATTTTCGTTTTTATCGATCAATCCGTATCAATATTTTATCAGAGATTCGATTTCCACATCGTTCGGAAATAAATTCCTTCCTTTCAAAAACTCCAATTCAACGAGAAAATTGACATAGACTTTCTTCGGGTTGAATCGTTTTACCAAATTATAAGCGGCCAACATAGTCCCACCTGTCGCCAACAAATCATCGTGCAATAAAACAACATCGTTTTCACAAAGGGCATCCTTGTGAATCTCTATGACATCTACGCCATACTCTTTGGTATAACTTTCCTGCCAAGTTTCAGCAGGAAGTTTTCCCGGTTTGCGCATAGGCACGAATCCGGCTCCGATACGCGTCGCTAATATAGGTCCCATAATAAAACCGCGAGACTCTATACCCACTACTTTCGTAATACCCTTTTCGGCATATATGGCAGTAAGCATATCCGACAATTCCCTCAAATAATCCGCATCTTTGAAAACTGTTGTCAAATCTCTAAAAACAATTCCCTTTTGAGGGAAGTCAACAACATCGCGAATCTTACTTTTAATAATCTCTACACTCATTTTATTTTTATTGTTTTATTCGTTCTATCCCTTTATTTAAAGGCTTTCCGGCGATTTGTTTCACGTGAAACATCAACGTCCCACCAACAGCAGCAATATGTTTATATCGCTCGGCGAAATACCCGGTATGCGCGAAGCCTGCGCTATGGTCTCGGGATCTATTCTTTCCAATTTCTGACGAGCTTCGGTCGATAATGCATGTATCTGGCTATAATCGAATTTCCCTCGTATGCGAATATGTTCCAAACGAGAAATTTTATCGGCAATCATTTTCTCCCTATCGATATAACCTTGATACTTCATCTTAATCTCGGCAGCCTCTACAATTTCTTCTCTGCGATTCTTTATAACAGAAATTTCTTGTTTCAACGCAGGAACCAATGTCGAAAGTTTGGCCATATCCAACTGGGGACGTAATATCAAATCAATCAATCGCACCCCCTGTTTCAAGGGAGCTGTTCCCAGAGCTTCCAAACCTTCGTTTATATAGGCCGGTTTTATAGAATAGTTTTGCGCAAACCGAATCAACCGGTCCACGCTATCCCGTTTCGCCGTCAACAAATCATATCGCTCCCGTTTCGCCAACCCTAACCGATAAGCTCGCTCGGTAAGGCGCATATCGGCATCGTCCTGACGCAACAAAATACGATATTCGGCTCTCGAAGTGAACATACGATAAGGTTCATCGACACCTTTTGTCACCAAATCGTCGATCAAAACCCCTATATAGGCTTCGTCCCGCCCCAATGTAAACGGAGCACCTCCGTGACAATTGATATGAGCGTTTATTCCGGCGATAAGCCCCTGTCCTCCGGCCTCTTCATACCCCGTCGTGCCATTGATTTGTCCCGCAAAGAAAAGATTGGAAATCTGTTTAGTTTCCAAATTATGATTTAATTGTGTAGGGTCGAAATAATCATATTCGATCGCATAACCGGGACGATATATACGCACATCTCGCAATGCCGGAATTTCTTGCAACGCCTTTATCTGAATATCCAAAGGCAACGACGAAGAAAAACCGTTCAAATAATATTCCTGCGTAGTCTCCCCTTCTGGTTCGAGAAACAACTGGTGTTCCGTTTTATCGGGAAATGTCACTATTTTTGTCTCTATACTGGGACAATAGCGAGGTCCTATACTTTGTATCTGACCGTTATACAAAGGCGAATCGGGCAGACCTGCACGTAATATATCGTGTACTTGTTCATTCGTATAAATAGTCCAACAACTACGTTGTTTCAACGGACGAGGCTGGAAATCGAGGAAAGAAAATTTGTGAAAATCGTCTTCCCCTCTCTGCTCGGTCGCCTCCTCGAAATGAATACTTCGGCCATCGATTCGAACCGGTGTTCCCGTTTTCATACGTCCGGCAGTAAAACCCAGCTCCACGAGCTGCTCGGTAATACCGTACGATGCCGGCTCAGAGATACGCCCCCCTTGCAGTCGGGTACGACCGATATGCATCAAACCGTTCATAAAAGTACCGGTCGTCAACACCACACATTTCGCCGTAAACGTCACGTTCATATCCGTCACCACGCCCGTCACGCGCCCGTCTTTCACAAGAATCTGATTAACAGAGTCTTGCCACATATATAGATTCTCCGTATTTTCCAAAATAGAGCGCCAAGTAGCAATAAACTTGGTTCGGTCGCTCTGTGAACGAGGACTCCACATGGCCGGACCTTTCGAGCGGTTCAGCATTCTGAATTGTATCGCCGTCTCATCGGTCACAATCCCCATGAATCCGCCCAACGCATCAATCTCACGAACAATCTGCCCTTTGGCGATACCACCGACCGCAGGATTACAGCTCATCTGAGCTATCTTATTCATATCCATAGTAATAAGCAGGGTTTTCGAACCAAGATTGGCCGAAGCGCACGCCGCTTCACACCCGGCATGCCCTGCACCCACCACTATCACATCGTAATTAAAATCCATCGTATCTTATTTCTCCATGACTTTTATCGGGAAAGAACCCTCCCCCGCTACATAGAAATCAGAAATATATTCAATCACCTCAGCTTCAAAGCCTCGTTCTCATGACGAGTCATTATCTCACGCTCACCCGGACCTTTATCGTTGATACCGCACAAATGCAAAACACCGTGTATGATAATCCGATGAAGCTCTTCGTCATAATCGGTTCCGAACTGTTCCGCATTGGAACGGACAGTATCCACGCTGATAAATATATCACCGCCTATTTTATCGCCCTCGGTATAGTCAAACGTAATCACATCGGTATAATAGTCATGCTGCAAATAAGCCTTATTCACTTCGAGAATCTTCTCATCGGAACAAAAGATATAGGCTATATCGCCGCATTTCTTCCCATACCCCGAAGCGACACGACGTATCCAATCGGTCGTTTCTCTCTTTTTTATCGCCGGCATCTTGACGTCTTCGGCAAAATAACTCACAGCCATGACTTTATCTCTTTTATCTTATAAAACACTCGCAACGCACAGCTACGGAGGCCGAATCCTCGTTTATACGAGGTACGAACCCATTTCCGCATACTCTGCAAAGATAGTGCAATTCTGCGAATAAGAATTACTTGAAGAAGAAATAAGAAACCGTAATAGCCGAAATAGCCCCTATCACATCGGCCAGCAAAGCGTAGCCGACCGCATAGCGGGTCTTACGCACCCCTACGCTACCGAAATAGACCGCCAAGATATAAAATGTCGTGTCGGTCGATCCTTGCACGGTACAAGCTACCCTACCCACAAAGGAGTCTACACCATAAGCCGACATCGCATCGACCATCATACCTCGCGAACCGCTACCGCTCAACGACTTCATCAAAGCCGTAGGCAATGCCCCCACAAATTCGGTATCTATTCCCAACCAACCGAAAACCGTAGCAAAACCCTCGACGATATAATCCATCGCTCCCGATGCCCGAAATATCCCGATAGCCACGAGAATAGCCACTAAATAGGGTATGATCATAACCGCCGTCTTAAAACCCTCTTTCGCGCCCTCTATAAAAGCATCGTAAACATTGATTCGCTTGACAAACCCCGCCACGATAAAAATTACGATAATCGTAAACAGAATACTGTTGGCTGCAAAAGCCGAATAAGACGAAATCTTCTCTTCCGGCAAAGAGGAGAAATAATAAAACACCCCGCCCACAAAAGCGGTAAGCCCCAATCCCCATAGCAGAATTACCCGGTCGAATATATTGATTCGCTGTTTGATACACAATGCCAAAAGCCCCACGAACGTCGCCATAAACGTGGCGATTAAAATGGGCAAGAAAACGTCCGAAGGATTGGCTGCCCCCATCTGTGCCCGATAAGTCATCACCCCGATAGGAATCAAGGTCAACCCCGAAGCGTTCAAAACCAAGAACATCAGCATGGCATCGGTTGCCGTGTCCTTCTTGGGATTCAACTCTTGCAACTCTCTCATCGCCTTCAATCCCAATGGAGTAGCAGCATTGTCCAACCCCAACATATTGGCAGAAACATTCATGAACATCGACCCCAAAGCTGGATGCCCTTTGGGAACTCCCGGGAAAAGTCGGGAAAACAACGGACTGATCCAACGCGACAAAACAGCGACTACCCCACCCCGCTCCCCTATTTTCATAAGTCCGAGCCACAACGTAAGAACTCCTGTCAAACCCAAAGAAATATCGAACGCACTCCGAGCCGAGGAAAACGAAGCATTCATAATATCGGTCCAGATTCCCGTGTTTCCATATACGAAAGTCTGTACCACCGCCACCACAAAAGCAATAACGAAAAATGCGATCCAAATGTAATTGAGAACCATGCCGAGACTGTTTTCAAATTATCTTTCTAAAAAACGAACATAGCACAAACCCTGAGTAAAAACAAATTTACTTGACGATGACAACACGTAATCTATGTTTCGTAGCTTCACTACAAAAATAGTCATTTTAAGCAAACCCACTCTTTTTCTTTCCCCAAAAAAGGATTTACACCCAGCCCAAAGAACCGACTGTTCTATTTCTTCTTGATTCCCGCATTCCAATTTTTATCATATACGACTATATATCAATCATTTATTCAAATTTTATCTTCCTGAGAATCGAATATTTTCCATCACCTTGCCGCCTATCCGCAAATTTTTCAACAGAACCCTTTAAAATTAACATCTAAAAACATTGTAAAAAACAATAATTATAAAAGACAACGACTATACCAAAGAAGCTAAAATTTCAAATTTCAAAAAAATCAAAAATTATATTTATCCATAAAATTTTATTTATAAATTCGTTTCTCAACAAATATCGATATGGCAAAAATAAAAGTAGAGGACACCGAGATTAGAATTATACAAATCAACGATAATGACTATATCTCATTAACCGACATGTTACGGGCCAAAGATGGAGAATATTTTTTCTACAATTGGTTGCGCAACAGAAATACGATAGAATTTTTAGGCATTTGGGAAAAAGTTTATAATCCAAATTTTAATTCTGTCGAATTCGACAGAATTAAATCCCAAGCCGGATTAAACAGCTTCCGTCTAAGTGCCAAAGAATGGACAGAAAGCACCCATGCGATAGGCATTGTATCCAAAACCGGTCGTTATGGTGGAACCTATGCTCACAAAGACATTGCTATGGAATTTGCAATGTGGATAAGTCCTGAATTTAAAGTTTACCTGATTAGGGAATTCCAACGGCTAAAAGAAAACGAGCAAAAACTGTTAGGCTGGTCTGCCAAACGAGAACTCTCAAAAATCAATTATCACATACACACAGATGCCATTAAACAAAATCTTATTCCCTCGGAACTTACAAATCAACAAGCAAATATTATATATGCAAACGAAGCAGATGTATTGAATATGGCGCTTTTCGGTATAACCGCTGCTCAATGGAGAGAAACCAATCCTAACAAAAAAGGTAATATTCGAGACTATGCTACGATCAACCAACTCATTTGTTTATCAAATATGGAAAATCTCAATGCCGTATTCATAGAACAAGGTATTCCTCAAAAAGAACGGCTCATCAAACTTAACCAAATAGCCATTCAACAAATGAAAATTTTGGAAGCAAACAATGAAAGAACCTTTCTTAAATAAAACTCGACATCTTCAATCATGCACACAGCACAAGACATAGAGCAAGCGATTCGGGCGGCAGCCAACCCCGACAAAGCAAAAACCCTCTCTGGATTCTTTAAAACCGGAAAAGGAGAATACGGCGAGCAAGACATATTCATCGGCATCCCCGTTCCTGTAACGCGCAATATCGTCAAACAATACTTAGATACCCCGCTCGACCAACTCGAAATCCTGTTACACAACCCGGTTCACGAGTTGCGCATGGCCGCCTTGTTATGTATGGTCGAACAATTCAAAAAAGCCGATGCCAACCGTCGAGAAGCGATATACCACACCTATTTATCCAATACCGCATATATCAACAACTGGGATTTGGTCGATTTATCCGCAGCACAAATCGTCGGAGGCTATCTCGAAGAACAAGACCACACCCCACTCTATCGGCTGGCCCAAAGCAGCCTCATCTGGGAACAACGCATTTCGATTGTCTCCACTTGGCAATGGATCCGCAAAGGCCGTTTTGACGACACCCTCGCTATCGCCGATATTCTCTTGTACAACAAACACGACCTAATCCGCAAAGCCGTAGGCTGGATGCTGCGAGAGGTCGGGAAAAAGGATAAAATCCGGCTCTGTACTTTCCTCGACACCCGTTATCGCGATATGCCTCGAACCATGCTTCGCTACGCCATTGAAAAATTCCCGCCCGAAGAACGACGACATTATATGCAGAAATAACATAAACAACGCACGGCCATATACAGGCATTGAATGAGATTCCAAAAATCTATCGACTACAATCCCACCACCCCCAATGAAGGAATTTAAAATACATCTGTCCTTTATCTGCCTCGATGACAACGTTACCTCATAACTCGGTTCAGTCTATAAATTAGTGAGGATATCGACCCAATAGGAAATCAAAGGGAATCGTCTTTCAAATTCTCTCTTGTATTCGCGGGTAGAGGTAAAAAGAATATTCGAAGCGACATCTTAGTCCTCTCCTCTTGCCGTGGTGGCTCGTGATATTACGGAGGAATCGCACGTAAATCGAAGCAGGAGCGAAGACGAAAATACATCTCAGCCTCTCCCCCTGCCATGCCCCATAGTATTGCGGGGCACTATATTAGCCATATAGAGGAGACTCCAAAGAAACTATCGTTTCTTTGGAGAGGGGTTGAAAAAGATCATTTGATTGTAGAGTTCAACCCCCTCGCTCTGTGGGCACTCCTCCTATATTCCTTGCAGGAACACCCCGTAATGCTACGGGGCACAGCAAAGGGAAGAGGGAGATACACTACCCTATTCCTGTTATCGAAAGCATTCACACTTCTCCCTTGTGTTTTGAGCAAAATATAGGGGAGAAGGAGTAATACACTCTGTATAGAAATTTAAACAAGAATCAAACTCTCCCCAAAAGTTCGGTACGCGGTTATCTACAAAAATTCCATAGCTAAAATACATATCTACCCCTCGGATTCTCTACTGAACTCACAGCTCAGGTACACCGGCTTACCCTTTACTCATTTCACAAAAAAACGGGAACTTCGTGAAGTTCCCGTTTTTAAACACATGATGAATTCTATTATTTAATAACCAAACGATGGTTGTGTTCGTTGCCGTTTAGAGTGATACGAATCAGATAAATTCCGGGATTCAAACCTTCCACAGAAACAGATTGTGCAGGCATAGCGACCTCTTTTACCAAGCTGCCTTGCAAATCATAAATAGCGATATTCGAAACACCTTCCGTCAAGTTGATATTGCCTTGTGCAGGATTAGGCCAAAACAATTTCTCAACAGCTACACGCTCTATCGACGTGGCTTTCTCCACTTCATAGGAGCCGATGGCCGGATTAGTCGCCGAACGAGATTTGCCGCGTTGGTCCACTGTGGGAACACCTTCTACCACAATACCGGCTCCGGCTGCGATACCGTCGGCTGCAATAGCGATATTTTTGGTCGTACCCTCATTGAGAGCCGGAATAGGTTCATCTTCCGCAAACAGTTTCTGATCGGTATAAACTACATTATCCACAAATTCGTCGGTGGTCACAGGTGTACCTTCCAAAGCCGTACCATATATATTGTGAGTACCCGAAATAACACAATCGTTATGAGTATAAATATCGGGGCCACCGATACCTCTTACAAGAATAGAATTATAGATTTGAACGATTGCTTTGGAAGCTATATGGATTCCCGACCCATAGGTTTCATGCACACCCTTGTTATCTACAAAAGTACAATTATAAATAGTAGCATCTCCTTGTAAGGCCAAAGCTCCTCCACCATTATTTGCTCCTGTAATTTCATTTTTATAAAAAGTACAGTTGGTAAACGTAGCATTTTTAGAAGTAGATAGGATAGCTCCACCATGTGCTGCCGATAAATTCTCCCCGAAATAACAGCCAGCAACCTTATAGGTAACCGCCGTCTTTAACGAAGCATACCATGCACCGCCAGAAGTACCCGTAGCTTCATTATGCTCGAAAGAACAATTCTCAACAGTAACATCACCCATCCAAGTCAATAATGCACCACCTCCCTTAGCCGTATTATTCGTAAATGTCGTGTTGACGATTTTCAAAGCGCCATCGGTTACATTATTATTCTGTTCTACTGCTCCACCATAATTTGTCGCTGTATTTTCGGTAAATGTACAATTTATTATTTCTGCCGAAGCTCCTGCATTCTGCAAAAATATAGCCCCTCCGTTCGTAGATTTTCCAGTAGAAGTGTTACCGGTGAAAACACAGTCGGTAAAATAGTTCGTACTGCCCGAGCAACAAACAGCTCCACCATGAGCTTCACTAGTATTATTCGTAAATGTACAATTAGTAAAACGACCTGTTACACCTTTATTGGTATATAATGCACCTCCGGCTTTCGTTCCCGATAGGTTTTGAAAAGTACAGTTCGTAAGCGTAATATCGCCGCATGCCATAATACCGGCAGCATAACCGTTTTTCGCCTTATCGAAAAGCAGATTCTCACCGGTAAGCGTACCGTTTGCACCTACCAAAATAGTAGCCGACCAAGTAGCCATAGTCGTTTCCGTATCGACCAAAGCCGTACCGTCACCACCGTAGAGCGTACAGTTTTTCAACGTAAGCGATATTAATTCCGCTCCATCTTCGGGTTCGTAAAGCCCGATTTTAAAAATACGATAATTAGAGACTCCCGGCTCGGCCACGGAAATCGTTTTTCCTTTACCGTCGATAGTCAGGTTTTTGTCTATCAAAATCGTTTCGGGAATCGTAACGGTGGTCTCATCACCGATAGACAGCTCGATGACCGACCCGCCCGGTGCATTAGCCACGACATAAGGGAGAGTTCCTTCTTCGTCTGCACCTCCCGATGTTTTGGTCACTAATAAATTTTCGGCAAAAGCCGTACCCGAAAACAAAAATAGAGCACAGCTCACTAAAAGTAATTTGTTTTTCATAATAACACTTTTTAGAATTGATAAGAAATGAAATAATTATTTTTTTGCAAGTATAATATTTTTTTATTTATATACAAAGTATTTCGTTTACTTTCTTTCTAAATTCTATAATTTTCTATTTGAATCAAAAATGAAACATAAAAGAAAAAGAAATGAAACACAAACACACAAAAAAAGGAGTGGCAATCGCCACTCCTTTAACCCTTACGATAGGAAATCTATTATTTCTTCATAACTTCTGCCACCTTTTCCTTCATTGCCTCTTCGCGCAAATCGCGAGCGACAATCGTACCGTCGGGAGCAAACAAAATGATGTGAGGGATTCCTTGAATACCGTATAATTCGGTAGGAATCTGCTGTGCATTAATAATCTGAGGCCAAACGATTCCCAGTTCCTTTATAGCTTTTTGAGTATCTTCTACTTTATCCCAAACGGCTACGCCCAAGACATCGAGTCCTTTACTATGATATTTATCGTACAACTCCTTGATATTAGGAATTTCGGCTCGACAAGGACCACACCAAGATGCCCAGAAGTCTACCAAAACATATTTTCCTTTTCCTACATAATCAGAAAGCGAAACCTTGCTGCCGTCCGGTTGCTCGATCGTGAAATCGGTAAACATAGCACCTTCGGCCGTCTTTTTCAATATCTCCTGTTGCTGAATCATCATTTTTATAAGCGGATTGGCCTTCAAAGTTTCGCCGGCGAGATTGAGCACGGAATCGAATTGAGCCGGTTCCAAATTCCAGTTGGCAATAGCCCATGCACCTACGGCATTGTCCTTATTCCTATCGAAATTCTCGGACATCACTCGGTTAAATTCGGGCATAATAGTATTCGTTTGAAAGTCTTGCCAAGCCTCGCGAAGCTCTTCTTCGGACAATCCTTTCTGCATAATTTCCTGTTGTTTGGCGATAATCGTATTCTGCAAAGAATCCATATCGGACATAAACAAAGCGAAACTATCGTTCAGAGGAGTACCCGAACGTTTATCGGTCTCTCCCATTTCAACAGCGATATCGCCGTTTTCAAGAACCAACTCCATACGATACGGACGTGATTGTATCTGGCAAATCAATGCGGTATCCGCTTTACCGGTAAACGTAAACTTACCATTGGCAATCACCGCGCTATCCAATACATTGCGGGATGCCATATCGGTCAAATAAACTTTATTTCCGTTCAACGTTGTATCGGAAACCGTTCCGTTAATCGTGTAAGAAGACGGATGCGTACCACAAGACACAACCGTTGCAGCCGTAACGGCCAATAAGAAAAAATTACTGTTCTTCATATTTATTTTTATTGATAATTGTAAAAAAACGACGCAAAACGAAAATAACGGCGAGTTTGTCCGATCAAGACGAGTGTAGCCTATTTTCGCGCTTATTGCAAAGATAGATATATTTTAAGAAAAAACACACGATTTACTTTCTTTAAGCATTCGGGAACTTCCCCGGCAACAGACTATACATTAAAGAAATATTTCCTTATTAGCTTGTTTATTCCGCATACTTCATTTAATTTTGCATGGTGTAAATTTGCATAAATTTCATTTACAACAAATAATAACTTAAATTCAAATCCTATGTGGTTAAGTAACTCGTCCATAGGACGAAAAGTAGTCATGAGTATTACCGGACTCTTTCTCGTCCTATTTCTAACGTTTCACATGTGTATGAACTTAGTGGCGTTAATCAGCCCTGCCGGCTACAATGCCGTTTGCCAATTTTTGGGAGCCAACTGGTATGCTTTGGCAGGAACTGTCATTCTCGCTGCCGGAGCCGTTCTTCACATTGTCTACGCATTTTGGTTGACCTTGCAAAACCGGAAGGCGCGCGGTAACGACCGTTATTTGGTGAACACTCGCCCGCAAACCGTAGAATGGGCATCTCAAAACATGCTCGTTTTGGGTATCATCGTTTTGTTGGGATTGGTTTTGCACCTCTTCAACTTTTGGTACAAAATGCAGCTCAACGAAATCGTCGGTCATTTGCCCGAAGTAAATCCTCACGACGGAATCGCCTTGATCCGCGAAACATTCGGTTGCCCGATCTATGTAGTTATTTATCTCATTTGGTTCGTTGCTTTGTGGTTCCATCTCACTCATGGATTTTGGAGTGCCATGCAAACCATCGGTATCAACAACCACGTATGGTTCAACCGTTGGAAATGTATCTCCAACATTTTCGCAACAATCATCTGCTTGGGCTTTGCCGCCGTTGCCATCTCTTTCTATGTGATGAGCCTGACCGGTTGCGGAACTTGCACCCTTTAATAAACCAAACTATTTATTCACAGAAAAACAATTGTTATGTCTACCATAGATTCTAAAATACCCGAAGGCCCATTGGCCGAAAAGTGGACCAATTATAAAGCTCACCAAAAATTGGTGAACCCGGCCAACAAACGCCGTCTTGACATTATCGTCGTAGGTACGGGGCTTGCCGGTGGCTCTGCTGCTGCCACTCTCGGCGAGTTGGGTTTTAATGTATTGAACTTCTGCATTCAAGATTCACCTCGTCGCGCCCACTCTATTGCCGCTCAGGGAGGTATCAACGCCGCCAAAAACTATCAAAACGACGGAGACTCGGTATATCGTTTATTCTACGACACCATCAAGGGTGGCGACTATCGTGCCCGCGAAGCCAACGTTTACCGTCTGGCCGAAGTATCGAACAACATCATAGACCAATGCGTGGCACAAGGCGTTCCCTTTGCCCGCGAATATGGGGGTCAATTGGCTAACCGTTCTTTCGGTGGCGCTCAGGTATCTCGTACATTCTATGCCAAAGGCCAGACCGGACAACAGCTGTTGTTAGGTGCATATGCATCGCTCAACCGTCAGGTGAAAAAAGGTACGGTAAAACAATTTACACGTTACGAGATGCTCGACCTCGTGATTATCGACGGTCGTGCGCGCGGTATCATCGCCCGTAATCTGGTTACCGGAGAGATTGAAAGATTCGCGGCACACGCTGTCGTTATCGCTACCGGCGGATACGGAAACGTTTATTTCCTTTCGACCAACGCTATGGCATCGAATGGCTCGGTAGCCGTTCAATGTTATCATAAAGGCGCTTATTTCGCCAACCCGGCTTATGCTCAGATTCACCCCACTTGTATTCCTGCACACGGCGAGTTCCAATCGAAACTGACTTTGATGTCGGAGTCGTTGCGTAACGACGGTCGTATCTGGGTTCCGAAGAAAAAAGAAGATGCCGAAGCTATCCGTGCCGGCAAATTGAAACCGACCGACATCAAAGAAGAAGATCGCGACTACTACTTGGAACGTCGTTATCCGGCCTTCGGTAACCTTGTTCCTCGCGACGTAGCTTCTCGCGCAGCCAAAGAACGTTGTGATGCCGGTTATGGCGTAGGAGCTACGGGTTATGCCGTTTACCTCGATTTCAAAGAAAGTATCGAACGCTTAGGTAAACAAGCTATACAAGGTCTCGACCACCACGTGATCGAAAGTTTGGGCGGAGAACAAGCCGCTATCCAAATAAAAGGAAAAGAAGCCGTAGCCAGCCGTTACGGAAACCTCTTCCAGATGTATGAAAAAATCGTCGATGATAATCCGTATGAGACTCCTATGATGATTTATCCCGCATCGCACTACACGATGGGTGGTATCTGGGTAGACTACGAATTGATGACTTCCATTCCCGGTCTGTTCGCTATCGGCGAAGCCAACTTCTCGGACCACGGAGCCAACCGTTTGGGTGCTTCGGCTTTGATGCAAGGTCTTGCCGACGGTTATTTCGTACTTCCCTATACGATTCAAAACTATTTGTCCGACCAAATCCAAGTTCCCCGTTTCTCGACCGATCTGCCCGAATTTGTAGAAGCCGAAAAAGCGGTAAAAGCTCGTATCGCCCGTTTGATGAATATCAAGGGGAAACGTTCAGTAGACTCCATACACAAAGAGTTAGGACGTATCATGGTAGACTATGTGGGCATGGGACGTAACAAAGCCGGATTGGAAACTGCCCTCGAAAAAATCGAAGAGGTGAAGAAAGAATTCTACACCAACGTGCGCATTCCCGGCGAAGCCAATACACTGAACGTAGAGCTCGAAAAGGCTTTGCGTGTGGAAGACTTCCTCGAAATAGGCAAATTGATGGCCCTCGATGCTCTCAACCGCGAAGAATCTTGCGGCGGACACTTCCGTGAAGAATATCAAACAGAAGAAGGAGAAGCAAAACGTGACGATGAACACTTTATGTATGTAAGCTGCTGGAAATATCAAGGCGAAGACAAAAAGCCCGAATTATTGAAAGAAGAACTGAAATACGAAGCTATCAAAGTTCAACAACGTAACTACAAGAAATAATTTGTTTAATCGCCGTTTTAATTCCGGTATAACACGATAAAGTTATGGAAAAAACAATAAATATAACACTCAAAGTTTGGCGCCAGAAAGGTCCCAAAGAAAAAGGTAGATTTGAGGAATATAAACTTAATGGTGTATCTACCGACAGCTCTTTCCTCGAAATGCTCGACTTGCTCAACGAGCAACTGATTAACGAAGGCAAAGAGCCTGTAGTATTCGATCACGATTGCCGCGAAGGTATTTGCGGTATGTGTTCGCTCTATATCAACGGACACCCCCACGGGCCCGACACCAGCGTTACCACTTGCCAATTGCACATGCGTAAATTCAACGACGGAGACGTAATCACCGTAGAACCGTGGCGTTCGGCCGGATTCCCCGTTATTCGCGACTTGATGGTAGACCGTCGTGCATTCGACAAAATACAGCAAGCCGGAGGATATATCTCGGTAAACACGGGCGGTGCACAAGATGCCAACGCAATTCCTATCTCTAAAATCGATGCCGACGAGGCTATGGACTCGGCTACTTGTATCGGTTGCGGAGCTTGCGTAGCAGCTTGTAAAAACGGTTCGGCCATGTTGTTCGTTTCGGCTAAGGTAAGCCAATTCGCCCTGCTGCCGCAAGGCCGCGTAGAGGCTGCCGAACGCGCTCGTGCTATGGTTGCCAAGATGGACGAATTGGGATTCGGTAACTGTACCAACACCGGTGCTTGTGCCGCCGAATGTCCCAAAAACATTTCGTTGACGAACATCGCCCGTTTAAACCGCGAGTTCATTTGCGCTAAACTGAAAGACTAAAAATCCTAAGTTCATATCTTGAAAACTATCCCGGAAATCCGGGATAGTTTTTTTATACCCCTACCCGGAAACTGCGGCATGTCGCCATCGAGATGACTGAAAGATTGTATTTCCCAAATAGCGAATTATTTCTATCTTTGTCACTACAAAGATCATATGAGGTTCGGCGCAGCCAAGCCGAAAACAGGTTTTCCATTTGTCTCTGCCCTCACCTTTTCGTATCTTTGGAAGCTATTCTATTTTCTACCGGTCATGAAACGGGGTTTTATATACACCATATTATTACTATCGATATTACTCGGCTCATGTAACCATCGTGACACCGAAAAAGCTGAAATCCTCTATCAAAATGGTGTGGAGTTGGAAAAGCGTTATATGCCCGACTCAGCCGTCATTTTCTACCATAAAGCATTAAAACGACTCGACAAATCGAACGACAACGAGTTAAAGAGTAAAATATACAATCAACTCGGGAACCTTCTTCTGGAACACAACATTTACGAAACCGCTCGAAGAGCCTACCAACAAGCTCTATACGTTTCAAGAGAATTGGCAGACAAAAGCAATCTTTCCCACGCCTATCGGGGCATAGGGAAATACCATTTTCTCTATAAAGACCGTGACAGCGCCTTTTACTATTTCGAAAAACCGCTCGGATTTTTCCCGGAAATAAAAAATCGGGAAGAACGTTCCTCGGTCTATAATAATCTGACAAGCGCCTATAAATTGAAAAACGATATAAAAGCGGCATTGGAATGTAATGCGAAAGCGTTGTCTCTGACCAACGACGAAGTAAAACGATTGCGCAACTATGCCGTACGGGGACAGTTATTCGCCATGCAAATGCAATACGATTCGGCTTTGTTTTATCTCGAACAAGCCAGCCGCAGCGAAGATAAATCGGTAAAAGCCTCGGCCTATTTCAAGCTGGCCGATCTACCCGAAAAGTCGGGTATAACAGACTCCATGAAATATCGTTATTTACAGGAGGCCTATCGCCTGTCCGATTCGATTGAAAACATGGCTGTTTCTCACCAGATAGACCGACAAGAACAAATACGGATAACTTCCGACCTGAAAGAGCAAAGTCATATACGGCTCATTGTATCGATAACCGTTAGCATAATCGTCGTTCTGCTGTTATCTATCACGGTATTCTTCTTTTATCGGAAACATCTGAAACGATGCAACGAACGAATCTTCGCCCACAAATGGGAAAGACAAGAGGCCCGCGCCCAAGAAAACGAAAACCGGGAATTACAAATTATAGATATTATCAGAAAAGCAGGAGAAACATGTAGCAAACATTTCAAAGAAAGCAATATCTATACCGATTTATACAAAAAGATAAACTCCGATAAAGAATCGCTGAGTTATAACGAGCAGAAATCGTTCCAGACGACTATATTGAAAGAGTTCGATACCTATTTGCAACACGTTTCGAGCATAGTACCGCTAACCGACAACGACGCTTTTCTATGTGCATTGTTGCAACTCGGTTTTTCGACAAAAGAGTGTGCGGCTTGTCGGGGTATCAGCAGCGAAACCATACGTTCCCAACGGACACGCATCCGAAAAAAAATTCCTCAAAACTTTCTCTCTCAGGGATTGGGTGTCGTCATTTTAGGAGAAGAAAATCTTTCAAAACGTTAAATTGCAACGTTTCAATAAATAACTCATTGATAATCAAAGTATATTTATTTTTAAATAGCAACGCTTTCTATGCTGCTATGTACATATATTTTTTTCATTTTTGTAATATTAATCTTCAATCTGAAAAAAATATACAACACAAAACATAAAAATAAAATAAATCGTATGAAAAAAATTACAAGTTTTCTAATTTCTCTATGTATCGTACTCGGGTTCTCGAAAGTACAAAGCGAAATAAGACTTACTACATCGCTGGAACTCGGCAGTGATTTTACTTTTTACCCCAAGCCGGTAGCATCCGACGGTAAAGTAATCGTCGACTGGGGAGACGGAACTAAAAAAGAATATACCGTAGATGGAATGTGGAACAAAAAAGTGAACGGAACCCAAGTGGGCGATACAATCCGAATATTCTCTCCCATGCAGACATTCGATTGTTCCGATGCCCATGTAACTTCGGTCACTATTATCGATGAACCTGATTTGACTTTACTGGATTGCTATAAAAACGAAATAGAGCGTACCAACCTCGATATTTCCGGGGCTTTGAATTTGGAAACTCTAAACTGTTACAACAATCCCAAGCTGCTATTCCTCAATCTATCGGCTCATAAAAAATTAAAAACACTCGACTGCCGACATGACAAAAAAAATACATCGGATCCAGATGACAAAGGAGGTATTACAACCATTATCTTACCCGGCGAAGGAAGTGAATTGGAAAATATAACCGCCTATAACAACGACATAAGCAGTATCGATTTTTCGGGTTGTCCCAATTTACGTTACATCAACTTGGAAGGAAACGCTCTGATAGACATAAATGTATCGAGTTTAACCAACTTGCGAAAACTCGATATTCGCAAAAACCATATATCGAACTTGGACGTATCGAAAAATACTGCTTTGGAAAAACTCTACTGCGACGATAACGCCCTGACCGAATTGAATGTATTTGCCAATACCGAATTGATGGACTTGGTATGTTCCAACAACCAAATAAGCAATCTGGATTTAACGGCAAACATCAATATCACTAACCTGTCTTGCGATGGCAACCTATTGAAAAAAATCACAGTCTCCAACATGCCACGTCTGAAATCGTTGAAATGCGGTGATAACCAGTTGGAAGAGATAGATCTTAGCAAAAACCTCCACCTTCAAAAATTCTGGGGGCAAAACAACTTATTCTCATTCCTTGATTTCTATTATAATCAGGGGTTGAATACGATCGATATTCGCAATAACCCAAGAATGACCCCTTGCAGCCTCAATTTTATGTACCAGACTCTTTCCGGTCTCGAAAGTGCAAGTCCGTATGTGAATTTATTCCTAGAAGGAAGCAATGCCGAAACTTCTTCTACAAGTATTGCTACCGAATCAAAATGGACAGTAGACGTAACAGGCGACGGCAGTGCCGTATGTAAAGATGTAACGGCAACGATCGAAACTTCGGAATTCGGAACCATTTCATTATCTCAACCAGATCTTGTTTCCCACGAATTGCATCCGATAGAAAACAATACTTTGGAAGCCGGCGTACCGGTATACATAACTGCGACTCCCATTGAAAATTATCAGGTGCGTTACTACCAAATAAATGGAGAACGCATAAACGGTTCCATATTCGCAACTACCGAAAATGTCACCGTATCGGCTGTATTCGTTCCTACCGCCTCTAACAATTACATAGAAATGGGAGTAGAAAGCAACGCTTCGCTTTCATTCGGCATAAGTGGCATAGACCCCGAAACAGAAGTAGAAATAGATTGGGGTAACGGAGAATGGCAGACTATGACTATCGACAACGAATCTATTACCCGTATCGACGGTAATTCAAAAGGTACGACCGTTCGTATCAACGGACTGATCGACTATTTCGATTGTTCGGAAAATGATTTGAAATCTCTCGATGTATCTCATAACGCCATTCTCGCTACACTCGATTGTTATTGGACCGGTATCACCGCTCTCGATCTATCGAAGAACACTGCATTGGGCAAACTCAACTGTTCCTACAACAGTATCGGAACTCTCGATTTGTCCAACAACAAAGCATTGTTCTCACTCTCTTGCTATAACTGCGAACTCGGTTCCCTCGATTTGTCTAACAATACCGAATTGGAAGAGGCTGTTGTTAAAAATAACGAACTGACATCGCTGACTGTTTCCTCGAATACAAAACTACTATTACTAGACGTGCAGAACAACGAGCAACTAAAATCTATCGATGCCAGTATGTTAACCGATCTGGAAGAACTTCAATGTTCCTACACCGGTCTTACGGACCTCGATGTCACCCATAATACGAAGTTGATAAAACTCATCTGTTCGAACAATAAACTTACCACTCTCGATCTATCGAAAAATACATTGCTCGAACGCCTGTTCTGCGACGGGAATCAATTGACTTCTCTCGACCTGAGTAATAACACGAAACTCAACTATCTCGAATGTTCCGGCAACGGAATGTCCGCCTGCGCTTTGAACGACTTGTATTACAATCTACCCAAATGTTCAACGACACCCACCAATGTAAATATGTTTATCGCAGGAATCAACAACCCCAACGAAGCGGAAGGTAGCGAAACCTCTATGGCTACCAAAAAAGGTTGGAAAGTTTCTGTCGATGGAGATGGCAGCGGTTGTAACGAAGCTTACATAACTATCGAGCCTACCGAAAACGGAATTTTGGAATTGCGGAACAGCGACAACGAAATCGTTAATTCGGGTAGTAAAGTAATAAAAAATACGACAGTTACCGTAAAAGGTAATCCCGATGAAGGTTTCTATCTGAAAAATGTTTGGGTAAATGGCGTAAGCGTCACCAACGGAGAATTTGTAGTCAAAATGGCCTCGGTCGTAACGGCTGCTTTCGACGAAGGTTCAAGCATAACCGAGATAGAAAATTCGGGAATGAAGATATGGAGCACTCCGGGAATTATAAGAGTAAATGCCGAAAATGCCCATGTCCAAGTCTATTCGACGAGCGGTGCATTAGTTTGGGAAGGTAATATTTATCAAGAAAAAACCATCGATGTAACCCGAGGAATTTATATAGTGAAAGTTCGTAACGCACAATCCACACAAAGTAAAAAAATAGTTGTGGAATAAGCCGATCTTCATTTTAGAAAAAATCCCGTTGTAGAATCTTTACAACGGGATTTTTCATATTACATGACACAACCCTATTTCCATCAAGCCGACACGGAAACTTCGAAACCTAAGGCTCTCGCTCTGTCGGCTATCTGTTCCAACTCCTCACGAGACACTTTTTCGAGCGATTCTTCCGGCGTTTTCCGATCGATGGTATAAACCATTACCGAACGAGGCGAAATGCGCTGTAAAGCCTCCAACCACGGTTTCAGCTCCTCCTCGACCGTGTTGTCAATACGCTTGCCGTCGTGCCACCCTCGCAAGAACATTGTTTGGATAATGACATTACCCAAAAAACGTTTTAAATTATCCACTACCTTATTCACATCGAAATGCGGATCGTTCGGATTATCTATCAACACGACTGTTTCGGGACGAAGCGAATCGAGTTTAAGTATATTATTATCTACCCTATTCAATGCCCTGAACACCGATTCGTCGTAAATGCGGGTAGCGTTGGATAGTACGCTTATCTTGGCTTCGGGATAATAGTGATCCCGAAGATAAAGCGTGGTATCTATGATTTTCTCGAATTCAGGGTGTAGAGTAGGTTCTCCGTTCCCGGCAAAAGTTATCACATCGAGCTTTTCCCCTGCCTCGTGCATGGATTGTAAACGAGATTTTAACTCCTCCTCTACCCTATCGGACGAAGGCAATCCGCTCTTCCCCACCCCTTGCGCATTATAACCGCATTCGCAATACACACAATCGAATGAACACAACTTACCGTCCACCGGGAGCAGGTTGACACCCAGCGATATTCCCAACCGACGACTGTGTATGGGACCGAATATGATTTCGTGAAACAATACTGTCTGCATAGTTTTACCTTTTTACAGTTACAAATATAATGAAAGCCGGGAGCAGAGGCAAACGTAAATCTCATTTCTGAATCTACCTATGTCGATTATATTCCTTATTCTATAAAAACAAAGTTTATAAATTATTGCTCCATATTCAATGGAAATCTTACTCAATTCTTTATATCGTTATCTATTATAAACATTGTGTTTATAACTATAATTAATTTATTTCCAATATAATAACTATTCTATTCACATTCATATAAACAGATTATCAACTCAAAAACGATATAAGAACGAACAGTTAGCTATTTATAGACTATAAACAAGTTATCAACGAGATTTCAACTGATAAGGTCTTATAGTTATGAACAAATTATAATATACTATTAACCAATTATTTATAATATTATACACTTATAAATAAACAGTATATAGACAATTTATCCACAATAGATATAAACACATGTGAATAATATAATTATTGCAAAAACGTAGCGCTTATGAATATCGAAAGATTTACATTTGTACCCTATGAAGAGAACCATATTCATATTGTTTCTTTTTCTTTTCCTGTTTATTCCCCGTACAAAATCCCAAATTGTACAGGAATCACACCCGGCATATAAACATTTTTATCATGCTGTCATAGACAACGATACCGTATTGGTAATAGAATTACGTACGTTTCATGTATTTCCTCCCGAAAAATTCAAAGACAAAAAACAGGAAAAATTTTACTGGAAGACCGTACGCGATGTGAAAAAGACCCTACCCTATGCCAAACTCATCTACTCCATACTTATTGAAACCTATGAATATATGGAAACTCTTCCCGACGACAAAGCTCGAGAAGAACACATGAAGAAAATGGAAAAAGAAGTTTTTCAACAATATAAACCGGTATTGAAAAAGTTTACCCTATCGCAAGGTAAAATGCTCATCAAACTTATTAACCGGGAATGTAACCAATCTTCATACGAACTAATCAAAGCATTCTTGGGCAGTTTCAGAGCCAACTTTTGGCAATTTTTCGGAAAAATATTCGGAGCTTCCCTTAAAACCGATTGGGATCCGGAAGGCGAAGATAAAATAATAGAAAGAATCTGTATATTAGTGGAACAAGGTTCTTTATAGTATATCGATTCTAAAACATATTTTTTATTTATAAAGCACTTAATTTTAATAAGTTATTTTTTTACAAAGCTATATTCCTAACTGTTTAAAGAAATCCCAAATTACCAGTCCTGCCGTTACCGACACATTCAATGAATGTTTAGTACCGAATTGAGGTATTTCTATACTTCCCGTACATTTATCGACCACCGACTGTTGTACACCTTTCACTTCATTACCCAACACGACGGCATATTTTTTATTCTTATCCAATTTTATGTCTGTCAGACTTATACTGCCTTCTACTTGTTCTACGGCATATACCTCATATCCGGCTGCCAACAAGTTATCAACAGCCTCGCAAGTGTCTTGAAAATAAACCCAATCGACACTGTCCTCGGCTCCCAAAGCTGTCTTATGAATATCGGTATGAGGCGGTGTAGCCGTTATTCCGCACAAATAAATACACTCCACTCTGAAAGCATCGGCCGTGCGAAATACAGAACCTATATTATTGAGACTCCTCACATTATCCAAAATAACAGTCAGCGATATTTTTTCAACTCGTTTGAACTCTTCTTGTGAAATTCTTTTCAAATCCAATACACTCTTTTTCTTCATAAACGATCATCTTTATAAGAGTCTAATTTCCATTTTGTACAAAGATAATATAAGCCGAGCGCAAAAACAATCATATAGAGCCATGTCGAAGTACAGACGATTCTCACATTTTCGGTAAATATAAAATTACACCCGTCTTATATACAACAATCTCCTATCTACCCCACGGACGCAACGCTATGTGCATAAGTTGTTATTAAATGTGTATAAACCGTTATAAAATACTTGCACAAAAAAGTAATAAAAATATTGCTTTTAAAAATCATATATCTATACAGCACTGCATGTCAATAAAGCAAATAATAACTCATCGAGTTTTTAGTTCATATATCCACCTAAAATATCTATTTATCAATCATGCAAATAGAATAAAGTTATTAACTTTGCATATTGTAAACAGATAGTTGATAAAGAAGATAAAGAGCTCATATAGAAAAGATAAAAACGTTGATAAAGTAAGAACATATTTTCATAGTCAGTTGAAACTTTAAATAACAAGTATTTTAACAAGAAGTTATCATTACTATCAACAGTCTATTATCATCAACAATAAAGATTTTAAAATTAAAAAATAAAAAGAATATATTATATGTTCGATGTAGATATCTCCAAAGGTTATGTGGATATGCCTGTTCCCGAAGGGATAGACTTAGTGTCCGAGATAGAGAGAATGAAGCGGGAGAAAAATGCTGTCGTTCTCGCTCATTACTACCAATCGGGAGATTTACAGGATATAGCCGATTATGTGGGAGATTCTTTGGCATTGGCTCAATGGGCTGCGAAAACAGATGCTTCCATATTGGTGCTTTGTGGTGTTCATTTTATGGGCGAGACCGCCAAAATTATTTGTCCCGACAAGAAAGTACTGATACCCGACATGAATGCCGGGTGTTCTTTGGCAGACAGTTGTCCGGCCGATGCTTTTGCCGAATTCGTAAAAGCTCACCCCGGCTATAAAGTCATATCTTATGTAAATACATCTGCGGCGGTAAAGGCTTATACCGATGTGGTAGTCACTTCGTCGAATGCCCGTCAAATCGTAGAGAGTTTCCCTGCCGACGAGAAGATCATATTCGGACCCGATAAAAATTTGGGTAATTATATAAACAGTATCACAGGACGTGATATGTTATTATGGGACGGAGCTTGCCACGTGCATTCCCAATTTTCATTGGAAAAAATAGTAGATTTGAAAAAACAGTATCCCGATGCGTTGATACTGGCTCACCCGGAATGTAAAAGAGATATATTGTTAGTAGCCGACAAGGTAGGTTCCACGGCTGCTCTTTTGCGCTTTGCGACACAATCGGACTGCAAGCGTTTCATAGTAGCTACCGAGTCGGGTATATTGCATGAAATGAAGAAAAACAATCCCGACAAAGAGTTTATACCTGCGCCTCCCAACGATAGTACATGTGCTTGTAACGAGTGTAATTTCATGCGATTGAATACGATGAAAAAATTGTATAACACGCTTAAATACGAGTTGCCCGAGGTGATAGTGGATAAAGAGATAGCCGAAAAAGCTATCGAACCTATACAGCGTATGCTCGACATATCGGCTTCATTGGGAATTTAAAAAAGAGAATAATAATTTCATTCATAATTGTTTATCATGGAATATAATTTCAAAGAGATAGAAAAGAAGTGGCAAAAGTATTGGAAAGATCATCATATTTATCAAGTAAAAGAAGATGAGAGTAAACCCAAATATTACGTACTGGATATGTTTCCCTATCCTTCGGGAGCAGGTCTGCATGTAGGTCACCCGTTGGGATATATAGCTTCCGATATTTATTCCAGATATAAAAGATTGAAGGGGTTTAACGTTCTTCACCCTATGGGGTATGATGCATACGGTCTTCCTGCCGAGCAGTATGCCATACAGACGGGACAACACCCGGCCATAACGACCGAAAAGAACATAAATCGTTATCGCGAGCAATTGGACAAGATAGGCTTTTGTTATGATTGGAGCCGCGAAATACGTACTTGCGATCCCGAATATTATAAATGGACTCAGTGGGCGTTCATACAAATGTTCAATAGTTATTATTGCAACGACAAACAACAAGCTCGTCCCATAGAAGAGCTTGTAAAGACTTTTGAAACGACAGGTACGGAAGGTGTGAATGCAGCTTGCAGCGAAGAACTTTCTTTCACGTCCGAAGAATGGAATGGTAAATCGGAGAAAGAACAACAGGAAATATTGATGAATTACCGCATTGCCTATTTGGGCGATACGATGGTAAACTGGTGTCCGCAATTGGGAACCGTGCTTGCCAACGACGAGGTGAGCGAGGGCGTTTCCATACGAGGAGGATATCCGGTGGAACAGAAAGTAATGCGTCAGTGGTGTCTTCGGGTATCGGCATACGCTCAACGTTTGTTGGAAGGTCTGGATAAAATAGATTGGACAGATTCTCTTAAAGAGACCCAAAAGAATTGGATAGGTCGTTCCGAGGGAGCCGAAATGCAGTTTAAGGTGGTGGATTCCGATGTGGAGTTTACTATATTTACGACGCGTGCCGATACGGTTTTCGGGGTTACTTTTATGGTATTGGCTCCCGAAAGCGATTATGTAAAACAAGTAGTCACCCCCGATCAACAAGAAGCTGTAAACAAATATTTGGACAGTATAAAACATCGTACCGAGCGTGAGCGACTCATGGACAAGAGCGTTACTGGTGTGTTTACTGGTGCATACGCTGTCAATCCGTTGAACAATAAACATATACCTATCTATATAAGCGATTATGTCTTGGCCGGATACGGGACGGGAGCTATCATGGCCGTACCTGCGCACGATAGTCGGGACTACGCTTTCGCCAAACATTTCGACTTGCCCATCATACCGCTGATAGAAGGGTGCGATGTTTCGGAGGAAAGTTTCGATGCCAAAGAAGGTAAAATGATAAATTCTTGTGGTAACGGATTGGATTTGAACGGTATGGAGGTGAAGGAAGCCATTGCCGCCACGAAAAAGTTTATTAAGGAAAAGGGTATAGGCAGGGTAAAAGTAAACTATCGTTTGCGCGATGCTATATTCAGTCGTCAACGTTATTGGGGTGAACCCTTTCCTGTTTACTATAAAGAGGGTATGCCTTATATGCTCGACGAAAGTAAACTGCCTCTGGAACTTCCCGAAGTGGATAAATTCCTGCCGACCGAAACAGGTGAACCTCCATTAGGTCGTGCTAAGAACTGGGAGACAGAAGAGCATTATCCGTTGGAATTGTGCACCATGCCGGGATTTGCAGGTTCTTCGGCTTATTATTTGCGATATATGGACCCGCACAACGACAAAGCTCTGGTATCGAAGAAAAGCGATGAGTATTGGCGTAATGTAGACCTCTATATAGGGGGAACCGAACATGCTACCGGTCATCTTATTTATAGTCGTTTCTGGAATAAGTTCCTTTTCGATAAAGGAGTGGTTTGTGAAGACGAACCTTTCAAGAAACTGATAAATCAAGGTATGATACAGGGGCGTTCCAACTTTGTATATCGTATTAAAGATACGAATACTTTCGTATCTTTGAATAAAAAGAAAGATTACGATACTACTCCCATTCATGTCGATGTGAATATCGTAAGTAACGATGTACTCGATATAGAAGCATTTAAAAACTGGCGCCCTGAGTTTGGTTCGGCCGAGTTTATTTTGGAAGACGACGGCAGATATGTATGCGGTTGGGCGGTAGAGAAAATGTCCAAATCGATGTTCAATGTGGTAAATCCCGACGATATCGTAGAAAAATACGGAGCCGATACTTTACGGTTGTACGAAATGTTCCTCGGTCCCATCGAACAAAGCAAACCGTGGGATACGAACGGAATAGACGGCGTACATCGTTTTCTGAAAAAGTTGTGGAATCTGTTTTATCAAGGTGATAATTGGATTGTAACAGATCAAGAGCCTACGAAAGAGGAATTGAAGTCTTTGCATAAACTGATAAAGAAAATATCGTGGGACGTAGAGAATTTCTCGTATAATACTTCTATAAGCGCTTTTATGATATGCGTGAATGAGTTGACTTCTCTTAAATCGCACAACAAACAGATACTTGAAAAGGTAATTATATTGTTGGCTCCTTTCGCTCCTCATATCAGTGAAGAGTTGTGGCATGAATTGGGTTACGATTCTACTGTATGCAATGCCCGGTGGCCCGAATGGAAAGAGGAATATCTGAAAGAAGATGTAGTGACTTATGCTATTTCTTTTAATGGAAAAGCACGTTACAATTTGGAAATTCCGGCAGATACTCCCCGTGAAGAAATAGAGAAAATGGTACTTAATCATGAATCTTCGGTGCGGTGGCTCGAAGGAAAAACACCTAAGAAGATAATCGTAGTACCTAATAAAATAGTCAATATAGTTATTTAATAAACTTTATCCATGTTCGTAAATTCATAGCGAACATGGATTTTATATTTTACATATTATGCGTTTGCCTTTTAATAGTGTCTGGTATTCGATAAAAGACTATTTGATTATCATATTCGGGTTACTGTTGTATGCTTTGGGTTGGGTAGGTTTTCTGATACCGAACGAAATAACGACAGGAGGTGTAACGGGTATATCGGCCTTGATATACTACGGTACGGGTATACCTATATCGGTATCCTATTTTGTTATCAATGTATTATTGTTATTGGCTGCCATCAAGGTGTTGGGTCTTCAATTCTGCATACGAACTATTTTCAGCGTAATCGTATGTTCTTCATTCTTGTCTATTCTTCCTTTGTTCATAAAAGATGCTTTGGTAGACGAACAACCTTTTATGTCGGCTATAATAGGCGGTATTCTGTGCGGTTCGGGTATTGGATTGGTATTCGTGTCTAACGGAAGTACGGGAGGAACCGATATTATAGCGGCTATCGTAAACAAATACAAGAATATTTCGTTTGCCAAAATGATGATGTACATCGATTTTTTAATTATCGCCTGCTCTTACGTTCTGTTCCATAGTGTGGAGAAAATGATTTTCGGATATGTAGTGATGGGGGTGATGAGTTACACGATGGACATGCTTATCAATGGCAAACGTCAGTCGGTACAAATTTTGGTTCTGTCGGATAAATACGAAGAGATAGCTACTCATGTCAATAACGATATACGCCGCGGCGTGACAGTTATCGACGGCATGGGCTGGTATTCCAAGCAACCCAAAAAAGTATTGATGATATTGGCCAAAAGGAATGAGTCGGTTAAAATATTTCGCTTGATAAAGTCCATAGACCCGAAAGCTTTTATTTCCCAATCCAATGTTGTGGGAGTTTATGGAGAAGGTTTCGACAAAATAAAAGCATAAATCTACCCTTCGGGACTTCTTTTTTTTCCTATTATAAAGGGGAAATGTTTGTTGATGATATAGGCGATAGGTAGGCACGAAAAAAGACTCACCAAAGCGAAAACTATATTAGGAACTATTTTGCCGTATAAGGGTTCTACCGGTATGTGAAAGACAAATACCATGATTCCTTTTAAGAAAGAGAACGTAAGCAAATGAAAACTGTTGATAATGAGTGTGTTTTTGGATATATAGATTATGATATTTTGAAAAACAGGTTTTAAGGATAGAAAATTGCTCGACAGATTTATCATACATATACCGGCGAAACTTCCTATGAAAAACAGTATATAGTTATTATAATTATTTGTGTCCATTATTATGTATCCGTTTTCATGAGCTATGAAAATAACAATTCCCATTGTCAGGAAAACGAGTATTATATGGAGTAATTTTATTTTTGTTATTTGTATGTTGTGTACGATTAAATTGCCTATTCCGTAGAAAACCATTCCTACTATGGCAGTTCCCAAACAAAAGGGTAATGTGTAGGGATTGTAGGCATAATTTGTGTATCCTATGACGGCGATAACGATCAATACCGAAATCTTTATCGATTTGCTTTTCTTTTGTAACGGTTTGAATAGGAGGTAGTAAAATATTTCCAAGAAATAGAGACAAATGAAAAACCACATAGGTGTATTGTGTATCATCTGTTTACTATATCCTAAAAGAATGCCTATTATGGGGGAATACCAAGTAGTGGATATTGTCGCATCTTCGCCGAAATTACGACCTGCAAATAACCAGAACAGATAGGTGATGAGGTTTATCCAAAGATAGGGAACCATGAGCCCTTTGAATCGTTTTATGGCAAACTCTTTAAAGTTAGGGTGTTTCTCGAATGAAAAAAGACAACCGGACAGAAAGAAGAAAAGAGGCATGTGAAAAGTATAGATAAAGTCGGTGACAGGTTGGGAAGCATGAGCATGTCCCAACAGAACCAAATAGATACATATCGATTTGGCATAGTCTATCCACAATATCCTTTTTCCCGTATTCATGTTTGCGGATTCATAAGTCTTTTATAATCTGTATCGGCGAGTATTTGCAGCAAATAGGGTATGCAGAAAATGTAATAAGATATATCTGCTTTCGATTGGAATAGAGCTTGTGTAAAACTGTATTGGCAAACCGCTTCTATAAAATGGATTGTCACGATACCGAATAACAGCAGAACGCTGAAAAATCTAACGTCGTTGTAGTTTCTGCAAAAGAAACTTCCTGCGATCGCTATCAGTACGAAGAGTACTATGAAGTGAAAAGATACCAAAGATGATTGTGTGGAGAACGGATTGACCTCCCAAAACTCATCGGGATATAGCCAGATGAAAGGAACGAAAGTAATCGCGAAGGACAATAGGAAAACAAAGCCCCACAGGAATATTTTCTTCGGAGGTGTTTTTTCTTGAAAGAGTTGATACAATCCCCATACGATGAGCGGCAGCACGAACACGTTGCGAATAGAGAACAGCAATCCTCCTATGACAGCGCTCCATATCAGTTGTCGGGTGGAAAATGTGCGGAATCGTTCGAGATAAAAGAGAAAGAGGGTGAACAGTACGGCGTTGATGAGTATGGTGCTTCTTGAAAAAATTTCCCAGTAGATACATAAAGAAGAAATCGAAAGTATAAAAGATAAACTATAACTTTGAACAGATTTACGTTTGAAATGGAATGCCAGCAGAGCAATGGAAATAACGGTTATGAATCCTATTTCTCGTATGCAATAAAATGGATAGCAGAGAAGAAAATAGAACGGCATTGCCCCCGGGTAGTTGCCGATAGAAGTTTTTTCGGCATAAGGGTACAGGCCGTTTGAAACGGAGTCCCAAAAAAGATCGATAATAATCCATCTGTCGGCCGTGAATATTTCTTTGGGAATAAAGAAAAGAAGTGATGAAGTAGCTATTATAAAAGTGATTATACCGACGTTGACAAGTTTGCGACCGAAAGTCGGTTTGTATTTGAACAAGAAAATGATGAAAAGTATATATAATACGCTCGTAATAGCTCCGCATGCGATAGATATCTTCGATAAGTATTTAAAATAAAACAAGATATTTATCGTTATAAACATGAATAGAGAAAGGTAATTTTGAAGTTTTGAATAAGATTTCATTTTGTTTGTTCGGATTTTTTACAAAAATAATTATTTCATATTATGAAACTGGTTTTTGCCACGAATAATAGACATAAATTGGAAGAGATATCGGCGATTATCGGTGACAAGATAGAGATACTCGGTTTGAATGATATCGGTTGTCATGACGATATACCCGAAACGGCCGATACTTTCGAAGGTAATGCTTTGTTGAAAGCCCGGTATGTTAAGGATAAATACGGATACGATTGCTTTGCCGACGACACGGGACTGCAAGTGGAGGCGTTGAACGGGGAACCGGGTGTATATTCGGCCCGTTATGCGGGTGAACCTTCCGATTCTGAGAAGAATATAGATAAATTATTGGCTAATCTTCGAGATGCGGAAAACAGAAAAGCGAGTTTCGTTACATGTATAGCTTTGGTAATAGGTAGCGAGGAGCATGTTTTTTACGGAAAAATATCCGGGAAGATTATCCGTGAACGCCGAGGTTCGTCGGGATTCGGTTACGATTCGGTTTTTGTGCCGGAAGGATATGAAGAAACATTTGCCGAGATGGGAGAAGAGGAAAAAAACAAGATAAGCCATAGGGCACGAGCGGTAAAAAAGTTATCGGATTTTTTTAATACACTATAATCGTTTGATATGTTGAAAAGAATATCGGGTTTAATAGGTTTCGTTATATTGTCGTTTACGGTTGCGACCTATGCTCAATTGGCCGTGGGCGATTGGCAGATTTATACTTCGACGGGAACTCCTGTAAAGGTCATAGATACGCCTCAGAGGGTTTACTATGTGTCGGGTAGGAGTCTTTTTGGTTTCGATAAGGAGACGGAAGAGATGGAATCTTACAGTAAGAACAATATATTGAACGATATAGATATAGCTAATATTTATTATAATTACGATAAAAAGTATCTGGTTATCGTGTATGCCAACTCCAACGTAGATATTTTGCACGACAATGGAAACGTGTTTAATATACCGGATATTAAGAATGCCATATTGACTACGGCAAAAGGTATCAACGATGTAAAGTTTTACGGTGATAGAATTTATTTGGCTACCGACTTTGGTATCGTTGTTTTGAACGATAAGAAAAATGAAGTGAGCGAATCTTATAATTACGGAAAAAAAATCAGTCTGATAGGGGCTTGCGACAAGTATTGGTTTTTTGTTGCCGACGACGGTCTTTATTATATAAATAGCGATGCCATCAAGTACGATATCGCCAAGTGGGTTTTATTGGACGATGTACCGGGAACGACTATTTATGCGCTTATGCCTTTCAACGATAAATATTTGTTTTATTCTAAGGGCGGCAATCTTCATTTCCTCGATATAAATAACGGGTTGTCTCTATTGGGAACCTTGAATATGGGAGTGATGAATGTAGATAAATATTATGACGGGTTTGTTTTGAGAGGATATGCTTATGTCGCTTTCTGTAAACCGGATATAGTGAATGGAGCCATACAGTTCGATGGTATTTTCAATTTTCAAAATCAATCGGATTATTTGGTGAATGTGTTGACTTCTTCATACGAAAAAGATATGTCTATATGGGCTTTGGGAGAAAGCGGTTTGTGTCATTTCAGTATGGGGAATAATCAATTCGTTATGTTGAAGGAACCGTTTTTGCCCAATGTATCGAATGTGGCAGACCCGTGGAATCTCGTTATTAACGATCATAAACTTTATGTAAGTAATTCGGGTCCCCGTAGAGGAACCGAAGATCAGTACGTGCAAACAAAAATAAGCGTATTGGATCAGGGAAACTGGTCTGTAATCGATGTGGGAGAAGTGCCGTTGGAAAATGGTAAAACAGGAAATAGAATATATTCGAGTTATAACATCGCATTCGATCCCGATGATTCCAACACTTTTTATATAGGAACTTGGTTCGAAGGCATATATAAGATTTCGGGGATAGAATGTGTAGGACATTATACGTCGTTGAATTCGCCGCTTTCTAAGGGTTGGGCTATGGCTGTGCCTAATATTGTTTTTGATAGAGATGGTAATCTTTGGATAGCACATGCGGGCGATGTGGGCGTAAGTATGTTGCCTAAGGCCAAGCAATCTATCGATACAGATGAATTGAAAGCGAGCGATTGGTATCAATTCGGTTATTCGGAAATAAAGAATAATAAATATGCCAAACTGCTTATACCGAATCATTCTACGGCAAAATGGGTCGTTTATGGGGATTGGCCCGGTTCTATATTCGCTTTTGACGATAAGGGTACGTATAATACGATAGCCGATGACAGAACGAAAAATATAGTTTCGTTTATGGATCAGGATAATAAAACGTTTACTCCGAATTATTACACCTGCATAGAAGAGGATAACAACGGTCAGATATGGATAGGAACTTCGTCCGGGCCTATCGTGATTACGAATCCGGACCATGTTTTTAGCGACAGTTTCCGTTGTACTCGAATAAAAATAGCCCGTAACGACGGGACGGATAATGCCGATTATTTATTACAGAATATCAATATTACCGACATATTCGTAGATGGCGCCAATCGTAAGTGGATAGGAACCCGAGAATCGGGATTGTATTTGGTAAGTGCCGACGGGTCGGAGATTTTGAACCACTTTACGGCAGAGAACAGTAAACTGCCTTCGAATCATGTAACCGAAGTAATCGTCGATCCGGTAACGGGTGTGGCTTATATAGGAACGACCAGCGGCTTGGCTGCTTATCGGTCCGATGCTGTACAATCGTCCGACGATTATAGTAATGTCTACGCTTTTCCCAATCCGGTGAGACCCGATTATGAAGGTTGGATATCGGTGACAGGATTGATGGAGAATAGTTTGGTGAAGATTACCGATACGGCGGGTAACTTGTTTTTTCAAGGTTATTCCAATGGCGGACAAATATCGTGGGACGGCAGGGATCGTAGCGGTAATCGGGTGAAAACCGGCGTGTATCTTGTTTTCGCGTCTTCCAGTGGTTCGTCGAAACAATCGGGAGTAGTTACTAAAATTTTAGTTGTCAATTAATTAAAGTATATGCATCCTCTTCGCTTATTCGAATATTGCCCTCGTTGCGGTTCTCATCGTTTCCAAGAGAACGATGCTTCTTCCAAACGTTGCGAGGATTGTGGCTTTGTGTATTATCTTAATCCAAAAGCATCGGTAGCGGCATTCGTTATGGATAGGCAATCGAGAATTTTAGTTTGTCGCAGGGCGTTCGATCCGTCCAAAGGCATGCTGGATTTACCGGGTGGGTTTACAGAATGTGGAGAAACGGTAGAGGAGGCTGTTGTTCGGGAATTGTCGGAAGAGATAGGTTGGAAACCGAAACAGATGAAGTATTTGTGTTCTTTCCCGAATGTCTATCGTTATTCGGGTTTCGACGTACATACGATGGATTTGTTTTTTCTCTGCCGAAGCGATGAAGATATGAGCGATTTGAAAGCGCATGACGATGTTGCCGAATGTTTCTGGTTGCGGAGGGAAGAAATCGAACCCGAGAAATTTGCTTTTCAATCTATTCGTAAGGCTGTCGATAGATTATTGAAAGACGATAAATACTGGGTTAAGGATTAAAAAAGATTGGGAAACCACTCTTTCAGATAGTTGATACCGATTACCACCAAGTAGTATCGGGAGAATTTTCCTACCATCATGGAGAGTAACGTGCCGAGAGGATTGGCTCTGAGTAGTCCGAGAGCCACGATCATGATGTCGCCGATAACCGGAATAAAGACGAAGAATCCGAAAAGAGAGCCTTTCCCTTTCAGAAAGCGTTGCATTTTCGAGAGTTTTTCTTCCGGTATTTTCAGATAGGTGTGTATCCACTCTGTTTTTCCCAAGTAGCCTATATAATAACAAGTGACGCCACCCAACCAGTTTCCCAAAGTGGCAGAGAATACACAGCCCCAAGAATCGTATCCGGCTATTAAAAGAAGTCCCAGCACGGCTTCGGAACTGAACGGAATTATGCTTCCGGCCAGAAACGCCGCTATGAAAAGACCGAAGTATCCCCACTCGCTCAAACCGGCAATAAATTCCATACGAACAATCCTGTGTAAAGGGTTAATATGAGATAGAACAACACTACTCCGTATTTTTTCGTATTGTTCGTGAAGAAAAATGCGGCTTGCATGGAAACTGCCATATTTAGGACAGGCAGATAGAGGGTATAGTTTCTATAATCTATAATCAGAAGTATGGCGGAGTAGACCGACAATAGGTTTATAAAGCCGTTATAAGCTCTTGTTTGGCGTTTTTCGTTGAATGTGGTATATAGTGTCGCTGTACCGGAGAAAAGTCCTAAAAGCACGGTTAAAACGATTGTCCAGAATTGTGGGTCGTTAAAGGGGAGTGTTTCGGGTATATGAAACGTAAAATCGGGAATCAATGCAGACAATCCGGAGAAAGGCATGATTCCTATTCCGATCAATACCCAGAACGGGGTGGCGAATCCGATAAATGCTCCTAACAGGGATTTCAGCGTGAAATACCTTATTTGCGCGAATCCGATGATAAACAGGGGTATGTAATAAGCAAATTCGGGACAGAACAGGGTACATAGGGAGATGATTCCCATCATTAGAAATGCCGGTTGTGCCCTTTCTTGCTGGTAAGCCGAGAAAAAAGAAAACAAAATCGTCGTTAGAACCACAGCCATTATGTTTCCGTTGCATAAGAGCGAAAGGGACGGGGAACAGACTTCCAACAACAGAAAAAATAGGAATGGAAGCAATGTGTGTTTCTGAATAAGAGAGAAAAGGTTGTTGATACGCAACAGCAGAATACCCCCGGATAGAATGAGAATGCTGTTGACCGAATGGTTCGATAGGGGGGAGGAAAGCCATCTTTCGGCACTCGGAAACAAGATTCCGGGACTCCCTTCGCAAGGGAGATATGTTGCGAACCGGCTTGTGAGATATACACCGGTCAGATAGAAAACAATCGATCCAACCAGTGTATATTTATTGTTTATGAATGATTTCAGATTCATTGTTTTACAAGTCGGCGCCTATGTCGGAACGGAAATATTTACCTTCGAAAGAGACGGCTTTGGCACTTTTGAAAGAGTTTGCCAAAGCCTCTTCTTTGGTCGCACCGTATGAGCTGAGGGCGATGACGCGTCCGCCGGAGGTTACGATTTTCCCGTTTTTGAATGTCGTTCCGGCATGGAACGGAATGCTGTCCGTCACTAAATCCAGTCCTGTGATATCCTTGCCTTTTTCATAGGAACCGGGATAGCCACCCGATACCAGCATAACGGTTACGGCAGCCCGTGGGTCTTCTGTCAACTCTTTTTCCCGGAGCGTTCCTTGTGCCACACCTTCGAGCAGGTCGACCAAGTCGGATTGAATGCGCAACATGACGACTTCGGTTTCGGGGTCTCCCATACGAACGTTGTATTCGATCACCATCGGTTCTCCTTGTACGTTGATCAATCCCAAGAATATGAAACCCTTGTACGTGATATTTTCTTTTTTCAAACCTTCGATGGTGGGTTTTACGATGCGCTCTTCCACTTTTTTCATGAACGTGGCATCGGCGAACGGTACGGGTGAAACGGCTCCCATGCCGCCGGTATTGAGTCCGGTATCGCCTTCTCCTATTCGTTTGTAATCTTTGGCAACGGGGAGTATGCGGTAATCTTTGCCGTCGGTGAGAACAAAGACAGAACATTCGATGCCCGATAGAAATTCCTCGATAACCACGGTTTTACTGGCATTCCCGAACATGCCGTTCAACATTTGTTTCAATTCGTCTTTCGCCTCTTGCAGGTCGTTTATGATAAGTACGCCCTTGCCTGCCGCCAATCCGTCGGCTTTAAGCACGTAAGGGGCTTTCAACGTTTCGAGAAAGGTATATCCCGCTTCCAGATTTTCCTGCGTGAAACTTTCATATCGGGCCGTGGGTATATTGTGACGCATCATGAATCCTTTGGCAAACTCCTTGCTGCCTTCCAAGCGGGCGCCTTCCTTCGACGGGCCTATAACAGATATGTTTTTCAACTCCTCGCAAGATACGAAGTAGTCGTATATTCCTTTTACCAATGGGTCTTCGGGGCCCACAACGACCATATCGATATGTTTTTCCACTGCAAATTTTCCGATGGCATCGAAGTCGGTCGCCGGTATCGCCACGTTCGTACCTATGGCTGCGGTTCCGGCATTTCCCGGTGCGATATAGAGTTTGTCGGTTTTTGGACTTTGCTTTATCTTCCAAGCTAAGGCGCATTCGCGACCTCCCGATCCTAATAATAGAATATTCATTGTATGGAGTTTTTAGGTTTATTCTGGTTTGTCGGAGTCTTTTTTACGATTGTCGTCCGACGGTTTTATGGAAGGCTGCTTGAAGGTTACGAATTTCCGAAAAGCCGCTTCTCCGTGCAAGCGTTCCGATTTTTCGCCGTCGGGTTTGAACCGCTCCGGACGATCGAATGTTTTTTTCCCTATGGGTTTTCCCGGTTTGGAATCCCGACGGAACGAAGGTTTTCCCGATCGGTCGAAACGCTCTGTTTTGTCGCTTCGTCGGTCGCTGTCGTATGTCCTTTTTCTATCGAAAGGAGCTTTGCCTCGCAGATTGGTTCGACGAGTCTGTCCCTCCCGTTTATCCAAGTTTTTGCCTTCTTCTTTGAATTCTTTGTATCGGCCGTCGAAAATCTCGTATTTCCGGTATTCGCACTCCAAAGCTCCGTTCATCAGGTCTATTTTTACCGAGGGTTTCAGCCCTATTTTATCGAAGCATTCTTTGTGGTAACTGATGATCCATGCATCGTACCCTTTGAAAACATGCTTTAAACGGTTGCCTATCGATTCGTACAGTCCGAACAAATCGCTCGATGAGATACGTTCTCCGTAAGGGGGATTGGTGATGAGAATGCCTTGTTCGGACGGAGCGGTCTCGTATCGTTGTATAGGCATGATTTTGAGATCGATGTATTTAGCTACTCCGGCGCTTTTTATGTTTTTTGTCGCGATGTCGATCGCTCGCGGGGAAATGTCGGAGCCATATATGCGATGGGTAAACTCCTGTTCGTGACTATCGTCGTTGTAGAGCGTTTCGAACAGCTCTTCGTCGAAATCTTTCCATCTTTCGAAAGCGAAACTTTTCCTGAAAATACCGGGATATGTATGGGTAGCGATCAAAGCGGCTTCGATGAGAATGGTTCCCGACCCGCACATAGGGTCTATAAAGTCGGTTTCTCCGTGCCACCCCGTTTTCAATATCATTCCGGCGGCCAATACTTCGTTGATGGGGGCTTCGGTTTGTCCCACGCGGTATCCTCGCTTGTGCAGAGACTCTCCCGAACTGTCGAGCGACAGCGTGCAGCTCATGTGCGATATATGGAGGTTCAATACGAGTTCCGCTCCGTTCAACCGCACCGAAGGTCGTTTGCCTGTCTTCTCCGTGAAATAGTCGGCAATGGCATCTTTCGCTCGGTAGGTCACGAATTTGGAATGTTTGAAACAGTCGGAATAGGTGACGGAGTCGATCGAGAATGTCGTTTCGGGGGAAAGCAGGGTATCCCATTCGAACGCTTTCATTTTTTCATAGACTTCGTCGGGGTTCGATGCTTCGAATTTATAAATAGGTTTCAGTATTCTCAGAGCCGTTCGACAGGCCAAATTGGTTTTGTAAAGAAGAGTCTTGTCTCCGTGGAAGGATACCATTCTTCGACCTATTTCTATATCCTCGGCTCCCAGATTTTTTAATTCTTCTGCCAGAACATCTTCGAGTCCTTGAAAAGTTTTCGCTACGATTTCAAATTTTTCGGTATTCACGATGGTGTGTATTGTATTTATTTCTTATGGTTTTGCTTTGGCTTGTACAAGGCGTTCCCCGGGAGCTACGTTTTCGGTAACCCAGATGTTTCCACCGATTACAGCACCTTTTCCGATGGTTATTCTTCCCAATATGGTGGCATTGGAATAGATGATGACATCGTCTTCTATGATGGGATGCCGGGCGATACCCTTAATGGGATTGTTGTTTTCGTCCAGTGGAAAACTGCGAGCCCCCAACGTTACTCCCTGATATAGCTTCACTCTGTTTCCGATAACGGAGGTCGCTCCGATTACGACTCCGGTTCCGTGGTCTATGGCGAAATATTCCCCGATAACGGCTCCCGGGTGTATATCTATTCCGGTTTCGGAGTGAGCCATTTCGGTAATGATACGGGGAATCAAGGGGACGTCCAATTCTAATAGTTTATGGGCGATGCGATAGTTGCAAATCGCCCGGATAGCGGGATAGCACAGAATAACTTCGGCTTTGTTTTGTGCTGCCGGATCCCCGTTGTACATGGCTGTAACATCGGTGGATAAGATGCGGCGCATTTCGGGTAGGAAAGTGATAAAGTCGATTGCTTTCTGTTCGGCCGATTCTTGTAACCGTTTTAAATCGCTGTCTGTATGATCGGTATTTTTTTGGAATAATAATCCTGCTGAGATTTGTTTGACCAATACTTCGAAAAGTTTTTCGGTATTGATACCCGTGTGGTAGAGCAAATTTTCTTTGCTTACGTCGGGGAGTCCGTAGAATCCCGGAAAAATGAGCGACCGGCAGAGCGATATGAGTTCTTGCAGTTGTTTTTCGGAGGGAAGTACTTCTCCTCTGCATCGCTGGTGATGCAACTCTTCGAGAGAAAGAAAATCGGATAGTTTTTTTACAGTCTCTTTCAGTCTGTCTGCGTATTCGTAGCTACTCATGTGCAAAGATGGGTATTCGCATTTTGTGCAAAGATAACAAAGATAGCCGATAATAGTGCTTTTACGGAATTATTTCTTAGGTGTTTTGGAGAATAAGAATCGATTCCGGGCCCATATTCATCAGAAGGTCGATGATACTCAGGTCGGGTTGGAAACCATATTTTTCGGAGAATACCTGATAGTAGGGTTTCGGTTGTACGGGTAAGATGGTTTCGGCTTTTCTTCTCTTGGGGTGTATGGCATCTCTTAGGTCTGTTTCCCCGGGAGCAGGTTCGGAGTAAGACGAACTGTATTCTATATGCGGTTCAATACCTATGAGGTTGCATACGGTGCGGCGTATTTCTTCATTGAAATCCAATAGAAATTCGTACCGCTTCTCGAAGAACGGGCGTATATCGTCTTGGTAGTATTCGAAAAAAGGGGAGGACCCGTAAGCCGAAGCGATAGCATTCCAATGTAAATGCCTCCACTCTCCGTGGTCGGAGATACGAATATCTTTCGTAGGACATTTAATCGTGTCGGGTTTGACGATAGGGACGGACAATGCCAATAGTCCGTTCGCTCCGGCTATGTGGCAGCGGTTCCGATAAGTTTGTTTCGTATAGTTGCACCACTGTTCGATGACTATCCGATCGTATCGGAGGAATGATGCGTAGTAGGATACCGGAGCGAAATAGGCGGTCGATAGATATACTGTACTCATAATTCGGTTTTGAAGAAACGATCGGTGCGTAGCGATTGCCAGAACGGTTTTTCGGGATTTCTCGAATAACCGATGCATACGCCTTTACCGATGAGGAGGGAGTGGGGAAGAACTCCGAAAGAACGGGAGTCGGACATGCCGGCTCTGTTGTCTCCTATTACCCAATAATAGCTTTGAGTGAGCCGACATGAGGTTAATTCCTTCCCGTTTTCATAGATTTTCCCGTTGTCGTACTCTACTTTGCGGTTTTCATATCGGGTAAGTATGCGGTAGAGAAACTCTGCATTTTGGGAAGTGATGTGTATTTGTTCATTTTTTCGGGGAAGGGCGACTTCATAAAAATCTCTTTTCAGAAATACCGGGTAGAGTAGAGAGTCGGCCGATAGTTGTCTCCTTACTTTTTCGTAGTCATACCGGGAGAGAAACAGTAGGCGGCTGTCTTTCAATTTACCTTGCTCGATAAAGAAGGAATTGTTTTGTCTCATCATTCGATTTACCCGATGTTCGAGGGAATCGGGCGAAAGATAGGCTTCGAGGATAAGAGGAGGCTGGGCGACGGGCTTGTGATTAACGAACAGTTTGTTACCTGTACTTTTGATCGTGTCGCCGGGCAAACCTATGCAACGGGCGATGGCAATTTCGGTTACACCCGATTGGGTTTGAGCGATTTCGGGTAATTCGAACACCAAGACATCTCGGTATTTCGGGTTTCGGTTTCCCCACCGAAACGACCACTTATCGACCCATAGCCGGTCTCCCGGCAACAAGCTGTTTTCCATTTGGCCGGGAGTAATGCGATAGGGTTCTATGATGAAAAAACGAATGAACCATACACTCCCGATAATGATGATTACCGTGAAGAAAATCGTACGTATGGTTTCTTTTTTCATGCTTAGGGCATAAAATATCTATTTGTAAAAATTGAAACGGTTTCTTAGTTCACAAGGCTATCTACCGACCGGAACATTCGGTTGAAACGGATTTTCCCGTCGAAAAGTCCTTTATCTTTGTCGAGCGATAAGAATACGAACATAGGCTTGCCTACGATGTGGTCTTCGGGAACGAATCCCCAGTAACGGGAATCGGCCGATTTATCCCGATTGTCGCCCAACATCATGTAATAATCCATTTTGAAAGTATAAGAGTCGGTTTCTTTTCCATTGATATATATTTTGCCGTCTCTGACTTGCAGGTCGTTATGTTCGTAGTTCCTTATGGGGCGTTCGTAAATGGGCAGGTTTTCGAGGGTCAGTTTCAAAGTGGCTCCTTTTTTAGGAATCCATACCGGCCCGTAATCGGAGCGGGTCCATGTGTTCGAGCGAACTAACGGATAAGTTTGGCCGCCGAAGAATCCGGGTTCTCCCACGATCTGTTCTATCGAAGGGTCTTTTTTCATCATGTCGATCATCGCCTGTGTCAAAGGCAGTTCGTAAACGGGATTCATACTTCCGTCGGGGTTGGGGAGAAGCCCCCAGCTTTCGAGGTTCATACGGGCGTTGAGGCTCGATACGTCGATAGGTACACGGTCTTCGACACTGATACCCCATTTTTCAAAGTCATTGTTACCGAGATAGCGTCCGTTGGTTCTAACCAAATAATTTAGCTGCATGTTTTTGGGACGGGGTTGTTTCACTCCGTCGATGTAGATGTCGTTATTGACAATGCTGAACGTGTCGCCCGGTAAGCCCACACATCGTTTCACATAGTTTTCCCGACGATCGACCGGACGGTAAATAATATCGCCGTACAGAGCTTTGTTGCGGTTTACGGCTTCCCGGCCTTCGAGGAAGCACAGGGTGTAATAATCCGGGTTGGGTTGTTTCACGGCTACCGTATCGCCTGCCGGAAAGTTGAAGACAACGATGTCGTTGCGTTTTACCGGGCCGAATCCTTTGAGACGATGGTAGTCCCATTGGGGCCATTCGATGTAAGATTTCGTGTTGAGAAGGGGTATGGTATGCTGGGCGAGCGGGAAGTGTAACGGTGTGTTGGGGACACGAGGGCCGTAACTCATCTTGCTGACCAATAGGAAATCGCCTACCAATAGCGATTTTTCGAGAGAAGAAGAGGGTATCTGATAGTTCTGAAAGACGAATATAAAGATGAAATAAACCAACACTAAGGCATAGACGATGGCATCGACCCATTCCATCACCGTTCGAACGACCGGATTTTTACTGGTTTTCCACCACCCCCACGGAATATATTGGGTGAGATAGATGTCGATAAGTAGCAACAGGCCGAACAATACATAGTAATTGTTTAGCCAAATAGTCCACCCTATATATAACAAAGCTACGATGGAGAAACGTATCCAGCGAGTTTTTTTCACACGTTTCAATCGTTCTGCCAGACTGTATTTGTCGTTGGTTGTCGTTTGATTCATAACGGTTATGTGTTATTTGAGGAATGAGAATAAATCTTGCATAGTGAGAAATCCTTTTTTCCCGACGGTAAATTCGGCGGCGACGACAGCTCCGAGGGCAAACCCTTTTCTGTTTTTCGCCTCATGGGTGATACGTATCGTATCTACGGCACTGTCGTAGACGATGGTGTGTGTACCGGGTATTTCCCCTTCGCGTCGGGCGGTGATATGGATACTGTCATCGGTGACCGGCATATTTTCGCTCCACGAATGTTTCGCATCGAGTTGGCCGATAATATCTTCGGCCAAAGTAATAGCAGTCCCGCTGGGGTGATCGAGTTTATGAATGTGGTGTATCTCTTCTATTTCTACCGAATATTGGGGGAAATGGTTCATGATACCTGCCAGATATTTGTTAACGGCAAAGAAGATATTAACTCCCAAACTGAAATTCGAGGCATAGAAAAAAGTCTGGCCTTTCTCGCAGGCTTCGCGTATTTCCGGTAAATGTTCCAACCAGCCCGTAGTGCCCGATACTACGGGTACGCCGGCCGCGAAAGCCCGCCGATAATTGTCGATGGCGACCGACGGAGTTGTGAACTCGATAGCGACATCGGCGCTTTTGAATGAAACTGAATCGAAATCTTCCTGATTGTCTTTGTCGATGCGACAAACAATCTCATGCCCACGGGACAGAGCCGCTTCTTCGATGGCATGTCCCATTTTTCCATATCCTATGAGTGCTATTTTCATATCGAACTTCTGTTACAAAACATCTCGGTTTGTACCGATTAATTCAACAAGGTTTGTTTAATTTGCAGATAATGCAAAGATAATAAAAGATGAAAGCAGAGGCAAACGGAAATCTTGTTTCCGGCTTGGCTATGCCGAATCGTATCTTATCTTCGTAGTGACAAAGATAGCGAAAGGTGGGAGCAGGACAAAACAAACTTGTTTGTTTTTCATTTATACACTTAAAGATAGTGAAAGGTGAGAGAAGCGGCAAATGGAAATCACATTTCCGACTTGACTCTGCCGAACCGTATCCTATATTCTACAAAGATAGTGAAAGTCAAAAAATTTTCGTCTTAAAACGTTTTTATGGAAAAGCTCATGCAATATATCTGGCAACATCGGTTGTTCGACCATACGAAGTTGGTCACGACGGACGGTCGTAAATTGAGGATAATCGATAACGGACAATTAAATACCGATTCGGGTCCCGACTTTTTCAATGCGAAAATTTCTATCGACGGTTGCGTATGGGCAGGTAATGTGGAGATGCATCGACGTGCATCGGACTGGCGGCGGCACAATCACCATCTCGACCCGGCTTACGATTCGGTGGTTCTGCATGTGGTCGAGGTAGCCGATACGCCGGTTTATCGCACGAACGGAGAGGAGATTCCCACGTTGGTGTTGTCGTGCTCTCCGTCGTTTCGTTCCGATTATGAAACTTTGGTTTCTCATTCTTCCTCGCAATCTTGCGCCCCCCATATTGCGGAGTTGGGGCCGATTGTCTTGTCCGACTGGATTTCTTCTCTCGCTATCGAGCGGTTACAATCGAAGTCGCAGCGGCTGCACGATTGGTTGGATTTGTATAAAGGAAATTGGGAGGAGGTCTGTTATGTTGTCGTCTCCCGCAGTATGGGATTCGGTATCAACAGCGATGCTTTCGAGCGGTTGGCACGTAGTCTTCCGTTGCGATTTATGCAAAAACATGCCGATTCTCTGTCGCAAGTCGAGGCTTTCCTGTTCGGGCAGGCGGGGCTGTTGGCCGAGGGCGAGTGTCCCGGAGACGACTATTATGCGAGATTAGTCAATGAATATGCTTTTTTGAAAAATAAATTCGGGCTGACACCGATTAACCGGGACAGTTGGAAATTCTTCCGGTTGCGTCCGGCTAATTTCCCTCACAGACGATTGGCGATGCTGGCTCAATATATTCATCGGGGTTTTAATCTGTTTTCCCGGATTTGCGAGGCGGGTAACGAAGAAGAATTGCGCCGAATTTTCAAGGTGGAACTTTCGGGGTATTGGACCACGCATTATCTGTTCGGACACGTGTCGCCCGAATCCCCGGTCGTTTTGGGTGAGTCGGCTATCGATATTGTGCTTATCAATGCGGTAGCACCCTTACTGTATGCCTACGGTATGTATGTCGGCAATGAAGATATGACCGACCGGGCTCTCTCGTTACTCGAATCGCTACGTCCCGAAAAGAATTCGATCGTGCGTCGTTTTTCCGATATAGGAATACGGGTGACGAATGCTATGGAAAGCCAAGCTGTCATACAATTGAACAACGAGTATTGCCAAACCCATAAATGCCTTTATTGCCGGATAGGTCATAAATTACTTTCTCGTTCGGCGATGAAGTTGGGGTAGTGATGGTGACAAAGATAGTTTATCGAATATAGAAATACCCGTAGCAGACAAAGGCGTCCGCCACGGGTATGGTCGTATGAAAAGATAGATAGTTTTGTCTAATAGTTGTCCCTTGCCGGTTCGAAAAACGAGCGGGGTTCGAGGCAAGCCGGGCATCGTGCCGGAGCTACGCTGCCTTCGTAGATGTATCCGCAGTTACGGCATTGCCAGCGGATAGGCGCTTCGCGCTTGAATATCGATCCGTTTTCGAGTCGTTCCAGAAGTTTGCGATAACGCCATTCGTGGAAGGCTTCTACTTCGGAAATCATTTTGAATGCAGTCGCTACGTCTTTAAACCCTTCGTCTATGGCGACCGATTCGAAATCGTTATATAGAGCAGACCATTCGAGTTTTTCTCCTTCGGCGGCTTCGAGCAGATTTTCAGCCGTATTGCCTATACGTCCGGCCGGATATTCGGCCGTAATGGAGACCATTCCGCCTTGCATGAATTTGAAGAATCGGGTGGCATGTGCCAACTCCTGTTCTGCTGTTTCGGCGAATATGCCCATGATTTGTTCATATCCTTCTTCTTTCGCTTTTTGGGCGAATAACGTGTAGCGGTTGCGGGCCTGTGATTCTCCGGCGAAGGCTTTCAGCAGGTTTTGTTCGGTTTTTGTTCCTTGAATAGATTTCATAATCGCATGTTGTTTTTGTACAGTAAAAACAGTATGCGGTGAAAAAGGTTCAAAAAAAGAGCCACATTTTGTCGTGTGGCTCTTCTATTGTCGTGTAGACAATCTTTATTTCATTTGCGGGGTATTATCGGTGTGGGGATAATCTATCGTGTAGTGAAGTCCCCGGCTTTCTTTTCGGTCCATAGCTTGTCGCATGACAAGATATCCGGTGTTGATCATGTTCCTCAATTCGCATATCTCTTTGGAGGCTTTACTGCGTTTGAAGAGGCTTTCGGTTTCTTCATACAGAATATCGAGCCTGTCCCATGCCCGTTTAAGCCGCAGGTCGGAGCGAACGATACCTACATAGGTACTCATGATTTGTCCGACTTCTTTGACGCTTTGAGTGATAAGTACCATTTCTTCGGGCGATTGTGTCCCCTCGTCGTTCCATTCGGGAATGTTCTCCTGATAGGAGAAGTTATCGATTACTTTAAGACTATGTTTGGCTGCGGCATCGGCATAAACGACAGCTTCGATCAATGAATTGGAAGCCAGCCGGTTCCCTCCGTGAAGTCCTGTGCAGGCACATTCGCCTACGGCATAGAGCCGGTTTATGGACGAGCGGGCATCCAAATCGACTTTGATACCTCCGCACAAATAGTGAGCCGCAGGTGCTACGGGAATGTAATCGCGTGTGATGTCTATACCTAAACCGAGGCATTTTTCATAGATGTTGGGGAAGTGTTTTTTTGTCTCTTCCGGGTCTTTGTGAGTGACATCGAGATAAACATGGTCATCGCCCCTGTTTTTCATTTCGTTATCGATTGCCCGCGCGACGATGTCGCGTGGAGCCAAAGAAAGGCGAGGATCGTATTTTTGCATGAACTCTTCGCCGTCGAGTGTTCGCAATACGGCTCCGTATCCCCGCATGGCCTCGGTGATGAGGAACGACGGGCGATCGCCGGGGTGATATAAAGCGGTCGGGTGGAACTGGATAAATTCCATGTCTTTTACGGTTCCCTTAGCCCTGTATACCATCGCTATGCCGTCGCCAGTAGCGACGAGCGGATTGGTCGTGGTCTGATAAATAGCTCCCACGCCGCCGGTCGCCATGAGGGTGACTTTGGAGAGGAATGTATCTACCTTACCGGTTTTCAAATCGAGCACATAAGCTCCGTAACATTCGATGTCGGGAGTCTGCCGCGTAACAGTTACTCCGAGGTGGTGTTGCGTAAGAATCTCGATGGCGAAATGCTTTTCGAAAATAGTGATGTTGGGGTGTTGTTTGACAGCCCGTATCAGGCTGTCTTGAATTTCCGCACCCGTGTTGTCCTTGTGGTGCAGGATACGAAATTCGGAATGTCCGCCTTCCCGATGAAGGTCGAATTCCCCTTTTTCGTTTTTATCGAAATCGACCCCCCAGCTGATGAGTTCTTTGATTTGCGAAGGAGCTTCTTTTACGACTTTCTCGACTGCGGCGCGGTCGCTGAGCCAGTCGCCGGCGATCATCGTGTCTTCGATATGTTTCTCAAAGTTGTCTACCAACGTGTTGGTTACCGAGGCTACGCCACCCTGTGCGAAATAGGTATTTGCCTCCTCCAATTCTGTTTTGCATATGAGCGCCACTTTTCCTTTGTGTGCTACTTTCAGGGCAAAACTCATTCCGGCTATCCCGGAACCGATGATTAAAAAGTCGAATTTTTGTATCATCTTTTTCTCCAATTTTTAGAGAATGCAGAATCCATTCTTCATTTTTCCAGTGCACAAAGATAAAAATAATTGCTACAAGATGTACCTTTGCACCCGGAATCTGTTTCGAATAGTTAGAATCTGTTACATTTTTCGTTAGGGAAGATGAAAATTACAGGTGTATTCAAGTCTTTTCTTTGGGGCTGCTTGACGAAATTTAGGACGGTATTTCTCGTTATAAAGAGTTTATGACAATTGTAATGTATAGTGACATCTTAAAAAATAGAAAAAATAATAGTTTTGTAATAATTTAGTAATCAGTTTGTTGTTGTTTATTTCAGAAGTCTTCATACAAAATGATGGAAAAAATTACAGGGGGCATGCAGCAAAATAAACGACATATACATCTATTTTAATGTAACCATTAAAGTTGTATTTTAGGGAATGATTATAGGGTTCGATGCAAAGAGGGCGAATGCCAATTTTACCGGATTGGGGAATTATAGCCGATTCATGGTAGATACGATGGCTACATACGGTGATGAACATAAGTACCGTATGTACATTCCCAAGCAGTGTAAAAATGCTTCGTACGACTCGCTTTTAAAACATAAAAATGTCTCTTCCATATTGCCTCGTTCTTCCGTTATGAAACGTTTCAGGGCTTTGTGGAGAACCTTTTTTATTAAACGAGGGCTGTTGCAAGACGGTGTACAACTTTATCATGGACTGAGTAACGAGTTGCCCGTGGGGATTCATCGCACGGGAATTCGTAGCGTAGTGACGATTCACGATTTGATATTTCTTCGTTATCCTCAATATTATCACCGTTTGGATAGAATCATTTATGACCGAAAATTCAATTATGCCTGTCGTAAGGCCGATCGTATTGTAGCGGTGAGTGAATGTACCAAGCGGGATATAGTTAAGTTTTACGGTATTTCTCCCGAAAAGATCGATGTCGTTTATCAAGGATGCGACCCTGTTTTCGCCCGCCCTGTTTCTAAAAAAGAAAAAGATCGTGTTCGCGCGGCTTACGGGTTGCCCGAACGTTTCATTTTGAGCGTGGGAACGATTGAAGAGAGGAAAAATCTGCTATTGGCGGTAAAGGCTGTCGAAAAGTTGGACGACGTTCATTTGGTAGCCATAGGGAAAAGTACCGATTATGCTAAAAAGGTGCAGGATTATGTAGAGGCTCATGGATTGGAAAATAGAGTGCATATTATCCATAATTTGAAATTCGGCGATTTGCCGATATTGTATCATCTGGCCTCGTTGTTCGTATATCCTTCTCGTTTCGAGGGGTTCGGAATTCCCATTGTCGAAGCTCTTTCGGCCGGGGTTCCGGTTATCGCTTCCACCGGTTCCTGTTTGGAAGAAGCCGGCGGCGAACACTCGATTTACGTTGATCCCGACGATGTGGAAGGTATGGCGAATGCCATGAAAAAAGTACTTGCCGACGAGCATTTGCGTCGGGAGATGATAGAAAAAGGGAAAGAATATGTGGTTCGTTTCGATCCGAAAACGTTGGCCGACGAGATGAATGCCGTATATCTGAAATGTTTTGACGATAAGACCTTTACCGAAGATAGGTTTGTGCAGACTTCGTCGAACAAACGGACAAAAATTTCTCACTATCTTCCTTTTTTCTAAACAAGTTCGAGGGTAATTTTTACGTTAAATCGAGCGGGAATTAGCTTTTTTGTTCTTAGCGGCCTATTGAGGTTACCTCTTCTTATGTGATAAATCTTTTTTAAGGAAGAACAGTTCTCTGTACCCATAGTATAGTGCGATAAAAGAAGTGCTATGAACCTTCTCCCCTGTGTTTTGCAACGCAAAATATAGGGGAGAAACCGAAGAAACGACAGTTTCTGAGGAGAGGGGTTAGATTGGATAAAGGTACAAACCTCTCTGATTTACTACCGACCCGAGATTAAGACTTGTGTCCTATTGTATTTAAAAGTTCTATCCATTTCTCCCCGATAACCTCCGGTGAATAGGATTTTGATTTCTCAATTACATTTTTTTGAATCCTTTTTCTTGCTTCCGTGTTGTTCATGACAAACAACAGTTTTTTTGCATAAGCCTCCAAGTCAAAAGGAGGAATCAATAGGCCGTTTATCTCATTGGGTGATAATATAGACTTGACTCCGTCTGAACATTCAAAGGCTATCGGGACGATACCGTTTGCCTGTGCCTCTGTCAGAACCAATCCCCAGCCTTCGAAAGAAGAGGTCAAGCAAAGGATAGAAGCCCTGTCGTAGTACTGTTTGGGATTGTTGCAGAATCCGGCAAATTCTACATTGGTCAGATTTAATTTTTTGACATACGCTTCCAATTTTTTCTTTTCATCACCTTCTCCCACTATTATCAATTGCCAACCGGCAGTTTTCCCTTTGAGAATGTTCCATATATCGATGAGCCTGTCGACTCTTTTGTCGGCATACGATAGTCTTCCCATAAATAAGACGATATTTTGTTTGTCGATAACGATTTCTTCGACTGGCTTGACCGAGTTGTTTATAGAGTATAGTTTTTGGGTATCCTTTAAGCGGAGTTTATCCTTGATTTGATTCGAATAACTATCGCATAAGGTTACATAGGCATCGACTTCGTCATATAGCTTTTTGTAAGTTTTGAGAAAACTTTTATGATACGATTTGAAAGTATATATTTTGTGAATATCGATTAAATAATATCGTATCGCTCTCGATATGGATAGTTTTGCATTTCTTTTCTTTCTTGCTATTTTATCTTCTATTTCCCAAAAGGGCATACTGTGGTTGCAATAAATGATTTTCAGCTTGTTATCGAGGGCTTTTATTTCTTGAATCGATCGTAATACGTAAGCTTGTATGATTAGATACTCAATATTCAGTTTTATTGATGTATTGGCTATGAATTTAGCGTTTATGCTACTGTTGGAATTTGCGGTATCGGGTAGTGTCAATACTTTGAAACTCTCGTTAAATAGATAATTTACAGGTAGTTTGTCTTCATAATATTCCCTTGTAAATAAAAAAATGTTATACCCTCTTGCTATAAGATATTCACAAATGTCCAACGTGACGCGTTCGGCTCCGCCTTTGGGGAAATATTCGTGAAAAAATGCTATATTGCGCTTCATTTTTTTGATACAAAAATAGATTAAATGTTCAATAGTTCGGTTATTTCCATTTCAATTTTTCTATGGTATCCCATTTATTTGTCGAAGAGGGGCATAAATGTTATTTTTGTACCAAGCATTAAACAACGTATGTTATGATTATTATCGATTGTGAAAAAATGAAATATCCCAATACCGGATTATTCTTTTTTTGCGATATGCTTGTGAAAGCGATTATCGCAGAAAATCATGGGGTGAAAAGGTTAGGATTCTACGTCCCGGGCAAGTATGAGGGGCGATGGGGAGAAAATTTTTATTACAAGAAAAAGAATCTCTTAGACAAGCTACTGGTTATAAGCCCTAAGCGGTGTGAGTTATGGCATACGACTTTTCAATTGGCTCATTATGTGCCGTGCAATGGGAAGGTGCTGCTTACGGTTCATGACCTGAATTTTTTATATGAAAAGGCCGGGAATAAGCAAAAAAAATATATTGCGAAGTTGCAAAAGCTGGTGGATAGGGCCGACCGCATTGTCGCTATATCGGAATTTACCAAGAATGATTTGATTCGACATATCGATGTGGGGGAGAAGCATATCGATGTAATATACAATGGTTGTAATGTTTATCGTGGAGAGATAAGGCAGCCGGATAGTTTACCGGCGAAAGATTTTATATTTTCTGTGGCGACGGTATTGCCCAAGAAAAATTTTCATGTGCTTCCCTGTTTGCTAAAAGGGACCGATCTTGAACTGGTTATTGCGGGAAATAAGTCGGATTATGTAAATGTCATACTGGAAGAGGCTCGAAAATATGGTGTCGAAGAGAGAGTGAAAATTGTAGGGCCTATCGAAGAGAGAGTGAAACATTGGTATTTGAAAAATTGTAAAGCATTTGTTTTCCCTTCGATAGCAGAGGGTTTCGGGCTACCGGTGCTTGAAGCGATGGCTTATGGTAAACCGGTTTTCCTTTCTCGTCATACGTGCCTTCCTGAAATCGGTGGAGACTATGCCTATTATTTCAATATGGATTTCGATCGTGAGTTGATGCAGGTGGAATTCAAAAGAGGGCTTGAAGACTATTATGGCGATGTAAGCAGAAAAGCGGAAGAAATAAAAGAATATGCCAATCGGTTTTCATGGGAGAATACCGCAAGGCTTTACCTGAGGATTTATGAGGAAATGGTAAGGTGAGTTTCTATTCCATAGAATTTAATATGTAGTTTGTGCGTTCTGTCACAAGTTTGTAAATCTGCTCCCTACGTGTTGTGACGGCTATTTGATTTTCTTTTTGAAGATATAATATTGGGCGTACAATCTTCCTAATAGCCGGTTGTGGGCGTACAGGGTGAATAGTTTGTAAAAACTTTTGACTTGGGGTTTGAGGTCGGGATATTGTCGCAGAATAGCGAGGCTTTCTTTGCTCAGTTTGTGTGCATCTTTGAACCATCGTTTGCTCAACAACTCGTTGTTTGCCTGTATGCGTATGGCACTGAGTTCTTTTTGTAAAGAACTGTATTCGGGTTTATTTTTGAGAAAATTGTCAACCAAAGAGGGGTAAAGGAGGATATTCCCGGCTTTCTTTTCACTGAGGCGGCTGTTGGTGATGGAGTTCTCCCGTATGATATAATGTAGAAGCGGTCGGCTTTTCAACACAGCGACACGGGAAGAGTAGTAGGACAATTGTGTCGTGAGAAAAACGTCTTCGCCATAACTTAATTCTTGCCGGAATGTAATGCTGTTTGCATATAGACTGCGTTTGTGCAAATAGCTCCATACCGCCCAATGGGCCTTGGAAAAAGAGATTGCCGAGAAATATTCCAAACCGGTGTAGCTTGCGCAAGCTATCTCGATGGAACGTTTGGATTTGCCGGAGTCGGGATAATCGAACCAGAATGGAAAAACGACCATATCGGCATCCTTTTCTTTGGCTTTGCGGTAGACCAGCTCTATGGCATCGAGTTCTAAATAGTCGTCTCCGTCGAGATGTTGTATATATTCTCCGTTTGCGGCTTCTATTCCCGATTTGCGAGCGTATGCCAAGCCTTCGTTAGCTTTGTCGATAACGACGATACGGGGATCTTTGTCGGCATATCGGGCGATGATTTCCGGCGAGTTGTCGGTGCTGCCGTCATTGACGACGATGATTTCTATATCAGGGAATGTTTGGGCAATGACCGAGTCGAGACATTTTTCAAGGTATTTCCCGATATTATAAACTGGTATGATGATAGAAACGGCAGGCATGGTTTCGATGATTAGGCTTTGATTTTCCCTTTGCGAATGTAGTATGCCATATACGCTTTTCCTAAGAAAGAGGAGAAACTGTATAGACGTATGAGCTTGACGAATCGATTTACTTCGGGAAACTCTTTCAACCGGGGATATTTTTTCAGACTACGGGTCATGAGCCGGCAACGTTCCGCCATGCCCTCCCGCCAGTTTTTGAGTAGCAGTAGAAAGTAAGCTCTGAACCGTATGTAAACGATGTCCTCTGCGAACTGCCTATTTTCGGGCGTACCTTCGAGAAAGGTTTCGATGAGATTGGGGAATAGCAAGACGTTTTCGGCCTTTTGTCGGGTCATGCCCGTTTGTGTCACGGAACTTTTTCGAACCACATAGTGGTACAGGGGCTTGTCCCGGAGAGTTACGATTTTTTTTGCCCGGTAAGCGATTTGTATGCTTTGGTAAGCGTCCTCTCCATAAGTGAGATTTTGCAAGTAGTCGATGGGAACAGCATGTAGATCGCGACGTTGGAAAAGGAATACTAAATTCCAACGGTAGTCTTCGTGTGCCATCGTATGGATAGCCGAGATATTATTGTATTCGTCTTGTGTCCAAAATGGCGGTTCTTCTTGTCCGCATGGTGAATCTATGAGAAACCGCATGATGACTATATCGGCATTGGTTTCTTCTGCTCGGTTGAAAAGCAGTTCGCAAGCATCGGGTTCGAGGAAATCGTCCCCGTCGAGATGTTGCACATATTTTCCATGTGCTGCTTCGATACCCGATTTACGAGCGTAAGCAAGACCCTCGTTCGCTTTGTGAATAGCGACGATACGGGAATCGGTTCGGGCGTATCGGTCTATAATTCTTGGTGAGTTGTCGGTACTGCCGTCGTTGACGACAATGATTTCGATATTTTTCAAGGTTTGACCGATAACCGAATCGAGGCATTTTTCGAGATGTTTCTCTATATTGTAAACTGGTATGATGACAGATACACAGGGTTGCATGGGACCTTGCTTTTTTATATTCGTATTTTTCCTTTGCGAATATAGTATTTCATGTACAATTTTCCTAAGAAAGAGGAGAAACTATATAGGCTAATGAGTTTAGTGAACCGTTTTACTTCGGATATCTCTTTCAATCGGGGATATTTTTTCAAGCTGCGGGACATAAATCGGCATCGTGCTTTCATACCGGTTTCCCAATTTTTTAACAACAGAATAAGATATGCCTGAAATTTAATGTAAACGATGTCTTCCCGAAACATTTCGCTATCGGGAGTCTGTTGTAAGAACCGTTCGATGAATTGCGGGTATGACTCTATGCTCTCGGCTTTTTGCCGCGTCATGGCATGTTGCGATACGGAACTGTCCCGCACGGTATAGTGGTACAGGATTTTGTCCCGTAATGTCACTATCTTTTGGGCTCGATAAGTCAGTTGGGTAATTTGATAGGCATCTTCTCCGAAAATAAGTTGTGGAGGGCAGTCCACCGGACGATCGAACAACTCTTTCCTCATGAGGCGAGACCAAAGGCTCCATCGGAACTCCTCGTGCGCCATCGTGTGAATGGCTGTAACCGGGTCGTATTCGTCTTGTGACCAGAACCGGGGCTCTTCTTTATGCTGAGGATACTCGATGTCGAACCGCATGATGACCATATCGGCACGGGTTGCTTGCGCTTTTTTCAGAAGCCGTTCGCAGGTATCGGATTCTAAGTGGTCGTCACCGTCGACAAACAGAATGTACGACCCCGTTGCCCGTGCTATTCCGCAATTTCGTGCCGATACGACCCCTCCGTTCGTTTTGTGAATGGCGACAATACGGGAATCGGTTCGGGCATATCGGTCTATGATTCGGGACGAGTCGTCTGTACTGCCGTCGTCGACAACGATGATTTCGATCTCTTTCAGGGTTTGACCGATAATCGAGTCGAGGCATTTCCCTATATATTGTTCTATATTGTACACCGGTACGATGACAGATACACTGGGTTGCATATTTAGCGAGATTTTATGCCGAATATTTTTTTGAACCTGCGGACGATTTTGTACTTCGACCTTTTGAAGCGGTAGTCCCAAATATCGTTTTTATAGGGAGTTTTTTTCAGATAGTCGAAATACAGGCGGCTTTGCGGATTGGGACACTTCCAAACAGACCAGGGTTTCGCTCTTCCCGTGTAGTGAATGATGGCGGCTTTGTCTCTTTCTTGGGGATGCTTGATAGCGTTCTCGGTCGTGAAGTTATACCTTTCGGGCAACTCTTTGACTCGGCCGCGGCATACGATATTGATGATATCTTGGTCTTGGAATTGTATCTGTTTTCCCAGCGAGATAGTTGTTTCACATAGTTTTTCGTATATCTTTTTTTCCCGCATTTTGGGTATGTTCAGGAGTAATACTCCGGCATTGATATACAGTTCGTCGGACGAGAAACCTATCTGGGGTTTATAGTTGATATTTTCTATCCACAGGTCGTGAACGCCGGCACATAGATAGTCGGTGATGTCTGTGTCCCATAACTTTTCTAATGAGCCGTTTACCACTAAATCGCCGTCGAGGTACAGCGCTTTGTCGAGTTGCGGATATAGTTCGGGAATGATATACCGGTAGTAGCTTACAGGAGATACCAAATAATCTATATTACGGTGAAAAGAATCGAATATTTTTTCTGTAATGAGTTGATAATGAATGGAGCAGTTGGCGTATTGTTCTTCTACTTGACTAAAACGCCTCTTATTCTTTTCCGAAATATAGTCTGTCAATAAATAAAAATGGCAATGACGGTTCGGGGTATTTGTCAAGACAGATACCATTGTTACGCAATAATGCGATGTGTAACTGTCGTTCAGGGCGAAAAATATATGGAGGTTGTCCATCGAGGTGTTCGGTTTTGATTAGAATCGATATATGAATCGAAAGTTTTCCAATTTCTATTATGACAAAGATAATATTTATAAATAGATAAGAGAAAGCTATCGGCCGAAATTTCCGATTCGGTAGAAAATCCGTGGGGTTAGCGATGAGATTCTTGTCGATAACCACATACCGGACTTTTGGGAGGGGCTGATTCTTGCTTAATTAAAACCTCCTCCCTGGCCGTGCCCCACAATACTACGGGACACGGCCAGGAGAGAGGTTGAGGTGTATTCCCCTTTCGCCTCTGCTTCGATTTTATGTGCAGTACCCCGTAATGCTACCGGATACGGTAGAGGGAGAAAGGAATACCCAATGTTGGTATTACCCCTTCTCCCCTGTGTTTTGCAATGTAAAATATAGGGGAGAGACCGAAGAAACGTTAGTTTCTGAGGAGAGGGGTTGAGAAATATTACAAGGAATTTTTTTGACAGTGTTTTTTTAACCCCCTCGTCCTGCGGACACTCCCCCTATATTCCCTAACGGAAACACAGGGGGAGAGGATTGAAAGTGGTGTTTCAGTTTCGGTATAAGGATACATTGTGCACTTCTCCCCTGTGTTTTGTAGCGCAAAATATAGGGGAGAAACAGAGGAGCGATAGCGACGAAGAGGGGGATTGGAAAGATGACATGCCGAGAATTGTTTAAACAGAAAAAGAGCAGTGGATTCCACTGCTCTTTTTCTGTTGGCTTACCAGGATTCGAACCTAGACAAACAGAACCAAAACCTGTTGTGCTGCCATTACACCATAAGCCAAACTCTATGCTTTGAGGGCTTATCCTCAAAAGCGAGGCAAAGATAATCGGTTTTTATTTCTTTGCCAAATTTTGAGCGAATTATTTTGCAATGAGCAGATAATAATTCTTTTTCCCGCGTTGTACAATGATATATTTATTGTTCAATAGGTAAGTTGCATCGATCTTCGTGTCGGGAGCGGCGAGTTTCTCTTTGTTGATGGATACGCCGCCGCCTTGTGTCAGCTTCCGCATTTCACCTTTCGATGGGAATATGGCGGCCACTTCGGTCGTCAGCTCTACGGCCGGAATGCCTGCAAGAACGGTATCGCGAGATATTTCGAATTGGGGTACGCCTTCAAACACGGCGAGCAAGGTATCTTCGTCGAGTTTATGGAGTTGCTCCGATGTCGAGTTACCGAATAGTATATTAGAGGCTTCGACAGCGGCTTCGTAATCGGCTTCGGAGTGTACCATTACGGTAACCTCTTTGGCCAGACGTTTTTGCAACACGCGCAAGTGCGGAGCTTCGTCGTGCTCGGCACTCAGAGCCTCTATTTCTTCTTTGGAGATCGATGTGAAGATTTTGATGTAGCGTTTGGCATCCTCGTCGCTTACGTTCAGCCAGAACTGATAAAATTTGTAAGGGGAGGTGTAACGAGCATCCAACCATACGTTGCCCGATTCGGTTTTCCCGAATTTCGTTCCGTCGGCTTTGGTCACGAGCGGGCAGGTGAGGGCGAATACTTCCCCGCCGTTCGTGCGGCGTATAAGTTCCGCTCCGGTAGTGATATTACCCCATTGATCGGATCCCCCTAATTGCAACTTGCAATTCTTGGTCTCGTAGAGGTGCAGGAAATCATAACCTTGTAGAAGCTGATAAGTAAATTCGGTGAAGGAGAGCCCGTCTCTGGCTTCGCCGTTCAGACGTTTTTGAACCGAATCTTTTGCCATCATGTAATTCACGGTGATATGTTTACCTACGGTACGGGCAAAATCGAGGAATGAAAAGTCTTTCATCCAATCGTAGTTATTCACCAGTTCGGCATGATTGGGAGCATCCGAGTCGAAGTCGAGAAATTTGCTCAGTTGTTTTTTGATACATTCCTGATTGTGGCGCAAGGTGTTTTCGTCCAAAAGGTTACGTTCTTGCGATTTTCCCGACGGGTCGCCTATCATGCCGGTTGCACCGCCCAACAACGCTATGGGTTTGTGACCGCACCGTTGGAAATGTCGCAACATCATAACGCCGCATAAGTGGCCGATGTGAAGCGAATCGGCTGTGGGGTCGATACCTAAATAGGCTGTGACTATTCCTTTTTCAAAAAGTTCTTCGGTTCCCGGCATCATGGTGTGTACCATTCCGCGCCATTTTAATTCTTCTACAAAATTCATCGAATGAAAACTTAATTTAATGTTGATTGTTTCGATGCAAAAGTACGACTCTTTATCGAAAGAAACAATCTTTTGAAATAAACAGGCCATAAAAATGCCGATTATTTGTTTTTTCGATTATTCGGTTTATTTTAAATTATAATTGAACGATTTGATTAACTTTGCGCAAACCTATTTTCAGTATTCGTTATGGGAAAAAATGAACTGGAGGCCAAGCAATGGTTTGCCATTCGGGTGACATACAGCCGAGAGATGGCATTGAAGGAATATTTAGACCGCTGCCGCATGGAATCTTTTATACCTATGTCGTATAAGGAGGTAATAAAAGGCGAGCGAAAGGTGAGAAAGTTGGTCCCGGTTATTCATAATCTTGTTTTTGTCCGGTCCACTCGGGAAAAGTTAGATGAGATAAAGCGGGATATCTCTTTGAAAGTCCCCATACGCTATATCATGGATCGGGAAACTCGCAGGCCTTTGGTTGTTCCCGACAGGCAGATGCACAGCTTTATAGCGGTGGCGGGTGCTTATGACGAACAGATCGTTTATTTAGACCCGACGATCGTCTCTCTGCGGGAGGGCGATCGGGTGCGTATCGTCGGAGGAGTATTTTCGGGGGTCGAGGGTATTTTCATTCGCATTAAGGGCGATCGCCGTGTCGTCGTATCGATAGAAGGGGTCATGGCTGTGGCAACGGCATTTGTACATCCGTCGTTGATCGAACCGGTATTGCAAAAGTAAAATATTAATAAAATAATATTATGCTTGACCAATGGTGTGAAATATTTATATATTTGCATTTATTTAATAAAAAATAATGATATGAAACTATTGATGAAAAGAGCTTTTACAGTGGTTTTAGCTGCGGTTTTATTATTCGGTTGCGGGGAAGACAACAACAAAACAGGTGGTAACGAGTTGACTCCTCAAGAGAACAAAGCTAAATTGGAACAGTGTGCGATGGAGGTTCTGGGAAAAATTAATCCTCAGGACCATAAAACGTTGGTAGAGACTATCGATGCGTTTGCCTATAAAGCCGATTATGGCTTGTTTGAAGATGAAATCGGGCCGACTCCGGGTGAAGGTATCGAACCTAATCCGATGGGAATGATGAGTGTAATTCGTAAAGCTGTAACGACTTACAATCCCGTTGTGTTGAGTGTATTGGCTACCGAAGTGGATTATATAGCTATTCCAACGGGTATTTACACATTCGATGAAGTTGCCCGTGAATGGGTGGGGACTCCGTCGGCCGAGGTCCTCGAATTTGTGTTTGAAGTCGAAGGTGTCGAGTCGTCCATCTCGATACGAAAAAGCGGAAAAGAAACACAAATACAAACCGACGAAAATACTATCGTCTTTGTTCCTGAACATGTGACGATGACAGTCAATAAGGGAGCTGATAAATTGGCCGAATTGTCGGTAAATAATACTACATTGGATATCAATTCCTTGAAATTCGATAGCGAGATAGCGTTGAAAACAAATGCCGATTATACGTGGGCAGTCCATGTTGATATATCACCTTCCGAAGCTGTGGCTTCTGCTTCGATGGAGATCGCTTCTGCCAATATCGTGAGTGTTGTTGCTGGACTCCAATTAGATGCTTCCAAAGTCAATCCTCAAATGACAGAAGATGATCTTATTGCTTCCATCTTGTCGGCTACGACTACATCGGTTGTGAATTCTCAGTTGATGGTAGCTGGTACAGCTCCTAAAATTCAAGAGATGATTTATGCCTTGAATAATATCAATGCTTCTACCGATAAGGAATATGCTATTGCCGAAGCTGCTGTATACAATCAATATATGGACGTGAACATGCAATACACAGGAGACGGGGTTCCGTTCGCCTCAGTCGAGGCACAGCCTTATTTGGAATATGAATATAGTTATGGAGACACTCACTATGAATATTATGAAGTGGAGCCGGTCATTGTATTTGCATCCGATAATTCGAGATACAGTTTCGAAGAGTATTTCAATGAAGCCGATTTCGGTAATGTACTTCAAAGTGTAATGACATTGTGCGATCAATTTGTTTCGTTCGTGAAATATTGCAAATAAGAAATTAATAATTTCAGATAAAAAGAGGCGCTTTTTTAAGCGCCTCTTTTTTTACTCTTGACAATCCCGACGGACAATCAGATCGTACATTTTTACACCATATCCACACCAAATCCCCAATCCTCCCTGTACATTGGATTTTAGGTTTGTATTGCTGGGGAATAACGGATTTTGGCCATTGGTTATTTCATTTTCATAACTGTTCCAAAAGTCGAAACCATGCTGAGGTATTTGGGTAAATTTTACTTGTACGGTATCGTCTATGCTATAAAATGGGATAAATTTAGTCGTGTAGGTAAAATGTACTCCTTTATAAACCGGAATGGCTGTTTGACTGTCTTTAACGATAGCATCGTCTATGGTACCGAGAAAAGAAGAATAGAACCGGCCCTCCTTATTGGTTACCCGTGTGAAAAATTTGTAATAGTTCTTTTCCGAGGAGTCGTCGTTTATATAGGCACTGATTTGAAATAGGGTGTCATTGTCTGCGCTGCGGGTTACTTTTATATCAGATAAAGGAACGGGACGAGGTATCGTAGTAACGGCAGTGACCGTTTGCCCCGAATATTCTACTGTGAGCGTGTAGGTTTTTCCGGGTTCACCCGTCATCATGCTTCCCCGATAGATAAACGGCGGGGTATAATCGGTATCTATACGTCCGGTAAGTACCTCTGTTGTTTGCCCGTCGCTCACGGTGACTTTTGCCCAGCGGATAGGAATTTCTGAGAAAGCCAGACTATCTACTACCGAGTTAAGCGGGCGGGTTTGGGAAAGGCACACGTAGGCGACATTTCCCGATTCTATCCAACCGTCTACTACAATTTTCGGTTCGAAATCCTCGACCTCGAAGTCCCATTTCACTTTACAACTGTCGAGGGTGACTATTGATATCAGGAGTATGTAGGCACACTTGCTCATGAAAGTTTAAAATTTAAATGAATAACTGATAGAGGGTATGATTCCGTAAATGGATTTTCCCCTCTTACGGATAATCAGTTGGTCTTTTTTACCATTTTTATCTTTGTCTTGTATGATGTCGACAGCCAAATATGCAGGATTATTTCGGTTGTAAGCATTATATAAGGAGATATTTATAACTTGCTCGGTGTTCTTCTTTTTGGAAATCCAGTAATTCGCCGATAGATCGAGTCTGTGATAAGCCGGCATGCGCCCGCCGTTATGCGGTCCATATTCGCAAACGGCATTTTCTCCGACAAGATACATGCTTTCGGGCATGGTGAGGGCATTTCCCGTTGCATAGACAAAGACGGCGGAGCAATCCCAACGGCGGTTTATTCTGTAATTGGCTACGATCGATAGGTCGTGTCGCCGGTCTTGTTTGGCCGGATAAGGTTTTCCGTCGTTTATTTGTGCTGTGTGGCGATATGCCCAGCCGAGAGCATACCCTATCCAGCCGGTCAATCGACCTCGGTTTTTTCGAAGCATGAGTTCCATACCGTAGTTATATCCCCCGCCGATATAGATTTTGTCTTCGATAATATATTGTTGACTGATCATGTCGATGAGGGCTCCGGCCGATTCCATTTGGTTGTGCAGCCGTTTGTAGTAAAGCTCCGATGAAAATTCGTAGTTGTCTTGGTCGAGAGCTATGCTGTACCCGGCAGAAAAAGAATGCGCTCGTTGGGGCGGAATGTTGCGGGATGCCGGCATCCAGAAATCGGTAGGAAATCCGATACTCGAAGAAGATACTTGCCCGATATATTGTCGGGTGAGGTTATAGCTTAATGAGATCCGTTGGTTGCTTCCCGGTAGGAAATAAAGGGCAATTCTCGGTTCGAAACCTCCGTAGAACTTGATGAGTTCTCCTTTTCCATAAGTTTGAGTGTCGATAATTTCTCCTTGTCGGTAGGTATGGTAATTGAACTTTCCGAATTGAGCCGTTCCGCTATATCTTAATCCAGCTTCTGCCGATAGACGGGGGGAGAAAAAGTATTTGCCATTTATGAATAGAGCGCCTTCGTGTATGCGATATAACCGACTGTCCGGGTCGGTGTGTATGGTATAAGCGCCTTGTGTTTCCACAATTTGAGGATACATGTGATGATATACATATTCCAGCCCGTATGTACCGAGAAATTTTTCTTCCCGAAAGGAGAAGATATTTTTATATCCGTAATCGGTAATTTCGGAAGGAAGCCAAGCTGTAAATTGATTTTGAGAAATGCTCAGTCTGTTTTTATACCGAGTGATGTAGAATGTATGAGTCATCTCTCCGATTCTCCCTAATGGCCTGTTCCACAGTATCGAAGCTGCTATATTGCTCCATTTGATACGTCCTTCTGTTTGGTATATGCCGGTTTCGATATCGAGGTAATCGCTTCCGTAATAAAAATTAGCGGTTACTTTATCTTTTTCCGAAGGTTGGAATACGAAAGTGGCATTATAATCTTCGAAATCATAATCGACCGGAGTGTCGGTCATTTTGGTTGTAAGAGGTTTTACCAAAAGTCCCAGATAGGTTTTTCTCCCCGACAGATATACCGAAACTTTCTTTCCGAGGGGTAAAGCTACCGTAGCTTGCGAGGCGATTATTCCGATGTTACCGGAAACAGTCGGTTTGGAGACGAGTGTGTCTCGTGTTTGCATATCGAGAGTTGCGGATAGCCTACCGCCTTTGGAGGCGTCGAGGTGAGATTTATAAAGTGTAAAGGTATTCATGTGCCCACTATTGAATACCGAGAAAAAACCCAGCATGTGCATAGCATTGTATATGGGAGCTCCGTTCAGAAGTATCTGGTTGTGAGATGATTCGCTTCCTCGCACATAAAATCCCGAGTTTAGTTCTCCGGTAGTCAATACACCCGGCATTAGCTTCATGGTTCTTAAAGCATCGGTTTCACCCAAAAAACGAGGCAAGGTGTTTAGTTCGGCGACATTCAATTTTATTTTCCCGGAAAGAAGGCCCGACAAGATTTTCCGTTGTTGCCAAGCTGTTATTTCTACTTCTTTCAGCGTATGGCGAGTATCTGTCGTGTCCTTTTTTTCGACAGATTGGGAAAAGCTGGAGAAGCAGTTCAATGCGACTAATAGGAATATCGTGATTTTTTGATACACAGTTTTTTCTTAAAAAATAATGTGAGCGAAGACAGAGGCAATTTAGGTATTTCTGTCGGGGAACAATCTGTTATTCATTTTATGCAAAGATAGCGAAAGGTGAGTGCTGAGGCAAACGGAAATCCTATTTCCGACTTGACTATGCCGAACCGCACCTATCTTCATAGTTACAAAGATAGTGAAAGATGAGTATCGGAAAAAGAGAACTCGCCTGTTTTTCGTTCCGGATTGCATCCTATTTTCGTGTTCTCGACAAGGGTATGTGGGCTCAGTAGATAATTAGTGAGGACTGTCTTTTTATACTGCTAGCCCCTTCATCAAAGATTATATAATCTTTTCAACCCCCTCGCCCTACGGGCACTCCCCCTATATTCCTTACAGGAACACAGGGGGAGTGGATTGAAAAGTAGTCTTTTCTCCCTATGTTGTTTTGCAACTCCCTGCAATGCTACGGGACACGGCAGGGAGAGAGGGGAGTACTCAATTTTGTTACTGCTGTTGGTATTGCTCTTTCTCCCCTGTGTTTTGCAGTGCAAAATATAGGGGAGAGACCGAAGGAACGGTAGTTTCTGAGGAGAGGGGTTAGAAAGATTGTTCGATTGTATTGTTTAACCCCTCCGTCTCTGCGTGCCACCTCCCCTATATGGCTTCGCCACACAGAGGAGGAGTTTAAAGTAACACTCTATTCATTTGTGATGAGCAGAGGGAGGGGCTATTTTACCCCTCTCCTCTATATGGCTAACACAGTTCTCCGTAATGCTACGGGACACGGCAAGGGAGGAGGTGTTAATTAATTAAGAATCAGTCTCTCCTGTGGTTATCGAAAAGAATTTCATTCTCTAAAACTCATCGCTATCCCCACGGATTTTCTACTGAATCGTGATGTGAGTCGAGTCGGTAATACAAGCGAATGATAAGCAGGAGGGAATAGTAGTTTAGTCTTATTGTCGGGATTGCTGGGGAAACGTAAAGATTCGTGAGATGTTTTCCTTTATCGATTTGCGTAATCGGTGAGTCGAGAGATTACGTATGCGTGCCGCTTTCCTATATAGTTTATCGATGGGCATGTTGCCCTCGTCTGTTTCTAAAAACAGGCGGTCGAGTGGTACGGATTTCAAAGATTCGTGGTTGTAATATTCTCCGAAGGAGAGATATAGCCCTTCTCGAATCAGTTGCCCTGCGGTTTCGGGTTTCCCTCTGAATCCGTGTATAATCCACGGTTGTTTAGGTCTTTCTGCTTTATGGATGCGGATTATGTCGTCGTATGCTTTGACGGCGTGTATGACGAGCGGCTTGTGCCACTTTTCAGAGAGATATATGTGATGTTTGAAGTATTCCGATTGTTCTTCATAGCCGACTCCGCTTTTGAGTCTGTCGAGTCCCGTCTCGCCGATCGCCACGACTTGCTCGTTTCGTACGATCGTTTCTAGCAGAGGGAATGTTTCTTTGGAGCGGGAGGTCAGGCTCCACGGGTGCATCCCGACGGAGTAGAACTTTCCCGGTTCGGGGTGGAACTCTTCGGGGGTCGTGCTGATGATGGCTCCGTAGCGGTCGTGGTGCGTGTGAATATCGGTCGGCGTTTTAATCGGGACGGGATCGTAACCGCTACCGCCCCACGGGTGACAGCTCAGGATACGTTTGACGGCCAGCCACAAACCTTTTAACGGGCCGTGTATCTGTATGGCTTCGATAGCATATTGAGAACAGGTGGGTACATATCGGCACGATGGAGGTAGCATGGGGGAAATACATGCCTTATAAAAACGGATAGGAAACAGGAGTATGGCCGATAGCAGTTTTTTCATGATGTCAGGACGGAGTTTGTTGCGATTCTATTTTCCGGGCCAGACGTTCCAGAATTTCAATGACTTTCTTCTCTATAAAATGAAAATCGTTCAGGTTTTTATCGAGGTAAAGAAAGGCTAAATGTGCGGTTCGGCTTTGCCGCGACAGCGGTTCTGTCAGAATCTGCTTGTTGAGCCGATAGGCTTCTCTTATCCGGCGACGCAAATATACCCGTTTGACGGCGCGTTTGAAATTTCGTTTGGGGATATTGATAAAGAAACGTGGCGGAGCGCTTTCGCTGTCGTCTATGCGATAAACGACACGAATCGGATAGACGATAAAAGAACTCCCTTCGGCAAACAATCGGTCGATTGCCGTTCGGCTGCACAACTTTTCGTTTTTGGGGAGTTTGTGGTCGTTCATCGGTTTTGAAAATAAAACCTCATAAGCGCCTCCTTCCGGTAAAAGACGATTATGAGGTTCGGGTTTGGAGTAAGAAAGGGTTTATTTCTTTTTACTTTGTTCTTTTAAGAAGAGGTCTAAGGCTGCGGTCATCGACGGAGCTCCGGGTGACGGAGCCTCGATGTCGAGTCTCAGGCCGGCATCCCGTACGGCTTGTGCCGTAGTGGGGCCGAATGTCCCGATTTTTATGTCGTCTTGTTTGAAATCGGGGAAATTCTTGGTCAGCGATTTGATACCCGACGGGCTGAAAAACAGAAGCATATCGTAATCGAACGGTTCATCGGACCCGAAGTCGTTGCTTACGGTACGGTACATAATGGCCTTCGTATAGTTGATTTTATGCTTCTCTAATACAGAAGTTTGCTCGTTATGTACATCGGAAACCGGGAAGAGGAATTTTTCGCCGGAGTGTTTGAGCAACGAAGGCACTAAGTCGTCCAGCTTTCCAGAGTTCCCGAAGAATATTTTGCGTTTGCGATAGATGATGTATTTCTGTAAATAAAGGGCGATGGCCTCTGTCGTACAGAAGTATTTCATCGTTTCCGGTATGGTAACACGCAGTTCTTCGCACAGACGGAAGAAATGGTCGATAGCGGTGCGTGCCGTGAAAATAACGGCAGTGTACTCGGGTATGGATATTTTCTGCTGTCTGAATTCTTTGGAGGTCAGACCTTCTACTTTGATAAAAGGACGAAAAACGATATTTACACCATATTTTTCTGCAATATCGTAGTAGGGAGATTTTTCGGAACTCGGCTTGGGCTGAGAAACAAGAATTTTCTTAATTTTCAAAGCTGCTGTATTTTTAGTTCGACAAAATTATATATCAATATACTTGATCTATATACCCAAAATAGGGGGGTGATTTCGAGGACACAAAGGTACACAATAAAATAGAATAAATCTAATATATTGCGGTAAAAAATCTTAAACCCTTTATAAATAAACAAGATACGAGAGATTAGATAGATGAGTACCGCTGTGACGAACATGATTTTTTCCAAAGGAGGAATGAAGGTCATCGCGAGTATCGACAAGGCGAGAGGTATGCCTATCAAGGAATTGATCGATACGAAGCTGTCTATCCATTTACGGGTATGTGTGGCATCGGTAAATAACCGCCCGATTCCGGTATAAATCCATTTTTGAAGGTAATAATAACAAAATGCGATGACTCCTCCGCAACAAATCCCTATTCCGATCATTTCGGATAGGGAAGGTATATGCCGACTTACAAGTTCGAATAGGCAGAAGCCTTCGGAGATGAAAGTCATGATCAACAATACGGCCCGGAGTTGGGTTTCTCTCACGGTAGTGTCGTCGAACAGGTTTTGTCTCTCCTTTACGTTGAGCGAATTGCGGAGCACTTCACCCAAATATTTGATTCCTTTTTTGAACGTGAAAGCGAACAGCAAGAAAACAATGAGAACGAGGCTGACGATTACGGGATCGTTCATGGGTGTTTCGGGTATTTTTTCAGACGGGAATCCTTCGGGTATGGCGATTATGGTTTCTTGCAGGTCTTTCAGCGGATCGGTCTCTTTCAAGGGAGTACTTCGCTCGAATCCATGTATATATCGCGGCACGAAAACCTCGGGAGTACCGGCGGGCGACTGGGCTTGCGCGGTATCGGCAGGAATGGCGGTATGTGCGGCGGGGACAGGCATGATTATATGGCTGCGATTTTGCGAATGTTTTTATCCCATACGGGCATGTTTTGAATAGCGTCGACAGCTTCTTGGGGGGTCTGCGCGACTTGCCACATGCGGGCGTGCTCCTGCCTCATGAAGTTTTCGCCGATGGCGTTATGAAGCATCTCTATCAACGGGTTATAATATCCGTCTATGTTCAATATGACGATGGGGTTGAGAAACAGTCCGAGTTGTTTCCATGTGATTATCTCGAAGAGCTCTTCCATCGTTCCGCAACCGCCCGGTAAAGCGATGACGGCATCGGCTTCTTGCGCCATGCGTTCTTTCCGTTCGTGCATGTCGGCGGTTACGATGGTCTCGGTCAAACCTTTATGACACCAACCTTCGTCGATCATAAACCGGGGTATTACACCCAATACTTCGCCTCCGTTTTCGAGAACACTGTCGGCCAGAGTACCCATCAGACCTTGATTGCCGGCGCCGCAAACGCATCGCATTCCGTTTTGTGCGAGAAGCCTGCCTGTTTCGCGGGCGGCTTCGAAGTAACGAGGATTTATTTTAGAGCTGGATGCGCAATAAACGCAAACCGATTTTATCTTTTTCATTGTCACGTATTTGAATCGGTTGCAAAGTTAACGCTTTTTCCCGAAAGAGAACCCTTCGGCATAAGCGACGTTATAACCATTTGTTTTCGCGATACCATTTCACGCATTCGTTTACGCCTCGTTCCAAGCTGTATTGCGGGGAAAAACCGAGCTCGTTTTGAGCATCCGAAATGTCGCAAATCCAGTTGCGTTGTTTCATGATACGGAATTTATCCCGATTTAATGTGCTGGTTTTTCCCAGCACGATAGCTCCTTTTTCGGCAATGACCGATACGACCCAAAGCAACCACTCCGGAATTTTGACGGGGACAACCCTGCGCTTTCCCAAAGCGGTCGCTACATATCGGCGAAACTGGGACGAAGTGTATGCTTTTCCTTCCGAGAGGAAGTACCCCCGCCGAACGACTCCCCGGTCTATGGCTTTGAAGATAGCTTGTACCAAATCTTTCACGTAAATGAAGGTGATGAGTTGGGGTTTGAACCCGACGATGAAATCGAATCCGTATTTGATACTTTTCATCATCAGGTAGTAATCTCGCTCATAGGGGCCATATACTCCGGTGGGACGCATGACCACGTAGGGGAATCCTTCCAACGATTCTAAATGTCGCTCGGCTTTCAGCTTGCTTTTTCCGTATCGGGTATTGGGGTGAGGAGTGTCGGTGGGGCGTATGGGGGTGAAGTTCTTTTCGTCGCCGACTCCCCACGCTCCGAGGCTGCTCGTCATGATGAATTGTTTAGGAACCATTTCTGTTTCGACGAGGGCCTCGGTGAAATTTTTCACAAAGCCGTAGTTGATTCGATCGAAGTCATTGGGATTTTTGCATTTTGTAACCCCCAGATTATAAACGATGTAGTCCCATGCTCCGTATTCCCCTTTATGCGATAGTAGTTGGTCGGTAAGAATTTTTTTGTTACCGTAATTGAAGTCGATAAAACGAATTGCGGGGTCGGAAAGATGTTCGCGAGAAGTCGTTTTGCGTACACCCGCCCAAGTTTCGTACCCTCGCGACAGCGCCTCTTCGACGATAAATCCGCCGATGAAACCGCCGGCTCCGGTAATCAAAATTTTCATGCTCATAAACGCTGTTTGTTTGTGCGTGTAAAAGTAATAAGAAACCTTGTAAAAGGGATTAGAGAGATGGTTATTTTGTGAAATATAGCCGATAAACTATTATAAAAAGTTTATAAAGAGGGGAGATTGACAATCTTTGTTATCTTTGCAATATTTTTGTGGCCGGAATGTGAAAATGACCCGGATTTCGATGATTGACGAAATGGATTTGTTTTTGCCGTCGGGCGTGTAGTCTTTGTCGCAGATTACAAGGATCCGAGGCTTTCGGTCGAGATGAAAGGAAAAAATTATATATAGCAAATGAAACGGTACAAATTACTGAACAATGTTTTGGGGTGGGCAGTCTTCGTTATCGCGGCGGTTACCTATATCCTTACTTTGGAATCCACGGCCAGTTTTTGGGACTGTGGCGAATTTATAGCATCGGGTTATAAGTTGGAAGTGGGTCACCCGCCGGGTAATCCCATATTTATGTTGACGGCGCGATTTTTTGCCAATTTTGCGTCTTCTCCTTCCGAGGTCGCCTATATGGTAAACCTTATGTCGGGGTTGTTAAGCGCAGCCACCATACTGTTGTTGTTCTGGACGATCACCCGTTTGGCGCAGAAGATCGTTTTGCGTGATGGAGAGACAGAGGAGACGATGTCGCTCGGGCAGATGATTGCAATTCTCGGTTGCGGTTTGGTAGGAGCTTTGGCCTATGCGTGGTCCGATACATTTTGGTTCTCGGCGGTGGAAGGCGAGGTCTATGCCTATTCGTCGTTCTGTACCGCATTGGTGTTTTGGCTTATCCTCAAATGGGAAAGCGTGGCCGACCTGCCGCATGCCAACCGTTACATTATTTTGATAGCCTATATCATAGGAGTTTCGATTGCGGTTCACCTGTTGAATCTTTTGTGTATCCCGGCCATCGTATTGGTTTATTATTACCGTAAGTATAAAAATACCGATTTAAAGGGCTCTTTAATTGCCCTGTTGGTATCGTTCGTGTTGATCGTGCTTCTGCTTTACGGTTTGGTCCCGGGTTTTGTCGAGGTTGCCGGTTGGGTCGAATTGTTGTTCGTCAATGTTTTCCACTTGCCGTTCAACAGCGGAGTGGTTTTTTATTTCTTCCTCATTGTCGGGGTTATCGCTTGGGCCATTTATGAGACGTATGCACAACGCAGCGATAAGCTCATCAAGATTTCGTTTTTGATAAGTATCGTATTGGTGGGTATTCCTTTTATCGGCGACGGGTATATTATCGGTATTATCCTTACGGCAGTGTTGGCCTATTATTTGTTTACTCGTAAAAAGCTGGCGGTAGTCGCCATGAATACGATATTGTTGTCGTTGTTCGTTATTTTTATCGGTTATTCTTCATATGCGCTGATTGTGATTCGTTCGACGGCCAATACCCCGATGGATCAAAATTCGCCCGAAGATATATTTAGTTTGGGCGGTTATCTCAACCGCGAACAGTATGGCGACAGGCCTTTGTTCTATGGACAGACTTTCCCGGCCGAAATCGCTCGTGATGCCAACGGGACTGCCATATCGACAAAGGGCAAAGCCATTTGGAAGAAAAAACTGAAAACATCGGAGAACGAGTCAGACCGTTATATAGTCACCGGATATAACGAACATTACGAGTATCAACCCGAGTTGAACATGCTGTTCCCGCGTATGTATAGCGATAAATCGGAACATATATCGGCATATAAAGAGTGGACTAATTTTAAAGGTCGTCCGGTACAGGTGAGAACTTCCGAAGGAACCAAAACGGTCATGAAACCCACTTTTGCCGAGAATCTTGCTTTCTTCCTCGATTATCAGTTGAACTACATGTATTGGCGTTATTTCATGTGGAACTTCGCCGGACGGCAAAACGATATACAGGGGCATGGAGAGGTGCAAAACGGAAATTGGATCAGTGGCTTCAATTTTATCGACAAGCATATTGCGGGAGACCAGACCAATCTGCCCGACGATTTGAAGAATAATGCAGGGCGTAACGTCTTTTATATGCTGCCCCTTTTGTTGGGTCTGATCGGGTTGTTCTATCAGGCATTTTCCGGTAAGAAAGGTATCGAAAGTTTTTGGGTGACGTTCTTCCTGTTCTTCATGACCGGTATAGCGATTGTGATTTATTTGAATCAAACCCCCTATCAGCCTCGTGAACGGGATTATGCCTACGCCGGTTCGTTCTATGCGTTCGCTATCTGGATAGGATTGGGTGTCGCGGCCGTGTGGAGAGGATTGAATTATCTGTTGAAAACGACCGACGAAAAACCCGTGAGTGCGATTACCGCTGCTGTGGCTGCGCTGCTATGTTTGTGTGTGCCCTTGCAGATGGTAAGCCAGACGTGGGACGACCACGACCGTTCGGGACGATATGTTTGTCGCGATTTCGGTATGAACTATCTGTCGAGTGTCGATGAAAACGGTATCATCTTTACCAATGGCGATAACGATACTTTCCCCTTGTGGTACGTGCAGGAGGTGGAAGGGTATCGCACCGATGTAAGGGTTTGCAATTTGTCTTATTTACAGACCGACTGGTATATCGACCAGATGAAACGTCCGGCCTACGAATCGGCGCCGCTGCCCATTTCGGCCGATGAGTCGAAATACGCTTATGACGTGCGTTCCTATAATTATGTAATCAATCGGTTGGCCGATTCTATTACGGTAAGCGATGGATTGGACTATTTGTATAGCGATGAGGATTGGACGAAAGATGTTCCCGGATACGGAAAGTTGAACCATTTACCCACGAACAAGCTCTATATCCCGGTAAACGCCGATGCGGCTGTCGCTTCGGGTACGGTAGCGCCTGAGTTGAAAGATAGTATCGTTTCTCGCATTGTTCCCGATTTTACCAATAAGCGGGGTTTTACGATGAGCGAAATAGCTTCGTTGGACATTATCAACACCAATGCCATGCAGGGTTGGAAACGTCCGGTTTATTTTGCCGTGACGGTGGGTAGCAGTTACTATTTGGGCTTGGAGGATTATTTCTCCCGTACCGGACTGGCTTATCAGGTCGTTCCTTTGAAAGGCGTTTCCAACAACATCGATACGGATAAGATGTATGACAATATGGTCAATAAATTCCGTTGGGGAGGAATCGATAAAGCAACTCCCGAGCACCCGTTATATCTCGACGAGAATGTGCGTCGCATGTGCAACACGCATCGCATGATGTTCGGCGATTTGGTCGTTCAACTCATTGCCGAAGGGAAAACCGATAAGGCATTGACCGCACTGGATTTGATTATGGAGAAGATTCCGGGTTGGCAAGTGACTCACGACCTTACCTCCGTTTCGCTGGCGCAGTCCTATCTCGATTTGGGAGAGAAAACGAAAGGCGAGGCTTTGTTGACCGAGATACTCGACAATTCGGCCGGATACCTGAATTGGTATAAAGACTTGACTTCCGGTCAGCTTCGTTCCGTAGGAAACGACTATCAGAAACATTTGTATATCGTCCATACGATACACGAAATGAGTGTATCTTACGGGTTACCCGAATTGCAGAAAAAGATAGAAGACCGATTTGCCATTCAAGATCCGATTCTCTCTCGATATTAGTCGTACTTGTTATGTTTATAGAGCAACCCCCGTTTTTTTATCGCATGTTGTTTCCCGAAACGATTTGGCGTATACCGGGAGATAAAAAGACCGTATATCTCACTTTCGATGACGGTCCCATTCCGCAAGTTACTCCGTGGGTTCTCGATGTACTCGATTACTACGAGGTGAAAGCTACGTTTTTTTGTGTCGGTGACAATGTCGCGCGTAATCCCAATCTGTTTCAGGTGATCAGGGACAGAGGGCATCAAGTGGGGAATCATACGATGAATCACGTGAAGGGAATGTCGATGTCTCCCGAAAAATACGTGCGGAATGTCATGAATGCTCACGACCTTATTCAAAGTCGGTTGTTTCGCCCTCCTCATGGTCACATGCTACCCGGACAAGCCAAATTGTTGAAGAAAGATTTCAGCATTATCATGTGGGACGTCGTGACGCGCGATTACAGTAATAAATTGTCGGGTGAGCAGGTGTTCGGCAATGTGAAACGTTATGCCCGCAATGGTTCCATCATCGTGTTTCACGATTCGATTAAGGCAGAGCGAAACTTGCACTATGCGTTGCCGAGGACGATAAATTGGCTTAGAGAGAATGGCTTCTTGTTCAAAACCCTCTGAATGGCGTGAGATCATACGAAACGAAGCTTTGCGTATCGGTTTCGATGCCTGTGGTTTCGCAAGGGTGGAAGAGGTCGATGTCGATATGCGCGATAGCTACCGGCAGTGGCTCGCTTCCGGGAAACAGGCGCAAATGGGTTATTTGGACAATTATGTGGAGTTGAGGGATAATCCGGCGTTGTTATATCCCGGAGCCCGCACGATGATTTGTGTGGCACTCAACTACTATCCGGTTCGCTTTCAGTCTGGTGAAAGTCCCCGGTTCGCTTATTATGCCTATGGTTGGGATTATCACGATGTGATGCGGGATAAGCTGAGGCAGTTGGCCGTTTTTGTTTCGTCCTATTCTGGGGATACGGGGAGGGTCTGTTGCGATACGGCTCCGGTGCGGGAACGTTATTGGGCGGTTCGTGCAGGTCTCGGCTTTATCGGGAAAAATGCCCAGTTGATTATTCCCGGTAAAGGCTCTTTCTTCTTCTTGGGAGAATTGATAACTTCTTTGGACCTTCCCCCCGATAGTCCGGTCGTTGCTCGATGCGGCGATTGTTCTCGTTGTATAGACAGTTGTCCCACCGGTGCGTTGTGCGCTCCGGGGAGTGTGGATGCCCGTCTGTGCATCTCTTGTCAAACCATCGAGAACAAGGGGGATATAGCTCCTTTCGTAGCCGATAGAATGGGCGATCGGGTATATGGATGCGATACCTGCCAGCAATGTTGCCCGTGGAATAAATCGGCTCGACCTTCTGTGCATCACGAATTTGCACCCAGCGAAGAATTTCTTGCTCTCGATGCTTCCCGATTCGAAACGATGACACCCGATGATTTCAATCGGATATTTCGCCATTCGGCTGTCAAAAGAGCTAAGTATGCCGGACTGAAACGAAATTTCGAGATTTGGAAGAAAAACAGAAAGTCCCCCATAGAATGATGTTATGTATAAATTAAGAGAGGCTTCGCCACGGCGAAGCCTCTCTTATTATGTGATTGAGACAAGTCTTATAGTAAGCTGTCAGGGTCGAGGTTGTTTTTCTCGATGTCGAGGAAATACTTGTAAGTACCCACCTTCAATTCGGCCGTTGCGGCGTCGTCGCAGACAATGATGCTTTTGGGGTGCATTTGCAGAGCCGTGATCGTCCACATTTGGGAAATGCCGCCTTCTACGCCTTGTTGCAAGGCTTTGGCTTTGTTGTGCCCGTTAACGATGATAAGGACATTCCGGGCCGACATGATAGTACCGACACCTACGGTGAGAGCCGTTTTGGGAACAAGATGGGTATCGCCTCCGAAGAAACGGGAGTTGGCGATAATTGTGTCTTGGGTCAGTGTTTTTACGCGGGTGCGTGACGTTAACGAAGAACCCGGTTCGTTAAAAGCGATATGACCGTCGGGACCTACACCGCCGAGGAACAGTTCGATACCCCCGTAAGATGCTATTTTGGCTTCATAGCGGGCGCATTCTTCTTCGGGATCGGCAGCGTTGCCGTTGAGTATATTCACGTTTTCCGGGCGAATATCGATGTGGGAGAAGAAATTGCTCCACATGAACGTATGGTAACTTTGTTCGTGGTCTTCGGGCAGATTGCAATATTCGTCCATATTGAAAGTCACGACATTACGGAACGAAACGACACCTTTACGGTTCAATTCTATCAAATGTTTATACATGCCCAGAGGCGACGACCCTGTGGGAAGACCCAGTACGAAAGGTTTATCCTCTGTCGGTTTGAACTTATTGATGCACGATACCACATAATTAGCGGCCCAACGAGAAACGGCATCATAGGTTGGTTCGATAATCAGTCTCATGATTTGTATATAATTTTAGCTTTCCCCAAAAGTAATCATTTTTTGGGAAGTACAGATGTGTATATGAAAATTTTGTGTATTTTTCTAAAAATCGAAAGTGATTCCGTGATTTTTTACCTTTTTTGTGTAGAAAAAGTGTAAAGGAATCATTAAGTTTGTAACTTAAAAAAACTATCGCGATGAAAACAAATCTAAGTTCTCAGATTAAACTGGATCGGATACCCAAAAGGTATTATGCTCCTGATGGTGAGTTGGAACTTGCGGCTCTTACACGAGACGAGAAAGTTTACACCAAAATCTTCGAAGGCTCTGAGGAAGGGTCGGTGTATGTAGCTCATGACGTAGCGGAATTGATACAGAAATGCAAGGCAGAGCATCGTCATTGTGTGCTCGCTTTGGGTTCGGGTGTCGGTACTCACGCCGTTTATGCCGAATTGGTACGCATGTATCAGGCCGGCGAAGTCAGTTTCTCGAATGTCATAGTATTCAATATCGGGGAATATTATCCTTTGGCAGAAGGAGCTCCCGGGACGATGAGCCTGTTGAAAGAGCTGTTGCTCGACAAGGTGAATATCGATCCCGAGAATATTCATTCGCCCGGTAAGTTGGTATCGAAAGAAGATGTGTACCAGTATTGTAAAAATTACGAAGAAGAAATAGAGGCTTGCGGTGGTATCGATTTAGCTTTGTGCGAGATCGGTGCGGTCGGAAATCTGGCATTTAACGAACCGGGTTCGCAGCTCAACTCTTCCTGCCGTCTGATGCTGCTCGGTAGCGATGCTCGCCACATGGCATCGTCGCAGTTCAATTCGAGCGAGAATGTTCCCCGCAGCGCCGTTACGTTGGGTATATCCAATTTGATGTCGGCTCGTCGTATCGTTTGTGTCGCTTGGGGTGAAAATAAGGCCAACATCGTGAAACGCACGATCGAAGGTGACATTACCGATTTGATACCCTCTTCGTTCCTGCAAACTCACCGTCGGGCGAAAATCGTACTCGATTTGTCGGCTGCCGAGGCTTTGACGCGTATCAGTCGTCCGTGGCTGGTAACGTCGTGCGAATGGGACGAGAAGCTCATTCGTCGGGCTATCGTTTGGCTATGCAAGGTGACAGGAAAACCCATCTTGAAATTAACCGACAAAGATTACAACGACAATGGATTGAGCGAATTGGTAGCCCTTTTTGGCTCGGCTTATAATGTCAATATCCGCATCTTCAATTCGTTACAACACACGATTACCGGTTGGCCCGGAGGAAAACCCAACGCCGACGATACATTCCGTCCGGAGCGTGCCAAACCTTATCCCAAACGAGTGATCGTATTCAGTCCGCACCCCGATGACGATGTGATTTCGATGGGCGGCACACTCAAACGATTGGCCGACCAGAAACACGATGTACACGTGGCATACGAAACTTCGGGTAATATCGCTGTGGGTGACGAAGATATGATGCGTTACATCATGTTGATCGACAACATTGCCAAGAAATTCAAATTCGATACTCCCGAGCTTTTGAAGAAAAGCAACGAGATACATAAATTCATCGGTAAGAAGAAAGACGGGGAATCCGATACGCCCGATATTCGTTTCATCAAGACGATGATTCGTCAAGGCGAGGCACGTACGGCATGTAACTATATCGGTATTAAACCGCAGAACGTACACTTCCTCAACCTGCCGTTCTATGAGACCGGAACCATTAAAAAAGGCGATCTCTCCGAAGCCGATATACAAATTGTAAAAGATTTGATCGAATCGGTAAAACCCCATCAGATTTTCGTTGCCGGCGATTTGGCCGACCCGCACGGAACTCACAAAGTTTGTCTCGATGCCGTCCTTGCCGCTATCGATGAAATCAAGGACGAAGATTGGATGAAAGATTGCCGCATTTGGATGTACCGTGGCGCATGGGCCGAATGGGAAATCGACCATATCGAAATGGCCGTTCCTCTTAGCCCCGAGGAATTGCGTCAGAAACGTAACTCTATCCTCAAACACCAGTCGCAGATGGAGAGTGCTCCTTTCTTGGGAGATGACGAACGTCTGTTCTGGCAACGTGCCGAAGACCGCAACAAAGCTACGGCCGATCTTTATGCCAGCTTAGGGTTGGCTTCGTACGAGGCCATAGAGGCTTTTGTGGAATATCATCCCATTCGATAGTTTAAGGGTTATCTTAATATATGAAGAAGGAGGAAGCTGTCCGCTTCCTCCTTCTTCTTTGATGGGCGTTTTGGTTTCGTTCAATTCCAAGTTTCTATCCGGTACGACTGACAATATGGGTAATCAGTAGGTTTTGTCCTTTAAATCTTCTCCTTGTTGTGTTTTACGGCATTGCTGGATTTCACACTCCTCTTAGAATGGCGGGAGTGTGACACCATTAGTGTGGTTTTTCAAACCTCTTCTTTTATGTTTTGCGGCAAAACTCAGGACACCTTCGATAATAGGAGCGTGGTGTATCTCCCTCTTCCCCTGTCCGTGTCCCGTAGTATTGTGGGGTGTTCCTGCAAGGAATATAGGGGGAGTGCCACAGGGCGAGGGGGTTAAAATCTGATACAAACAGCCTGACGAAATAGTGTTTTTCAACCTCTCCGTCACTACGTGGCTAATGCAATAGGGTACGAAGGGTAAACGCAATCTATCTTATTCGCTAAGACAATGCGGTGAGAGGGAGTTAAAACTCCTCCCCCTGTGTTTTGTTGGCCAACAAAATATAGGGGAGGTGTCACGTAGTGACGGAGGGGTTAATTCTACAAAAATACTATATGCCATCTTTCCAACCCCTCTCCTCGTCGCTACCGCTCCTCTGTCTCTCCCCTATATTTTGCGTTGCAAAACACAGGGGAGAAGGGTGAATACCTTCAACAGCAGGAACAGGGTAGTATATATATCTCTTCCCCTGCCGTGTCCCGTAGTATTGTGGGGCACGGCAATGGAGGAGGTTTAATTAAGCAAGAATCAACCTCTCCCAAAAGTCTGGAATGTGGTTAGCGACAAGAATTTTAGCGATAAAAATCGTGGCTGCTCACACTGACTTACTATTGTGCCGTTGTCAGACTCTGTGGCTTCCGGTTGATTTGCTGTGGTAATGTCGGTTTTCTGCTTTTTCCATTGCAGACAAGCCGTTAAGAGTATTGAAAGTAATAAAACGAGGATAATATCGTGGTCGTTTAATACGAGAGTCGTGTTTTCATGTATTTGTACAGAGGTGGTCGAATAGAAAAAACGTAAGTGGAAGCAAGCATTATGCTTGCTTCCACTTACGGATCCTAAATAGATTTATTCGTAATCGGCCCAATTGGTAAGAGCCATGTCACCCGATTTCAAAAATTCGTTGTGGAATGCGAATGCGGCGTTCAGGCGGTGAGGCGTGTGCCCTTTACCCAGTTTAAGGTAATCCCATAACAGTTCTTTGTACATGGGGTGAGCACAGTTTTCGATAATGGCGTGAGCCCGTTGAATGGGCGATTTCCCTCTCAAATCGGCGACACCTTGTTCGGTAATGAGTACCTGTACCGAGTGTTCGCTGTGGTCGAGGTGCGATACCATAGGGACGATGGCGCTTATCTTTCCGCCTTTGGCTGTCGAAGGGCAAGTAAATATCGACAGATAAGCGTTGCGTGTGAAGTCGCCCGAGCCGCCTATGCCGTTCATCATCTTGGTTCCTGTGACGTGCGTGGAGTTTACGTTACCGAAGATATCCGCTTCGAGAGCTGTATTCATTGTAATCAGTCCCAGACGGCGTACGACTTCGGGGTTGTTGGTGATTTCTCCCGGACGAAGTATGATTTTGTCGTGGAAGAATCCGATATTTTGGAATACCTCGTTTAACTTGTCGTCGCTCACGGTGAGGGAGCAGCTGCTGGCGAATTTACATTTTCCCTCTTTCATCAAATCGATAACGGCATCCTGTACGACTTCGGTGTACATTTCGAAGGCTGGAATGTCGGGATTCGAACCTAAGCAGGCCAAAACAGCGTTGGCGATGTTTCCTACACCCGACTGCAAAGGTAGGAACTGGGGAGGAATCAAGCCCGATTTTAATTGTTGTGCGAGGAAGTTGCAGACATTGTTTCCTATCTTCATGGTAACCTCATCTACCGGAGCGAATGGTTTCACACCGTCTCGTTTGTCGCTTTCGACGATACCGATGATTTTTTTCGGGTCTACTTTGATAACAGGTACACCGATACGATCGCTCGGTTTATAGATGGGAATTTCCCGACGATAGGGCGGGTCCAATGGTTGATATATATCGTGCATGCCACGCAGCTCTTTGGGATCATGGTGGTTCAACTCGATAATTATTTTTTCGGCCAGAGAGCAGAAAGTCGGTGTGGCGCCTACACCGGGTCCTAATAAAATTTCGCCGTCGGGAGTCACATCGGTCGCTTCTATGACGGCGACATCTACTTTACCGAGAAATCCGTAACGAAGGGTTTGCGCAAGGTGAGACAAGTGTAAATCGAAATAGGCGATTTCGTTGTTGTTGATCGCTTCGCGTGAGTCCTTGTGTGATTGATAAGGCGTACGGCTTTTGATTGCTTTTGCCCGACTTAAAGCACCGTCGATGTAATCACTGGTCGATGCTCCTGTATAAACTCCGATTTGGAAAGGGCGACCTGCGGCATGCTCTGCTTCTGCTTTTTTTGCAAGAGCGACGGAAACTACTTTGGGAGTTCCTGCTGCGGTAAATCCGCTGAATCCGACATTGTCGTTGTGATGAATGAATTCAGCCGCTTCTTCTGCGGTGATAAATTTAAATGCCATATCTACGAAAAATTTTGTTGTTTTTGAGAAATTTCAAGGTTAAGGTTTTTATCTGGTTCAATATTTTCGATTTAGAATTTCCGATGCGATAACGGCTTTACGCCAATCTATGTCCTTTACATCGATAGGGTTCTCTCCGGCAGTATCGTAATCGGTGTGCTGTAACGATGTTATAGGCGGCACGGTATGAGTAAAAACCGCTACACCTTCTTTCTCCGGCATTGTGGAGGGGATTATCGGTTCCGGCGTTTTTTCTGCCGGTCTTTCGAGTATTTGTGTCTGTGGCTTTTTCTTGGCTTTTGGGATATAGTCGTCTTCCTGCTCTGCTTCTTCTTTCGCTTTCCGCAGCTCTTTGAATATATCGTCTATGGTCAAAGTCCGAGTTTCGCCCCACGGTTCATCGGTCGTCTCATGGGATTCGGTATCTTGTAGAGGTCGTTCTCCCTGCTGGTTTTTAACCTCTTGTTTCTTTTTTGATCCCAGGGCGTTAATAGCGATAATGACCAAACTGATGATTATGGTGACGATTATCTCTGAAAAATCCATCTCTTTTTTGTAATTTTGTCCTCAAATATAGAGTTTTATTGAGAATCTTCCAAATTTTAGGACTCTATAAATAACTAAGAGCTGTTTCTCAACAACTCTTAGCCGATTTAACCTAAACCTTAACTATGAAAAAATTTCATGTAATGTGTATGCAAAGAAAAACAATATTTTTTAAAAAACAAATTTTAATGATAAAAATATTACTTTTCTGAACGAATTTTTTATAAATTAAAATTAAACGAAAGAAAAAACAGATAGAATGAAAAATATATCGGATAAAGATACTTTTGAAAAAAGAGAAGAGAAGAAACTGTTTATAGAGACTTATGGCTGTCAGATGAATGTGGCCGACAGCGAAGTGGTCGCTTCGATTATGCAGATGGCAGGCTATACGCTTTGCGATACGATCGAAGACTCCGATGCCATATTTGTCAATACCTGTTCCATTCGGGATAACGCCGAGCAAAAGGTCCTTTCGAGATTGTCCTATTTTCAATCGTTGCGTAAACATAAGAAATCTTTGGTGATAGGGGTTTTGGGTTGTATGGCCGAAAGGGTTCGCGAACAGTTGATTACCGAAAACGGCGTAGATCTCGTGGTCGGTCCCGATTCGTATCTCGATTTACCTAACTTGGTCGGAGCTGCCGAACGGGGAGAAAAAGCCGTGAATGTGGAGCTTTCCACGACCGAGACCTATCGGGAGGTTATACCTTCCCGTATCGGTCATAACCGTATTTCGGGATTCATTTCGATTATGCGAGGGTGCAATAATTTTTGCTCCTATTGTATAGTCCCGTACACACGCGGTCGTGAGCGTAGCCGCGAGCCCGAAAGTATTCTCGGCGAGTTGGCCGACTTGAAAATCAAGGGTTTTAAAGAGGTGACTTTGTTGGGACAAAACGTAAATTCCTATCGATATGAACGTCCCGATGGGACTGTTGTCGATTTTCCGGCACTGTTGGCGTTGGTGGCGCAGTCGGCAGAAGGTATGAGAGTACGTTTCACGACCTCCCACCCTAAGGATATGAGCGACGAGACTCTGAGAATTATCGCTGCTTACCCCAATGTGTGCCGTCACATACACCTTCCGGTGCAGTCGGGGAGCAATCGCATTTTGAAGTTGATGAATCGGAAATATACGAGGGAATGGTATCTCGACCGTATTGCCGCTATTCGCCGTATTTTACCCGATTGCGGCATTACGACCGACATGTTCAGCGGATTTCACTCCGAAACCGATGCCGATTTTGAAGAGACTCTCGATTTGATGCGAGAGGTGGGATTCGACTCCTCGTTTCTTTTCAAATACTCCGAACGCCCCGGAACGTATGCCTCCAAACACTTGCCCGACGATATTCCCGAGGAAATGAAAATTGCTCGTTTGCAACGTATGATCGATTTGCAGAACGAGCTTTCTCTCGAAAGCAACCGCAAGGATATCGGCAAAGAGTTCGAGGTTTTGGTAGAAGGTTTTTCAAAACGTTCGCGCGAACAGTTGTTCGGTCGCACATCGCAGAATAAGGTTGTTGTTTTCGATAAAGGTAGTCATCGCATAGGAGAGTTTGTCCGGGTAAAAGTGAACGATGCATCGTCGGCCACTCTGTTGGGCGAGGCGCTTGAATAAAATGAAAAAAGTCGATGGAAAAGGTTGTTCGTGAGAAATTGTGGACACATAGCTTCTGTGCGGTGGCTGCCGGGAATTTCCTGCTTTTTTTTGCTTTTTATTTGTTGTTGCCTGTTTTGCCCATGTATTTGAGCGAAGCGTTCGCAGCAAGCCGTTCGACGGCAGGATTCATATTGTCTTCCTATACCATCACGGCGCTGATGATACGTCCGTTCGCCGGGTATATGGTCGATACCTTTCCCCGTAAAAAACTGCTGCTTATCTGCTATTTCACTTTTCTCCTTTTTTTCGGGGGATATCTGTTGGCCGGTACGCTCTTGTTATTCGCCATTATTCGTGCCGGGCACGGGATAGCGTTCGGGCTTCTTACCGTATCCAATAGCACGGTGGCTATCGATGTCATGCCGTCGTCCCGTAGGGGCGAAGGCATAGGATATTACGGAGTAAGCAACAATTTGGCTATGGCCGTCGGGCCTACGTTGTCGCTTTATATTCACGATTCTTTTGCCAATTTCGATTATATATTTTTGCTTTCGATGGTTTCTGCCACGATCGGGCTGATATGCGTTTCGACTATTCGAATGCCCTATCGCCGCGAGCCGATACTTGAAAAGCCGCCGGTTTCGCTCGACCGTTTCCTGCTTTTGAAGGGAATGCCCGAGGCTTTGACGCTTATATTTTTCTCGTTCAGTTACGGTGTGCTTTCCACCTATCTTGCTGTCTATGGTAAAGAAGAGTTGGGTATCGATTCGGGAGCTGGTTTTTTCTTTGTTTTGTTGGCCGTAGGGTTGATTTTGTCGAGGCTCACTTCGGGCCGTTGGCTTAACCGGGGATATGTCACCCGTAATATCCTTGTCGGCATGTTGCTCTCTTTGCTGGGCTATCTGATTTTTGTAGCCGTGCGTAATGAATGGGGGTACTATGGGGCGGCTGTTATTTTGGGGTTGGGCTATGGCTGTATTTGTCCGGCCTATCAGACCATGTTTATCAATCTGGCTCCCAATAATCAACGGGGAACAGCCAATTCCACCTATCTTACCGCTTGGGATTTAGGGGTTGGGCTGGGTGTTCTCATCGGTGGACAGATAGCCGAAGTATCGAATTATGCAACGGTCTATGCGACGGCTTGTGTGTTGTGTGCCATAGGGTATGTACTCTTTAAAATGAAAACGGCGGCGCATTTCGAAAATCATAAGTTGAGATAGAATTTATTAAAATATGTGAATAAAAGAAGCGAATTCAACGATATAGACTTTATTTTGCATAAAATTTGGGCTAAAACTATCCTTTTGCTTTCCGATATGAAAAAAAAGAGAGGGGATAATGATGTCGAAATAGTTATTAACAGAGGTTCTTTCCCTCATAAAAAGGTGCATCGATTTGGTAAAAAAGAGAGATATGAACAATAAGGCTTCTTTCAGCAAACGGATTTCTTTTCTGAATGCCCGAATGACTTCGACATTGAGCGTTTCATTGGTTCTTTTTATCTTGGGGATTATGGTTTTGATGGGATTTTTAGCGACTAATCTATCCCGTCATGTCAAAGAAAACATAGGTTTCTCCATTGTCTTGAACGAATCGGCCGGCGAGCGTCAGGTGCATCAACTGCAAAGAATGCTCGAACGTTCCAAATATGTGAAGGCGGCGCAGTATATATCGAAGGAAGATGCCTTGAAAGAGGTGATGATCGAGTTGGGAGAAAATCCCGAGGACGTGTTGGGAGTCAATCCGCTTCAATCGTCTATTGAGGTTAAATTGAAAGCCGATTATGCCAATACCGACAGTTTGGCCGTCATTGAAAAAAATCTCCGTGGACAAGTAATCGTCAGCGATATTCTTTATCAGAAAGACCTTATCCAGTCGGTCAATGACAATATGAGTCGTATAGGACTGGTGTTATTGGCATTGGCGATAGTTCTCATGCTCATTTCGTTTGCGTTGATAAGCAATACGATTCGATTAGGAGCTTACTCCAAGCGTTTTCTTATCCACACGATGAAACTGGTGGGGGCTACACCGGCATTCATTCGTCGGCCCTTTATCGTTTCCAATGTGATCAACGGTATCGTTGCATCGGTAATAGCTATGTTGTTGCTTTCGGGTTGCATATATTATCTGATGTCCGAGATGGAGAACTTCACGACCCTGCTGTCTGTTCCCATGATGGTATTGGTCTTTTTGTCGGTTTTGATTTTAGGGATTATCTTAACGGCGGTTTCGGCTTATTGGGCTGTTAATCGTTATATTCGTATGGATAGAGATGACCTGTATTATATTTGAAAAAACTTTTATGTATGGAATCTAAGAAAATGAAATCTGAGTCCGTTGTTCCGGGAGAGCAAAAGAAAACGGAGTTTGCCCTCGGCAAGACTAATATTATACTTATAGCTGTGGCGTTCGTTGTGATCGTCGTCGGTTTCCTGCTTATGCTGGGGCCCGGTACTACACCGGAGGCCTATAACCCCGATATATTTAGTTTCCGTCGTATCGTGTTGGCGCCCGGTATAGCTTTTGCAGGTTTCGTTTTCATGGTCTATGCGATCATGCGTAATTCGAAATAATATCGTTAATTTTCATTGATCACATTATGACTTGGTTAGAATCTCTTATATTGGGCCTCGTGCAAGGGCTCACCGAATATCTGCCGGTAAGTAGCAGCGGACACCTCGAAATCGCGAATGCATTGTTCGGTATACAAGGTGAAGAAAACCTCACTTTTGCCGTGTTGGTGCATACGGCGACAGTATGTAGTACGATTGTTGTGCTATGGAAGGAAGTGGAGATTTTGTTTCGTGGACTTTTCCGTTTTACGTGGAATAGCGAAACGAAATATCTGGCAAAAATAGCTTTGTCCATGATACCGGTAGGTATCGTAGGGCTGTTTCTGAAAGACTATGTAGAATCGTTTTTTGGCAACGGTTTGTTATTGGTCGGCATCATGTTGCTGGTAACTGCGGCGTTGTTGACATTCGCTTATTATGCCCGGCCTCGGGTGAAAGAAGATATATCTTATCGAGATGCATTCATCATCGGTCTCTCGCAGGCGGTAGCCGTTTTACCCGGACTTTCGCGTTCCGGTACGACTATTGCGACCGGACTCATGCTGGGAAACAAAAAAGAACAGGTGGCCCGATTCTCGTTTCTTATGGTGATTATTCCTATTTTGGGCGAGGCTCTTCTTGATTTGATGAAAGGAGGGTTTTCTCCTGCGGAGTCGGGATTGTCCGTACCGGTGATGATTATCGGATTTCTTGCCGCATTCGTGTCGGGGTGTTTGGCGTGTAAGTGGATGCTCCGTTTAGTCAATAATGGCAAATTAGTGTATTTTGCTATCTATTGTGTGGCGATGGGAGCTTGTGCTATAATTTATTCGCTTGTTCACTAATATCGCCGATATGGACTTTAACGAAGGCGAAATCATATATATCGATAAACCGCTTCATTGGACTTCGTTCGATGTGGTCAAGCGCATACGGGTGCGTATACTCCGCCGCATCAAACAAAAAAAATTGAAGGTGGGGCATGCGGGAACTCTCGATCCGTTGGCTACGGGCGTGATGATTATATGCACGGGACGAGCGACGAAACGGATAGAAGAATTTCAATATCAGACCAAAGAATATATAGCGACTTTGCGTCTGGGAGCGACGACACCGTCGTTCGATTTGGAAACAGAGATAGATGGCGTTTATCCCCATGAACATATCACCCGTGAAAGTGTAGAGCGAACTTTACCTCGATTTGTCGGTTCGATTATGCAGATACCGCCCTCTTATTCGGCTTGTAAAGTCGATGGCCGCCGGGCATACGATATGGCCCGTAAAGGGCAGGCGGTCGACTTGAAGCCCAAAGAATTGGTTATCGACGAAATAGAGTTGCTTTCTTGCGAATTGCCCGAAATCAAAATCAGGGTCGTGTGCAGCAAGGGAACTTATATTCGGGCTTTGGCTCGTGACATCGGAGAGGCGCTCGGTAGTGGAGCCCACCTTGTGGGATTGATCCGTACACGAGTGGGCGACGTGACTCTTGCCGATTGCCTTTCGGTCGAACAGGTCGCCGACATGATAGACCATATAGACGTGGAACCCGTTTTGGAAGAAGAGAAAAAAGAATAATAATTAAAGATATGAAACTGTCCCAATTTAAATTCAAACTACCTGAAGAGCAAATCGCTCAATATCCAGCTAAAAACCGTGATGAATCCCGGTTGATGGTAATCGACCGGAAGACGGGGAAAATAGAACATCGCATTTTTAAGGAAATTATCGAATACTTCGACGAGAAAGACGTGTTCGTGTTTAACGACACCAAAGTTTTTCCGGCTCGTCTTTACGGCAATAAGGAAAAAACAGGAGCTAAGATAGAGGTTTTTCTGTTACGGGAATTGAACGAAGAGAATCGGTTGTGGGACGTTTTGGTAGAGCCGGCTCGTAAGATTCGTATCGGAAATAAACTCTATTTCGGCGACGACGATTCTATGGTGGCCGAAGTAATCGACAATACGACTTCGCGAGGGCGCACGTTACGATTCCTTTACGACGGTTCCCACGATGAGTTTAAGGAAGCTCTTTACAAGTTGGGAGAAATGCCGTTGCCCTCCTATATAGCCCGTCCGGTAGAAGAGATGGATGCCGATCGGTATCAGAATATTTTTGCTCGTAACGAAGGTGCTGTTGTCACTCCGGCCGCCGGTCTGCATTTCAGCCGTGAGCTGTTGAAACGAATGGAAATTAAAGGAATCGATTACGGGTTCCTCACCCTTCATTCCGGCTTGGGTAATTTTCGTGAAATCGATGTCGAGGACCTCACGAAACACAAGATGGATTCCGAGCAGATGAGAGTGACTCCCGAATTGGTGGAACTCGTGAACCATGCTAAGGACGAGGGTCGTAAAGTGTGTGCCGTGGGTACATCGGTGATGCGAGGGATAGAAAGTGCTGTAAGTACGGGGGGACACATGAAAACGTATGACGGTTGGACCAATAAGTTTATTTTCCCTCCTTACGATTTCACTGTGGCAACCAATTTGGTGACGAACTTTCACATGCCCCTTTCCACTATGCTTATGATGGTAGCTGCGTTCGGTGGTTATGACATCGTTTTGGAGGCATACGGATCGGCATTGAAAGAAGGTTATCGTTTCGGGGCTTATGGCGATGCCATGCTCATTTTGTAAAATCGATTGGGTACTTTTATAATAGGGAGGAATAGCGTTTTCTACGTATTCCTCCTTTTGTTTTCGATGAACGTCCTTAGATTCCGACAGTATCTACTGAACCGCCTTTTACGGTTCAGCCGAAAATCCGTAGGGTAGGCATGAATTTTAGCGATGAACCACTTGTCAACAAACACATTCCGGACTTTTCGGTGAAAGGTTGATTCTTGCTTAAATTTCTATACAAAGTGTACTCCTCCTCTGTGTTTTGCACAGCAAAATATAGGGGAGGTGTCCGAAGGACGGAGGGGTTGAAAAAACGCAGCAAGGGGAACGGATTGGGCTGCAATCTCCTCCCCTGCCGTGTCCCGTAGTATTACGGGGTACTATGTTAGCCATATAGAGGAGACACCGAAGAAACAATAGTTTCTAAGGAGAGGGGTTGGAAAGATGGCATATAGTATTTTTGTAGTATTACTCCCTCTGTCACTACGTGCCACTTTGCCTATATTTTACATGGCAAAACGCAGGGGGAGAAGGGCGGGCTTTTCACTTTATGGTTGTGCAAAAGGGCAATTCCCTTAGATTTCCTACTGAGCCGATATTCTCACTGATTATCGACCTCGCTTGTAATAGTAAGAAAACCGACAAGTAAAGTTGAGAGACTCTATGAAAACACTATCTTTTCGGGCAGTTTCAGAAAAAATAAAAGTGCTATATTGATGGGCAATAATTCCCTGTTTTGGGAAACTTTCTTGATAAAATAATTCTAAAAGTTTTCCAAAACAGGAAACTTTTGTGTGTAGATTTGTTGTTTTCTTGGAAAGAATTTATGTACCTTTACACTCGCATTTCGGTTCGGTTGTCGCTGTGAGGCACAATCGATAAAAAGGGAATCGGGTGAGAATCCCGGACAGTCCCGCTGCTGTAATTCCTGCAAAAGTCCGTTGACACAGGCCACTGATAAAGAATCTGTTTCTGAATATCGGGAAGGCGTTTTCGGATTGGGAAAAGTCAGAAGACCTGCCGAAGTGGGAGAGAAGCAAATGAACGTTCGAGGAGGCGTTCGCAGTATCGAATCTTTAATAACAATCAGCATGGACTATGCATGTATTACCATTACGAAACGTGATGGATCCAAAGAGAACTTCTCGATTGAGAAAATCGAGCGGGCTATCGCTAAGGCCTATCGTGCCGACGGTATGAACGACGACGAGACCTCTATTAAACAAGTTACGGCCGAGGTTGCCGCTGCCATTGATAGGGAGAATATCTCGGTAGAGGAGATTCAGGATTTGGTAGAGCGCAAATTGATGATGCGCAATCCCTCGGTAGCGAAGAAATTTATCATTTATCGGGAGTGGCGTACCAAGGAACGTGAAAAGCGCACATCGATGAAGCAGGTGATGGACGGTATCGTGGCGGTCGAGAAGAACGACGTAAACCTGAGCAATGCCAATATGTCGTCTCATACACCGGCAGGGCAAATGATGACATTCGCCTCGGAGGTCACGAAAGATTATGCCTATAAATATTTGGTCGGGGTTCGTTATGGACGGGCACACCGGGAAGGCGACATACACATTCACGACCTCGATTACTATCCCACCAAGACGACCACTTGCGTACAATATGATTTGGAGGACATCTTCAACCGGGGATTCCATACCAAGAACGGTACGGTGCGTACGCCGCAGTCCATACAGAGTTATGCCACGTTGGCCACCATCGTTTTCCAGACCAACCAAAATGAGCAACACGGCGGGCAATCCATTCCGGCTTTCGACCATTTTATGGCGCCGGGCGTCTTGAAGAGTTTCCGCAAGCATCTCGAAAACGGGGTGGGCTTTATTTGTCGTTTGCACGGAATGGAAGATATGCCGGCGTTGAAAGATTTGTTTCGGAAAGAAATCGTTTCGATCGATATGACCGAAGAACAGAAAGCCGCTTTGGGCGAGCGTTTGAAAGAGATAGGGGTGAGCGTCTCTGCTGCCGAACTCGATACCGCTTGGCGACAAAGTTACGAGATGACTCGTAAAGATACGCATCAAGCTATGGAGGGGTTGGTTCACAATCTCAATACCATGCACTCTCGTGGAGGTAATCAAGTGGTGTTCAGTTCGATAAATTACGGGACGGACACTTCGGCCGAAGGCCGTATGGTCATGCGGGAGTTGCTTTCGGCGACTGTCGAGGGGCTTGGTAGCGGTGAAGTCCCGGTATTCCCCATACAGATATTTAAGGTAAAAGACGGTGTCTCTTACACCGATGAGGATTACGATGCCGCGATGGCCGATTTCGAGGGTGCGATGGCGGGAAAAATCAAATTCAAGGCGCCTAATTTCGACCTGTTGCTCGAAGCCTGTCGCACGACTTCTACTTCGCTTTTCCCCAATTTCCTCTTTTTAGATACCGAATACAACAAAAACGACCTTTGGAAAGCCGATGATCCCGACCGTTTTCGTTACGAAGTGGCGACGATGGGATGCCGTACGAGGGTCTTCGAGAATTTACACGGTGTTAAAAGTTCGTGGGGGCGGGGTAATCTCTCCTTTACTTCGATGAATATGCCCCGGTTGGCAATAGAGGCCCGGCGGGAGGCTGAGGAGTTGCACCCCGATGGCGACAAGCATGCTATTCGTCGGGAAGCCCGTATTCTATTTTTGGAGAAAGTGCGCAGTGTGGCATCGATGATTGCCGAGCAGCTCTACGAGCGTTATGAATATCAGCGCAAAGCGCTTGCCCGTCAGTTCCCGTTTATGATGGGCAACGACGTTTGGAAAGGTGGTGGCAAGCTACAACCCAACGACGAGGTGGGCGATGTCATCGATAGCGGGACATTGGGTATCGGGTTCATCGGCGGGCACAATGCGATGTGTGCTATTTACGGCGAAGGCCATGCTCATAACCAAGAGGCATGGAACACACTCTATGATGCCATACGAGTGATGAACAATGTTGTCGAGGAGTACAAGACCCGCTACAATCTCAATTACTCGGTTTTGGCTACTCCGGCCGAAGGGCTTTCGGGACGTTTCACTCGTATGGACCGCAAACGTTACGGTGTTATTCCGGGCGTGACCGATCGGGACTACTACGTAAATTCGTTCCATATCGATGTGAAAGAACCAGTGGGTATTGTAGAGAAAATCAAGAAAGAAGCCCCTTTTCATGCTATCACGAAAGGTGGGCACATTACCTATGTCGAGCTCGACGGCGAAGCGAAAAAGAATGTCTCTGTCATTCTCAAAATCGTGAAAGTGATGCACGACGAAGGAATCGGTTACGGGTCGATCAACCACCCGGTAGATACCTGTCGTTCGTGCGGTTACCGAGGTGTCATCTATACGCAATGTCCGGTTTGCAAGAGTGAGAATATATCGCGCATGCGACGAATTACAGGTTACCTCACTGGAAGCCTCGAATCGTGGAATTCCGCTAAGCAGGCCGAAGAGCGTGACCGTGTGAAACACAAATAATGGAACCGCTTCATATCATCAATGTTTACCCCGAGACTATCTCCGACGGTTTCGGGGTACGCTATGCCATCTATCTGGCCGGTTGTACCCATCATTGCCGGAGATGCCACAATCCCGGCAGTTGGAGTCCGGTGGCCGGCGAGCCGCTCACGGAGCTTATTCTCTCCCGTATCGTCGCCGAGATAAACGACAATCCCATTCTCGATGGAATCACCATTTCGGGCGGCGACCCTTTCTACAACCCTTTTGCGTTGTTGGCTCTGCTCCGTCGCCTCAAAGAGGAAACTCACAAAAACGTCTGGTGTTACACCGGCTATACCTACGAGTCCCTGTTAAAAGACGAGACCCGCCGTCCCTGTCTCGACTATATCGACACCCTTGTCGATGGTCCGTTCGTCCAATCGCTCTTTGATCCGGCTCTCTCTTTCCGGGGCAGCAGTAATCAACGGATATTGCATTTGTCGGAATACCGGTAGAGTTTTCCGAGGTTTTATTGTTTTTGACTTGTGGAAATCATATTTTTGTATCGTTTGTGTGATAATAAACGATAATTATGAATGCCTTGACTAACCTGAAATGCACATTGGCTCTCTCTGCCGGATTTTGCTCCTCATTTGCGAATGCACAAAAACAGCCCCATATTATATTGATTATGACCGACCAACAGCGGGGCGATGCTGTGGGGTGTATGGGAAATGAGTTTGTCATTACCCCTCATTTGGACAAACTTGCCAACGAAGGAACTTTGTTCATGAATGCCTATTCGTCTTGTCCCAGCAGCACGCCCGCCCGTGCCGGATTGTTGACCGGAATGTCGCCGTGGCATCACGGAATGTTAGGATATGGACGGGTAGCGCCGAAGTATGAGTACGAGATGCCTCAAATGTTGAAAGATGCCGGTTATTACACCTTTGGTATCGGGAAAATGCATTGGTATCCCCAGCGGGTGAAACACGGATTTGACGGAACGTTGTTAGATGAGAGCGGTCGCAGGCAAGACCCCCATTTTACCAGTGATTATCGACAGTGGTTTCAGGTGCAAGCTCCCGGGAAGAATCCCGATGCAACAGGCATTTGGTGGAACGATCACGGTGCTGAGGTTTACAAATTAGATGAAAAACTACATCCCACGTACTGGACCGGCGAAATGGCTTGCAATCTCATCAGCCATTATGACCCCGAAAGCCGTCCTTTGTTCCTCAAAGTGTCTTTTGCCCGTCCTCACAGTCCGTATGATCCGCCGCAACGTTTTCTGGATATGTATGATAACGTCGATGTTCCCGACCCGGCGATAGGAGATTGGTGCGGTAGATACGCAAAGCGGTTGAATCCCGAAGAGGCTGCCTCGGATGCCCCTTACGGAAATTTCGGTAATGAATATGTCCGTAATTCCAAGCGACACTATTATGCCAATATTACTTTTATCGACGAACAAATTGGGCGTATCGTTCAAGCATTGAAAGACAAAGGTATGTATGACAATGCTCTCATCTTTTTCGTATCGGATCACGGCGATATGATGGGCGACCACTATCATTGGAGAAAGACTTATCCCTATGAGGGCTCGGTTCATGTTCCCTGTATCGCGAAGTGGCCGGCAAATGTCGGTGGGGTTGCTGAGAAAATAGATAATCCGGTGGAATTGCGCGATGTTTTACCTACCTTCTTGGATATAGCCGGGGCAACCGTCCCTGCCGATATGGACGGACGCCCTCTTTTACCGCTGGCCAAAGGAACCGATACCGGGTGGCGAGAATATATCGATTTGGAACATGCCACTTGTTATAGTCGTGACAACTACTGGTGTGCGTTGACCGATGGGAAAATAAAGTATGTATGGCGTTTCTACACGGGGCAGGAAGAATTGTTTGACCTTGTCGCAGATCCGCAGGAACTCCACAATGCCGTTAACGATAAAGAGTACAAGGAACGGTTGGAAGAACTGCGTGTCCGAATGATACGTCACCTCAGTGAACGAGGAGAAGAGTTCGTGAAAGACGGGCGATTGGTCGTTCGCAAAAAGAAAATGCTATACAGTCCTCATTATCCGAAAGAATGATTTTCAATCTCCTCGGTGTTTTGCAATAGCGAAGTATAGGGTGAGAGGTTTAAAACATTTTCAAACTCCTCCCTCTGCCGTGTCCCGTAGTATTGCGGGGTGTGGCAAAGCAATAGGGGAGGTGGCACATAGTGACGGAGGGGTTGAAAACGCCATCACATCAGTCAGGTTATATTGAACGATTATTCCTGCAAGAAGTATCATCTTCCCAAAAACTATATAAAAATTCAGTTATATTTGTAGGGTACAGGATGTAGTTCGGCATGGTCTAAATCTAAAAAATATGTTCATTTGCCTCTATTCTTTGTATAATATGGGATTCGTTTCGGCATAGCCAAGCCTGAAATATGATTTCCTCTTGTCTCTGCACTCAACTTGTGCTATATTTGTTCGATCCTAACAGCCGATTTACTGTACAATGGAGCCTAAAAAGAAAATATATCCCGAATGGAGCGTCGGGTACACCTCCGACGAAAAAGCTACTCCTCTGAAATTTTTCCCGGCGACCGTTCCCGGAGCCACGCAACTCGATATTGCCCGTGCGATGAAATACGGAGACTATCGACAATCTGACAATTACATGTTATACAAATGGATGGAAGATTGCTATTTCATCTATCGAACTCGGTTTCACTCCCCGGAGATAAGTCGGGAAGAACAGGTGCGATTCGTATCGAAGGGCATCGACTACCGTTTTGAAATAAAGCTGAACGACAAAGTCATCTGGTCGCAAGAGGGAATGTTCACGCCTGTCGATATAGATATCACCGGGGAAATCCAAGACGAAAATACGTTGGAAATAAAAATATGGCCCGTTCCTAAAAAGGAAGGAGCCGAGCAAGACAATCGAATACAAGCCTCCGACTCGGTAAAACCGGCCGTAAGCTATGGGTGGGATTGGCATCCGAGGCTTATTCCATCGGGGATTTGGGACGAAACCTATTTGGAAATAAGTCCCAAAACCATCTTGGACGATACTCTTATAGAATATCGACTCTCCGATAACTATGAAATAGTCGATATACAAGTATCGGCGACGATCTCCTCTCCGGCCGCTACGATATACGAATGGAGGTTATACGACTATAACGGGGACGAGGTTTTACATACCCGTGGTGAGTCGTATGACCACATAATTTTTTCAGAGCGATTGGAAAATCCCCACTTATGGTGGTGTCACGATCAAGGAGTACCCTATCTATATCGTTCGGAAATTACGTTATTTTGTAAAGATTCGGGGGAATTGCTCGACAGGAAAATCCAGACGGTAGGTTTCCGCCGGGTGAGATTAATCATGAACGAAGGGGCTTGGCGAGAACCGTCGGGGTTCCCCAAAGGTCCGAGTGTTGCCCCGGCACAAATCGAATTGAATGGTAGAAAAATTTTTGCAAAAGGTTCTAATTGGGTCAATCCCGAAATTTTCCCGGGCACGATAACCGAAAAACGATATGAAGAGTTACTATCGTTAGCCATTCAAGCCCATTTCAATATGCTGCGTTCATGGGGTGGTGGTATCATCAACAAGGAAGCGTTCTTTGAATTATGCGATCGTATGGGAATACTGGTATGGCAAGAATTCCCTTTGGCATGTAATTGCTATCCCGACACATCTCGCTATCTGAAAGTTCTGGAACAAGAAGCCACTTCGATTATCCGACGATTGCGGAAACATGCATGCTTGGCTATCTGGTGCGGGGGAAACGAGTTATTCAACAACTGGTCGGGTATGACATCGCAATCCTTGCCGTTGAGACTGCTGGACAGCCTATGTCTCCGGCTTGATCCCGAAACTCCGTTTATCCCCACCTCGCCGATGCCGGGAATGGGACACGGACCCTATATGTTTCGATGGGAAGGTGAGGAAATTTATACCTTGATAGAAAAAGCTCATTGCACGGCATACACAGAATTCGGTATACCCGGAGTGTCACCTCGAAGCGTTCTCGAAACCTTCATACCTCGTGAAGAGTTGTTTCCCCCGAAGCCGGGAACGAGTTGGGAATGGCATCATGCATTCGGAGCATGGGAGGCTGATTTAGGGACATGGCTTTGTCCGAACCTGTTGAACGATTATTGGGGAGAAGCCCATTCTCTCGACGAGCTTATTGCCCGCAGCGAATTACTGCAAAGCGAAGGTTATAAGACCATTTATGAAGAAGCCCGACGCCAAAAACCTTATTGTTCGATGGCTTTGAACTGGTGCTTCAATGAACCGTGGCCGACGGCCGCAAACAACTCGATTGTTGCTTATCCGGCCATTCCCAAAAAAGCATTCGAGGCAGTAGCCGACTCCTGTCGTCCCCTATGTGCAAGTGCTCGTCTGTCCAAATTCACATGGTTCGAAGGAGAGTATTTCGAAGCTGAATTATGGATATTGAACGACTGCGTGACAGATAAAGAAAGCCTGAAAGTAACAGCCGAATTATGGGCCGTGGACCAAAAACTATCTTCGTTGCTGTGGGAAACCGGAAAAGTGAAAAGTCAGACAAACATTCGTGGTATAACCCTCCGCCAACAGTTACCGGCAATAGAAACCGACAAGCTTCATTTAAGATTGTCGGTCGAGAACTTCCCGGAATATAATTCGGACTATACGCTGATTTACCGACGCAAAAGTTTCACTGCATTCAGAACTCACGTTATGAATTTAACCGAATGAGAAATGAAAATGCAGAATATTTCGATTTACATGTTGCCGTTCCAAATAGACTGGTCTTACTTATTTACAAGAAACCTGTTTTTCAGCCAATTGCGAACAGGCAAATCATAGAGTTTCAAACAAGCGTGTGCTACACCGACAGACAAGATAAACGTCGATACGGAGACAAATACGTGCGCTCCCATAGATGCATCAGGATTGTGTGTCACCCACGCCATCTGCATATAGGCAAAGGGATAATGGGTAATATAGAGCGGATAGGAGATTTCGCCCAGATAATTGCATACGGCCACACTGTGTTTCCCCTTTACCTCGCTGCCGGCTCCCATCGCCACGATAATGGGGAACAAAAGGAGTATACATGCCGCATCATAGATACCATTTTGCCAAGCATCGGTTTCGCCTCCGATACGAGGCATTACCAAAGCTGCGACGACAAGTAACGAACACCACCAGAAGCCGGCCTTTACCCGAATAAGTTTCCCTATACGAAACAGCAATAATCCTCCGAAGAATGGATAAAGCACCCGAACGATACCGATATAGACCTGTTCGGGGGTAATACTCCAACCTCCGATAACGGTATAAGCCGTAATGTCTCGATGGGCAAGTAACCCGAACACATCGAGGTTAAGTGTCAAATCGAGCGTCAAAAACGCCGCAAAGGAAACAAAACAAACCAATGCGATTTTGGAGAACCTACGGACGACCAAAGCATAAAGAATATTCGCCAGATATTCCCACATGAGCGACCAAGTAGGCCCATTGAGCGGATTGGTCTCTTGCCAGCCTCGTATATCCCAACTGGTAAGCGCCGGTATCATCGTACAGGCAAGCAGAAACATGAGCAGTACCTGCCACCATGCAGTTTGGTCTATAAGAGGGAAACGTTCGCAATTACCGAAATAGAACAACAATGCGCCTATTGCCGACCCCATGATTACCATAGGGTGCAACCGGATTAAACGGCGTTTGAAAAAAGCCAGAGTGGACATCTTTCCCCATCGATTGTCATAAGCATATCCGATCACGAAACCAGAAAGTACAAAGAAGAAATCGACGGCAAGATAGCCGTGGTTCAATATTTGATAAGCAGGACCTTTGGAATAAGTTTCAAACAAGTGAAAGGCGACGACAATCACGGCAGCCACTCCTCGCAATCCGTCGAGAATAGCATAACGTGGTTTTTCGGACATAACCGCATCGGTGATTTTCTCCATGATATTATGCTGTTTTTTACGGGTACAAAAGTAGGACTCTTATTTTGATTGATATTTGCATATAGTTCGAAACTTTTGATTTATATTTACATTTTATATAAAACAGTCCCAGATGGAATCCAAATATTATCACTTGACAGGAGGTACGCATTCTTTTCTCGTATTACACGATTTGCTAAACCCGTCCGAAGAGTTTCCCATTCATACACAATCGGACTGGGAACTTATCTACATTATCAGAGGTTGCGGCACATTCGTTATCGGCGACCAATCGCAACCTTTCACGAAAGATGAAATTTTTTTAATACCGCCCGACATGTTGCACGGTTGGATATTCGACAACAATCCCGGCAATGTGGTAGAGGATATTTGTCTGCTTTTCAGGAAAAACCTGTTTAAAGAACTCTCGGTTACATTACCCGAAATAGGGCCGCTCGGACATCTCGACAGCCGGCAACACACGGCCTTTCAGTTACGAGGCGATTTATTGAAAAATGTGAGGCATGAAATGCAGGAAATAATAAAAACCGACTCGCTCGGACAATTATCGGGAGTGATACGGATACTCGGACATCTGGCTCTTTCCGACGAGATGAATCCGACAGGAATCAATCGCCCGTTAAAGAAACGGGACAAGAAGATACAACAGATAGAGATTTATGTTTCCTTGCATTATAATCACGATATTCCTATCGACGAAATCGCCTCCCTCGTACACATGAACCGTTCTTCGTTCTGTGTCTTTTTCAAACGAATGAAAGGGGTATCGTTTACGAATTATCTCAATACCTACCGTATGGATATAGCCTGCCGCCTGTTGTCGACGACGGACAAATCGGTCTCCGAGATAGCGTACGGCGTAGGATTTAATAATCTATCTCATTTTTGCCGGACATTTCTGAAATACAAAGAAGTCTCGCCTACGAAATACAGGAACCGCATGGGGCATGGCCACTCGGACATAACCACGACTCCGGCATAATATTTCAAAGAAAACTACGGGCCATCAAACAAAAGGCGACCGCAATTTTGCGGTCGCCCCGAATTCATCTTTCAACAACAGAATTTACTTTTTTACATTCTTCTTTTCGCAGCAAGGAGCCTTAGCCTTATCGCATTTGGCTTGTTTGCAGCAATCAGCTTTGTCGTTGCATTTTGCCTTAGAGTCGCAACAAGGAGCCGTCGCTTTACAATCTTTGCATTTGCAATCGGTGCAATTACACTCTTTCTTACAATCGGCTTTGCCTTTTTTGCAGCATTCCGTTTGGGTCTTACTACCGGTAGTCGTTTGAGCCACAGCCGGCAAGGCTATCATCGAAGCAGCGGCGATACACGCCATAACAAGAAACTTCTTCATAATTACTTTATTTTTAATAGGTGACTACTTTACAAAATAGAAAGCCAGCAAGGTTGCCTTAGTATCTCGGCATAGTCTATTTCGTATTATTTTACAACGCAAATATACAATGAGGAGATTACCGAAAAACCCAATGAATCTTATTTTTACCAAAAATCCTGTGAATAAAATCTATAAATAGAATAAAAATCATATCGATTACTATCGTCCCGCCTATCCGTGTGCCACGGACGTCGTGAGTAAAAGACAAATCGCATTTCTGAATCGACGAAAAACCGTTATCCATATTACTATCGCCAATGCGTTCGACTTTAATTTGCCTCGGCTATTTCCGATTTTCGGTAAAAAAGAGTATCTTCGTCATTCAATTATATACAGACAAACCGCATAAGAAAAGATGGACGAATGGTTGTCACGTACCCGGCTGCTGTTTGGCGATGAACCGATAAAACGATTGCAAAATGCCCACGTCCTTGTCGTGGGGGTGGGTGGTGTAGGGGCTTATGCCGCCGAAATGGTCGTGCGAGCCGGTATAGGAGCTTTGACGATTATCGACGGAGACACCGTGTCCGAGAGCAATCTGAACCGACAATTGGTAGCTTTGCACAGTACATTGGGAAAACCCAAAGTCGAGATATTGAAAGAACGGTTTCTCGATATAAATCCCGATTTGAAGCTAACGGCACAGCATCGTTTCATCGAAGAGGAAGATATTCCCGCTTTGTTGGAGGGCGGCGAAATAGATTTTGTCATCGATGCCATCGACACGCTGGCGCCGAAGGTAGCTTTGATCGCCTATTGCCTGCGGCATAAAATCAAAATTGTTTCATCGATGGGTGCAGGCGGACGCAAAGACCCGTCGGCCATACGGATAGCCGACATAGCCGATACCTACCATTGCGCTTTGGCAAAAGCGGTAAGATTGCGACTGCGGAAAGAGGGTATTTCCAAAGGTCTGAAAACGGTATTCTCCACCGAGCAGGCCGATCGTAACGCCGTCGTGGTCGTGGAGGGAGAACGTAATAAAAAATCGACCGTCGGGACGATTTCTTATCTGCCGGCAATCTTTGGGTGTTATCTGGCGGGGCATGTCATCAGAAAACTAACAGAAGTATGATAGAGATAAAAAACATACACAAGAGCTATGGTTCTTTGGAGGTACTGAAAGGTATCGATGCCGTGATCGAACAGGGCGAAATCGTCTCCATCGTGGGGGCGAGCGGAGCCGGCAAAACAACCTTGTTGCAGATCGTGGGAACGCTCGACAAGCCCGATTGCGGGGAAATCTTATACGACGGCAGGCGGGTGGATAACCTCCCCGATAGGGAAATGGCGCGTTTCAGAAACGGTAACATCGGATTCGTATTCCAGTTCCACCAGTTGTTGCCCGAATTTACGGCTCTCGAAAATGTGATGATTCCGGCTCTCATCGGGGGGGGAAACCAATCGGATGCAGAACAGGAAGCCAAGCGGATACTCGATTTCCTGAGCCTGAGCGACCGACTGGGACACAAACCGGCTCAACTGTCGGGCGGTGAAAAACAGCGGGTTGCCGTTGCCCGAGCATTGATAAACCGCCCCTCTGTCATACTTGCCGATGAGCCGTCGGGAAGTCTCGATTCGAAAAATAAAATCGAATTACACAAACTGTTTTTCGACCTGCGTGACGAGTTCAAACAGACGTTCGTCATCGTCACGCACGACGAGACGTTGGCTCGAATGACCGATCGTACCCTCTTCATGAAAGACGGTTCCATCGTTTCTCCCGCTTCTGTCGAAGAATAAAACAAGGCATACAAATGAAAAAGAGTTGGTTATACGGTTGCTCCTTTATCCTTTTATCTATCTTCGCAACGGCTTGCGGAGACGATGAAAAAGATATTTACGGCATCTTCTATGCCGACATCGTCACTTGCCATACGAATAAAGGCAATCCTTATTTCACCTACCAGACAACCGATTCCGCTCCGGTCGATACGCTTTATCCCGTTTCGGAAGTAAATAGCGATGACATGGGCGAGGGAGTGCGTGTATTGCTGCAATACCGCCCGATAGGAACGTTGTCGGAACACAAAAAGCAGGTAGAAATACAAGCGCTTTCGGCTATTCATTTCGACACGCTCCGAATAGTACCCCATGACAAAATCGACCAGTTGCCCGACGATACTCTTTATTTGCAAAGCGCATGGAAAACCGGCGACTTCCTTAATCTGAGGTATCGTATCGATTACCACAGCCGGCCGCACAGCATCCTGCTTGTCGCCGACGAAGCCGAGCTTTCCGGCGATACCTTGAAAGTACAGTTGCGACACAGTCGCAACGACGACCCCGAGGGACATTGGAGCAATCTATACTCGTCGTTCAATATCTCGGCTTATCGAAGCCGTCCTTATACGACGCTGCAACTTTATGTAAATCAAGTAAATTTCAACTATAAATACTATTACTTTAAACTGAACTGATTATGGAAGAAAAAAAGGAAATCCAGATAGAATTGTCTGCCGAAGTAGCCGAAGGCATTTACTCCAATCTCTCTATTATTTCTCATGCTCCGTCGGAGTTCGTTATCGACTTTATCCGCATGACTCCGGGTGCTCCCAAAGCTCCGGTGAAATCGCGTATCATTCTCACGGCCGAGCATGCCAAACGATTGTTATTCGCCTTGCAGGACAACATACGCAAATACGAAGCTCAATTCGGGCCTATACAAATGAACGATCCTCAACGGGGCGGTATGCCTCCTTTCATGGCTCCCGGCGGGGAAGCCTGACAACCGACAGGAGACGAATTCTCTCTAACTCGTTATCTTTTCGGGTGTGACTCGGAATAACTAATCTCGTAAAAAAGGAAAGACAATGAACATCACTTTGCAACAATGGCTTTCTCGACAGCCTTATACACAAACGACCGACAGCGATCGTTACTATACGCAACTGGCCAACCGAGTATATGACCTCGTAAAAATATCTCCGTTGAAAGAAAGATTAACCGAGGAGGCCACTAAAAATCTTTGTTGCGATGTCGTAGGTTATTTTGCCGATATTCTGTCCGGTACGGGATTGTGGGCAACGTTTCTCTCCTACCACCGCTCGCTCTACGGTCGTACCCTGCCATTCTTTCCCGCCGAGAATTACTACGACGGGGAAGTAAATCGGGAAGACCTGCGAGTACTACTCTGGTATCTGCTTTGTACGCACGACTCCTTGCACGAGGTTCTTTCCCCGCTCGACAATCGTCTCATCACAACGGCCGATAAGATTTACAATCTGTTAGAGTCGGAATACGAAACAGCTCCCGACTCACCCTTGTTACAAGAATTTTGCCTTCCCGAACTGAACGATACCGACGACCCCGAATCCCGTTACCGGTTCGCCGAATGGCTCTTTTGGGATTCGTTTCTGTTGGGCCCTTCCAATCGTTCGCTCGCCCGGCAGCTTTCACACGAGGCACAGAGTAAATCGCATGGAGACAAAGAAAGAATCGCCAAGCTCGGCGAACTGCGTCGGGAATCGCTATATACTCTGCCGGCCGGACCTTTGGCGCTCTTTGCTCACGAATGGGTCTCTTTGCTTTGGCAACACACTTTCCCCGAAGAAGCGGAAGAGAAAAAGGAACTGCACCCCTATTACCGGCAATTCACCCGAGAAACCGGAGGCATGCCTGTCAAATACATAGGCTCTTACTCGGAGTTGGACAAATTTCTTACCGAAGGGATGCAATGGGGAGAGACAGAAGGCGGACATCTCTCGCACCTCGCCGGGAAAAAGAATTTTATTCTCTATGTCACGCCTTACAAAGGCATGCTCATCGCTTCGGATATAGCCCAATGCGTATGCGACCCTGCCAATCCTTGTTACGACCCGCAGGCAGCCCGGAGGGATGCACTGTCGCTTCTTACCGTACCCGGGCGATGCCCCATAGACCTACTCATCTATTTGTGCGAAAACCGACTGCTTCCCGATGCTCGCTTCGCCGACGGTGACTCCGCACTTGTAACCGAAAACTGGGACTTCATCGCCCGCTGTCTCTTGCAGGATTATTACCGGGCAGTATAAATACCGCTGAGTTTTTTAATCCCTTCTCCCCAGCCGTGTCCCGTAGTATTATGCGATAGAGGAGAAGGGTACAAAGCTATCTTTGTGCCGAAACGAGAAATACCATTTTCAATCCTCTCCCTCTGCTCATCGTAGAATGAGATAGGGGGAGTGCCCGTAGGGCGAGGGGGTTGAATATCTGATATAAACCGACTGATGAGATGGCGCTTTTCAACCCCTCCGTCACTACGTGCCACCTCCCCTATATGGCTAACGCCACACCCCGCAATGCTACGGGGCACGGCAAGGGGAGGAGTTTAAAGGTGAACTGCCCCAAAAAGCTGGACAAGCTCCACCTAACCGAAAGCGTTTCATCTCATAGTTAGTATCGGATTACTTTGCCTGTTACCCGCCGTTTTCCTTTTGGCTTCACCGCCCGATAAAGGCGGAAAGAAATACATGGGAAAGTTGAGATGTATTCTTTCTTCTCCCCTCGGTAGCGAAAACAAAATGGTGTGCCCGATTTGGAGAATTCGGAGAAGAGTATTACCTTTGCATTCGAATTTTTATTCAGTTATTCGTATGATTCAACAGGGCAAGCATATTTGTTTCGATGTAAGGCGCAGGGGAGTACGTGCGCTTTCGATCGTGCATGTCCATTGGTTCAGCGGCTTTATTTGACTGCCAATCGATTTTTAGGGGATAATCTGTAAAATCTCACTTTCTTTTCCCCTTTTGCGGGCGGAAGCCCTATCCGGTTATTTTCATTCGTATAAACGTAGCTCGGATACGACGACGGAGTCGTTGTAGTCTGTGGCATAAAAGACAGTCAAATTATGTTTCGTATTTTGATCCTTTTGGTTTTGGGTGTTGGCGTAGGATATATGTTGCGCGGACGTTCTTTCGTCGGCGTGACGAAATGGAGTATACAGATTACCGTTTGTGTCCTGTTATTTGTGTTCGGGGTGTCGATAGGGTCCGATCGTAATCTCGTAGATAATTTTTACAATTTCGGTTGGCAAGCGGCTGTAATTGCCTGCCTCGGTGTGCTTGGGAGTATTGTGGCCGCTCGTGTAGCTCAACGTTTGTTTTTTAAGAAAGGAGGTGAATCGTGAAAGGGAATTTGATGATTTTGGTTTGTTTCCTTGCCGGGGTATTTGTAGGGTTGGGCGATTTCGCTCCGGAGTGGTTGCTCGGTCATGATTTGCCTATAATTATTCTTTCGCTGTTGATTGTACAAGTGGGAATTAGTTTAGGTTCGAACAATGACTTACGCGGATTATTCCATTCGCTTAATCCCCGCATGTCTCTTTTGCCTGTTTTTACTATCGGTGGCACACTTTTATTTTCGGCCATAGGTGTTTTTTTGCTGCATGGGCGTGATTTGAACGATTGTTTGACGATCGGCAGCGGTTTCGGGTATTACTCGTTATCGTCGGTGTTGATAGCCGATATTAAAAGTGCTACCCTCGGTCCGCAAGGAGCTGCCGAGTTGGCGACTATCGCTTTGCTCGCCAATGTCATACGCGAGATGATCGCTTTGTTCGGTACACCCGTTCTCGCTCGTTGGGGTGGGAGGTTGGTTCCTATTTCGGTAGCGGGTATCAATTCGATGGACGTGTGCCTTCCCATGATCGTGCGAAGTTCGTATAAGGGAGAAGAACTCATACCGATAGCTATTTTACATGGCATAGCACTCGAAGTAAGCGTGCCGTTTCTTATTAATGCATTCTGTTGAGCGGTCTGTTTAAAGTTCGGTTATGCCATAAAAAAGAACGTATCTCGATCATACATTTGTCGAAAAATACGAGACGATGGTAGAAGAACCTTTTGTAAACTTGCGCACGGCGATAGAATCGACCCGCCAAGCCGTACTGCTCAAATACTATAACGAGCTGTTGGAGCTCGATCCCAAGACTCAACCGAAACAGATCACGGCGGTAACCCGCTGTGTCGATACGCTCGAACGGCACAGTCGGGAACAGGAAGAGCAACAAACCGACAACGACATCGACAAAATGATAGCCGAGGGACGTTTGCCGGGGGAATATGTGCAGCGTTACCGATGGTGTAAACGCGCGGCATACTATTTTTCGTCTATTGTCAGTGCCATCGACGAGACCGATGCGTATGATTTGCCCGAGGGTGAAAAGCATCCTTATGAAGAATTTGCAAGTCGTTTTTGGGAAGAGGTCGCTCGTCGTTATTGGGCTGCCAAAGATGAGGTGAAAAAGGATATGGAGGAAAAACGCAAACAATGGAAGCGGGGGCGATTGGCGAAATGCAGCCGTCGCAAGAAGACCGGCAAATCGCTCCGGTTGCCCAAAGTTCTTCCTGCACCGCCTACACCTCCGCCTCCCTCTCCCAAAGGATATTTCCCGCATCTGCCCATTTCGCCGCAGCCCGCAGCGGCATGGTGCATGGGATAGGAAAGAGGTCCTCCTAAACCCTTTAAAAATTTCTAAGCTATTCTTCTTAACCCCTCTCCACTATTGTACTGCTTTGCGGCAACAGGGGAGAAGGAGAAATACCCACAAAACAAAGAAAAATTAAAACAGCAGCAGAACGATGTTGTCGAAAGATTTCCACCCTCCTCCCCTGCTGTGCCCTGTAATGCTACGGAGCACGGTAAGAGGGAGATACACTACCCTATTCCTGTTATTGAAGGCATTAATACTTCTCCCCTGTGTTTTGCGGCGCAAAATATAGGGGAGAGACAGAGGAGCGATAGCGACGAAGAGAGGGGTTGAAAAATAGCATGTTATATTGAAGGCTTAACCCCCTCGCCCTGCGGGCACTCCCCCTATCTCATCTACGATGAGCAGAGGGAGAGTGTTGAAAGTATCCTCTTGAACAGCTTTTATCCGCTCCGATGCTTTGTGGGTATTTTCCCTCCTCCCTGCCGTATCCCGTAGCCTTACGGGGTGTTTTGCCCAGCAAAATATAGAGGGGGTGGTACGAAGTGACGGAGGGGTTGAATATCATCAAAAATCTATTTGGCTGCTTTTCTTAACCACTTACCGAGGAGATCGGAATGTGGTTGCCGACAAAGGATTCATTGTTAACATTCAAGTCTACCCTCATGAGTTTTCTACTGAATCCGTTTGTTCTTTTTGCTCTGCATTCGACTTGTACTATCTTTGACAAAAGTCCGATATAGGTTGCGATTCGGCAAAAAAACAAATGGATTTGTTCTTTTTGCTCTCATCTTGCACTATCTTTGTACCCATTAAACAAGTATAGTACATGAAAATAGAACAGATTATATCCGATGCTGCGGTCAAAGCGGTGAAAGCTTTGTATGGAATCGAGGCAGCTCCCGGGACGACAGTTCCTCAAAAGACGAAGAAAGAGTTCGAAGGAAATCTCACGTTGGTGGTATTCCCTTTTTTGAAAGCCTCTCATAAGGCTCCCGAAGCTACGGCTCAGGAGATAGGCGAGTATCTTCTCGCCAATGAGCCGGCAGTCGCTTCGTTCAATGTAATCAAGGGCTTTCTCAATCTGGTGATCGCTCCTTCGTTTTGGAGCCAGATGTTGCATCACATCGACGAAGAGGCCGATTTCGGGACGCATAAAGCTGCCGCCGACGCTCCTTTGGTCATGGTCGAATATTCCTCGCCCAATACCAACAAACCGTTACATTTGGGACATGTGCGCAACAACTTGTTGGGATATAGTCTTTCCGAGATTTTGAAAGCCAATGGCAATCGGGTGGTGAAAACCAATATCGTCAATGACCGGGGTATTCATATCTGTAAATCGATGCTGGCTTGGCAAAAGTGGGGCGACGGTGTTACTCCCGAAAAGGCCGGAAAAAAAGGCGACCACCTTATCGGTGATTTCTATGTGTTGTTCGACAAACATTACAAACAAGAACTGAAAGAACTGGAAGCCAAAGGCATGACCCCCGAAGAGGCCGAGGCCGCCTCGCCGCTCATGCAGGAAGCCCGCGCCATGTTGCGCAAATGGGAGGCCGGCGATCCCGAGGTTCGTTCGGTTTGGGAGATGATGAACAACTGGGTCTATGCTGGATTCGACGAGACGTATCGTCGCTTGGGCGTGGACTTCGATAAGATATATTATGAGTCGCAGACCTATCTCGAAGGGAAAGAGAAAGTGCTCGAAGGATTGGAAAAGGGTATCATGTATCGGAAAGAGGATGGCTCGGTATGGGCCGACTTGACGGCAGAGGGGCTCGACCACAAATTGCTGTTGCGCAGCGACGGGACATCGGTGTATATGACGCAGGACATCGGTACGGCCAAGTTGCGTTTCAAAGATTTCCCCATCGATAAGATGATTTATGTGGTGGGCAACGAACAAAATTACCATTTTCAGGTTCTTTCTATATTGCTCGACAAACTCGGGTTCAAATGGGGCAAAGATCTCGTGCACTTCTCCTACGGCATGGTGGAGCTGCCCGAAGGAAAAATGAAATCGCGCGAAGGTACGGTAGTGGATGCCGACGACTTGATGGACGAGATGATCGCCACCGCTCGCGAGACATCGGCCGAATTGGGCAAACTCGACGGCTGTACTGCCGAGGAAGCGGAAGAAATTTCTCGTATCGTGGGTTTAGGCGCATTGAAATACTTTATTTTGAAAGTCGATCCCCGCAAGAACATGACTTTCAATCCCAAAGAGTCTATCGACTTCAACGGGAACACGGGGCCTTTCATTCAGTACACCCACGCCCGCATCTGCTCGGTCATGCGCAAGGCTGCCGAAGCCGGTATCGATTATCGCCAAGTGGACACCGCTAAGGTCGATCCCTCTGAAAAAGAGATTTCGCTCATTCAGCATTTGGCCGATTTCCCTGCTGTGGTCGCCGAAGCCGGTCGTATATACAGCCCTTCGCTTATCGCCAACTATGTGTATGATTTGGTGAAAGAATACAATCAGTTCTACCACGATTATTCGATTCTGCGCGAAGAAAACGCCGAAGTGCGGGCATTCCGCCTAATGCTTTCGGCCAACGTCGCCAAAGTGATAAAAACCGGTATGGGATTGCTCGGTATCGAAGTGCCCGACCGTATGTAAAAAATAACTGTTAAAATAGAAAGAGATGGAAAATTTGTATGATTCTTCTTATAAGTCGGCTACCGGGACATCGGTTTTGTCGATGGTGATGCGTAAGGTGTACGGGCGTATGTTCCTCGCCCTTGTCGTAACGGCTCTTACGTCGTTGTATGTGGCTTCTTCTCCGGCCATATTGTCGGTCGTGTTGGGAAACCGGGCTGTCTTTTTCGGCTTGATGATCGCCGAGCTTGCCGTTGTTTTCGTTGTCTCGGGCATGTTGAATAAACTGAGCACGACGACCGCCACGCTGTTGTTCTATTTGTATGCTGTTCTTAACGGAGTGGTATTTTCGTCCATTTTCGTCGTGTACGATTTGGGCTCTATCGCCTATACATTCTTCATCACAGCCGGCGTGTTCGGGGCGATGAGCGTGTATGGCATGGTTACCAAGAACGATATGACCAAGTTCGGGAGCTATTGTATCATGGGATTGTTCGGGTTGATCATCGCATCTGTTGTCAATATATTCGTGGCAAACAGTACTCTCGACTGGATTATCAGTTTGTTCGGCGTGGCTTTGTTTATCGGATTGACGGCATGGGACACCCAAAAGATCAAGAATGCGGCCTATGTGACCGATCCTTCCCAGACCGGGAAGTTGGCGACGATAGGCGCTCTGTCGCTTTATCTCGACTTTATCAACTTGTTCCTTTATCTGCTTCGTATTTTCGGAGGTCGTAGCAACGATTAAGCGTTACGGGAACTGAATCCATAATATACTCGATATGACACAACCGTTTTATATCTATAATACACTTACCCGAAAAAAAGAGGAGTTCAAACCGTTGAACCCTCCCTACGTGGGTATGTATGTATGCGGTCCCACGGTTTACGGGGATGCTCATTTGGGACATGCCCGTCCCGCCATCACGTTCGATGTGTTGTTCCGTTATTTACGGCATTTGGGATATAAAGTGCGCTATGTGCGCAATATTACCGATGTAGGGCATTTGGAAAACGATGCCGACGAAGGGGAGGATAAGGTCGCCAAAAAAGCACGGCTCGAATCGCTCGAACCGATGGAGGTGGTACAATATTATCTGAACCGTTATCACAAAGCGATGGAAGCTCTTAACGTGTTGCCGCCGAGTATCGAGCCGCATGCGTCGGGGCATATTATCGAACAGATCGAATATATCAAAAAGATTATAGAGGCCGGATATGCTTATGTAAGTAACGGGTCGGTTTACTTCGATGTAGTGAAGTATAATAAAGACCACCACTACGGCAAGCTGTCGGGGCGCAATATCGACGACTTGCTCAACACGACGCGGGAGCTCGACGGACAGAGCGAGAAGCACAATAGTTTCGATTTCGCTCTTTGGAAAAAGGCTTCTCCCGAACATATCATGCGGTGGCCCTCGCCGTGGAGCGACGGTTTTCCCGGCTGGCATCTCGAATGTTCGACCATGAGCGCCAAGTACTTGGGCGAGGAATTCGACATTCACGGCGGAGGCATGGATTTGCTTTTCCCCCACCACGAATGCGAGATAGCCCAATCGGTGGCTGCGCAGGGGCACGAGACGGTGCACTATTGGATGCATAACAACATGATTACCATCAACGGGCAGAAGATGGGCAAATCGTTGGGTAACTTCATTACGCTCGACGAGTTCTTCTCCGGTAATCACAAATTGTTGCAACAGCCTTATTCGCCCATGACGATACGCTTCTTTATCTTGCAAGCGCATTATCGCAGCACGGTCGATTTCAGCAACGAGGCTTTGCAGGCATCGGAAAAGGCCCTGCAACGTATGCTCGAAGGGTGGGACAACCTCTCGAAGATCGAGCCTGCCGAAGTTTCCACGGTCGATGTGAAAGCCATTCGCGAGCGTTGTTACGAGGCGATGAACGATGATTTGAGTACGCCTATCGTTGTCTCCCATTTGTTCGAGGCCGTGAAGATTATCAACACGGTATTGGCGGGAGGAGCTGCTTTGTCGGCCGAGGATTCGGCTCATTTGAAGGAAACTTTCCGTATATTCCTTTTCGATATCATGGGCATTCGCGAAGAGGCCGGTGTTTCGGAAGAGGGGAACGAGGCCTATCATAAAGCCGTGGATTTATTGCTCGATGTGCGCAAGGAGGCTAAGGCTCGTAAGGATTGGGCGACATCGGATTACATTCGCGACAGGTTGTCCGAGATAGGTTTTGAAATCAAAGACACCAAAGAGGGTGTAGAGTGGAAGTTGAAGTGAACAGACTTTCGATGAAATGATACGACAATCCCCGTGTTCTGAGCAGGACACGGGGATTGTCGTATGTATGAATGTTTGGAGCCTCTTTTATTTCTTCATTTCTGCGACGAACTCGTTGGCTTTTGCCACGGCTTTGGTAATGTGGTCGCAGATATGGTCGTCGCCGATGAGCCGGTCTATATTCGCCTTTTTGAGAGTGGCGTGTACCGTGGGATTGACCCCCGACAGAATGACATGTATCTTCTCTTTCTGCGACGAGGTAATCAGGATTTCGAGGTTGTGGATAGCCGTAGAATCGATAAAAGGTACTTTTCGCATACGGATAATGCGCACCAGCGGACGATCGGCCATACTACGCATCAGTTCGTCGAACTTGGTGGCTACCCCGAAGAAGAACGGGCCTTCTATCTCGTAAACTTCCACGCCTTTGGCTACTTTCAAGACTTCGTGGGTAGTCGATTCGGTTCCGGTCGCAATATCGAGCTCGTCGTGGAGTACCGATATTTGCGTGGTCTCTGTCATGCGGCGCAAGAAGAGGACAACGGCCAACAACAGCCCGATTTCGATGGCGATCGTAAGATTGAATATAACGGTAAGCAGGAAGGTGATAATGAGTACCGACACGTCTGATTTCGGATTTTTCAGCAGGGAACGTACCGTGCGCCAACCGCTCATGTTATAGGAAACGACGATCAATACACCGGCGAGGCACGACATGGGCACGAGCTTGATAAGCGGCATAAGGAACAGGAATATCAACAAAAGGACGACAGCGTGTATCATACCGGCAATGGGGGTGCGCCCGCCGTTGTTGATATTGGTCATGGTACGGGCAATGGCTCCGGTGACAGGGATTCCCCCGAAGAAAGGAACCACGATATTGGCGGCTCCTTGTGCGATAAGCTCGGTATTGGAGTTGGTCTTGTCGCCAGTTACACCGTCGGCGACGGTAGCCGACAGCAGGGATTCTATGGCTCCCAATACGGCGATGGTAAATGCCGGAGAGAGTAATTGGTTTATCGTCTCCATATTGATATTCAGAGCTTGCGGCTCGGGAACTTCATTGCTGATGTTAAAACGGTCTCCGATGGTTTCTATTCCTTCGATTCCCCAAAGACGTTCGAGCACATAGACGAGCACGGTCATGAGAATAATCGCCATGAGGGAGCCCGGTATTTTGTTGGAGATACGGGGAGTGTAGGCAATGATGAGAATACTGAGTATTCCTATGCCCAGCGACCAGAAATTGGTGGTCTCGATGTGCTGGAAGTAAGCGACCCACTTGGATATGAAATCGGCGGGGACGCTGTCCATCGATAGTCCGAGCAGGTCTTTTATCTGTGTGGCGAAAATGGTAAGCGCGATACCGCTGGTAAATCCCACGACAATGGGGTAGGGAATGAACTTAATGATGGTTCCCAAGCGGAAGCAGCCCATCAAGACCAATATCAAACCGGCCATGAAAGTGGCTATCGCCAGTCCTTCCAATCCGTAGGCTTGTATAATGCCGTACACGATAACGATAAATGCTCCGGTAGGCCCGCCTATTTGCACGCTGTTCCCACCTAAGAAAGAGACGATGAATCCGCCGATAATGGCGGTGATGAGACCTTTTTCGGGAGATACGCCCGAGGCGATACCGAAAGCGATAGCCAAAGGCAGAGCGACGATACCGACGATGATACCGGCCATGAGGTCTTTCGTAAATTTTTCTTTGGAATAGCTTGCCAGCGAAGCGAGAAACTTCGGGTGAAAATCTAATGTACTTTTCATCTTTTTACCTATTTTATACCTATTATTCGAAGAGCCCGATTTCGACATCGGGGTTCGATAAATTAATAACCTCTCAAATCGGTCGGGTGACCGATTTGAAAAAACGCAGCAAAATTAACTATTTTTTATGGTTAAAGCCAGTATTTGCCGAAAAAATAAAAAAATAATAAAGAGAAAATACCACCCAGATATTGGGTAATGGTATTTTCTCTTTATCGAATAGTGCGGTGGTACGCTTAATAGATAACCAACAATCCTATTTTTCCCGTATCGTTCGAATGGATTACATAAGTGCCGGCTGTCAGGGCGTCGGTAGAAATCGTTTCACTTTCATTTCGGAGGGTTTGCCTGTCGAGCAACATACCGTTCACCGAATAGATTTCGAATATTCCCGAACAACCGGCGTTTACACGTTCTCCCTGTTTTACAGGATTGGGCGAGAACAACATACAACGTTCTTTAAGGGAAGCAATTCCCGATGTCGTGTTTTCTACCAATGCGAGTGTGTTTGTGCTTTGTGCCAGATTGATCAGCGGACTTTCGTTGCTTAAAGGAGCATAGATTTCCAAGCTCGACCGTAACATTTTGCCTTCGGCCACGGCGGCGATTTCTTTATCGTTCATACCCGAACGCCAGAAGAACAGTTGGCGATAGTCTGCCTTATCGGGCGCATTACTCCCGCCTAAGGCAAATTTCGTTGCTACGAGCTTTTCGGAAAGCTCTCCGCATTTTACGCCGTTCACATACAGTTGGGTCATTCCCCACGCATAATAGTGCGTCAAGGATATACATAACCATTCGTCATTGGCCGAGGTGGTCGATGTGATTTGTCCGTCCGATGGCGATTCGTAAACGATATTTCCGTTTTCGTCGATTTTAATATTACCCGTGCCGTTTTCGGTCTCGAACGAGGCGAGAGTTCCGGCAGAAGAGGCTTTCACTTCGAATGAAAGGGTGAAGGGGTGAACGATATTTTCCGGTACGAATTCGATGTGTTGCGTAGCGGACGCTTTGCCCAAGGCATAGGCGGTGCTTTCTTGTCGTTGCGGAATGGTCTTTCCGGCGTCCAGAGCATCGAATAGTGACGGTACTATGGCGTAGGACATTTCCCGGTGTCCGTCCGAATTGGGGTGCGCTCCATCGTTTTCAATCGCTTTGACCCAGCGTCCTGCTCCGTTGTCGACTGCTCCCAGCATGTTTACCGAGGGTACTTCCCATTGCTGTATGGTCAGGTTCAGGTTTTTCAAAATCTCATAATCGGAACTGTTGAATCCGGCATTGGCATAGTTGCTAGCCATGACCGGCACGATACCTACGGAGTCGGCTTGGCGAATCAATTGTTTCATGCCTTTCTCGTAATTTTTTGAGGCTTGGTCGGTTTGTGTGCCGTTGTTCCGTTCATTGCCGAGCGACAATCCGTAGAACACGTAACGTCCGCAATCCCGCAATAGGTCTCTTTCCCAACGGTCGAGTACCATTTGGGTCGTATTCCCGCCGATGGAGATGTTCGAGGTGGTCCAGTCTTTGCCGATGTTTTCTTGTTTGCGTTGTTTCAGCAGGTCGGTGTACATATAGGCATATCCGTAGTCTTTTGTCGCTCCCGTTCCATAGCAGACAGAGGAACCCATGAATGATATTTTGTATTCGTCGATTTCCTTACACGATTCGGGATAGGGTTTTTCGATGTCGGGTTTTTCCATAGTCTGGTCGGTTTCATGTATTTCTACCTTATCGATGTTGGGCCCGTTGTAGCGACATGATTCGGTGAACGAAATCGTATTCAGCCCTTTGTCCAACCAAACCAATACCGATGTCTCTGCCGTGGGCAGTTGATCCCATTTGCCTTCGGACTTGTTCACATTGATATAGGTTTTTGCATAGTTGTTGATTTGAATATCCAAAGGACGTCCTGTGGGGTCGTTTGTAAAGATTTTCAATTCATACGGCCCTTCCTCGGGTATATCGACGCACGTGAATTGCAAGTAGGAATTATTCTTGTTGTTGAAGTCTCCCACGTAGCGACCATTGGACATGCCTTCCAGATTTTTCACTTTCAGGTCTCCGTATAAATGGGCGTATTCGGCTTCCAATGTTATAGGGAAACCTTCTTGGGGTACGGGCAGGGGTGATTCCGAGGTTTCCAGTATTTCGAATTTATCCAAATTCGGACCTCCTGATGTCGTGGGATAGGGCGTTATTTTTATGGTATTCGTCCCGGCAGCCAAGTAAATCAGCACCTTGGCCGTTTCGGCAGGGGGAGTATCCCATTTCGCCGTTCCGTTAACGGTACATTCTACCTCTGGATAATTATTTACTTTTACAGTGAATCGACGTACACCATTGCAGTTGAAATAAGTTTTGAATTCATAGGTTCCGGCTTTTTCCATCTTCACATTGTGGAAGAAGAGGTAACTACCCTGGTCGTTTCCGCCCACGTATTTCCCGTTGGAGAAACCGTCGCCCGATTTAACTCTCGCCGGTGAATGAATGGAGTCGGCGTTTTCGGCTTCTAAAACCAAAATAGGACTTTGAGCACATAGCCCGAATACCGATAATAAAAAGAATAGTGAGAATTTGATTTTTTTCATGGAGTTAAAATAGTTTCTCATGTCGATAATATTTTTAAGGATTCACATATTATGACACCAAAAACGTCGTGTACCCTTATACTGAATCGGGAATTTTTATTGTTGTTCACCGAGCCTCGATGATGGCGAAAGTGTATTTTCTTCTTTCCGGGTTTCGATTCTTCTTTCGCCTATTTCTCTGTTTTTATGGCTGTTGCGGTTTAATTGTCGCTTGTTTACTGGACAAGTCGCGGGTTATAAATGGAATACCCCCTTTGTGGTTCATTTATTGAACACAAAGGAGGTGGGTATGTGCGATTCGCTACTGGTGTGTTATATCTTTTTGGTATAGGCTCGGCGGCGTTTGTGTTGTTGTCGTTCGAAATATTGCCATTGGGATTGTACTTTCTCGTTCATTTCGAGTTCGGGATTGCTCTCGGCATATTTGTAACCGTTTTGAATGAATACCGGGATAAGGTCGGAGAATAGCAACGCATTGACTCCTTTGCTTTGGTAGTCGGGACGGACAGCTACCAACAAGAGGTCAACCCCGTCGTTTTTGCCTTTGAGGGCTTTGAGCAGATGGATAAAACCGAAAGGGAACAACCGGCCTCTCGATTTCTGTAAGGCTTTCGACAAAGAAGGAATGGCGATACCCACGGCAATCAAATCGTCTTGCTCGTCGACAATGGCTGTTACGTTTTCGAGCCGTAATAACGGAATGTACATTTTTACATAATAGTCGATTTGTCGTTGAGACAGTGTCGAATATCCATATAAATCGGCATAGGCATCGTTGATAAGATCGAAAATTTTTTGACCGTAATTACCTTTGTATACGTCGGATGCACTTTTGAATTTCAGGATTCGCAGATTGTACTTTCGTTGTACGATGTCGCTAATGCGTTGATGCTTTTCGGGTACGCATTCGGGTACTTTTATTTTGTATTCCACCCAATCTATCGCTTTTTCGTAGCCCATGCTTTCGATGTGTTGCGGGTAGTATGGATAGTTGTAGATGGCAGACATCGTGCTTAGTTGGTCGAACCCTTCGACGAGTGTTCCTTCGGGATCCATGTCGGTAAAACCGAGCGGCCCGTGTATTTCGGTCATGCCTTTTGATTTTGCCCACTTTTCGACGGCATTGAAAAGCGCTTTGCTGACTTCTTTGTCGTCGATGAAATCGACAAACCCGAAGCGTCCGGCTTTTTCCCCGGCCTTTTCATTGGCTTTGTGGTTGATGATTCCGGCAATTCGGCCGACGGGTTTCCCGTCTTTATAGGCCATGTAGTAAACCGATTCGCAGAAGTCGAACGCCGGATTGTTTTTCGAATTCAAGGTTCCTACTTCGTCCAGAACCAGAGACGGTACATAGTATTCGTTTCCTTTGTATAAATTTATCGGGAACTTTGCGAACTTTTTCAAACCGCGAGTTCCTGATATTTCCTGAATAGTGATTGACATGATGTTTATAATTTCAGCAATTTGTTCTCGGTTGTTATTCCTTTATTCCGTATGCCAAATCTCCGGCATCGCCAAGTCCCGGAACGATGTAGGAGTGTTCGTCTAATTTATCGTCGATCGCTCCTACCCATATTGTCGTGTTTTCGGGGAAGTGGTCTTTCACGTAATCGATCGCTTGCCGGCTTGCGATTACCGATGCGATGTGTATGTCTTTGGGTGTGCCTTTGGTGAGCAGGGCTTTGTAGGATAGCTCCATAGATCCGCCTGTCGCCAGCATGGGATCTGTGAGTACCAATACTTTACCATCGATTCGCGGTGAAGCGATATACTCGATAAAGATGTCGAAATTCAGCTTGTCTTTATATTTCCGGTAAGCCGAGACAAATGCATTTTCGGCATCGTCGAGGCAACTGAGGAATCCCTGATGAAAAGGCAGACCTGCCCGAAGAATAGTGGCCAGCACGACTGTATCGTCGGGAAGATTGACATGGGCCGTTCCCAGCGGTGTTTTTACTTTTTTCTCGGAGTAATGGAGCCGGTGACTTATTTCGTAAGCCATTATTTCGCCTATTCTTTCGAGGTTTCGCCGGAATCTGATTCGGTCGGTTTGAATATTTACATCTCTTAATTCGGCCATAAATCGGTTTATTACCGAGTTTTTTTCCGCAAAATTGATTACTTCCATATTTTGTGTTTTTTGCCGAAGAGCAAAAGTACGTATAAATTTTGTTTTGGAAAATTATAGATTGTTTTTTCTTTTGTTTTGTTCTTTAAAAAGGGAAGAAACAGACCTTTTTGCTATCTTGGCATAGCGATTGAGGGTGTGTTTGTAATAAATACAAACAATTAGCGAAAATTTTCTTTAATTAAATCGTTACTTGTAGAATTTGTTTTTAATTTTGCAGTCGGTTTTCATGGATTAAGAAAAAAGAGAAATATTTTATAAACCATTAAATTTCAAAAACAATGGCAACATTAGATTTAAGCAAGTATGGTATTAAGGATGTAAAAGAGATTTTACACAATCCTTCTTACGAAGTTCTGTTTGAGGAAGAAACCAAAGCAGGATTGGAAGGTTATGAAAGAGGTCAGGTGACTGAACTCGGTGCTGTGAATGTAATGACAGGTATTTATACCGGTCGTTCTCCTAAAGATAAATTCTTTGTGATGAATGAAGCCAGCAAAGATACTATCTGGTGGACTACCGATGAATATAAAAACGACAACAAACCTTGCTCGGAAGCAGCTTGGGCCGATTTGAAAGCCAAAGCCGTTAAAGAGCTTTCGGGAAAGAGATTGTTCGTAATGGATACTTTCTGCGGCGCTAACCCCGCTACTCGTTTGAAAGTTCGTTTCATCATGGAGGTTGCATGGCAAGCTCACTTCGTGAAGAACATGTTTATCCGTCCTACCGATGAAGAGTTGGCTAACTACGGCGAACCCGATTTCGTGTCGTTCAACGCAGCCAAAGCAAAAGTAGACAACTACAAAGAGCTGGGTCTGAACTCTGAAACCGCTACCGTTTTCAACTTGAAGACTAACGAACAAGTTATCTTGAATACTTGGTACGGCGGTGAGATGAAGAAAGGTATCTTCTCGATCATGAACTATCTGAATCCTTTGAAAGGTATGGCTTCGATGCACTGTTCGGCCAATACCGATAAAGAAGGCAAGAGCACAGCTATCTTCTTCGGTCTTTCCGGAACGGGAAAAACTACTTTGTCTACCGACCCGAAACGTTTGCTTATCGGTGACGACGAACACGGTTGGGACAACGACGGTGTGTTCAACTACGAAGGCGGTTGCTATGCCAAAGTTATCAACTTGGATAAAGAAAGCGAACCCGATATTTACAATGCCATTACACGTGACGCTCTTCTCGAAAACGTTACGGTTGATGCCAACGGAAAGATCGATTTCGCAGATAAGAGCGTAACGGAAAATACTCGTGTTTCCTATCCTATCTATCATATCGATAATATCGTTAAACCGGTATCGAAAGGTCCGCACGCTAAACAAGTAATCTTCTTGTCGGCCGATGCATTCGGTGTTCTTCCTCCGGTTTCTATCTTGAACGCAGAACAAACCAAATACTATTTCTTGTCTGGTTTCACCGCTAAATTGGCCGGAACAGAACGCGGTATTACCGAACCGACTCCTACTTTCTCGGCTTGCTTCGGAGCTGCATTCTTGTCATTGCATCCGACCAAATATGCCGAAGAGCTGGTTAAGAAAATGGAAATGGCAGGCGCTAAGGCTTATTTGGTGAACACCGGTTGGAACGGTACGGGCAAACGTATCTCTATCCGCGATACTCGTGGTATTATCGATGCTATTCTCGATGGCTCTATCGACAAAGCTCCGACAAAGGTTATTCCTTATTTCGACTTCGTTGTTCCTACTGAGTTGCCGGGTGTGGATAAAAATATCCTCGATCCTCGCGATACTTATGCTAATGCTGCCGATTGGGAAGTTAAGGCTAAGGATTTGGCCGCTCGTTTCATCAAGAACTTCTCTAAATTCGAAGGCAATGCTGCCGGTAAGGCTTTGGTTGCTGCCGGTCCGAAATTGTAATCGTACACGATTTGACTCTATACGCAACAGGCCGCTTCGTCGAAGCGGCCTGTTGTTTTTTTGACGGTCCGGTGGATTTTCAATAACGATGAAAGTATTGTCTTCTGCTGTGTCTCGTGGTGTTATAAGGTGGGTATAATAGTGTATAAAACTTTTTTTGGAAAATCGACGGGGCTGTTTCGACGAACCCTTTACTTCCCTATATTTTCCATGTGGAAAACAGACCGTAGTGCTATGGGATATGGCAAGGGAAAGGTTGAGATGCTTATACTTATTTTGTTGAGGGCTATTTTGTTAGTCGGTTGGTAGTTTCCAACTTCTCCCCTGCTTCGATTTTCAATCGGAGATAGGGGACGCCGCAGGAGTGAATCCTACGGAGAGGGGTTAAATCTAAGAAGCTGTTTTAAATTTATAGAGAAATAATATTATCATTGCAAGCAGGTATGTTCCGGCCATATTGAGCCCCTGTCTCGCATCTTGAACCCCTTGATTTTTGTCAATAAGCCCGCTATTGACTGCCTATCTCGGACTCCAATCAGCTTCAACATAGGTCTCAATCTGTCTTGGAATAAATTTAAAACAGCTTCTTAGATTTTGAGATTTTTTTTTACAGGGAATTTAACCCCCTCGCCCTGCGGGCACTCCCCCTATATCGCTGCGCGACACAGAGGGAGAGGTTGCTGCTCCCTGTTATTTTTGTTGTTGCCGGTATTTTCTAACCCCTCCGTCCTACGGACACCTTTCCTATATGGCTGACGCCACACCCCGCAATGCTACGGGACACGGCAAGGGAGGAGGTTAAGAGTGTACAGGGGAGAGAAAAGGGAAAGAATACACACAAAGCACCGAAGGAGTAAAAACAGAGGAGGTTAAATATAGCTCGACTTTTCCATGTACTTCTTTCCGCTTTTATCGGGCGGTGAAGATGCCGGTTTACAACTTCACTTTCTTTATCTTACCCTTACTTTCGTTGTGCATACGGTCTACCGCGGTCACCACATATACATATTGGCGGGTTCCGTGTTTATAAGGGAGCAAAAATTTCGTGTCCCGCGTAACGGCTACGAGATGTGATGCATCACATAAACAAATGTCTTCGCTGGGTGCAAAACGATAGACACAGAAATAAATTTGCTTCTGCATCTCATCGTCGGTTTTCTTTCTTTTCCACTGCAATTCGTATCCCTCGGGAGTCCATTTTGCCTTCAAACCCTTCACCTCGTCGGGAGCCTTGCTGTCGATAAACGTATAGGCCGGGATAAGGGAGGGAACCGCATGGTAATATCCCTTCAAGTCATCGGCTATGCCTTTATAATTTTCCAACAAGGAATAGCCCGGCCAGAAACAGTTCCCGCCTACATGGTCGAGATAACGACTCAACTGCATTTTATGGTTCAGTTGCGTGTATATGGGATTCACGTCGGTAGCATTCATCGTACGTGCCACGTCCTGACCGATGTAGAGATGACGTCCGTTGGCATGATTGTTCCACCAATAAATCAGTGTCTCGACGCATGCGGCCTGATGACCTATCTCCCAATAAAGTTGCGGTAACATGTAATCGACCCAACCGTTGCGAGTCCACAATAACACATCGGCATAGAGCTGGTCGTAGTTTTGCAACCCGTTCGTCGCACTGCCGTCCGGGTCGCTCTTTTGATTCCGGTAAATACCGAACGGGCTGATACCGAATCGCACCCACGGTTTACGCGATTTGATAATCTCGTGCAGTTCCTTAATCAATGCATTGACATTCTCCCGACGCCAATCGCCACGATCCATACCGTTACCGTACCGGGCATAACTGTTTTCATCGGGGAACTCGCTGCCTGCTATCGGATAAGGATAAAAATAGTCGTCCATGTGAATGGCATCTACATCGTATCGCGACACAATATCGTCGACTACCCGACCGATGAACCGGCGGCACTCCGGTAACCCCGGATCGAAATAGAGCTGCCGGCCATACCGAACGAACCATTCGGGGTGTTTATGATAGATGTGCGATGCGGCGAGCGGCTCATCGGCATTAGTTCCCACCCGATAAGGGTTGAGCCACGCATGCAACTCCATGTTGCGGGCATGACATTGCTCGATCATATATTGCAACGGGTCCCACAACGGTTCGGGAGCCACGCCTTGCTTCCCGGTCAGATACTTGCTCCACGGTTCAAGCTCCGAACGATAAAAGGCATCGGCCGTCGGGCGCACTTGAAAAATAACCGCATTGATACCGATATACTGCAAACTATCCAACATTTGGTCGAAATAGTCTTGCATCGCATCCCGATTCATCTCCATGTAGCGACTCTGACCTACCGTGTGAATCCATGCGCCGCGAAATTCTCGTTTCGGGTGTTCTGCACCCTGCGACACCATTCCGCTTAAAAAGGAAAACAATAATAGTGATAAATAAATTTTAAGTTTCATTGTATTGATTTTTGTTTTATGAGACAAAAATAGTGCAAGGCAGGGAGATAACCAAATTTATTTGTTTCTGTGTTCGTTCATATTATCTTTGTCACTACGAATATAGGAAGCAAATCGAAAATGCAATTTCCGTTTGTCTCTGCACTTACCTTTCACTATCTTTGCAATATGCGAGAATAAGTCGAGTCGGGTATGAAAAAATGAGGTTGGTTTTATCCGACTCGTTTTTTACTCTGCATGCACAACGTGCAAAATATAGATACGATATGGATATTATATGGATTATTGTAGGAGCGATATGTTTGCTCGTCGGGTTAGCGGGTTGCTTTCTTCCGGCACTTCCGGGTCCTCCGCTCTCTTATGTGGGCATGATACTTCTTCATCTCACCGACAAGGTGCAGTTTACTGCGACACAGCTCATCGTCTGGGCCATATTGGTCATTATTGTACAAGTACTCGATTACCTCACACCTCTCATCGGCACGAAATACAGCGGAGGTAGCAAATGGGGGAACCGGGGCTGTATAGCGGGAACCGTCATCGGCATATTCCTCTTCCCTCCATGGGGCATTATTTTCGGTCCTCTCGTGGGAGCCGTCATTGGCGAACTGTTGGGTGGCAAACTCACACACGAAGCTCTCAAAGCCGGGCTGGGCGCTTTTGTAGGATTTCTCTTGGGGGTAATTTTAAAGGTATCGCTCTGCGGTTATTTCGTGGTTGTCTTCATCTCTGCTCTATTCTGATTTCTTTTTCCCTCTCTTTCTCCCATAAGTCGGGAAGGACTTCCACTGCCCATTGCTGGCAAGTCAAGGGAAGCCTTATTTTGAAATGAAAAGTACTACCTAAACCACTTCTCCTTATCGTACCTTGCAGCATTGCAGACATTTCACATACCTCCCTCGTGTTTTGCTGTGCAAAATATAGGGAAGGAGTGAAAGGAATATCTTTCTCTGTCATACCTTATGACAGAGAAAGAGTTTAGTCATTTTCCCCTGTTTCATAGAAAAAATGGATTTTACCCCATTCTCCTTATTCCTGCTTACAGTTGGGCAGGGAGGGGGATAACAGATTTTTAAACTCCTGCATACCTTGCGTTGTAAAACACAAAAGAGGAGGTTTGGATATTTTTCCGTGATAGCAGCGAACCGGGAAAAATTTAAAATGTAGAGGATTCTATACTGATATTCCTAAAATAGTGTTTATATTTGTAACTGTTGTAGCTACAACATACATATTTTATTGAAGCGTTTCGTTTTATCCTAACCTTGAAAACGACCAATTTTTAGCAGAAGGATAAACGGCACAAACGTTCATGCAGGCGTGTGCGCATTCATTGCTTAGGCAATGTTGTCATACAGCATGCGTGGGTTAGCTGTTTATTTCTGCGTGGTTACTTGGTCGTACCTCAAGGTTGATAAATTGACAGGTTCCCACGCTTTTCTATTTTAAAAACGCCATTCCGAAGGGGAACAGGAAGGCAAAAATTGTTCATTATCATGAAAAGATTATTTGCGTGTGCATTATTGTCATTGTTGTTATCCTCTTGTTATAATGCGAGAGTCTGTGTGGGAAATGTACAGAAAAACGATCCTGTCGTAAAAGTAAATTCGGTGATGAACCATCATTTGTTGTATGGTTTGATTCCTGTCGGTAACACGAAAATGGAGGCCAAAGAGTATGTGGGGGATGCCGAGAATTATGTAATTAAAAACAGTTGGACTTTCTTAGATGGTTTTCTGAATATTCTTACATGGGGTATTTACACACCTACGACCACTACTTTTTATGTACCTGTAAATGAAATGGGGAAATGAAATAAACAGGTTTGTAGATGATGTAACCTAACCATAAGATTAGGTCTTTAAGAATCTTATCGATTGAGATAATCCTCTTGTCGGAATCCGAAGGTGATAGTGCCGGATAAAGACAAGGGGATTATTCGTTTTATTTTCGGTGTGGATAGTTTCTGCTTGGGGAGTAATCCATTTCCTTAGAAGAAAGACGAAAAAAATCTTTTTGCGAACTGTATGATGATGGCTCGGTCGATAGTTCGTGGGGATTGTCCTTGTATATTTCAACCCCTCTCCTCAGAAACGGTTGTTTCTTCGGTTTCTCCCCTATTGCTTCGCTACACCCCGCAATGCTACGGGGCACGGCAAGGGAGAGGTTGATGCCCGGTTTGCTGCTGTCGCTGTTTTTTCAACCCCTCCGTCCTTCGGACACCTCCCCTATTGCTAACGCTACACCCCGTAATACTACGGGGCACGGCAAGGGAGAAGTTTAAAAGTAACCCTCTATTCATATAGACTGATAGACTGAGTCATAATAATGGGGAGAGAAGGGGAAAATTTTTTTGCGAAAAACGTCTTTTTTGCTATCTTAGTAGCGCAAAAAGGAGGTACAAACTATGGGGAAACGAGTATATTTAGGCTTGGGCTCGAATTTGGGGAATAAGGAGCGAATCGTGAGAAAAGCCATCGACAAGGTTGGTGAACGGGTGGGAGCGGTCGTTGCCGTGTCGTCGTTTTATAAGACGGCTCCGTGGGGCTATCAATCGGTGCATACGTTCTGTAACGCTGCTATCGCAGTAGAGACCGATTTATCTCCCGAAGAGGTATTATTCACCGTACAGGAAATCGAGCGGGAATTGGGTAGTAAAAAACATCGGGAAGGAGATGGCAGCTATGTCGACCGGCTTATCGATATAGATTTACTCGACTATGACGGTTTGGTGTTGGATACTCACTCGCTGGTGTTGCCTCACCCGTATATGCATAAGCGGACTTTCGTGATGACCCCGCTTGCCGAAATAGCTCCGCAATGGGTGCACCCGGTATTGGGGAAGACGGTAACGGAGCTATTGGAAGGTTTACGGAACGAAAAGTGATTTAGCCCCAGAGTTTTATTTATATGATACGATCGGGGAAAGGCCTACAACATAGAGAGACTTTGCGTTTGCCGGTACATCTCTATTTTATGTACATTGTTTTTCGGCAAAATTGCAAATAAATTTGCTTTTGCTTTGGACTTGTACTATCTTTGTAGCCGAAAATGTGGAAGGATTTGGCTGCTTGCAACCACGGAAAAAAATGCTAAAACTGCGTTACGGGGCTTTTCGAAGCCCGTCCGGCTTTATCAAATCACCTTTGTTTTCGTGGGAATAGCGGTCTTTCTTCCTCCAATAATGTATCACTATTATTCAGGAGAGAAACCAATGAATTATTTGTTTACCTCGGAATCGGTGTCGGAAGGACACCCCGATAAAGTGGCCGACCAGATATCGGACGCTTTGCTCGACGAGTTTCTGGCGTATGACCCGAACTCGAAAGTTGCATGCGAAACCCTTGTAACGACCGGTCAGGTCGTATTGGCAGGCGAGGTTAAATCGAATGCTTATGTCGATTTGATGGAGGTTGCCCGCAGAGTGATTCACCGTATCGGATATAATAAAAGTTCGTATAAGTTCGATGCCGACTCGTGCGGTATTTTTTCGGCCATACACGAGCAGTCGGCCGATATCAATCGGGGCGTGGAGCGCGCCGAAGCGATGAGTCAGGGGGCGGGAGATCAAGGTATGATGTTCGGGTATGCTTGCAATGAGACGGATAATTATATGCCGTTGTCGCTCGATTTGTCTCACTTGTTGCTTACCGAGCTGGCCGTTATCCGCCGGGAGGCTTCGGCAATGACCTATCTGCGCAAAGGAAAGGTGACTTCGTATTTGCGTCCCGACTCCAAATCGCAAGTAACCATCGAATATAATGAACGGAACGAACCTGTGCGGGTGCATACGATCGTATTGTCGACCCAGCACGACGAATTCGTGACTCCGGCCGACGACTCGAAAGAGGCTCAGGAAGCGGCCGACCGGGAGATGTTGCAGACGATTTACAACGATGTGAAACAGGTGTTGTTGCCTCGTGTGGTCGCACAACTGCCCGAACGGGTACGAACCTTGTTCGACGACCAGTTGATTTTATTGGTGAATCCTACCGGCAAATTCGTTATCGGCGGGCCTCACGGGGATACGGGATTGACGGGTCGCAAGATTATCGTTGACACGTATGGAGGCAAAGGAGGTCACGGAGGTGGCGCATTTTCGGGAAAGGATCCCTCGAAGGTAGACCGTTCGGCCGCATACGCCGCTCGTCATATTGCCAAGAATTTGGTAGCGGCAGGGGTGTCGGACGAGATTCTGGTGCAGGTGTCGTATGCCATAGGAATCGCCGAACCGGTGAGCGTTTATGTGAATACTTACGGTAAATCGCACGTGGCGATGAGTGATGCCGAGATAGCCCGACGGGTGTGCGAGATTTTCGATATGCGTCCGAAAGCTATCGAGGAGCGTTTGAAGTTGCGTAATCCTATTTATGAGGAGACGGCGGCTTACGGTCACATGGGAAGAAAACCGCAAACTGTCGTGAAGACATTCAAATCGCATTATAACCCCGAACCGATCGTTCGTGAGGTAGAGCTGTTCACTTGGGAGAAACTCGATTATGTCGAAGTCGTGAAAAAGGCTTTCGGAATGGCATGATGAGAATTCGAGCGATCGTGTATGCCAGTTTTGCCACGGTGATATGATTCCTTGATAATGGGATATTCATGGGAAATATTATATGACTATGAATTATATAGATATAGATAGTTCGCAGCATGAGCTTTACGACTCGTGGCGGAAATTGTATACTGTCAGTTTCCCTATCTTCGAGCAGCGGACGCAAGAGCAGCAGGAAAAAGCGTTCTCGTGTGCCGATTATCATTTGGTAGGGTATAGCGAAGGGGATATGTTTGTCGGATTTATCTCCTATTGGGAGTTTGGCAGTTATAGGTATATAGAGCATTTCGCAGTGCATCAAGGATTACGAGGACGGGGGTATGGAAGCGAAATTTTGAATGCGTTTCTCCGCTCGACCTCTAAAATTGTTTTGCTGGAAATCGATCCTGTCGTTGATTCTGTTTCGAGAGCTCGTTTGAGATTTTACCGAAAGTGCGGCTTCCATGAGAACCCTTTTGCCCATACGCATCCTCCCTATCGGGAGGGTTATCCGCCTCATTCGTTGGTCGTGCTTACATCTCCCCGGTCTATAACAGAAAATGAGTACCGGATTTTTAGCACGGACTTGACCGAGGTCGTGATGCAACAAGGATAAAATTTCGAGTCCTTTTGTTCGGAGGAGTATAAAAAAGGTGTATTCAAAGAGCGGGGCTTGTACGATTTACAAGCCCCGCTCTTTGAATATATTGTGTTTCGATTAGGAATGATGTGTTGCCCTATTGCACGGAGGCTATAAGGAGGATCTGTCGATTAGTGGGGATATCGGTTCAATCGGAAATCAGAGGGGATTGTCTTTTTATATTTCTACCCCTATATAATCTTTTTAACCCCCTCGCCCTGTGGGCACTCCCCCTATATTCCCTAACGGAAATACCCCGTAATACTACGGGACACGGCAGGGGAGGGGAGATTGCAGTCCAATCCGTTCCCCCTGCTGCGTTTTTTCAACCCCTCCGTCCTTCGGATACCTCCCCTATATTTTGCTGTGCAAAACACAGAGGAGTAGTGCGCTTTGTACAGAAATTTAAGCAAGAACCGACCTTTTACCGAAAAGTCCGGAGTGTGTTTGTCGACAAGTGATTCATCGATAAAATTTATGCCTGCCCCACGGATTGAAAAAGCTATGTGTGAAGGAGGAATCAGTAATTGCTGAAATTCTGGGGTTTGATGACGAACCCTACTCTCAGGCGAGAATGGAATTTGTTATAGTCGAGCAGTCCTTCGCCGTAACCGTTGTAATATTGTATAAAGAAATATTGGTTTTCGTTGGGGAATAAGCGGGCATTCAGTTCGATAACGGTGTTGAAATTGAAATTCCAGCCGCTCCGCTTGGTGAGAATAACGGTAGCCCCGAACCGACGATTGTCGCTTATGTAACTACCTGCTAATTGAAAAATACCGCAGTATTTGAGGATATCCCGGTTGTTCCCGCTGTCGATGATAGGTATCCATGTTTTGAATTGAAGCTCTACATTGCGATCGACGGCGAGCGCACCCATAAACGAGATTTTATTCCAACTGCGAGACCAAATGCTGTCTTTCCCGTTCGATTCATGTTCGATCAGGAGCGAGACTTGTCCGATAAGTCTATTTCGATGTATGACCAGATGCGATAGCCCTATGCCGGGATTGAAGTTGAGATCGTACATCGGGAGAGATTCTTGAAAGACATTCCAAAATGCTTTTTGCGTATAGGTTATAAAGAGGTAGGTGTCGAATGGAAGTTTACTTTTTGTAAGTCTCTGGCTGATGCTTAGTTGGAATTTTACATCGGAATTTTTATTGGTCGGTTTGCTCCCGATGGTCGTACCCCCGATGAAGTAGTTGTCTTTGTATAGTGAAAAATAAGGTCTTTTGTCCAGCTCTTCACGCACGCTGTCGGGATTGTATCGGGGGACATCGTTTCGGATTTGGGTAAAACCCGGAATGCAGAGCAGAACTATCAGCAGTAAGATAAACAATCGTTTCATATACAAATATAACAAATGGTGGGAGAAATGAAAAATGAACTTGTTCATTTTTTTATTTCGAACCGCATCTATATCCGATACATTCCGATATAGATAATTGTGCAAATATATGCTATATCGGCTTTATTTTATAGGTAAAAAGGTCGTTCTTTTTCGCCGGTTTTTCCATTGTTGTCGGGTTTTATACTTTGTTTTGCCCGGATATTGTTTTGCTCCTCCCGTAAAATCCAGTACATTTGCAAGAAATGAAAATGTTTTTTGCATGAATAAAATAGGTGCGGTACTGTGTATTTGTGTCCTTTTGCTGTCGGGTTGCGGCGGCAAGGATAACGAGTTTGTCGTGGAGGGAACTATCAATAATTTAGGAGGACGCCCTATTTATGCCGTTTATGGTCTTGAAAACGGCATTGTCGTGGATACGCTTCGTCCGCAGAATGGTTTTATCACATTCAAAAACTCGGCTTCGGCAGTTATTCCCATACAGTTTTATTATTTCGATAAAACGCCCTTGACCAAGATATATGTGCAGAACGGCGACCGGATAGAATTGTCGGGCGACGGGCAGGATCCTTTCGGGTTGAGAGTGAAAGGAAGTTCTCTAAATAAGGATTTGTTTAAGTTCAATCAAGAGAATAAAGAGTTGTTGCAGTCTTGGTCGGCAGAAAGGAACATTTCGGCATCGGGAATGAGAACCCGGCGATACGAGCAGTTGAGCAAGGAGCTGCAAGGCGTTGTGGCAAAGTATGTAGGCGAACATAAAGATTCGCCCGTGAGCGCTATTTTGTTAGATGATTATGTGTTGGGAAGGGCGAGCGATGCGTTTTGCGATTCGTTGATCGGTTTGTTGGACGACCGTGTACTGTCGGCTCCGCCGGCCGCAGCATTGGAAATGTATCGACAATTTGAAACCATACAGAAGAGTGACACCGTATTACCTTATTTATCATTGACTACGGTGGCCGATACGACCGAACTACTGAATCCCCGAGAAGCCCAAGCGACCCTGCTTTGTTTTTGGGCTGCCGAGACACCCGGAACACAGAGGTACAGCGGCTTTTTAAGGGAGATAACAGAACGATACGATTCGTTGGTGCAGGTCGTGGAAATTTCGCTGGATAGGGACAGCGCCGTGTGGAAGGAGCGAATCGAGGCCGATTCGGCCGTATGGGCCCGGCGGTGGGCGAAAGGCGGTTATCTTTATCCGGGGGTGAAAGAGCTTCATATCCAAAGCATACCTTATCTGTTGGTCGCCGATTCTTTGGGGCGGATTGTCGCCAGAGGGCTTTCGCCCGACTCTTCGAGAGTTTATATCGAACGTTTAGTAACACCATAACCTATTACTGCAAAATCTATTACTATGTTGGTGAAAGTTTTTGGCGCAGCCGTGCAGGGTATCGATGCTCTTGTAGTGACTATCGAGGTGAACTGTTCGCAGGGTATCCGTTTCTTTATGGTGGGATTGCCCGATGCAGCCGTGAAAGAGAGCCACGAGCGGATTGTCTCGGCCGTGGAACATAACGGTTACAGATTTCCGAGGAAACAGGTAATCGTGAACATGTCGCCTGCTGATATACGCAAGGAAGGGGCGGCGTATGATTTGCCTTTGGCCGTGGGGATTTTGGCGAGCGACGAGAAGATAGAAACAGGTAAATTGAGCGAGTATATGTTGATGGGGGAGTTGTCTCTCGACGGCTCCATTCTTCCTATCAAGGGGGCGTTGCCCATAGCTATCAAGGCAAGGGAGGAGGGCTTTAAGGGGTTGATTATTCCCAAAGCCAATGTTCGCGAGGCTGCGGTAGTCAATCATCTCGATGTGTATGGCGTAGAGAATATCACCGAGGTGATTCGTTTCCTGAACGGGGAGATCGAGCTGGAACCGACGGTAATCGATACTCGTGCGGAATTTTTCAGGGAATATACCCATTTCGATTTGGATTTCAGCGATGTCAAAGGTCAGGAGAGTGTCAAGAGGGCTTTTGAAGTAGCAGCGGCCGGCGGACATAACATCATACTCATAGGGCCTCCGGGCGCCGGAAAATCGATGATGGCGAAGCGGTTGCCTTCTATACTACCGCCTCTCACATTGCAGGAAGCACTCGAAACGACCAAGATACATTCGGTTGCCGGACGCATGGAGAGGGGTAGTTCGCTGTTGTCGCAACGGCCGTTCCGGGCGCCACATCATACCATATCGCCGGTAGCGTTGGTGGGCGGCGGGACTTTTCCCCAGCCGGGTGAAATTTCATTGGCACACAACGGGGTGCTTTTTCTCGACGAGTTGCCCGAGTTTTCACGTCAAGTCCTCGAAGTGATGCGTCAACCGCTCGAAGACCGCAAGATAACGATAGCACGTGCGAAATACTCGATAGAATATCCCGCCGGGGTGATGTTGGTCGCTTCGATGAATCCTTGTCCTTGCGGATATTATAACCACCCGGAGAAAGAGTGTATATGCAGCCCGGGAACGATACAACGTTATTTGGGAAAAATTTCGGGCCCTCTGCTCGACCGCATAGACATACAAGTGGAGATCGTTCCCGTCCCGTTCGAGAAAATCTCCGACACCCGTCCGGCGGAGTCGAGCGAGTCGATTCGTCGACGAGTCATTGCCGCAAGAGAAATTCAAGCCGCACGCTTTGCCGACTATCCCGGCATCTATTGCAATGCCCAAATGACTCCCCGGCTGCTGAACCAATTCGCTGTCCCCGATGAGGCGGGATTGAAACGGCTGAAAGATGCGATGAACCGTTTCCACCTGTCGGCACGGGCCTACGACCGTATTTTGAAAGTAGCACGTACCATTGCCGACTTGGAAGGTAGCGAAGGGGTACAGGTGCAACACATCAACGAAGCGGTGAATTACCGAAATCTCGACCGGGAGAATTGGGGAGATAGGTAGAAATTGTTTGTCTTGCAGACCTATATTAAAGTATAGTGAAACTCAGATATAACGATATGAAGAACATAACCGTATTTTTGGCATCCAGCGACGAGTTGAAAAACGACCGTAACAGCTTCCATTCATTGGTGGCTTCTTTGGACGAAATTTTCGAGCCTCGGGGGTATCGCATAAGGTGCAGACGTTGGGAAGATTTTTCGGCATTTTGCACCGGAAGCCGTACTCAGGACGACTACAACCGCATAGTACGTGCCAGCGATATTTGTATCTGTATGTTTCATCGCAAAGCGGGAGAATACACCATAGAGGAGTTCAATCAAGCCTTAGACGAATATGTGAAGAGTCAGAGTCACCCCAAGACATTTGTCTATATTCGTGCCTTGATAGAAGGTGAAATGGAAGACGAGGCATTGAAACGATTCAAGGAAGATTTGTTCGATCGGGTGGGGCATTATTGGTGCAACTATGCTACCGACGATGCCATGAAGTTGCATTTTGTCATGCAGTTGGAGCGGATCATTCCATCGGTATCGGGCAACGCTTCCGTAACCGAGGGTAACCACTTTAAGATAGAGAACGGAGTCGTTTCGCTTTACGGCCACAAGATAGCCGAGCTGGACAATCTCTCTTTTGCCGCCGAGAATCCGGAATACCTTTCGTTGAAAGAGTCCATCGCCCGATTGAATACAGAGATCGCCCGACTGAGAGCGACCGGTGTCGCCGAGCTCCAACCGATGATTGACGAGAAACAGGCGGAACTATACAAGAAACGGGAAAGTCTCAACCGATTGGAGAGCCGGCTGTTCGATCTTGCTCTATCCATCAACAAGCTGATCGGGAGCGGAACGCCGGTGAGCGAGCGCAAACGGTTGGCGATAGAGATGTTCGAGCGAGGGAACAGCAAAGGGGTCGTGGAGATTTTGAATGAAAAAGATATTGCCGCCGATGCCGCTCAGGCCCGCAAGGAGATAGAGCAAGGGAAACTACTGGTCGATTCCGGTCGGTCGCTTATCGAGGCGGGACTTCAAAAGACACGATCGTTGGCCGAGGAGTATGTTTTGCGGGCAAAGGCTTTGATGACAGACTATGCAGAGCCTCGTCGCTTCGAATTGGCTTGCCATGCCTATGAGCAGGGTATCGAGCTGATCCGTGCCAACCTTTCGGAGGAAGAGTTGGCAAAAAGTTTGTTTGAGTATGGTCATTTTTTACAGACAAACAAACGATACGATTTGGCGGAAGTTCGTTATCGAGAAAATTTAGACATTTGCCAGCGACTTGCAGCTATTAGTCCATATGCCTACGAGCCGGGCTTGGCCGGTACTCAAAATAACTTAGGCGTTTTGTATAACAATACCCAACGTTACAAGGAAAGCGAGAAGATGTATTTCTCTGCCTTGAAAATTTATCAACGGCTCACGATAGTGAATCCACAGGTGTACGAGCCGGATTTGGCAATGGCTCAAAGTAATTTAGGTACTTTGTACAAAGATACCCGACGTTATGAAGATAGCGAGAAGCTGTGTCTTTCCGCCATGGAAATTCGACGACGGCTTGCAGCGGCAAATCCACAGGTTTACGAGCCGGATTTGGCAATGACACAATATAACTTAGGCTGTTTGTACAGCGACACCCAACGTTATGAGGATAGCGAGAAGATGTATCTTTCCGCCATGGAAATTCGACGACGACTTGCCGTGGCGAATCCACAGGTGTACGAGCCGGATTTGGCAGATACTCAGTATAACTTAGGTTGTTTGTATTACAATATCCAACGTTATGAGGATAGCGAGGAGATGTATCTCTCTGCCTTGGAGGTTTATCAACGGCTTACGGCAGTGAATCCACAAGTGTACGAGCCGTATTTAGTACGAGCGTGCAATAACCTTTCATTCTTATTTCTCGCTCAGGGCAATTTTGAAGAAGCTGAACGGTATGCCCGTGAGGGATCAAAATATGATTTTACTCATCATACTATTTATACAAATCTTGCGGCATCCCTTCTTCTTCAAGGTCGATATGCCGAGGCGGAAGAGATATACCTGCGATACAAGGAAGAGCTAAAAGAGGACTTTCTCTCGGATTTCGAAGATTTCTATCAACGGGGAATTATTCCCCCGGAACGGGAAGACGATGTGGAACGGATAAAAAAGCTGTTGTCGAAATAGGCAGAGACATACATTCGATCGGGATCGCTGCGGGTGCGGATTAGGGAGTATAACGCATCATTGGATAAACGAGCCGAGTTGCTTGTATACTATACAGAAAAACAAAATTCGGATATGGAAACAAAGAAAGAAACAAAGAAAAACACACGTCTGTTGTCATTGGATACCCTTCGGGGATTCGATATGCTTTTTATTATGGGTTTCGCCCCGTTGGTAATCGCCTTGAATGCCTTGCACCCGACGGCGGTGGGCGATGTCATAGCGGGGCACATGCGGCACGTCCCGTGGGACGGGTTTACCCAACACGATATGATATTCCCCTTGTTCTTGTTTGTCGCAGGTATATCTTTCCCGTTTTCATTGGCCAAGCAAAGGGGGAGCGGATCGAGCGACAAACATATTTACCTGAGGGTTTTCCGCCGGGGTGTCACCCTCGTTTTGCTGGGATTCTTGTATAACGGATTCTTACAGTTGAATTTCCCCGATGTGCGTTTGGCAAGCGTTTTGGGGCGTATCGGGCTGGCGTGGATGCTCGGGGCTTTCATTTACATGAGTTTGAAAAAGTCGGTACAATATGGTTTGATTGTCTTTATCTTGGTGGGTTATTGGTTGCTGTTGGCCTTTGTGCCGGCTCCCGATGCTGCGGGGGCTTCCCCTCTTTCTATCGAAGGGAATCTGGTCGGATATATCGATCGGCATTGTTTGCCGGGGAAATTGATATGCGGTAATTTCGACCCGGAGGGTTTACTGAGCACGCTTCCGGCGATAGTCACGGCATTATTGGGAATTTATGCGGGGGAAATCGTCCGTTCCACCCGCTTGGGAAGCGGAGAGAGAAAGAGTTTGCTTTTGTCGGGAATCGGGGTTGTGTTGGTCGCCATAGGGCTGGTTTGGAATACCGTATTCCCGATTAACAAAATGCTTTGGAGCAGTTCGTTTACCTGTTTCGTGGGAGGACTTTCGTTCTTGTTGTTCGCTTTGTTCTATTATATCGTCGATGTGAAAGGGTGGAAATCGTGGACTCTCTTTTTCCGAGTGATAGGACTAAATTCGATAACGATTTATCTGGCGCAGCAGGTGGTAGGATTTTCTCACATGAATAAGTTTTTGTTCGGAGGTATATCCCAATGGGTGGGAGAATGTGCCGGTGAGCCTGCCGGTGCGGTCGTCCTTCGTGCAGGATATGTCGCTTGTTGCTGGTTCTTCCTCTATTTTCTGTATCGGAAAAATATTTTCCTGAAAGTATAGTTTGTCGGTGGTGAACTCGTCCCATCTCATCTACGATGAGCGGGGGGGAGAAGTCTTGTCTCTGTTGCTTTTACTGCTGGTATTTCTTTAACCCCTCCGTCCCTACGTGCCACCTCTCCTATATTTTGCGTTGTAAAACAACCCGTAGTGCTACGGGACACGGCAAGGGGAGGAGCGAAATGTTTCGAATGTTACAAGGTCTGGCGGGAGGAGGGAGAGAGCTGTTTCAATAGAGAAGCATAAATCTTACTCGTCGTTTTTAAGAGCTGACTTTTTGTTTTTCGAAACACAGGGGAGAGTGGGGAATGGGGGAGTGGCAGCGATGAAGTGAGGAGTAGAAAAAAATAAAAACAGTTTCTTACATTTTTTTAATTTCACAATTCCGGTCGAAAATGTTATCTTTGTTTCTCTTAAACGGGATTATTCATACGAATATAAAAGAAATATATCGTGGCCAAGGAAATTGTCGAAACTCCGCTGATGAAACAGTATATCGAGATGAAAGCCAAGCATCCCGATGCGATATTGCTTTTCAGGGTGGGAGACTTTTATGAAACGTTTTCGGACGATGCTTTGGTGGCATCGGAAATATTGGGGATTACATTGACTCGCCGGGCAAATGGAGCCGCCCAGTATGTGGAGTTGGCCGGTTTTCCCCATCATGCTCTCGATACTTACCTTCCCAAATTGGTGCGTGCCGGAAAACGGGTGGCTATTTGCGAACAGCTGGAAGACCCGAAGCTGACAAAAAAATTGGTCAAGCGCGGCATTACGGAATTGGTGACACCGGGCGTGTCGATTAACGACAATATTCTCGATCACCGAGAGAATAATTTCTTGGCGGGTGTTCATTTCGGGAAAGGTAACAAAGTGGGTGTGGCTTTTCTCGATATATCGACGGGTGAATTCTTGACCGCCGAGGGAGATTTCGACTATGTGGACAAGCTGTTGGGCAATTTCTCTCCGAAAGAGGTGCTGTTCGAACGCACGAAACGGAAATTGTTCGAGGAGCATTTCGGTTCCCGTTTTTTTACTTTCGAGTTGGACGATTGGGTTTATACCGAGGATGCCGCTTCGGATCGCTTATTGCGTCATTTCGAGACGAAAAACCTCAAAGGTTTCGGAATTCACAATATGCCCAACGCCATTATCGCCGCGGGGTCTCTGCTTCATTATTTGGATATTACGCAGCATACGCAGATTTCGCACATTACATCGCTGTCTCGTATCGAGGAGGAGCGATATGTGCGATTGGATAAATTCACGGTGCGGAGTCTCGAATTGCTTTCTCCGATGAACGAAGGGGGAAAGAGCCTGCTCGACGTGATAGACCGGACTGTCACCCCGATGGGGGCGCGTATGCTCAAACGGTGGGTTGTCTTTCCGTTGAAAGATGTGAAGCCTATCGAGGATCGGTTGAACGGAGTGGAGTTCTTTTTCCGCCACCCCGAAGTTAGGGAGGTTATCGATCCGCAACTCGATACGATAGGCGATATGGAACGCCTCATTTCGAAAGTAGCGGTGGGGCGTATTTCGCCTCGCGAGGTGGTTCAGTTGAAAGTGGCATTGTCGGCGATAGAGCCTATCAAGGCTGTTTGCGAGCAGAGCGATGAACCTGTATTGCAACGTATCGGGGAACAACTGAATTGCTGTACGATCATCAGGGACCGAATCGAGCATGAAATTAATCCCGATGCGCCCAATTTGGTGAATCGGGGAGGAATTATCCGCAAGGGGGTGAACGACGAACTCGACGAGTTGCGAGAAATTTCCTATTCGGGGAAAGACTATTTGTTGCACGTGCAGCAGCGCGAGAGCGAGAAAACGGGTATTCCCAGCTTGAAAATCGGGTATAACAACGTATTCGGGTATTACATCGAAGTGCGCAATACTCACAAGGACAAGGTTCCTTCCGATTGGATCAGAAAGCAGACGTTGGTGAGCGCAGAGCGTTATATTACCCAAGAGTTGAAAGAATACGAGGAGAAGATTTTGGGGGCGGAAGAGAAGATTCTTTCATTGGAAACGCAGTTGTTCAATGATTTGATTCTTGCATTGACGGAGTATATTCCTGCCATACAACTCGATTCCAATCTCATTGCGCGGCTCGACTGCCTGTTGTCGTTCGTGAAGTCGGCCGTGGAAAACCGGTATATTCGTCCCGAAGTAAACGATTCGCTGGTTATCGACATCAAGGAAGGACGTCACCCGGTTATCGAGAAACAGTTGCCACCGGGCGAACCCTACATCAGCAACAGTGTCGAGCTCGACAACGACAAGCAGCAAATCATGATGATAACGGGACCCAACATGGCCGGTAAATCGGCGTTGTTGCGCCAGACCGCTTTGATTGTTCTGATGGCTCAGATAGGAAGTTTCGTTCCGGCCGAGGCCGCTAAGATAGGGATTGTGGACAAGATTTTCACTCGTGTAGGGGCATCGGACAATATCTCGCTCGGCGAATCTACCTTTATGGTCGAGATGACCGAGGCAGCCGATATTCTCAACAATCTGTCGGAGCGGAGTTTGGTTCTGTTCGACGAGTTGGGACGGGGAACGAGTACTTACGACGGTATATCTATCGCGTGGGCTATTGTCGAGCACATACACGAACACCCCAAAGCTCGTGCCAAGACGTTGTTCGCTACCCATTATCACGAGCTGAACGAAATGGAACGTACTTATAAACGCATTGTCAATTATAACGTTTCGGTAAAAGAGGTCGACAACAAGGTGATATTCTTGCGGAAATTGGTACGCGGCGGGAGTGAACACAGTTTCGGTATCCATGTGGCGAAGCTGGCCGGTATGCCCCAGAGCATCGTCAAGCGGGCCAACCAGATTTTGAAACAGTTGGAGTCGGAGAACCGCCAGAACGGTATCGCCAAGCCTACCGCCGAAATCGCTTCGTCGAGAGGCGGTATGCAGTTGAGTTTTTTCCAGCTGGACGACCCTGTGCTTTCACAGGTTCGGGACGAAATTTTACAGGTCGATATCAATAACCTTACACCGGTAGAAGCATTGAATAAACTGAACGAAATACGAAAAATAATCACCGGGAAATAGAACGGTTTGTTTATGATGAAGAGAAGCGATTTTGAAATTATGGCGCCGGTGGGTTCGTACGATTCTTTGACGGCGGCTATACAGGGAGGGGCCGATTCGGTGTACTTCGGTATCGAGGGGCTGAATATGCGAGCCCGTTCGTCGAATAATTTTACGATAGACGATTTACACGAGATCGTGCGTATTTGTAACGAGCATCACATAAAGAGTTATCTGACGGTCAATACCGTTATCTACGACGAAGATATACCTCTGTTACATCGTATTATCGATGCGGCGAAGGAGGCCGGGCTCTCGGCCATTATCGCCAGCGATGTGGCGGCTATGACCTATGCCCGCGAGATAGGGGTAGAGGTGCATTTGTCGACCCAGCTGAATATTTCCAATACCGAGGCGTTGCGATTCTATGCCCGTTTTGCCGATGTGGTGGTACTGGCTCGGGAGTTGAATATGGAGCAGGTAGCCCGTATTCACGAAGCTATTTTGCGGGATCGTATCGTGGGGCCGGGCGGAGAACCGGTACGTATCGAGATGTTCTGTCACGGGGCATTGTGCATGGCTGTGTCCGGCAAATGCTATTTGAGCCTTCACGAAATGAATGCTTCGGCGAATCGGGGGGCTTGTATGCAGATTTGCCGTCGTTCATACGAAGTGAAAGACAAGGAGACCGGTAACGTGTTGGAAGTGGACAACGCTTACATCATGTCGCCGAAGGACTTGAAAACGATACATTTCCTGAACAAACTGATCGATTCGGGGGTGCGGGTATTTAAAATCGAGGGTCGCGCGAGGGGCCCGGAATATGTGCGTACGGTCGTTTCGTGTTATAACGAGGCCATCGAGTCTTATTTGAACGACGACTTTACCGACGAGAAGATCGCACAGTGGGACGAACGGCTCGCTACCGTCTTTAATCGAGGGTTTTGGAACGGATATTATTTGGGTCAGCGCTTGGGCGAATGGACTCACAATTATGGCTCGGGAGCCACGAAACGAAAGATATATATAGGCAAGGGCGTGAAGTATTTTTCCAACCTCGGTGTGGCCGAATTTCTCATGGAGAGCGGTTCGTTGAGCGTGGGAGACGAGATACTCGTCACCGGCCCGACGACCGGTGCGCTTATCCGTAAGGTGGAGGAGATACGAGTCGATTTGAAATCGGTACAAAAGACGGTAAAAGGCGAGCGGTTCTCGATGCGTATCGATGAGAAGATACGACCGTCGGATAAATTATTTAAATGGGTGGATAGTTCGGAACTTAATACAAAATAAAGATGTTCATGAAACGGGCGATAGTTATACTTTGTGGAATCGTATGCACTGGACAGCTTTTGGCCGCCAAGCCGGGAATCCCGGCTTATAACGATGACAGGGCTTTGATAGATAGGGGAATCTTTCTCTTTCAAGAGAAGAACTACGCGGGTTGTGCCGATGTGATGAAAGAGGCTTGTGAAGGCGATTTGTCGCCGGAGCAGCGGGAAACGGCCGACTGGTATATCGCTCTTTCGGAAGCCCGCAATTATTCGCCGCAGGCTGTACGGCGGTTAACGGATTTTTTGCGAAATTACCCGGATTCTAAACATACTTTGCAGGCTCGGTTGGCATTGGCCGATTATTATTACGACAGTCAAGATTATGCAAAAGCCTTGAAAGCCTATCAGACGGTAAATGTGAGTCTGTTGACCGGCGACGAGGAGGACCGGTGGGGATATCGCACGGCATGTTCTTTGTTGAAGACCGGTAATCCCGATGCGGCGAAACCGCTGTTTCAGCTTCTAATCGGGAAAGAGAGATTTCGGACAGGAGCCACTTTCTACCTTTCGTATATACAGATGAACGAGGGCGATGATAGAGCCGCTTTAAGTGGATTCTCGAAAGTGGCGGACGACAGGAGTTTCGGCTATGCTGCACGGCTGCACATGTTGCAGATTTATTTCGGGCAAAAACGTTTCGCACAGGTATTGTCCGAGGGTAAAGCGTTGTTGTCCCGTCCGTCTTCCGATGCCGACTTATACACCGAGCTTCTTCGGTTGCTCGGCGAAAGCGCTTATCAAGAAGGTGACGATGAAGCGGCGACGGAATATTTGGAAAGGTATTTGCAACGATGTCGCAAACCCGAACGCTCTTCTCTTTATGTCATGGGTGTCATGGCCTATCGCCGGGGAGAAGATGGCGAGGTGATCGATTATTTGGGGCGTGTGACCGGCGTGGACGATGCTCTTTCTCAAAATGCTTATCTTTATATCGGGCAAGCCTATTTGCGAGCCGGAGATAAAAATAATGCCCGCATGGCGTTCGAGATGGCTTCACAAGGAAATTACGACCGTCAGGTTCGGGAAACGGCGCTTTACAACTATGCGCTTTGCCTGTATGATCGCACGGCTTCACCTTTCGATAACTCGGTGGGTGTGTTCGAACGTTTCTTGAACGAGTTTCCCGGTTCTCGCTATGCCGACAAGATTAACGACTATTTGGTAGAGGTTTACATGACGACTCGTAATTATCGGTCGGCACTGGCGTCTATCGATAAAATACGGAAGCCCGACGGGAAAATACTCGCCGCCAAGCAGCGCATTCTTTTCCAGTTGGGGACAGAGGCTTTCACCAATGCCCGTATCGCCGATGCCGAAAGTTTGTTTAGCCGGGCGATCGCTGTGGGAAACTATGATACCGATATACGGGGTAAGGCTGCGTTTTGGCTCGCCGAGTGCCAATATCGTCGGGAACAATACGATATCGCTGCCCGGAATTATTCGGCATATCTTTCTTCCAGCAAGGACAAGCGGAGCGAAATGTATTCGCTGGCTTGGTACGATTGGGCCTACTGTCAGTTCAAACAGCATAACTTCTCGCAAGCCCTCGACGGTTTTTCCCGGTATGTCTCTGTACAGACCGGAGGAAATCGAAGCATGCTTGCCGATGCCTATTCCCGGATAGGCGATTGCTATTATTACGCCCGTCGGTTCGCCGATGCCGAGCAGTATTATGCCCGGGCCCAAGAGACCGATGTCGCGAACGGAGATTATGCCCTTTTTCAAAAAGCTTTCATGGCGGGATTGCAGAGGAATCACGAACGCAAAATAGAGTTGTTGGACAAATTGATTGTAGATTATCCCCGTTCGGGGTATCTGGCGAACGCATGGTTCGAAAAGGGACAGGCTTATACGATATTGAATAGGAATAACGATGCTATCGTATGTTACAAACAGTTAATCGCCGATTATCCCCAGAGCGCGATTGCCCGCAAGGGAGGTTTGCAGTTGGGTATGGTCTATTTCAATAACGGGCAGACAGACGAATCGGTGGCTGCTTACCAGCAAGTGATAGAGCGTTATCCGACCAGCGAGGAGGCTCGCATAGCGGTCGCCGACCTCAAATCGGTATATGTAGAGAAAGATGCAGTCGATGCCTACGCTAACTATCTGAACAGCGTGGGACGGTCGGAACAGGCCCCTGTGAGCGAATTGGATTCTTTGTCGTATATGGCAGCCGAGCGCACTTATATGACGGGGAAAGGTATCGCTTCGTTGAAGAAGTATGTACGAAATTATCCGTCGGGCGCGTTTTTGATTCCGGCTAATTACTATATCGGGAAAGCATCGTTTGCAGCGAAAGACTACGACAAAGCTCTTCCGGCGTTCGACTATGTGGTGACGAACAGTCCCGACGGCGAGTTTGCCGAAGAAGCATTGGCCCGCAAGTGCGAGATACTTTATTTGAAAGCTCGTTATGACGAGGCTTTTGCCGGATTCAAGGAGTTGGAAAAGAAAGCGACTGTCGGAGAGAACAAACAGGCCGCCCGGTTGGGTATGCTTCGTATTGCCCGAAATAAGCGGCAATATGGCGAGGTGGTAACAGTTGCCGACAAGTTGTTGAGCGAAAGCAAACTTTCTCCCGATTTGCGGCAAGAGATTTTGTTTGCTCGTGCCGATGCCTATTTCCATACGGGAAAGGGAGAAAATGCGGCCGATGACTGGCGGGAGCTTTCGAAAGATACCCGTTCGATTTACGGGGCGCAAAGTGCCTATTTATTGGCCCAATATCAATTCGACAATAAAGCGATCGATACGGCTGAAAAGACGCTGAATACTTTTATCGACAAAGGTACTCCCCACAATTATTGGTTGGCTCGGGCATTCTTGCTCATGGCCAACATTTATGAAAAACGGGGCGAGACTTTCCAAGCCCGTCAATATTTGCAAAGTTTGCGGAATAACTATCCGGCTAGCGACGACGATATTATTTCCCGGATAGACAAGAAATTGAGCGAACTGGGACAAACAGAGTAGTTGAACGATACAATATGTATGGCTTATGAAACGGTTTTCTTTTTTAATCATATCGGTTTTCCCATTCTTCCTGTCGGCACAGGTACGTTCCGATTCGTTGCGGCGGGAAGTAACCATAGAAAAAGATTTTACACCTATCGTGCGCGATGCGTCTAAAATCAATACATTGCCCGAAGTGGAAGCACCGACGGTAACCAAACAATCTATACGGTATAGCGACTGGACGGTTCCGGCTCCCCTCGAACCTCGCGCTGTCTTGTTGGCTCCCGGCGGTTTCGGAGAAAAACCCGAAGAAAATCAATCGAGGGGATACGTGGATTTCGGGATAGGCAATTACCTGAATATGGTCGGGAATGCCGGTTATCGTATTTTGCAGAATGACAAAGACAAGTTGGGTGTGTGGTTGCAGCATCGCTCTACTTGCGGAACGGTGGATTACAATCAATCGTTAACGGAGGACTATCCCAACTCGAAGAAGATGCACCGGCTCGAAGAGCGAGTGGTCGCCGATTATCTTCACTCCTTCGGGAAGCTGGATTTGGGAATAAGCGGCGGTTATCGTTACGACTCCTTCAACTATTACGGATTGCGATACCCCGGTTTGACGGGAATATCTTCGCCTAACCAAGAGATAAACCGGTTCTTCTTGAAAAGCCATATAGCCTCGACTGCCGGAGAGTCGGACCTACTTTATAAAGTTTCATTGGCATATTACCGATACGGGTATCACCGGGGATATTTACAAAGTGAAAAAGGGGCTGCCGAGAATTTAGTGAATGCAGACTTTACATTGTCTGCGCCGATCGACAGACGCAGCTCTATTTCTTTGGACGGTTCTTTCGATTATGTGGGTTACAGCCGGTTACAGTCGGCAGCGAATTACGGTATGATTTCATTGAATCCCCGGTATGACTGGCGGAATGAACACGTGGCTTTTGCGGTCGGTGTCAAGGCCGATGTTTCTTTCAACAACGGAACTATTTTGCGATTCTCTCCCGATGTGCGATTCGATTGGACGATAGTTCCCGATGTACAGTTTTATACGGCTTTTACGGGCGGGAAGAAACTGAATACGTGGCGAAGTGTTTCGGCCTATACGCTCTACTTCAATCCGTCGGCACAGGTAGATAATACGTATGTGCCGTTGGATGCCTCATTGGGAATACGCATTAACGCATTACCCGGATTTTCCATAGGGCTTTCGGGCGGTTATGAAATTTGTAAAAAGGCGTTGTTCCTTTTACCCGAAGATTTGGACGGAAAGTTTACAGGTGTGTCGCGTTTTTGGGGTATCGATGCCAATGCTTTGAAAGCAGAGCTCGATGTATCTTATCGTTACGGTACGAAATTGGAGGCTTCGGCGAAGGTCGGGTATCACCGATGGAAGACCGCCGATGGGGGGGAGACGATTTCGTATAACCGTCCGCAGTGGGAAGGAGGAGTGAATATCCGTTATATGCCTGTTCGCCCGTTCACGCTCGAAGCCGGATATGAGTTTGCTGCGGGTCGGGAGTATTCAAATCTCGGAAAGCTCTCCGATATACATCTCGTTCACTTGAAAGCCTCGTATGCTTTCACTTCTTGGTTTTCGCTTTACGGACTTACCGACAATGTGCTGAACCGGAAATACGATATTCTTTACGGTATGCCGGCACAAGGCATCAATTTCATGTTCGGGGTCGATTTGAAATTTTGAGGGTAAGAGGTCTGTTCTCGACATTTTTAACCCTTCCATCACTATGTGTGCCACCTCCCCTATATGACTAACGCCACACCCCGCAATACTACGGGACGCGGCAGGGGAGAAGAAGGATTTAACCTCTCCCACCGTGTCGGGAGTACTCATGGGACGAGTGGGTAGTTTAAAAACAGGATTTATCTCGTCAGCTTTTTCGGAGGGAATAGTATAGGAGAAAGGCGTTGGGGAGGATATGCGACAAAAACTCTACATGGTAGGAACGATTCAAAATGTGTGCGATATACATTATTTAATAAAAAAGTAGAAAAAAGCTCTGTATTACAATCTGTTTTTCTAATTTTGCGCAAAATTTGAACGAACATTGCGCATATGGCAAAAAATTTGGTAATCGTAGAGTCTCCGGCAAAGGCTAAAACCATTGAGAAGTTTTTAGGAAAGGATTTCGAAGTCCTTTCGAGCTACGGACATATCCGTGATCTCAAAAAAAAGGATTTCAGTGTGGATATCGAGCATAACTATAAACCTATTTATGAAATCCCCGCCGACAAAAAAAAGTTGGTGGAAACGCTGAAACAGGAGGCAGACAAAGCGGATATGGTTTGGCTGGCTTCCGATGAGGACCGCGAGGGAGAGGCTATCGCATGGCACTTGTTCGAAGTGTTGAAATTGAAACCGGAGAAAACGAAACGGATTGTATTCCATGAGATTACCAAAGATGCCATACTCCATGCCATTGAGAATCCCCGGGATATAGATTTGAATCGGGTAGATGCCCAGCAGGCTCGCAGGGTACTCGACCGTATCGTGGGATTCGAACTTTCGCCTGTTCTGTGGAAAAAGGTGAAGCCCGCTTTGTCGGCCGGTCGTGTACAATCGGTCGCAGTGCGCTTGATTGTAGAACGGGAGCGAGAAATCTCGGCGTTCAAGCCCGAAGCAGCCTATCGGGTGATCGGGGAATTTTTGTTACCCGGAGGGGAATTGTTGAAGGCCGAATTGAGCCAACGATTGAAAACCGAAGACGAGGCGAAGGCTTTGCTCGAAGCCTGCAAGACCGCACGGTTCTCTATCGGGGACGTGACGGTGAAACCTGCAAAGAAATCGCCTGCGGCTCCGTTCACCACTTCCACATTGCAACAGGAAGCCGCCCGGAAATTGGGCTTCTCCGTGGCTCAAACCATGATGGTGGCTCAACGGCTTTATGAGGCGGGACATATCACCTATATGCGTACCGACTCGGTGAATTTGTCATCGCTGGCTATAAATACGACCAAAGACGAGATTGTAAAAACTTTGGGCGAGAGATATCTGCATATTCGAAATTACCATACGCATACCAAAGGAGCACAGGAAGCGCACGAGGCAATACGTCCCACGTACATCAGCCATCACGAAATCAATGCTTCCTCTCAGGAAAAACGATTATATGAATTGATTTGGAAACGTACGATCGCTTCGCAAATGAGCGATGCCGAGTTGGAAAAGACGACTGCGACCATCGCTGTTTCGGGAAGGAAAGAACACTTCGTCGCCGTGGGCGAGGTCTTGAAATTCGACGGTTTCCTGAAAGTGTATATGGAGTCTACCGATGACGAAGGCGATGCAGAAGGAAACGACAAGATGTTACCTGCATTGGCGAAAGGCGATGTGCTGACATTGTCGTCGGTCACGGCAACGGAACGTTTCTCGCAAGCTCCCGCCCGCTATACCGAGGCCAGTCTGGTTCGTAAATTGGAAGAGCTGGGTATCGGTCGGCCTTCTACCTATGCACCAACCATTTCGACCATACAGCAACGCGAATATGTCGAGAAGGGCGATCGGAAAGGAACGGAGCGGAAATATCGTATGTTGACGCTGCACGATGGGAAAATCGAATCGGGAGAGAAAACCGAGCTCACAGGAGCCGATAAAGGCAAACTGCTCCCCACCGATATAGGAGTTGTCGTCAACGATTTCTTGACGGAGTATTTCCCCGATATTCTCAATTATAACTTTACGGCGAATGTCGAGCAGCAATTCGACGATATTGCCGAGGGAAAAACCGTGTGGAACGATGAGATAGATCATTTTTACAAACTCTTTCACCCGGTGGTAGAGAGCGCTCTCGCTTTGCGGTTGGAGCATAAAGTGGGCGAACGGGTATTGGGTACGGACCCGAAAAGCGGTCGTCCCGTATCGGTGAAGATAGGCCGTTTCGGTCCGTTGGTACAAATCGGTACTCCCGAAGATACGGAGAAGCCGTTGTTTGCCTCGTTGCTCAAAGGACAATCGATGAGCACGATTACACTGGAAGAGGCTTTGAAACTGTTCGATTTGCCCCGAACCTTAGGCGATTTCGAAGGCAAAACCGTTGTCGTGGGTATCGGCCGTTTCGGTCCGTATATTCGTCACGACGGCAAATATGTATCGTTGCCCAAAGAGTTCACCCCACAGGGTGTTTCGTTAGAGGATGCGATAATATTGATTCAGCAAAAGCGCGAGCAGGAAAGTCAACGCCTTATCAAGAAGTTCGATGAAGATGATGAACTCGAACTGCTTAACGGTCGTTTCGGTCCGTATATCGCTTATAAAAAGAAGAATTATAAATTACCCAAAGGTTCCGAACCGGCATCGCTCACGTTCGCCGATTGCATGAAGATTGTCGAGGATGCCGACAAGGCTCCTGCCAAAAAGAAACCGGCCCGGAAAAAGACGACGAAATAAAAGAGATCCAATGGAATATTGCGGGGTATGCTCGAAAGTTAAATACTTTTGGGCATACTTTTTTTAGAAGCTGTTTTAAATTTATTGAGAAATAATATTATCATTGCAAGCAGGTATGTTCCGGCCATATTGAGTCCCCGTCTCGCATCTTGAATCCCTTGATTTTTGTCAATAGCCCGCTATTGACTGTATATCTCGGACTCCAATCTGCTTCAACATAGGTCTCAATCTGTCTCGGAATAAATTTAAAACAGCTTCTATGTATTCGATATTTTCCGATGATTCTTTTATGGCGTTTTGAAGGGTGAATAGAGGGGACCTTGATGTGCGTGGCTTGTTTGTTGTACTGTTGTAAGTGAAAATAGATCTCGGAATCGGGAGAAAATTTTGGAATAGTGATTAGGTGATTGGTGAAATTGCGGGATAGATATTATTTTTGGAGATGTAAAACAGTGGTTTTGTGTTATGGCGAAAGAACTTTTCAATCGGTATGTATGGCTGATCGATACGTTGCAGCGTTACGGAAGGCTTACCCGCAGAGAGATAGACGGGTTGTGGCAACGGAGCGAATATTCGGACGGCAAGCCGATGGCTCGACGGACGTTTATGAATTATCGTCAGGCCATACAGGAGATGTTTGACGTGAATATCGAGTGTGATGCTTCTACGTATGAATATTACATAGAGGACCCGGATGCTTTGCAGGGAAACGGTGCACGTGTGTGGGCATTGAACACGCTTGCGGTGAGTAACATGCTGAACGAGAGTCAGGAGTTGCGGAATCGAATCGTTTTGGAGAATATACCTTCGGGGCAGAAATTTTTGAGAATCGTCTTCGAGGCGATGAAGGAGAACCGGGTGCTTATTTTGTCGTATCGTTCATTCCGACGTGTAACAAGTTCGCATACATTGGCGGCTCCCTATTTCGTGAAGTTATTTCGTCAGCGTTGGTATGTCATCGCTAAGGATTTTACGGATCGGAAAATCAAGACCTATGCTTTGGATCGGGTTGCTTCTCTCGAATTGAGCAGCCGTACATTCGTCTATCCCGACAGTTTTTCTCCCATCGATTATTTCCGGGATTGTTTCGGGATTACGCACGACGATATGTCGGCGCAGGAGGTGGTGCTGCGTGTCCCTGCTTTGCAAGCTAATTATTTGAGGACACTTCCTTTGCACGAAAGTCAAGAGGAACTTGACCGGAACGAACATAGTTCTACGTTTCATTACCGTTTGAAAATCACTCCCGATTTCGAACAGGAGGTGTATGCTTTGGGGTATTGGCAAGCTGAGGTTTTGTCTCCGCAGACTTTACGCGATGCGGTGGCTGAACGGTTGTCCCGAAGTTTGGCGTGTTACGGAACGGCGGGGTTATCTTGCCATGAACACAGGAAGTAGAAGGTATTTATTTTTTTCCTTTCATCGCCGAAAAGAAAGAACCCGGAAATGCAGCCGCTTTTTGTAGCTTTATTGCCCGATAAAGGAGGGGAGAATCTTGTTCTTTTCTTTATTTTTAACCCCCTTACCTTACGTGCACTCCCCCTATCTCATCTACGATGAGCAGAGGGAGAGGATTAAAAGCGACACTTCGATCGGCCTTTTTTGCTTTCTTTTTACTTTGTGAGTACTTTCTATTCCTTTACAGAAACATAGGGAGAGAGTGATGTTTTTATATGCTTCCTCTGCTATGGATATTTTTTAACCCCTCCGTCCTGCGGACACCTCCCCTATATTTTGCTATGCAAAACACAGAGGAGGAGGTTAATACTTTCCTGTGTATTGTGTTTGTTCTTCTCCCCTGCCGTGTCCCGTAGTATTACGGGGAGTTGCGGAGCAATAGGGGAGACACAGAGGAGCGGTAGCGACGATGAGAGGGGTTAAAAAAGATAGGATTTTTGTAGAACTAACCTTTCCATCTTTCGGATACCTTCCCTATCACGCTGCATGTGCAGGAGGTCAGTTTTTAGCTCTTGCCCAAATGACAGATAGTTTCTATTCTCCCGTATACACGGCTTTCATAGAGCCTAAGGGGAGTTTCCCTTCTACTTTCAAGGGTATGCGTTTATTGTCGGTAGAGATCCATGCCGAGATTTTGTCGCTGGTCTTTTTGCCGGTTCTGTCATAGAATCGGAAGCGAAGTTTGTAGGTGCTGTATTCCTTTTTGTTTTGTTTGAGGATTTCCTGTCCCAAATATTCTATTTCGAGGTATTCGAGGTTTTTACCGGAGAAAATTTTGGTGTTATAGATTTGATACATTTCCATTGCTCGGAAGTCGAAGGTGCGAATCACGTAAAAGATACTCAGCATGTCGTAGACTATACCGGGTTCGGTGAGTGTATAGTCCTCTATGGCGTTACGCTTGGGACGATATAGGCGGATATTTCCCGTGGTCGAGTTTCCATCGTAGGTATAATTTACTTCGTCTTTCCGGTAAGTCCCGTTTTCGTCAGCGAGTTTGGCGTAATAAATGGGTAGCAGTTCTTTGTTTCGCTGCATATCGGATACCAGTGTGTCGCGTACCTTGAATATGTTGTCGGCAAAGGGGAGTGTACGAGCTTTTAAAACAGATGTATATTTGTCGGGGTATTCGGTGAGTTGGAGCGTAGCTGTCGCTGCCCTCTTCCAGAGAAATCCCAGTTGGTATATGACATCGTAGGATAGCCATTCGGGTTGCATACCCGGAGTCGTTTGCGCATAAATTCCGTTGGCCATACTCCAAAAAAGAATCCCGAAAGCAATACGGCGTAACGACCCGGTGTTTTTCATATGACGATGGCGTAGCATGCGGTTTGTTATTAAGATTGTCAGTAATTGCGTTTTTTCTCTTTGGGTTTGTTTTTCTTTATTTTGTCGGGTTTTTGTTTATCGACCGGTGTCGCATAGATGTCCCAATCCTGTTCTATATCCCAATTGGCTTTCAGTTCGAGTTCCTGTGGGTAATACGAAACTTCTTCGGGCTGTCGTTTCTCGGAGTAGTTTCCGGTGTCGTATTTCCCGTTTCCGTTACGGTCGATGAATAAGCGGGCGTAGTAAGTACCCGGATTCATATACATGAACTCGGCTCCTCCGTTGATGACCGGGGCCGTTCTTACGGGTTTGTCTCCTGAATCGAGAATTTCGACAAAAGCGGAATCGGATACGCCCGAAATAGAGAGATACAGGTTGGCGTAATCTTCGAGGGCTTTGACTTTGAATTCTTGTTTATAGGTGTTCGTGAATAGTCCGTAAATATTGGTGAATGCCGTGGAGTCCATAACGATGCGATAGGATTCTCCCGGAGTCCATTTGTAGGTGAGTGTGTAGTCCCGGATAGCAATGGAGTCTTGGAGGAATGTGTACAGGGAGTCGGCAACAGGTATCCACAAGGTGTCTCTTTTTTGTTCCAGATGTATTTTCCCTGCATCGTATGTTTGCAATGGTTCGGCAAAGGAAAAACGAAGCGGTTTATAAACATCGAGAGAAGAGCTTATCTTGGCGTTCATTTGCATGAATTGGATTTCGGGAACTTCGATGGAGTCGTTGTCCTTGTCTTTCTTTTTTTCTTTTTTCTTGGGCGCTTTGACTTTTTTCATGATGAATTTGAGCGTATCGTTGTAGAGAGACAATTGTCTTAACGTGTCGGTACGGAAATATTCGGCCGTGAATAAAAGTGTATCCATGTTGTAAATGAGCGAGTCTTTTATCCAGTATTGCAGTGTGTCGTTGTGGAACGAGCGTTCGAGAATGGCCCAGTCTTCTTGCTCGAAATTCAGCGGTTTCAACTTGGGCAACGAATCAGCGGGGGCTTTGAAATAAAGGTCGATTTTACGACGGTCTTTTCTTTCGCTTTTATCGAGATATTGAGATTGGAATCCTTCGTTGAATGCCGTGAGCAGAATATCGTTCGGATAGAAATGGGTGTGGTTGTATTCGATAATGGTGTCGATGGTGACGCTGTCTTTCCAAATGGTGTCGACGTGTAATTTAACATCGGCCGAAGGAATAACGATAGAATCGAGAAAAGCGATATCTTCCGACGGGTTGTCGAAGCGGTAGTCCCGGTTCATGTCTTTCAGCGCGAATAGACGGTATTTGCCGGGTGTTACATTTCGTATCGTGAAATGACCTAATTCGTCGGAACTGGCAATTCTCTCTAATGGGAGTTTCTGGAAAGCCGAGTCTTCGAGGTCGCTGTGTAATCCTACCAACATGCCGGTTATGGGCTCCAAATCCCGGGCATTGAGTAGTATTCCCGAAACTTGCAGAGAGTCTATCTTGGGGCCGGTCGAAAAGGAGTAGGCGAATCCATAGAGCGGATTACGCTCGTTGTTGTCGATGATGGCATCGGAAAAGTCGATGGTATAGGTCGTGTTGGGTAGTAACGAGTCTTTAAGAATCACGGTTATTTTACGTCCCGAAGTACGAATTTCGGGCATATCTTTTTGGGGGGGGGAGACGATTACTTTTTCGGACGGTTTGTCTACTTGAATGATTTCGTCGAATTCGATTTCGATTTTCTGTTTCGAAACGTTCAATGCGTTAGGAACCGGCATACTCTTGATGAATACAGGCGGTGTTTCATCGCGGGGACCACCCCCGGGTCTCGACATGTTGGCGCAGGAATATATGGAAATCGCCAGAATGAACGAGGCGACCAGCCGATAGACTGTTATCGTGGAAAGGGGGTGTTTCGGATTCATCGTCGAATATTTTATGTAAAGATAGTACAAATAAGAACAGAAACAAGTTATGTCCTGTTTTGCCGAATCGATCTATTTGCGACAAAGATAGTGCAAACCGAGACCAAAAGCAAGTTTACTTATTTTTACCGATGTGCAGCCTATTTTCAATTTTTTCATCACAGGGGGTAAATCGAGTTCCTAAGAAAAAGGAGGCTAAAAAAGATAGTATATAGGATTTTTTGTAGAGCTAACCCCTCCGTCCTACGGACCCCTTCCCTATATTTTGCGTTGCAAAACACCCCGTAATGCTACGGGACACGGCAAGGGAGGAGGGTGGTACTTTTTATTTTATAGTTTGGCATTTTTGTGCAGCAAGTAGGAGGTATCTAACTTTCTCCCTTTTTGCTTGCTCTCTCCCACAAACCGACGGGCGAGGAGAGGGTATAATCTTTTTATTTCAATAGTTTCAATAGCGTATGTTTGTATATGAACAGCCGGACTTTATCTGCCATTACCGATACGATGAATACTCCCGCCATAAACAGCAAGGCATACGGGAATGATGGGGTGTAATGCGCTTCGATATAGTCGCATGCTGCGCAGTATAGGGGTTTAATGGAGAGGTCGTTATGGATTAAATATACGGCGAACGAGGAAACTGCGATATAGTTGATCCATTTTATGCTACCGATATTTAGTTTTTTGAAGAACAAGAACAGGGCTATGGATTCGAGAACGATAAGGGGGTTGAGGTAGCTATAAGGGGTAATCGTGAATCCTGCTTTCAAGATGAGGGCGGCGATGGCTACCATAATGAATCCGGTAACGAGGTAAACACCTAAATAGACGTATTTCGAGAGATCGAATATGCCGTCTTGTTTCCGGCGGAGATAGGCTCCTATCAAATATAGCCCCACGAGGCTGATGATGCTCATGCCTTTGTTGAAGTCATAGGCTTTTCCCAAGTAGCCGAACAAGGTGCTGAACAGATAAAAAGCAAGAATGAATATACCCAACTCCCGATGTGTCGATTTTTCGATGAAGCGGTTTATCATCGGGGCCAGTATGTACAGTCCGATGTACGCTTCGATAAACCAGCGGGAGAATGTATTGTGATATAATGTCTTGAATAGGTCGGTCATGTTGAAGGAATCGGTTGCGGCGGATACGATAACAGGGCATACGATCGCCCAGAACAATATTTGAAAAAGGAGGTTGGAGAAAGATTTTAATTTCCAACGGATACCGAAGTACCCGGAGATGAGAATAAAACAATTGACACAGACGAAGCTGATACTACGCAATTCGAGATCGAACAGTGTGCCGAGCGTGTCGTGGGCCAATGTGTCGTGTGTTGGCAGCGTCCGGGAAGGAATATAATGAATCATCAGAACCAAGAACATCGAAAGTATTCTCAGAAGTTCGATATTTGAACTACGCTCTTGTGGCTCTCTTTCTATTTTATTCGTATAATTGGGCATAATTTATAAGGGTTAATAATCGATTTACCGTCACATCGAAATATCGGAAATGTGGCGCTTCGGTCGGGGCGTGAGCCTCGGGTTATAACCAAAGTACAAAAATAATATTAAATCTTGAAAAAGATATAACCGTTTTCTTTTTCATGTTTCTTTGGGGGATTGTGCTTTATCGGTGTAAAAAACGCTAATAATAAATAAATCGAATAATTTTGGGCTTCTGTGAAAAAATAATATATCTTTGCACCTTGATAAAAATACGAAATTCATTAAACAAAAAATAAAGTAATAGTCACATGCAAAACAAAGGATTTATTAGAGTCGTTGCGGTTTTGCTTACACTTATCTGTTTGTTCTATCTTTCGTTTTCGGTTGTAACCGCTATTTACAATAATAAGGCGAAAGAGTATGCTGCGGGCGATGAGGCTAAGTATAAACATTATATCGACTCTATCTCTACGGAAAAGGTGTATTGGTGGTATTACACGTATCAGCAATGCCGTGAAATGGAAATAGGTTTGGGTCTTGACCTGAAAGGAGGTATGAACGTAACGCTGCAAATTTCTGTGGCAGACGTGCTCAAATCTTTGTCGAATAATAACCCGGATCCTAACTTCAACGCAGCTATCGCTGCCGCTCAGGCTGCTCAGGCCGGGAACAACGACTTTATCGTTTCGTTCTACAACGAATACAAAAAGATAGATCCGAATGTGAGACTTTCGGCTATTTTCAGCACTTTCCAGTTAAAAGATAAAATAACCCCCAGATCGACTAACGACGAGGTAATCTCAATTCTTCGCGAAGAATTGAATAGCGCGGTGGATAACTCGTACAACGTATTGCGTACTCGTATCGACCGTTTCGGTGTGGTCGCTCCCAATATTCAAAAGTTGGAAAAGGACGGTCTTATTCTTATCGAGCTGCCGGGTATCAAAGAACCCGAGCGTGTGAGGAAATTGTTGCAGGGTAGTGCTAACCTCGAATTTTGGGAGACGTATAAACTGGAACAACTTGCTCCGAAACTCGATGCCGTAAATAACGCTATCGCTGCGGCCAATGCGGCACAAGAGCCGGCAGAGGAAGAAGCTCCGGTCGTTGCCGAGGCTACGCCCGATACCGCAGCCGTTGCAGCTGACAGCACGGCTTTGTCGTTGAAGAAAAAATTACAGCAGGAGGCATCGGAAGCCGAAACTATGGAGCGTATCCGTAAACAGAATCCGTTGCTTTCGTTGATGAATTATACCCAAAGCTACGGAGGATCTCCGGTTATCGGTATTGTCAATAAGAACGATACGGCAGCGGTGAATGCCATGTTGGCAAGCAAAATCGCCCGCGATATTCTTCCGAGCGACTTGATTTTACGTTGGACGGTAAAAGCCATCGATGAAAAGCAAACCATGTATCAGCTTATCGCATTGAAAGCCGGTAAAGGTGGCAAGGCTCCGTTAGGTGGCGATGTAATAACCGATGCTCGTGACGACTTCGATAAGATACAGGGTTCTGTGGTGAGCATGACCATGAATGCCGAGGGAGCCAAAGTATGGGAAAAACTTACTCGTGACAATATCGGCAATGCGATTGCTATCGTGTTGGATAATCAGGTATATTCTTTCCCCAATGTCAACTCGGCTATTTCGGGCGGTAGTTCGCAGATTACCGGAGGTTTCTCTCCCGAAGAGGCTAAGGACTTGGCTAACGTGTTGAAGTCGGGTAAGATGGCTGCTGCCGTGACTATTGTTCAAGAGGATATTATCGGTCCTTCGTTGGGACAGGAAGCTATCCAAAGCGGTGTGATTTCGTTTGTCGCCGCTATCATCTTGCTGATGATCTATATGATCATGATGTATGGGGCTACTCCGGGTCTTATCGCCAGTTTCGGTGTTATATGTAACTTGTTTTTCACGATGGGTATTTTGGCCTCGTTACAAGCGGTGCTCACGCTTTCGGGTGTTGCCGGTATCGTTTTGTCGATGGGTATGGCTGTCGATGCCAACGTGCTAATATTCGAGCGTACCAAAGAGGAGCTTCGTTTGGGCAAGAGTTTGAAATCTTCTATCGCCGATGGTTACAAGCATGCTTTCTCTGCGATTTTCGACTCGAACTTGACTACGATTATTACCGGTTTCATTCTATTGGTATACGGGACAGGTCCTATCAAAGGTTTTGCTACGACATTGATCGTTAGTATTCTTACTTCGTTCTTTACGGCTATTTTCATTACCCGCCTTATCTTCGAGGCCGGTTTGAATAGAGGTAAATTCAATAATCTTACATTTACGACCCGCATATCCAAGAATTTGCTTACGAATACGAGAATTAATTTCCTCGGTATGCGCAAAATCGGATTTACGGTTGCTATTGCTATCATTGTAGTTATGGTAGGTTCTTTGGCAATCAGAGGTTTGAATCAGGGTATTGATTTTTCGGGTGGTCGTAATTATGTAGTTCGTTTTGATAAACCGGTGAAACCGGTTGAAATCAGTGAGATGCTGAAACCAGCTTTCGAGGGTAGTTCTCTTTCGGTGATAACTATCACGAGCGACGATCAGGTGCGTATTTCGACCAACTATCGTATTGCTGATCAAGATGAAAATATAGATAAAGAGATCGAGACGAAACTTTATGAGGGAATGAAGAGTGTTTTAGGGGATGCTTCTTATGAAGAGTTTACCGAAAATATGATTCAAAGTCGTCAGAAAGTAGGACCGAGCATTGCCGATGATATTAAGGTGGGGGCATTCTGGGCTGTCATTCTTTCGTTGATAGCGATGGCTCTTTACATCTTGTTGCGATTCCGTGATATTTCGTTTAGTGTGGGTACGTTGGCTTCTGTGGCCTTTACTGCGTTCTCTATCATTGGGCTGTATTCTTTGCTGTATGGTATATTACCTTTCTCTATGGAGATGGATCAGTCGTTTATTGCAGCTATATTGACGGTAATCGGTTACTCGGTAAATGATACGGTGGTAGTATTCGACCGTATTCGTGAAGTGAAGGGTTTATATCCGAAACGAGACCGTGCACTCGTTATTAACGATGCTTTGAATAGTACGTTGACTCGTACTCTTAATACTTCATTAAGTACGGCTATCGTATTGTTGTGTATCTTTATTTTGGGTGGCGATGTTATTCGTAGCTTTACATTTGCTATGTTGTTCGGTGTGATTGTCGGTACGGCTTCGACCTTGTTCGTGGCTACTCCGATTGCTTACGAAATCCAACGACGTAGTATCGCTAAAAAGGCTGCCAAAGAAGCCGCTGCAAAATAAAGGTAAGCGTATAAATACAAAAAAAGGAATCCGGATTCGGATTCCTTTTTTTGTACCCTCGCCGAGAATCGAACTCGGATTTAAAGTTTAGGAAACTTCCGTTCTATCCATTGAACTACAAGGGCATTTCGGTCGACAAAAGTAGTATAAAATTTTGTAATAGTCAACCTTTGCAGCATATTAGTCGAATATGGCTCGTAATATTTCGGGAGACCGGAGTTCCGAAATGTCGGGTTGGTGTAGCCGGTAGTATGTTAAGATTCGGTCGAGTATGGCGTTTCTCTCTCCCCGATTGAATTTGAAGTGGCGAAGATTATTGAAATCCATACGGGTGAGCCGGGCGAAAACTTCGGCTTCGCGGGCATCGAGTGTGTAGGTGTGAATGGGGTGCGAGGGGGAGAAAATTCCGTTCAACATGTCGAAAGAATATCCGGTCCGGTAGGTCTCCATGTTGGGGCTGAACCCGAAAAAACTGCATAATTGCAGCAGGAAACAGAGATGAAAATTGGCTTTACCTTCTTCCATTATATTGAGGACTTGAATGGAACGGGCGATGAAGGCGAAAAGCGGGAGATTGGGCTCGGGTTCTTTTATGGTTTGACAGAGGACTTCGGATAAAAAGAGCGCTTCTGCATTTTTTACCGGATCGGAATAGATGTTTTGAAGAGGTAAAACCGTGCGCGCTTCGATGATTTTTTGCAATTCCCGGCTGTTCCGGTAGTCTATATCAAGTTCCAAAATAGAGAACGGCATGAAGAGGGACCGAAACATGCGAGCTTTTTTCCCACCCCCTTGTGGAATAAGATAGGAAGATCGGCCATATTGTTCGGTGTACAAATGGGCTACCGATATTTTGTCGTTATAGGGAATGATGTGCAGTACTATTCCTAATGTTTTTTCGAGCATTCTCCCGGTAAATTTTTCTACAAAAATAGTTGTTTTATCCAAAGGCCGGTACTGGTTCGGCGCATTGATTTTATTTATTCGGGAGCAGTGGTTGTATCGGGAGTGTGAAAATTGAGCTTCACAGCAAATATTGTACAGATACAATGCATTATATTTGTCCATATAAAAGGCTGATGATATGGAACAGTTAGATGTATTCGATTGCTCGAATGTGCTTATAGCGAGTTATTTTGCCGATGATCGGGAGTGTGCTCATGAAAATCGGGAACATACGCTCATTTATCAGTGTTCCGGTAGATTGGAGATCGAGGAACGTGGAAAGAAAACCGTTTTGTATCCGGGAGATTGTGCCTTTATGCGGCGTGATAACCGAATGTGGTTGCAAAAGAGGGTCGGGAAGGGTGAGCCTTATCGTTCCATTGTGTTGAAATTTTCGAAGGCTTTTTTGAGGGAGTTTTACCAAACACTCGATCGGCAGCAGATTCCAATCGACTCCAAACGAGAGAAAGCGAGCTTGCTCCTCTTGCCGAAAAATAGACCGGATATCCGCTCTTTGTTCGAGTCGGTTATTCCGTATTTCGATGCTGGGGAGAAACCCTCGGAAAAGATTTTGAAATTGAAGATGATCGAAGGTGTGTATGTCTTGCTCAATACCGACCGTAATCTGTATGCATCGTTATTCGATTTCGTGGAACCGTGGAAAATCGATATTCTCGATTACTTGAACGAGAATTATATGTGCGATCTCTCGATGAAAGAAATCGCCAGTTATACAGGGCGTAGTTTGGCTACTTTTAAACGGGATTTTGCCAAAGTGAGCGATTTGACGCCTCAGAAATGGATTATCAGACGACGTCTTGAAGCGGCGCATGATTTAATTCGGTCGGGGAAAAAGAAAGTTACGGAGGCTTGCTTCGATGTAGGCTTTAAGAATCTGTCGCATTTTTCCAAAGTGTATAAAGAGACCTATGGGGTCGCACCATCGTGGCAGGGTGAGCTTTATGGCAAATAGATTTGAGCTTTATAGCAAAATCGTTGCGAGATCTGTTTCGTACCTTTGTACATCGTGCGGAAATAGACGATGATCGATGGAGACTGATGTCTGTCTGTTTCCGATTTTCCAATTACATGATTTCTAAATGATGAGTTGGAAAACTGGTATTTTGTGGTGTTCAATTAAAATCATAGGGTATGAAAACAAAAGTAGTTTTATGGGTTTTATTGTCAATTTTAATATTTCCGATTATGACAAAATCACAAGAGAAAGTCCGACAGACAGCCGGACATGATGCGCTTGGTGAGTTCGCTCCCGAGTTTGCGCATTTGAATGACGATATTCTTTTTGGGGAGGTATGGAGTCGTAACGATTTGCTTTCGCTTCGTGACCGCTCTATCGTGACTGTCGTTGCTCTCATGTCACAGGGGTTGACAGATTCTTCGTTCAAGTATCATCTTGAATCGGCCAAGAAGAACGGGGTGACCAAAACTGAAATCGCTGAAATTCTTACTCATGCTGCGTTCTATGCTGGTTGGCCCAAAGCATGGGCGGCATTTCGTATGGCCAAAGAGGTGTGGGTAGACTGTGCGGATAGTACTGCTGCCTGTTCGCTCGATGCGTATGCTCAATCCATTATTTTTCCTGTCGGCAAACCTAACGATGCGTACGCCAAATATTTCATCGGTCAAAGCTATCTCGCACCTGTCGTGACAGAAGGTATTCCCATTTCGAACGTTACTTTCGAGCCCGGTTGCCGTAATAATTGGCACATACACAAAGCTACCAAAGGCGGCGGTCAAATACTTGTGTGCGTGGGTGGCAGAGGTTATTATCAGGAATGGGGAAAAGAACCGGTGGAACTTCTCCCCGGCGATGCGGTTTATATCTCGGCCGGTGTGAAGCATTGGCACGGAGCTGCGCCTGACAGTTGGTTTTCGCATCTCGCCATAGAGGCTCCCGGCGAAAACAAGAGCAATGAGTGGCTCGAACCTGTGAGCGAAGAGGAATATTCGGGCGTTGTCCGTCATTAACGCTGAGCCTCGAAATAGCTCGAACAAGTTTGTCTTTTTCTCGGCTTGTAGTTTATTTCAAAATGAATATAGTATGAAACAGATAGTATTGATACTTATGAGTATTCTCAGTTTTAGTTGTTCGTCACAAACTCAACGACAGGCGACAGATACCACCGAACCGGTGAGTAAGAAAATTCTTGTGGTCTATTTTTCTTGTACCGGAACTACCGGGAGGGTGGCAGAATCTATTGCCGGTGCGGTCGATGGCCGGCTTTACCGGATTACTCCTGCCGAGGTCTATACTTCGGCCGATCTCGATTGGAATGACAAGTCGAGCCGGAGTTCGGTCGAAATGGCCGACGAGGATTCTCGCCCCGAACTGGGTGGGGAGCCTCTCGATATGAAAGATTACGATATCGTATTTCTCGGCTATCCTATTTGGTGGGACTTGTGTCCGCGTCCGGTCAATACGTTTCTTGAAAAATACGATTTTTCCGGTAAAACCGTTATCCCGTTCGCTACTTCCGGAGGAAGTTCGATAGCCCATAGTGTAAGACAGCTCAGGAAACTTTATCCAAACGTGACTTGGAACGACGGCAAGTTACTCAACGGAGGCGTTGCGGTGGCTACCGAATGGGCTAAGCAGGTCGTTGAAAATACTAAAAAGGGAAGTCGGTGAAAGCCGTTATCTCGAAGAATCGAGCTTTATGACAAAGAGTTTTGAGCCCTGTGGCAAAGTTGCCACGGGGCTTTCTTTTTAACTTTGTAACGGATATAAAACAGATTATTATGAATGCTCATACTATTTTTGAAAGAGATCTGAACGGAGAGATGGTTTCCCCGTCGGATCCGGGATACGATGAATTGATAAATGCCATTTGGGATACTATGAAAATGGCGACCGAATTGAATACCGGTTATCATACACCCGATGAGGTTCGTCGGATATTGAGTGTAATTCTCGGGTGTGAAGTGGACGAATCTATTACTTTGTTGCCTCCGTTTTATGTGGATTATGGGAAACACATAAAAATAGGGAAAGGTTGCTTTATTCAACAGTGTTGTACGTTTTTCGGACGAGGGGGTATTACTCTCGGTGAAAATGTCTGTTTGGGACCGAAAGTAAATATTATTACTATTAATCATGATCCCGACCCGGAAAATCGGGATGCGACTTATGGTCGCCTTGTTGTTCTTGAAGATAGAGTTTGGGTCGGAATCAATGCTACGATTCTCCCCGGAGTGAGAATAGGATACGGGGCTATCGTGGGGGCGAATAGTGTGGTGACCAAAGATGTGCCGCCTATGACAGTTGTCGCAGGTAATCCTGCTCGGATTATAAAAGAGTTGAAAAAATAATCGATATGAAAGAGATAAATAAAACGGAAATCGGTCGTCGTGGATTTCTTAAAACGGCGATGTTAGCGGGGGCAGCATTGACTATGCCCGCAGGATTGAATAGGACTGGCCGCTAAAACGAAAAGGGAGATCGGAGGCTATTATAATAATGCAGGGTAATAGCGGCAAGTAGTTTTTTAATATGGGGTAGAGCCTATAATAAAAATTACTAATGTAGATCGTAGTAGTTTTTAGGGGCAGTAGTTCCTGTTCGAGCGGGAAAGTCCGTGCAGATTGTATGCGATAGAAAGGTAAATGAAAGATTTTTAGGTAAAAATTTTGTCAATTCAAAAAACAGCTCTATATTTGCACTCGCATTTGGAAAGGGCGCCTTACTTTATATATCTAAGGCGCATTTTTATCAAGGGCCCATTCGTCTATCGGCTAGGACGCAAGATTTTCATTCTTGAAAGAGGAGTTCGATTCTCCTATGGGCTACGAATATAAAAATATAATTATTAGGAGACTATTGAGATGGCAAATCATAAATCGTCGGAAAAAAGAATCAGACAAACACAAGTGAGAAATTTGCGTAACCGTTACTATGCAAAGACTGCTCGTAATGCCGTTCGTAAATTGCGTGCTACTACTGTGAAGGAAGAAGCTGCCGCTTTGTATGTAAAAGTTAGTTCGATGTTGGATAAGTTGGCTAAAAAGAATGTGATTCATAAGAACAAAGCTGCTAACTTGAAATCGAAATTGGCTTTACACGTTAATAAGTTGTAATTCCTTGAAATTAAAATCGGCAAGGTTTTCCTTGTCGGGGATAGGTATGGCCCATTCGTCTATCGGCTAGGACGCAAGATTTTCATTCTTGAAAGAGGAGTTCGATTCTCCTATGGGCTACGAATGCGACAGAAAAATCTGTCGCATTTTTTTGTTTAGATATGTGGTATCTTTGTCATGGGGTGTCTTTTTTTTGATGGGAATTACCTCGGTACAGTAAAAATCAGTGAGAATTGTCCTTTTATACTTCTAACCTTCCAATCAAAGATTATATAATTTTTTCAACCCCCTCGCCCTATGGACACTCCCCCTATCTCATCTGTGATGAGCAGAGGGAGAGAGGAGTCCTGACTTCTGCCACCTTTACTGCCGGTATTTTCCAATCCCTCCGTCACTACGTGACACCTCCCCTATATTTTGCATAGCAAAACACCCCGTAAAGCTACGGGGCACGGCGCAGCCATATGTAAAGAGTATGGGGACGGAACATATGGCTCGGTCTCGTGGACCAAATGGGAGTCGGACTTATGTCATACTCTGATGTCTTTCTTTTTCAAATTTATAATGATTAATGGGAATATACAATAGGGGAGGTGGCACGTAGAGAAGGAGGGGGCGAAAACGACATCTCATCAGTCTGTTTATATTAATTCTCCTGTTGTGTCGCATAACGGTATAGGGGGGGCGATGGGCGAGAGGGTTAATTTTTAAAATCACCCCAGTGGATTTATTGTTTTCATTTCCTTTCCTGTTATTGATTGATGTCATTTTTCAGGTTCATAGTGTATATGATTTATATCTTTTTGTGAATAAGGTGCTTTCTGTCAGATGGGTTTTTGTTTTTATCCTTATGTTTGAATTTGCTGTTTGGATTCACAATGTTTGGTCGGGGCTATGATTTGAGAGAAACGTCGGTGTGATTATTTCCACCCGGATTATTTCGCTATTCCAACTTTTTTGTGTATTTTTGTTTGTTGGTGGAAATCCGGCTGTTTGAGCCGGATTTTAAGTGTTTCCTGTTGATTTTCTGTTAATAAGAATAGCGCAGGGATAGCTCATAAAAACAAAAAAGATTCGGATAATATGTCAGAAGAAACAGAAAACAAAAGTTATTCAGCCGATAGTATTCAGGTGCTCGAAGGTTTAGAGGCCGTTCGTAAACGCCCTGCTATGTATATCGGCGATATCGGTGTAAAAGGGTTGCATCATTTGGTGTATGAGGTTGTCGATAACTCTATCGACGAAGCTCTTGCCGGATATGCCACTCATATCGAGGTATATATCAACGAAGATAATTCTATCAGGGTTGTCGATAACGGTCGCGGTATTCCTGTCGATATGCACGAGAAAGAGCATAAATCGGCTCTTGAAGTGGTTTTGACGGTATTGCATGCCGGTGGTAAATTCGATAAAGGGTCTTATAAAGTTTCCGGTGGTTTGCACGGTGTGGGTGTATCGTGCGTAAATGCTCTCTCGACTTATTTACGTGCCGAGATTCGCAGGAACGGAAAGATTTATATGCAAGAGTATTCTTGTGGGAAACCTTTGCACGATGTGGAAGTTATAGGAGAGACCGAAGAAACGGGAACGACGATTATCTTCCGTCCAGACGATTCGATTTTTTCTGTTACGGTTTACGACTATAATATTTTGGCGAATCGTTTGCGCGATTTGGCTTATCTGAATGCGGGGATTACCCTTTCGCTGACGGATAAACGGACGACTAACGATGCCGGCGAGTATCGTAAAGAGGTGTTCTATTCAAAGGAAGGATTAAAGGAGTTCGTTCGTTATATCGACTCGAATAAGGAGCATCTTATCGACGATGTGATTCATATCGCTACCGAGCGTCAGGGAGTGCCTGTGGAGGTCGCTATGACGTACAACACGACGTATAACGAGAATGTCTATTCGTATGTGAACAATATCAATACCATCGAGGGGGGAACTCACTTGACGGGTTTCCGTCGGGGATTAACCCGTACTTTGAAGAAGTATGCCGAGGATTCCAAGATGCTTGAAAAAGTGAAAGTGGAAATCAGCAGCGATGACTTCCGAGAGGGGCTTACAGCCGTTATTTCGGTGAAAGTGATGGAGCCACAATTCGAGGGACAGACCAAAACCAAATTGGGCAACAGCGAGGTTATCGGGGCTGTGGACACGGCTGTGAGCGAGGCTTTGGCAAATTATTTGGAAGAACATCCGGCTCAGGCGAAAACAATTGTCGAGAAGGTGATTATCGCCGCCACAGCGCGTCATGCAGCTCGCAAGGCACGTGAGATGGTTCAACGCAAGTCTCCTCTTTCGGGTGGCGGATTGCCCGGTAAATTGGCGGATTGCTCTTCGCGTAACCCTGAGGATTGCGAGATATTCCTTGTCGAAGGGGATTCGGCAGGAGGTTCTGCCAAACAAGGTCGTGACCGTATGTTCCAAGCTATTCTACCGTTGCGCGGTAAGATATTGAATGTGGAAAAAGCGATGGATCACAAGGTTTTCGAAAGTCAGGAAATCAGTAATATGTTCAAGGCTTTGGGTGTGACTATCGGGACGGAAGAAGATTCGAAAGAGGCGAATATCGAGAAGTTGCGCTATCATAAAATCATTATTATGACCGATGCCGATGTGGACGGGGCGCACATTGCCACGTTGTTGTTGACATTCTTTTTCCGTCGTATGCGTCCGTTGTTGGAACAGGGATATGTTTATTTGGCGACGCCCCCTTTGTACAAATGTAAGAGTAAGCGGGGTAAAGCCGAGGAATATTGCTGGACCGACCAACAAAAGGATCAGTTCTGTTTGAAATATTGCGAGGGAAACGAACAGTTGATGGAGACTCAACGATACAAAGGTTTGGGCGAGATGAACCCGCACCAGTTGTGGGAGACGACGATGGATCCCGAGAACCGGATTCTCAAACAGGTGACCATCGACAATGCTGCCGAGGCCGATCGCGTATTCTCGATGTTGATGGGCGAAGATGTAGGTCCGCGTCGCGAGTTTATAGAATCTAATGCGACTTATGCCAATATCGACGCTTAATTCGATGCGATATAGGTCAGCCCGATTTCGTATCGGGCTGACTCTGTTTTAAATAGAAGGATTTGAAAATGGTATCGATAGGGGAATGTTTTTCCCTGTCGGTTTATCGATGGATAGGGATTCGTTATGGAACGGAAAGCGTTGAATAGCTTAGGGTATATGGAGCTGGCGGCATTTTTTGTCTTCGGTACATTTTTGTTGGGACTGTATTACGACATTGTGTGGTTGCAATGGGTTACAGCTATTTTGTTTATTTTGCCTATGGCGGGAGTATTGCGCTATCCTTCCCGTTGTAAAGAGAGGCAGGAGCCATTTGTCAAAGCTCGTTTCGCTTGGTCGTTGATAACTATGTTTCTTTATTTGGGTATGGGATTCGGATTGCTTACGATTCTCTGAATTCGTGATTGCGATCTGGTCGGTTGTGTCTTTTTTGTTCTCGTGAATATTTTCGAAACCGCTTTCTGTTGCGGCATGGGAAATTCGATTTTCTTCTTGAATCTTAGAAGCTGTTTTATAAATTTATTGAGAAATAATATTATCATTTCAAGCAGGTATGTTCCGGCCATATTGAGCTCCTGTCTCGCATCTTGAACCCCTTGATTTTTGTCAATAGCCCGCTATTGACTGCATATCTCGGACTCCAATCTGCTTCAACATAGGTCTCAATCTGTCTCGGAATAAATTTAAAACAGCTTCTTAATTTTGTTCTTCTTTTTTCCACAGGAAATCGAGCCAGCCTTTTTTCTTTTCATAAGTTCCTCGTGTGCCGTGTAGCTCTACGAACGTAAGTTCGGGAGAAGCAGGAGCATAGCTGTCGGGGAAGAGTAATATGAAATTTTTATCTGTGTAATAGGCATTGATTTGATGCGGGACGTGTTCGAGCGAAGGCCGAAAAGAAACAGAGCCGTGTCGGGCCATGATGATTACCATGAGGTCGTCGGGTTGTAATTCTGTTGATAGACGCTTTAATTCGTTGCCTCCGTCGGTTTCCTGCATTTCGTATAATACGCTGGTATGATAGCGTTGCAGATAGGCTTGTATTAGAGACAGGGTTTTGGTGTGGCCGTGATAGAAAATCCGCCGGCCTGTATTCTCTCCCATTCGGGCGATGCGTTCTGTCCACCGGTAAAATCCAGCTTCATATTCTGCATTTTCCGGGATAGCGACATGAATGTTGTGCACTCTGTTTATCGGCGTGACGGCATGGAGAATCATGATTTGGCGATCCATTTTGTTCAGTAGATTGAGCAGTACGGGGCCGAAGAACGATTCGTCTTGTGTGGCTCGTATGTGTAGTCCGACGATAATCTCGGAGGCATCGTTTTCTTTCGAAGCATGAAGTATTCCGTTTGATAAGTTAGTCGCTAACCGGTTTTGAGTTTGTAGCGTTACGTCTGCTTTTGCCGCGACTTCTTGTGCTTGCAGTAAAAGTTTTTTCCCTTGTTCGCGGTCTGCTTCACTGCAATTATCATACATTACGTGTAACCCGACCAGCCCGTGTATCTTTTTAGGGTTGCTGACGAGTAAGGCCAAGTAGATAAGGTTTTTAACGTTTTTCTGATTACTGAATGAAATGAGTATTTTTTCGTTGTCCGTACCCGATTGCGTATCGTCGGGCGGCAATTCGCTTAGGGCCATTTTTCGGGCAGCAATGTCGGTCGTTATCGAACTGATGATGCATGTAATGAGAATAAGCACGATTGTACCGTTGAGGACGTCGTCGTTGAGCAGACGGCTACCGTCCGGTAAAACGATGTTGTATCCTACAAGAACAGCTGCGAGAGTTGCCGCTGCCTGAGCATTACTTAGTCCGAACATCAGTTGCCGTTCGATTTTCTTCATGCCGTAGATTTTCTGGGTGGTCCATGCTGCAATCCATTTGGTACTAAGGGCCATGAGGGTCATTACGGCGGCTACTTTCATAGATTCTATATGGCCGAAAAATACTCGTACATCGATTAGCATACCTACGCCGATGAGGAAATAGGGAATGAATAGGGCGTTACCGACAAATTCGAGGTAATTCCTTAAAGGAGAGACCGGGGGAATGAGGCGGTTCAATACCAGTCCCGCAAAGAACGCTCCAAGTATGCCTTCCATTCCGACCAGTTCCATTAAACCGGCAGCGAGGAAAACCATTGCCAGAATGAAGATGAATTGCACGATACCGTCTTCGTATTTCCGTAAAAACCAACGTCCGATGCGGGGAAAGGAGTAGATGATGAAAAGTCCCATCAGAGAGACTTTAAGAATTAATTCCAACCAAGACCAACTGCCTACACTGTCGGTTCTGTACATGCTTCCGACGATGGCGAGAACCAATAGGGTGAGACTGTCGGTAATGGCAGTGGCCCCTACGGCTATGCTGACGCATCTGTGCCGGGAGACTCCGTATCGGGTAACGATGGGATAGGAAATGAGTGTGTGCGAGGCGTACATACTCGCCAGCAAGATGGAAGAGACAATCCCATATTTCAAGATGAGTATGTTGCTGAAAAAGCCCAAGACGATAGGAATGATAAAGGCGAGTATCCCAAATACGATGGCTTTGCCCCGTATAGCCGGAAAATCTTCCATGTTCATTTCCAAGCCGGCTAAGAACATGATGTAGTAGAGTCCCACCTGTCCGAACAATTCGAAACTGCTGTCGCGGGCCAAGATATCGAATCCATGCTCACCGATGAGAATACCGGCCAGAATCATACCGATGAGATGAGGTATTTTCAGTTTATTCAACAATACGGGGGCGAATAAAATGATACAGAGCACGAGAAAGAATATCCACGTGGGGTTGGTTATCGGTAGATGTTCCCTAAGGTCGAGTAGGGCAGTCATGGATTTCACTTTATTTGTTTTGCAAAGATAGTACAGGCCGAAAGTAAAAGCAAATCCGGTTGATTGTACCGAGGCGTATCTATTTTCGTTTTATACAAAAATAGTGAATTTATTGTTTTCAGAATTTAAATTTACCGAAGTAACGATAAAAATTTTTTTCAGGAGATAATCCGTCTCCGTTCCATGAGAACATCGATGAAAGAGTAGCGACCGGTTGCTAAAAGATGTATTGAATGCCTACCAGATAGCCGATAAACAGTTGTTGCAGCCGATTGTCGGTGTGCTTTTTCCACAAGTTGTTCTGCGGAAATAGCGTTTGGTTGTCCATCTCGGTGGTTGTCGAATAATTGAGACTCGCTCCGCCGAATATGTTATAGTGCTTTTTTATTTTGAACGAAGGTAGCAAGGAATAACTTGCGTTTAAAAAGGGTTTATCGGAGGTTGCCGTGGAAGTTACTTTAAATTCATTGTTTATCTGAAACCAAGAGTAACAAGGTATGTGTACACCGTATCCAGCTTCCGCAACGGTCTTGTTGTCGCTGGGTAATTTGTGGTTATATCCGAAACCGATAATACCGTATGTGTATTTCCCTCCTGAGCGGAACGAGACGATACCGTTACCCAATATGTCATAAGTGAGGGCTATGCCCATCTCTCCGCGCTTGACTATATTGACGAGCCCAATGGGGCAATCGCTTTCTTCGGCGATATTAAGAAGTCCGGCGAATTGTACTCCTCGGACTTTCCCGGCGATATTAAGGAGCCCTGCGAATTGCAGGCCGGTTATATCTTTCGAGGTATTGAGTAATCCGGCAAATTGTACACCTTTGAAATTTCCATTTATGGCGTTGTTCAATCCGGCAAGAGCGATGCCTCTCGATTCTCCCGCCGAATAATTGGTGATTCCGGCGAGTTGTACACCTTTGTAAGTTCCTTTGGTAATATTGGTCATTCCGGCGAAGGCGACACCTTGTCCCTGTTTGCCTATATAATTGGATATGCCGGCAAACTGTAATCCCCGGGCTTCATTGGCTATGACATTACTGATCGAGGCAAATGTAAAATTCCTTTCGTTAGCAGACATACCTGCCAATATACTGAAAGAGGCTCCGTTGGTGTATTGCGATGCATTTATTCCATTGGAGCTTAGTGGTGGTATGAAACTGAAATGGAAAGGGACGTATTTCCCTTGATTCATTTGGGCGGACAGGTGGAAAACGGTTAAGAGAATGATAAAAACAGATTGGATTTTTTTCATTTTCGTAATCTTTGGAATTTTTGTATCGACTTGTGTAACGGTAATTCCCGAAGCGGGCACAAAGTTATAAAAAATTTTAATGGTGTAAACGAGTCGTCACGGGTTCGTTTTAATCTGTTATATTATTAAAATTTTTATAAACCGCTTCAAATACATCGTTGAAAAAATTTGAAACAGCTTTATGAATAAAATTTGTTTCTGTCTTTATTTCCGTTATCTTTGTTATACTAAAATGCGGGTAGGGTACGCTTGGTATTCGTCGGGAGAAGTTCGATGTTTTTACCGTTTACTCCGTTTTCCGTATCATTAAGAACAATGTTAAAACCCCTATATCATGAAACAAGGAAAAAGGAAAGGTTCAAAGAGAATCAAGAAAGAAGATATGTTGGCCTCGGTGGTCGAATTCTTCAACCAAGACAGGAAGCGGGCGTTTAATTACAAACAGGTCGCACATGGGGTTGGAGCTACTACTACACCTCAAAAACAGATGGTATTCCAGTTGCTCGAAGGCATGGCGGAGCAGAATTTTCTGATAGAAGTTTCTCCGGGCAAATACAAGGCGAACAGTCGGGGAACGGAGGTTGTAGGTCGGTTCGAACGGCGTGTCAATGGGAAAAATCATGTGATTACCGATGACGATGAGTCGATATTCATCGCCGAGCGTAATGCCATGCATGCGATGGACGGCGACCGGGTGAGGGTATTGGTCTATGCCAAGCGTAGAGGGCACGATGCCGAAGGCGAGGTGATCGAGATTGTCGAAAAGAATCCCCAGATATTTGTCGGAACGTTGGAGGTGCAGAAACATTTTGCATTCCTGCTGACCGATAACAAGGTGTTGGCAAATGATATATTTATTCCGAAAACGGCACTTAAAGGCGGAAAAACCGGAGATAAGGCCGTCGTGCGTATCACCGAATGGCCCGATCGGGCCCGCAATCCGTATGGAGAGGTCGTGGATATATTGGGACCTGCCGGAGAAAACAATACCGAAATACATGCCATATTGGCGGAATTCGGATTACCGTATCGTTACCCCGAAGCAGTGGAAAAAGCGGCTAATAAGATTCCTGACGCGATAACCGACGAGGAGATTGCCGCACGGGAAGATTTCAGGCAGGTAACGACATTTACCATAGACCCGAAGGATGCCAAAGATTTCGACGATGCCCTTTCTATCCGCCGATTATCGAACGGAAATTGGGAGGTTGGCGTGCATATAGCCGACGTGAGTTATTATGTAAAACCCGGCAGTATCATTGACAAGGAGGCCGAAAGCCGGGGAACCTCGGTTTATCTGGTGGATCGTGTCGTGCCGATGTTGCCCGAACGATTGTGCAACGAAATCTGTTCGTTGCGTCCCGACGAGGATAAACTTACGTTCTCTTGTGTTTTCGAGCTGAACGGTAATGCCGAGGTTCAGAAGTCGCATATAGCTCGTACGGTGATTCGGTCTAATCGCCGGTTTGCTTATGAGGAGGCGCAAGAGGTGATAGAGACCGGAGAAGGAGATTATAAAGAGGAAATATTGGCTTTGAACGATTTGGCACAGAAGCTGCGGAAGTGTCGTTTTGACAATGGTTCTATCAATTTCGACCGTCATGAGGTTAAGTTCGACATAGATGAAAGTGGCAAGCCGATAGGGGTTTATTTCAAGGTATCTAAGGAGGCGAACAAGCTGATCGAAGAGTTTATGCTTCTGGCGAATCGCACGGTAGCAGAATTTATCGGTAAACCCAAAGACGGGAAAAAGCCCAAAGCGTTTGTCTATCGGGTACACGACTTGCCCGATCCCGACAAGATGGCTTCGTTCGCAGCTTTTATCACCCGCTTCGGTTATAAAATCAAGACTGAGGGTAGCAAAGCAGACCTTTCGAAGGGTATTAATAGTTTGTTGGCCAATGTACAAGGAAAGCCGGAAGAAAATTTGGTGGAGACGATAGCTATACGAGCTATGGCGAAGGCGGTCTATACGACTGTAAATATCGGTCACTACGGGTTGTCTTTCGACTATTATACCCACTTTACTTCTCCCATACGTCGTTATCCCGACTTGATGGTGCATCGATTATTGGAGCGTTATATGGCGGGCGGACGTAGCGTGAATGTTCAGTCGCTCGAAGACGAATGTAAACATGCTTCGGATATGGAGCAGCTTGCTGCCAACGCAGAGCGGGCTTCTATCAAGTATAAACAGGTAGAGTTTATGGGCGAACGTTTGGGCGAGGAGTACGACGGCGTTATTTCGGGTATTACCGAATGGGGTTTGTATGTCGAAATCAACGAGAATAAATGCGAGGGACTTGTGCCGATACGTGACCTCGAAGACGACTATTACGAGTTCGACGAGAAGAATTATTGTCTGATGGGGCGTCGCAAGCACCGGATATACCGCTTGGGCGATCCTATCCGTATCAAGGTGGCTCGTGCGAACTTGGAGCGGAAACAGCTCGATTTCGCTTTGGTAGAGTAGTTTGTCCGGTAGAAGAGATCGTATAGATATGCCCCGGAAAAGCAAACGCTTTTCCGGGGCATATCTATTTCTTAAAAAGGTTGTAAAAAGGGAGTTATTCTTTTTTTTACTCTTTTTTAGCGTTATCTTTGCATAATGCGAAAATGGGCTGTGCCTCGGTATAACCAAGTGCGCTTGTTTCTACTCCCGGCTTGCTTTATCTTTGCATTATACGAAAAATCAGCGGTGAGAGATAGATATTTATGGAAGAGAATACGAATATAAATTCTGAGTTCGAGTACGGCTCCGATGTCATTAAGACGCTCGATTGGAAGGAGCATATCCGTCGCCGCCCTGGTATGTATATCGGGAAGTTGGGGGACGGTTCTCATGCCGATGACGGCATTTATGTATTGTTGAAGGAGGTTCTCGACAATGCTCTCGACGAGCACATGATGGGCTTTGGCAAACAGATTGTCGTGGAGATTTCGAGCGAGGTCGTTTCGGTGAGGGATTATGGTCGGGGTATACCTCTCGACAAAGTGAAAGATGTCTCTTCCAAGATGAATACGGGCGGTAAGTACGATTCGAAGGCATTTAAAAAGTCAGTCGGTCTGAACGGTGTCGGTATCAAGGCGGTCAATGCTTTGTCGTCGAGTTTTTTCATACAGTCTTATCGCGACGGAATGAGTAACTCGGTGAGTTATGCTTGCGGAGAAGTGGTCTCGGAGAGCGGTTTGACGCCTACCGACGAGCCGAACGGTACATTGGTTCAGTTTTCTCCCGATGGAACGATTTTTAAAAATTATGCTTACCGGGAGGAATTGATAGAGCCGTTGCTTAAAAACTATGTATTCTTAAATACGGGACTGACCATTTTGTTGAACGGACGTAAATTCCATTCCCGTAATGGATTGGTCGATTTGTTGAACGAATACATGACGACCGAACCTTTATATCCCATCATTCATTTGTCGGGAGCGGATATAGAGGTGGTTATCACGCACAGCAACCAGTATGGCGAGGAATATTATTCGTTTGTGAACGGGCAACATACGACGCAGGGAGGAACACACTTGACTGCTTTCAGAGAGGCGGCTACCCGTACGATTAAGGAGTTTTATGCCAAGAATTTCGAATATACCGATATTCGTAACGGTATGGTAGCGGCAATCAGTATCAAGGTGGAAGAACCTGTATTCGAGTCGCAAACCAAGACCAAGCTCGGTTCGAAAGACGTGGGACCCGAGGGACCGACTATCGCAAAGTTCATCGGCGATTTCTTGAAAAAGGAATTGGATAATTATCTGCATAAAAACGGCGAAGTGGCCGATGTGATGCTGAAAAAGATATTGGCATCGGAAAAGGAACGCAAAGCGATAGCGGGGGTTACGAAGTTGGCACGGGAACGTGCGAAGAAAGCGAATTTGAATAACCGCAAGTTGCGTGATTGCCGCATACACTACAACGATACCAAAGGCGATCGGCAGGACGAGAGCTGTATTTTCATTACCGAGGGGGACTCGGCGAGCGGTTCGATTACCAAGATTCGTAATGTGGAGACGCAAGCGGTCTTCTCTTTGCGGGGTAAGCCGTTGAATACTTACGGACTGACCCAAAAGGTCGTTTATGAGAACGAGGAGTTCAACTTGCTGCAAGCTGCCCTTAATATAGAGGACGGTATCGAGGGACTTCGGTACAATAAGGTGATTATCGCAACCGATGCCGATGTGGACGGTATGCATATCCGTTTGCTGATGATTACTTTTCTTTTGCAATTTTTCCCCGACCTTATCAAGAAAGGGCATGTTTATATTTTACAGACTCCGCTGTTTCGCGTGAGGAATAAAAAAGAAACACATTATTGCTATACAGACGAGGAACGGCTCGCCGCTATCAAGAAGTGCGGAGCGAATCCCGAAGTGACACGATTCAAAGGATTGGGTGAGATTTCGCCCGACGAGTTCCGTCAGTTTATCGGACCGGATATGCGTCTCGACCGGGTATCGCTGCGTAAGGAGGATTTGGTGAAAGATTTGCTCGAATTTTATATGGGCAAGAACACCATGGAAAGACAAAACTTTATTATACAAAATCTGGTTATAGAAGATGACACCAATCTCGTCTAAAAGGATAGCTGTGTTCCCGGGAACATTCGACCCTTTTACTCTCGGTCATATGTCGATTGTGAGCAGGGGGCTCGAATTGCTCGATGAAGTGGTCATAGCCATAGGTATCAATGATTCGAAACGCACTTATTTCACTGTGGAACAGCGGTTGGAAATGTTGAGGGATTTGTTTCGGGATAATCCTCGGATTCGAGTCGTTTCGTACGACAGCCTCACCATCGACCTTGCGAAGCAATGGAATGCCCGGTTTATTCTGCGGGGTATCCGGTCGGTGAATGACTTCGAGTATGAGAAGACTATCGCCGACGTGAACCGGAAATTATCGGGGGTAGAGACGATAATTTTGTTTACCGAGCCGGAATTGACTCATATCAGTTCTACCATTGTGCGGGAGCTTTTAAGGTTCGGTCACAGTGTCGATGAATTTGTTCCCAAAGGGTTGAAATTAGTATAATTTTAAGTTGAAGATGAAAAGACTATTTTTTATCATATTCCTACCCGTGATAGCGGTGGGAGTCATGTGGTCGCAAGGCCAAAGCGAAGGAATGCGAAAACTCAGTTTAGCCGATTTCGCCATAACGAATTTGTATGTCGATGAGGTAGACGAGAATAAGTTGGTGGAGGATGCCATTCGGGGTATGCTCGATAAACTCGATCCGCATTCGACCTACACGACAGCCGAGGAGACCCGGGAGATGAACGAGCCTTTACAGGGTAATTTCAGCGGAGTGGGTATCCAGTTCAATATGAATAAAGATACGTTGTATGTGATACAGACTATCGTTGGTGGACCTTCGGAAAAGGTGGGAATATTGGCGGGTGACCGTATCATCGCTGTAAACGATACAACCATAGCCGGAGTGAAGATGAAAAATACCGACATCATGAAACGGCTACGCGGGGAATCGGGTACGGTGGTGCGAGTGACCGTATTGCGCAAAGGGGTGAAGGAACCTATCGAATTCAGAATCGTACGCGATAAAATACCTATTTACAGTATCGATGCATCTTATATGGCCGATAAAGAAACGGGCTATATACGGGTGAGCCGTTTTGCCGTGACGACAGACAAGGAATTTTCTGATGCCATTAAGGAGTTGAAAAAGAAGGGCATGAAGAATCTTATTGTCGACTTGCAAGGCAACGGCGGTGGATTCTTGACCAGTGCTATCGCTATGGCCGACGAGTTTTTGGACGACGGGCAGTCGATCGTTTATACCGAAGGTCGTCGTTCTCCACGGGACGATGCTTTCGCTTCGAAACGGGGGCAGTTCCAAAAGGGGAAATTAGTTTTGCTGGTCGATGAGAGCTCGGCTTCGGCAAGTGAAATCCTTTCGGGAGCGATTCAAGATTGGGACCGGGGTATAATCGTAGGGCGTCGTACCTTCGGGAAAGGTTTGGTTCAACGTCCCATACCATTCCCCGACGGATCGATGATAAGGTTGACTGTCGCCCGATATTATACGCCTTCTGGCAGGAGTATACAGAAGCCTTATGACAAAGGCCACGAGGCATACGAGCGGGAATTGCTAGACCGGTTCAATCATGGAGAGCTTATTTATACCGATAGCATTCACTTCCCGGATTCGTTGCAATTCCAAACTTTGAAGAGTAAACGTACGGTATATGGCGGCGGGGGTATTATGCCCGATATTTTTATACCGTTAGACACGACGATTTATACCGATTTCCATCGGGATTTGTTGGCGAAAGGGGTATTGAATCAATATCCGGTCAATTATCTCGACAGCCATCGGAAAGAGTTGACGAATAAGTATAAAAAGGTGGACCAGTTTGTCGAAGAATTTGCGGTTACGGACGATATGCTCGCTGAATTGTTGAAGATGGGAGAAGCCGAAAAGGTGAAATATAACGAGGAGCAGTATCGGAAATCCAAAGGGTTGATAGCTTTGCAAATAAAGGCTCTTATTGCCCGGGATATGTTCGACACGGCCGCCTATTTCAGAGTAATGAATCCTCGAAATCCTTCGTTCGTCAAGGCTATGGAAATTATAAATGACGATTTGGAGTATAATCGTTTGTTACAACCTAAGTCATAAAGTAGTTTGTCTATATAGATACCGGGGCTGGATAATTCTAGCCCCGGTTCTTTTTTATCCTTATCTTTTTTTCCCGATCGCCCAGGGAAGATATTTATTCACGAAGGGAATGAGGAGATATATGACGAGCAGGGTGAGTGCGACGTCGATGTATCCGGTGAATACTTCCCGATGCCCGAATATTTTCATGATGGCTCGTTGGAAAGGAGTTTGTATGAGAATATGTATGCAGAGGATAAAGAGGGTAGATGTTCCTAAGGTACGAACAATCGCACATATATGGTTCTTGTTGTCGTTGAAATAGGAAAGGGCGGACATGAAACAAAGAAACAGGACGATGGCTTTTAGGAAAAAATAGGCAGGCAGATTACAGTCGATGGCTTGTAAGCCGATGAAAGCGACGAGGGTTGTCAGTACAATGATGTATTTTGATTGGTAGTCGAGAATCAAGCGAGATAATTTCAGGCCGAACAAGTTGCCGATTATGAAATAGGGCAACCATTGCACTGCGTTATTGAACATGAAAATGGTCGGGTAAGATTTGATTTCCTCGTTCCAGATCATGATTACTGCGGTCAATATGAGATATATGATTGTCCGGTATTTTTCCGGAGTGATCTTGTTCATGCACCAGTATATCAGTTGCATGACGAACAAGCAAAATATGAACCAAAGCGGAACATTGACAAATAGATAATCGCTTTTGTTTGTTATGTCGAATATATCGAAGATACACCCCCAGTCGAAGTTGTTGAGCGTACGGTAATCCCAAAGGTTAAAAATGATTCGGAACGGGTAGGATAGGAGGTAGAAGAAAGTGAATGGGATAATGAGCGTTTTGACTTTCTTTTTTAGGAAAGCGGGAAATGGTTCTTCTTTGAAAAAGAATCCGGAGAGAAAGAAAAAAAGTGCATTTATGTAGGTTACATTGTACCATTGCGGGTGTACAGTGTGACTCCATACGACACCGATGATGGCGATTCCTTTAATAAGATCGATGTAATCGATTCGTTTTGAATAGGTTGGTTTTACCCCCCCCTAATTGTTAAAACTTGTTTATCCATACTATTCTGTTGTTTGAGATGATTTCGTGTCCTGTTTTTGTCGTTGTCTCCCGATTGCCCACGGGATATATTTCTCGGTGAAAGGTATAAGAAAGTATATGAGGAGCATAGTAAGCGCAAGGCAGATTAATCCGGTGAGTAAGTCCGGTTTTCCGGTGATGGCGCGTGCCATCGATTGTATAGGGGCTAATAGGAGTACATGAATACCCATGATAAAGAGTGATGATTTCCCGAAATATCGGACTGTCGTCCATATCATCGAGCAGCTGTTTTCGAAGCAAGACAGTAGGGAAAGTATTGCTATGAATATGGTCAATGCTTTGATAAAGGCAAGGATAGAGATATCGATCGGCAAGTATTGGAACCCGATGAACAGGGCAAAACATGTCGGGGCGAGGAGATATTTCAGAGAGGACTTGGAAAGAAATCGGGCTATTTGTAGTCCGAAAAGGTTTCCAGCAATAAAATAGGGGAGACACTCGATGGCGATATTGAACATAAACGGTGTGTGCCAAGACTCGATTGTGCCGTAACCAGCGTATAGGGCAGCTAAGATTACCAAGAACCAGCAGATACGGTATTTATTACGGGGTATTACTCTGTTCAGACACCAAAAGATAATTTGCATGACGAACAGGCAGACGAGAAACCACAGAGGTATGTTCACCGTGAGGTAGTCGGGTGTATTGGAAATAGAAAAGATTTCCAACAGGCTATCCCATGCGAATCCGTGTAGGGTGCGAAAGTGTCCGAAATAGAAGGCCATTCGGGCGAGATAGGAAAGTATGTAAAAGAAAAGGAACGGAATAAGTATGGTTCGGATTTTCTTTTTTAGAAAGGGAATGAATGGCTCGTCTTTGAAAAAGATTCCCGATAAGATGAAGAAAAGCGCGCTTATGTGAATGAGATCGCACCATTGCGGGTGAAAGGTGTGTTTCCACACGATTCCCAGAATGGCGATTCCTTTGAACAGATCGATACTGTCGATTCGTTTTTGTGTAGGCAATTTTACGCTTCTCGATTTGTCACAGTTTGTATTCAATGTGCGTTGGTGTTTATAACGATATGAAGGATTGAACCGAGATATTACCCTCCCCTCGCCTTGTTTGGACGAGTATAAATGCGATTACAGTGCTGATTATGGCTACGATCAGCTGCGCTTCGATGCCCCCCAGCAGGGCGCATACCATCGCTATCAGGCAGCCTGCCGCCAAACAGAATGTCGCTATCATGGAAGTAAGTTGTTCTATGATAATGAGTATGGCTGCAATGATGAGCCACAAGAACCAACTTGATATGATTATGTCCATCGCAATTTGAAATCGGATCGTTTTTCCGAGGTTATGTGTCTGTTGTTTATGTACAAATATAATGGGAATATCGATAAATTGAAAGGGTATCGATATTTTTTATAAGAAAGGGAGCTGTGCCGCGGCACAGCTCCCTTTCCTGTATAGAGGAAATTGTTATTTCAATCCCCGGTTGCGAAGCAGGGCATCGGGATTAGGCTCTGCTCCACGGAATTGGCGATAAAGTTTCATGGGGTCCTCGCTTCCGCCTTTTTCGAGAATGTTTTCACGGAATGCTTTGGCTGTCGCCGGGTCGAAGATACCGTGTTCTCTGAATGCGTCGAAAGCATCGGCATCGAGAACTTCGGCCCAGATGTAGCTGTAATATCCTGCACAGTAATCATTGGTGAAGATGTGCGAGAAGTAGGTGCTACGGTAGCGATAGGTGATTTCGTCGATGAGTCCGACGGATTGCGCTACTTCTTTTTCGAATTGGCGTACATCGTATTCTTCAACTTCGTCTATTTCGTGCCAACGCATGTCGAGGATAGCCGCAGCTAAGAATTCGGTGGTGGCGAATCCTTGATTGAATTTAGAGGCTGCCTCCATTTTGGCGATTAACGAGTCGGGAATGATTTCACCAGTTTGATAATGTTTGGCATATAATTTCAAGACTTCGGGGTGCGTTGCCCAGTGTTCGTTGATTTGCGACGGTAGCTCTACGAAATCGCGTGCGACACTGGTTCCGCTTACCGAGGGGTAGTGGCAACGGGTGAGCATGCCGTGCAGGGCATGTCCGAATTCGTGGAAAAGGGTTTGCACTTCGTCGATGGTAAGCAAAGAGGGAGTATCGGCGGTAGGTTTGGTGAAGTTTGCCACGTTGTAAACGATGGGGCGTACTTCCTTACCGTCTTGTACATAGGCTTCACGGAAGTTGTACATCCAAGCTCCGGCACGTTTCCCGGCACGGGGGAAGTAATCGGTATAGAATACGGCCAAATGTTTGCCGTCGGCATCTTTCACTTCGAATGCGCGGACATCGGGGTGATAGACCGGCATATCTTTCAATTCGGTGATAGTGATTCCGTATAATTTATTGGCAACCATGAACGCACCTTCACGTACGTTGTCGAGGCTGAAATAGGGTTTCAGTTCGTCTTCGTTCAAATCGTATTTGGCTTTGCGTACTTTTTCGGCATAGTACCACCAATCCCACGGGGCGAGTTTGAAACCGCCGCCTTCTGCGTCGATGATCTTTTGCATGTCGGCTACTTCTTCTTTTGCACGAGGTATCGCATAGGCCCATACCCGATTGATGAGATCGTTGACGTTCGCATCGGTTTTTGCCATACGATCGTCGAGGGCAAAGTCGGCGTAGGTATTGAATCCCAGTAAATTGGCCTTCTTTAAACGGAGGTTGACCATTTTCGATACGATTTCTTTATTGTCGAATTCGTTGTCGTTGTCGGCTTTGTTGATATAAGCTTTATAAACTTTTTCGCGCAGATTGCGGTTATCGGCGTATTGCAGGAATGGGATGCGGCTGGGTGCATCGAGGGTAAATACCCATTTACCGGCTTTGTTGCGAGCAGCCGCTTCGTCGGCAGCTGCCGTGACTACTGCCTCGGGCAAACCAGCGAGGTCGGTTTCATTGTCGATAACCAGTTCAAAAGCGTTTGATTCGGCTAAGGCATTGTCTCCGTATTGTATGGAAAGCATAGCCAATTCTTTGTTAATCTCGCGAAGCGTGGCTTTATCTTCTTCGGAGAGAAGAGCACCCGCACGAACAAAGTCTTTGTAGTGGTTTTCGAGAACTTTCATCTGTTCGGTGTCGAGGTTCTCTTTATCCCGGTTCTCGTATACCGTTTTAATTCGGGCGAAAAGTTCTCCGTTGAGCGAGATGTCGTCGTAATGCTCGGTCAGTTTGGGCGAAATCTCTTTGGCGATGGCTTGGAGTTCGTCGTTCGTTTCCGCTTCGGTCAAACTGCTGAATATCAGATTGACCTGAGTCAGTAGCATACCGCTGAATTCGAGCGGCTCGATGGTGTTTTTGAATGTAGGAGCCTCGGGATTGGCAATGATTGCAGCAATTTCGGCATCGTGCTGACGGATACCTTCTTCAAAAGCCGGCATGTAGTGCTTGGGCTTTATTTGTTCGAACGGTGGAACCCCGAAAGGAGTGCTGAACTCGCTAAGCAGCGGATTCTCTTTTTGATTGCAAGAGATCATCATAAGACAAGTTAACGATGTTACTAAAAGTTTTTTCATGAGGTATAATATTACTGTGTTAATGATTTTCGGAATTTTCCCATACAAACCGTGTGACGAGGGGATAATGGTCTGAACTTTTATGTCGTTGGCGGACAAGCCATCGAGCTTCCATATTGCCTTTGTATAGGATATGGTCGATGCGGAACCAGAAGCGATTGGCGTGATATGTGATTCCCGGTCCTAATCCCAACTCGTTGTAAGCGTCGCGAAAACCCATACTGTGGAGCTTTCGGACGGAATAGGATAAGGGTGAGTCGTTGAAGTCGCCGCAGACGATGATATTACCGGAAATGTTTTGTATTTTCTCGGCTGTCAGGTCGGCTTGGCGATTTCGAATCTCGGCTGCGTTCATGAGTTTGGACAACAAGTGTTTCTTTATTTCGTCCAGTCGGTCGGTATTCGGGTGTGCCGTGATTTCATGATATAGTTCTTTGTCGGTTTGAGTCAATCCGATAGACTCCATGTGTTGGTTGACAACGGTGACTGTATGGCCTTCTATCTTTACTTGGTAAATGGCGATGGCGCTCGACTCGGAATATACCGTATCGAACAACAATGTCGCTGGGTATTTCGACAGGAAGTTCATACCGTGGGTCGTAGGAATGCGGTAGGGATACAGAGTGTGTATACTGTCTATTTGTTCCCCGGTGATTTTCAATCCCGGATTCGGAGCGATCAGACCCGGACTTTCCTGCAAGCAAACAAGGTCGGCATTTTGCGAGAGGATAAAGGAAAGGGTTCGGTTTTGTCGGGTATCTGTTCCTTCGTAATCGAGGAAGAAGTAGGCATTGTAAGTCATCAGGGAAAAACCGGGTTGGCTGTTGTCTATTGGCTGAGGTTTATGTACCGGACAGTATCGGGCTATTCCTCCCCAAGAGATGACCAGTGCGGCGAGCGGAACCCATATATAACGGGGATTATAGGCGAGCCATATAAAAAAGAACGCTATGCAGGCAAACAGATTCAGCGGAAATAAGAGTTCGACCAGTGTACCTATGCGGGAGGGAAAGTATGCCGAGTAGGAGCCGATGACGAGCAAAAGCCCCCATAGCAGATTGAGCAGCAATAATATGACTTTGACGACATGTTTCATTACCACGTTATTTTTTCCCGGCTTCGAACAGTCTTTTCTTTTCTTCGGCAGAGAGCGAGGTATACCCCGATTTTTTTATTTTGTCGAGAATCGAATCGATTTCGTCGTTTTCTTTCTTTTTGCGGGCCCGGTATTCCATATCGGTCTCGGGCCGGGAAGAGGATCGATTCGAAGGTCGTGACACTTTGATTTTCGGGCGGGGTTTGAATCCCGTTACGATTTTGTCGATGAGTTTGTTGACAGGCGCCGTCAAATCTTTCCCTTTTTCCCATCGCACAATAAACCAGTAACCGAGAAGGGCTCCCCCGAGGTGAGCGATGTGCCCTCCTCCGTTGGCCGATGTGACACTCAACAAGTCAATGACGATAGTAACCAGTGCGATGTATTTCAAAGATATAGCTCCGAGAAAAAGCAGATTGACTTTGTAGTCGGGCATTCGGAATGCCGTGGCTACGACAATGGCGATTATCGAGGCAGAGGCTCCGCACATCAATCCTTCTTTGCCATCGAAATAGGGAAACAAATTGTACGAAAGCAGATATAATAAACCACCGGCTATACCTCCTAAAAGATATAGCCCTACCATTTGTTTTTCACTGAACGACATGAGAAATATTTGCCCGAACCAATATAGCCAAAGCATGTTGAACAGAATGTGCCATACATCGTAATGGACGAACATGTATGTGAGCAGAGTCCACGGATGGGTGATGAACTCATAGGGTATCGATGGCATTTCGATGAAGGGTAATATGACATATCCGTCGATATTGAACAGCATCAAAACGACCCATGTGAGCCTCAGTAGCAGAAAGATCGCTACGTTGATATAGATGAGTTTCAGCAATACGGAGCCTTGCCGGAATTGCTGTTTCAGTTTGTCAATAATAGAATCCGCCACCGCCTATTCCTTTCTTTTTCCAATAACGAATCAAGAAGAAGCCGAAGAGCATGCCGCCTAAATGTGCAAAGTGAGCCACGCTGCTCATGCTTCCGCTGACACCGAAGAATAATTCGAGTAACCCGTAAAAGATGACAAAGTATTTTGCCTTGATGGGAATGGGTATGAATATGATGAACAATGGAGCATTCGGAAATAACATGCCGAAAGCCAATAAAATACCGAATGCTGCGCCAGAAGCTCCTACGGTTATAAAGTTGTTGAGTAGTTGGGACGTCTGTTCCCAACCGTACAATGCTACGGTTTCCGATATGGCTGAACGTAGTTCGAAGTACCATGCCGCTTCTTGCACCAATGCCGCTCCCATTCCTGTGGTAATGTAGTAGAATAGAAAACGTTTCCCTCCCCATACGGCTTCGAGAGTTCTACCGAACATGAAAACGGAGAACATATTGAAGAAAATATGTTCTATTCCGCTGGTGTCGTGTAAAAACATGTAGGTAATCAATTGCACGACATTGAAATCGTCGGCTGCAAAATAGTGTAACCCCAGCCAATAGTTCAAATTTATTCCGGCAATTTTAGGTAGAGTTAAAGCTGCCAGCCACACGATGAAGTTAACGATAATCAAGTTGAGTGTCACCGGTGGTATAGATCCCAAAAATGACCTGTTTTGCATATATTAAATGTATTTATCTTACAAAGTGTAAACCATTCATTCCAAGCAGAGTAAATGTATTATACTCTGATTGTGCGGACAAAAGTAATGATTTTTCGAGTATTTAGTCAAATATAGCTTGCTTATATTATAAAATCGAGGCTTTTATTATATTTTTTTACTTTATTGTTTGCAGTATTTCATTTTAATCTTTACATTTGCGGTGCTGCTCTTCATGGAGAATTATTTACTTAACTTTAAATTATACGCGTTATGAACAAAACTGAACTTATCAATGCCATGGCAGAAAAAGCCGGTTTGAGCAAAGTTGATGCTAAAAAAGCATTGGATGCTTTCGTAGAAGCTGTTTCTGAATCTCTTGTTAAGGGTGACAAAGTGGCCCTTATCGGTTTCGGAACTTTCGGTGTTACTGAAAAAGCAGCTCGTACGGGTATCAACCCTGCAACCAAACAAAAAATCACTATCGCTGCTAAGAAAGTGGTTAAATTCAAAGCCGGTGCAGAATTGGCAGACAAAGTAAAATAAGCATTTATTTTATTATGGCATAGAAAAGGAAAGGCTGGGAAGGTCTCTCCTTTTTTTATTTATATTCCTCGACAGTCGTTTATAGCTCGGTCGATAGGTAGGGGGAATGGATCAGTCGATAATTGATGGGTATATCGGCTCCGTAGGAAATCAGAGGGTATTGTCCTTTTATATCTCTACTCCCTCCATCAAAAATTATATAATCTTTTCAACCCCCTTGTCCTGCGGGCACTCCCCCTCTATTTCCTTACAGAAACACCCCGCAATACTACGGGACACGGCAGGGGGAGAGGTTATATAAATATTCCATTTTTTCTAACACTAATCAAAAATCTCTAAGATATTATTCTTAACCCCTCTCATCGTCGCTATCGCTCCTCTGTTTCTCCCCTATATTTTGCTGTGCAAAACACAGGGGAGAAGTGTGAATACCTTCGATAACGGGAACAGAGTGATGCATCTCTCTCTCTCCTCCTTGCCGTGCCCCGTAGCATTATGGGGTGTTTCCGAATAAACATAGGGGAGTGTCCAGAGAACGAAGGGGTTAATACAAACAAAAACTTTACTCTCAAATATCCCGCTTTTATCGGGTGGTGAAGGCATAAGGAAATAGAGGGGAAGTACTCGCAGGGTGAGGGGGTTAAACTCCACAATCAAAGATTATGTAATCTTTTCGACCTTTCTCCGAAAAGACTGGAATGAGGTTGTCTGCGAAGATTTCACGCTAAAATCCATGTCTATCCCACGGATTTTTTACTGAATCTTGATTATCAAAGGTTTATTTTCTTTTTGCGGTTACGGTGAGTCCACCGTTTTTTATAAGTGATAAGCTGTCTGAAAATTTTTTCGAGTCCTAATATCTCGGAATGGTTGAGCATGTCGTGAGACAGCGGTTCCATGAAAGAGACGGGTGTCGGTTCTGCTGTGCCGAACTGTTCGGGATAAAGAACTATTAGATTGTTGTTGGCGAAATATTTGGAGAGGAAAGAAGGAATATTGTCGGCTTCGGAATTGAACGAAACCGATGTGGGGCGCGCACTGACAACGATAAATAGGTCGTCGTCGAGTACAACATTAGCAAGAAGCAGAATATCGTCCCAGCTTTCCAAAATTTCAAATTCGTTTCTGATGTTGTATCTTCCGGCTCGTAGTCGGGCTTTCAAATAGGGAATGGTTTCGGCGTAAGCATAGAATATAGCACGGCAACCTATTTGTTTCGCCATGTTCGCCACTCGGTCTATCCATCGGGCGAATCCTGTTTCGTATTCGGCCTTGCGGGGAACGGCTATGACGATACGGGTAACCGTGTTTATGGGATTGACACATTTCGAAATGAGTATCATTTTATTCGTGCTTTTCAAGAGCGATTCTATTTTTGCGCCGAAAAACGTGTCAACGATATTTGCTTTGTGATGTAATCCGAGTACGACCTCCGTTATATTTTTTTCTTTCATGGTGTGGATAATCCCGCTGGTTATGTTCATGTCGTATCGGGCAATCGGGATTAATTTCGTATCGGCGGAAGATGCTACTTTCCCCGCATATTCGAGAACGGCTTGTGAGAGGAAGTTGCTTTTTTTATCGTCGTCGGTTACATGCAAAGCGTAAAGTGCAGATTTCTTTTGCGGAGATTTTAACAAGAGGGCCAGATTGATCAGGTTCTCGATTGTGTCGGGATTAGCCACAGGAATTAATATCTGCTCGTTCTGTATGGGTGACTTGTAACTGGCGGGTTCGTTATTTTGTATTTCGATAACTATGCGCCGGGCGGCCTTTTCGGTAACCAATGTACTGATAATGCAGGTCACTAAAATCATGACGATAGTGCCGTTGAGTATTTCTTCGTTGAAAAGTCCTATGTCGTGACCGATGATGACGGCCGCGAGCGTGGCGGCGGCCTGAGCGTTGCTCAGTCCGAAGATGAGTTGCCGGTCGGATTTCGTCATGTGGCAGGTTTTTTGAGTGAGCCATGCTGCCAACCATTTGCAGATGGTTGCCACTACCGACATGTTTACGGCGACGATGATCGTTTCGGTGCTTTTGAAAATTACTCTCAAATCGATGAGCATGCCTACACCTATGAGAAAATAGGGTATGAACAGGGCGTTGCCTACAAATTCGAGGCGGTTCATCAAGGGGGAAACGTTGGGGATAAAACGGTTCAGAACAATGCCTGCGAAAAATGCTCCCAAGATGGCTTCCAGCCCGATAACTTGCGCCATATAAGATGCCAGGAAAACAAGGGCCAAGATAAATATGAATTGCGTGACATTATCATTGTAGGTCTTGAAAAACCATCGGGTGAGCCGGGGATAAATGTATAGTATGGCTATGCTGTAAATCGTTATGTTCACCGATAGTCTGAGCCAGAAAAATTCGGTCAAGTCGCCTCGTACCATACCAGAAATTACAGCTAAAATAATCAAGGCTCCCAAGACTGTGAAAATGGTTCCGGCGATAGTGATAGGGACGGCTCGGCTACGGGATATTCCATATCTGCTGATAATGGGGTAGGCTATCAGCGTATGCGAGGCGTACATGCTTGCCAACAGTATGGAAGTCATTAGGTTGAGATGGAGGGTGTAGTAACTGATCGCGGTTCCTAAAATCATGGGTATGAGAAACGTGTATAGCCCGAATATGATCCCGTCTTTTTTGCTTTTCTTGAAATCATACATGTCGATTTCGAGTCCTGCCAAAAACATGAGGTAAAGGATTCCTACGTTTCCGAAAATTTCAAAACTACTGTCGCGAGCCAATAGATTCAGACCGTTGGGGCCGATGATTACACCTGATATGATCAGACCGATGATGTGGGGAACACGTATGCGGTTGAGTAATATCGGGGCAAACAAAATAATGACCAGCACGATGAAAAATATCAGCACCGGATTTTCGATAGGTAGAGTCGCGATACCGCTCATAACCCCTGTAATTTAAATGCGAAACTTATAAATGGTGACAAAAATAGAGTGACCCGAGTACGAAAGCAAATTGATTTGTTTCTGCCAAAGTGGAATCTATTTTCGCTTTGTGGCAAAATTAATGATAAAAGTTATTTCTTGCAAGGATTTTCGACCTTCTGTTCAAAATGTGTTACTGATGGCTAAAATACAGCGAGAATGATATAATAATGAGCGTTTTGTTATAGAATTTCATAAATAATTGTATATTTGCGCCAATTTTTAGTATTCTGGAATAATAAGGATTCCTAAGTAGTAATTATAAAAGAAAGAAAATGAAAGTCGCTATTGTGGGCGCCAGTGGCGCTGTCGGACAAGAGTTCCTAAAAGTTTTGGACGAGCGGAATTTCCCGATTGACGAGCTGTTGTTGTTCGGGTCCTCTCGCAGTGCGGGTCGTGAGTACACCTTCCGAGGTAAACAAATTACGGTCAAGGAATTGAAACACAATGACGATTTCAAAGGTGTGGATATAGCTTTCACATCGGCAGGTGCAGGAATTTCTAAGGAATTTGCCGAAACGATTACCCGATACGGTGCTATCATGATCGATAATTCGAGTGCATTCCGCATGGACAAAGATGTTCCTTTGGTTGTTCCAGAAGTGAACGGCGACGATGCATTCGTGCGTCCTCGTGGGATTATCGCAAATCCTAATTGTACTACCATACAAATGGTGGTTGCCCTGAATGCCATAGAGTCACTTTCTCATATCAAGAGAGTGCATGTCGCAACTTATCAGGCGGCGAGCGGAGCCGGTGCATCGGCGATGGCCGAGTTGAGAAAACAATATGAACAGATCGTTGCGGGTGAAACTCCTACGGTAGAGAAATTTTTCTTTCAGTTGGCCTATAATCTGATTCCTCAGGTCGATGTTTTCACCGACAATTTATACACGAAGGAGGAAATGAAAATGTTTCACGAAACCCGTAAGATTATGCATTCCGATATAGCCGTGAGCGCTACTTGCGTGCGAGTGCCGGTGATGAGGGCTCATTCGGAGGCTATCTGGATAGAAACAGAACGACCTGTTTCTGTGTCGGAAGCTCGTGAAGCATTCGCTCATGCGAAAGGTGTAGTCTTGGAAGATGATCCGGAGAACAGGGTGTATCCCATGCCATTGAATAAGGCAGGTAACGATCCTGTGTATGTGGGGCGTGTCCGGTCTGATATTTCTAATCCGAATGGCTTGTCTTTCTGGACTGTGAGCGATCAGATTAAGAAAGGCGCCGCCTTGAATGCCGTTCAGATCGCCGAGTATTTATTGGAGCATTCGAAGTAACAAAGTAGAGAATAGAGACTTCCGTGAGTTTTCGGTTATGGGCTCTATTCGTACGTACTATTTTTTGTTTGTGAACGTGGTTTGTGTTTCGGTATAAAACGGAGCAAACTTATTTCTACTTTCGTTTACTATTGTGATTGGTATATAATGAAGAAGGCTGTATAATTTATACAGCCTTCTTCATTTCTGTTTTTTATCGATTAATCGTTCTTGTAGTCTGTGGTGTGGCTTTCTTTCCCAAGATAGAAAAGTTTTGCTTTGACAACTGTGGCACTGCAATCGACAGGAGCTTCCCAAAGCGTGGAGGTTGCGGTCGGTTCGCTTCCGTCGGTGGTGTATCTTATTTCAGCCTGCGGAATGGGAGAGTTGGCATATAGTTTTCCTTCGACAATTTTAATTCCGGGCTGTGCCACGCGGAAATTAAAACCGTCGGCAGCCAGACGGGGCAGTTCGATTTCGGCTATCTTGGCGTTGTAAATGGCCCGAGCCTTTTCATATAGAGCCTGTTTATCGTCGTTCGGGACAGGGGACCACTCGGGATAGGCATTCCAGCCGCGTTCTACCAGACCGAAAATTTTGGGGAATACATAGTATTGTACCATATCGAAACTGCCGATGGTCTCGGAGAAAAGTTGCGCCTGTACGCCTTTGATGCGTGGACGCGATTGTTCTGTGAGCTGTATCTTCCCTTTTCCGGCTGTTTTGAGATTGTTCTTTTCTCCTGCCGTATTTTCTCTTGCCGAGCAGTAAATGTTGTAGGGTAATATGTTGAACGATGTAAACTCATTGACGTAACCTCCCCATGTGAGTCCCGGTTCGTCTTTGTGCGGATTATAGGCCAAATCGATGTAAAGGTTGTTGACATTGCAAAGTATTACGTCGTATCCTTCGTTGGCTACGGTGTAAGGAACAACATCGCGTTTGCCGATCGTGCTCCAACAATATACACCGGCGAAGCGGGGAGCTATGCGGGCGTTCATTTCGGGAGAGTGGTGTAGAGCGACTTCTTGCCAGCCCGAAGTTTTCACTCCTTTTTTCGACAGCATTTCCGTGATGTTTTCCAAGAAGTATTCCGATAGCTCGTGGGTATCTTTCATGCCTTTTTCCTCCATGAATTTGTGGCAGAGCGGGGAACCTGTCCAAGACCCTTTGGGTACTTCGTCTCCTCCGATGTGAATCGTTGCCAAAGGTACACCGGCATCTTTGTACATTTTAATGATTTCGTCGCTGACTTTATCCATGAAACGATAGACGGAGGGCAAGGCTACATTCATAATATTGTCGGTATAGGCTTGTGCCGATACATATTTCGATGTGTCGGCCGATTCGGAAAGGAGATATTCCCGGGCTTTTTCCATGTCTTCTCCTTTCAATCGGTTGAATCGAGCTTCCATCGCTTTGATAGCCGCGCGTGCATGTCCCGGCGATTCTATTTCGGGTATGACGGTGATGTGTCGTTTTGCAGCGTATTGCAGTACCTCGATGAAATCTTCTCGGGTATAATATCCGTTTGCCGTGGCTGTGGTATCGTTTGGATTCCAGCCTCCGTAATATACGGGATACAGGCGTTGGCTTTCGTCTTCGGTGAATCCTCGGCGAGACCCTATTGCAGTGAGTTCTTCCAATCCGGGGATTTCTAATCTCCAAGCCTCGTCGTCGCTAAAATGGAAATGAAGCACGTTTATTTTATAAGCGGCGAGTTGGTTTATCAGTTTAAGCAAGTCGGCTTTTTTCGTGAAATTTCGTGCGATGTCGAGCATCATACCCCGATATAACAAGTCGGGATAATCATTGATCGCTATATTTTCGAATTTAGCGGGAATAGTCTGTTTTTTGAGTAATGAGACGAGGGTTTGAGTCCCGTTGAAAATAGCGTGTGGGGTTCCGCCACTGATGGTTATGTAATTGTCTTTTACGTCGAGACGGTAGTGCTCGTCGTTTTTGGCTTGCATGTTTTGGGGGAAATGGCACAGGGCTATAACGGTCTGACCTTTGTCTGTGACGTTGTATCCCATTTCTTTTAGATTTTGAATCAGTAGTTTCGCTTCGTCGGCAAAACCATCTTCGACACTCAAAGATATATCTTTGGATATTATACTTGTGCCTTCTCTCGGAGTTACTTCTTTCAGGGAAGGCAGCATGTCGTAGGTTTGTATCTTATATGTGGTTTCGAGGGCTTGATTGTCGGCGTATACTTTTTCCCCGTCGGGATAAGATGGAGCTATTCTCCCCTGAACCGTCCATTGTTCTTTGCGATCGAACGGTGCGATAGAGAGCGGGATAGAGATTTGTGTACCATTGTTCGTGACAAAAAATGGCGATTTGGGAGTGAATAAAGTTTGAGTAAAAATACCTTGATTCAAATAGCTTATTTTAATCGAGTCGCCGGGAGCCAATGGAGTCCATGATTCTGATGGCGCTATTTTGTAATAACCGGCATTTATCATCTCTATGATTACGGGGGAATCTTCGTTTACTTTTACTTGTCTGGGAGAGAGCTGAGTGTAATATATTTCCCAATCTGATTCCAATGGTTTAGTTGAAGTGTTGGTAATCGTAAACGAGCTTTCGTAAAATCCGGGAGCTGCTCCGTTTTTTACCATTTCCCATTGCAGGGAGACCGGACTTTCCTTTGTGTTGTTGCAAGCACAAAGTGCAGTGACAGTCGATGCGATAAGTAAATGTTTCAAATGTTTCATTTTCATGGTGAGTTATTTAGTGTGAATAATCATTAGTCGTTTGTATTTACCAACCGGAAGTCGAACCTCCGCCGCCTGTGGCTCCGCCCCCGAAGCCTCCACCGAATCCGCCTCCGAAACCTCCGCCTCTACGACCACTTCCGACAACTGCGGCGGCTACGATAATGGGTATGATATACTGTTTACAGTCTGTTTTGTGACAGTGAGCGCAATGATATCTTTTTTCTCCCAATCCGGTACTGACCGTCGTAGCTCTGCGTAGAATGTGGTCGCCTTCGAAACTGTAAGCCCGGCTGTGGCAGTACGGGCATTTCTGGTATTGAGTAAATTGGTTTTCATAAGGATATACCAATGTATTCCCGCAATGGTCGCAGAGCCATACGTCGTAATCTACCGAGTTCAGCCGTTCTTCCGTGTTTTCTTGCGGTGTGAGGTATCGGTTGTCTTCTTCTTCGTCGAGCTTTCTCATTTTGTTTCCGCAAGATTCACAATTGCGAGGCTTGTTGCGAAGACGCTTCAACCGTCGTCCGAGCCCTCCGTAAAGGAGAAGTACGAAGAATGGGAACAAAAAGCTGCCGGCTAAGAGATACGGGCGAAATCCGGCCAGCCGTTTGTATCGCTCGTAGGCGTCTTTTTTTGCATAATGAGCGATGTTCCAAAGCATAGCAAATAACAAAATGTGAGATACGACGAGGGAAACCGTGAGGTATATACCGATGATTCTCTCCCAGTCGATTCCTTTTTTTACCGGTGCGGCGGCAAGTTCTTTTACGGCCTCGGGAGTTGTTAAAATTCGGGTAATGACATTCATTCCGTCGAGGATTCCTTTATCATAGTCTCCTTGTTTGAATTGTGGTATAACGTATTGCGTTTGTATGCGTTTACAAATAGCATCGGGTAATATTCCTTCTATACCATACCCTGTGCGGAATGTAATTCTGCGTTGGTCGAGTATCAACAAAACCAGCAGTCCGTTGTCGTTTTGTTTTCCTATTCCCCATCGGGTAAAAAGTTCCGTGGCGAAGTCGTCTATGTCGTCGTCCCCAATGGACTGTAAGGCGACGACTGCAACTTCGGAAGTGTTGGCTTCTTGTAGGGAGAATAGCATTTGGTCGAGGGTGTTTACTGTCTCGGCCGATAAAATACCGTCTGGATTGCTTACGAAACGTCTCCCGTCATCGAGGTGCACATTGGGAACTTTATCGACCGTGTATTCAATCGCCCGTATGAGCGGGCAGACGAGTAACAATAGAGAAATTATAGCGATTTTTTTCATAATTCATATTTAGAGAGACGGCAAACTCATGCCGTTGATTTTTCGATAGAGGTCGAGAGCATAGACGTCGGTCATACCCGATATATAATCGATGACGGCCTGAACTTTACCGTACAGCGTGGTGGAATGTACTTCGTATTGTTCGGGTACTTTGTTCAGCAATAGTCTCGAATAGGCTTTGTCGGGGAATCGTACGGCATCCAGGAATTTGTCAAGCAGAACGGAAATGATGCGATTACCTGCTAACTCGATATCCAGAACATCGGACGATTTGTAAATTTTCGTCCATGCGGTGTCGGCGCAATTTTGGTAGGCCGTCCGGGGCCTTTCGGAAATGTGGTCCACCAAAGCTCCTTTGAATCTTCCCTCTAACAGCGCTTGTTCTTCCCGACAAAACAGCGTGGAGCATTCGTCTATGAGCGTGCCGATGACACATGACCGCAGATAAACGATTTGCTCGTTGAGGTCGCTCACTATTTCCAAAACTTCGTTGATGTGTTTCTTTCTGTCGTCATCGAAAAAGTCGAGGAATAGTTTCTTGACGGTTTCGGTTGTCAGGATTTTCAGTTTATGGGCATCCTCGATGTCCATAATTTGGTAGCAGATGTCGTCGGCAGCTTCGACCAAATAGACTAACGGGTGGCGATGGTATCGTTCGCCGCTGTCGCCGTCCGGCAGTAATCCCAAGTCTCGGGCGATACGCAGGAAGTCTTGTTTCTCGGAGGTGAAAAATCCCGATTTTCCTTTTTTTGTCGATTGTATGGAGGAGTAGGGATATTTGACTATCGAGGCCAATGTCGAATAGGTGAGGGCGAATCCTCCGGGTCTCCGACCTTGAAATTGATGGGTGAGCAACCGGAAAGCATTTGCATTACCTTCGAAGTGCGTAAGATCTTGCCAATGATATTCGTTTTTCAGTTCTTGTTTTATTATTTGTCCGTTTCCCTCGGAAAAATAAGTTGCGATAGCTCTTTCACCCGAATGCCCGAAAGGCGGATTTCCCAAATCGTGGGCAAGACATGCCGCCGAGGTGATGGCTCCCAAGTGGTTGAGTTTGTAACACCACGGTTCGTTTTTGTATTTTTCGCTGAGCACGGCCGACACGTTGTTTCCCAATGAGCGTCCTACGCATGAAACTTCGAGGCTGTGGGTCAGTCGGTTATGGACGAAGATGCTACCCGGCAGAGGAAATACCTGTGTTTTGTTCTGTAATCGACGAAACGGGGCCGAGAAAACCAATCGGTCATAATCGCGTTGAAAATCGGTGCGAGTATGATGTCTGTCGTCATGGTATTGCTCCATGCCGAACCGTTTGGAGGTGATCAGTTTCTCCCAATGCATTTGCGTGGCTTTTTCTTGGGCTTGTGCGTTCATAAGGGTTTTATCGTCAATCTTTGCAAAAATAGTGAAAGTAGGATAAAACAAATTATTTGTTTTTCATACCGAATCTCTGCTATTTCACATTTTATGCAAATATAGTGAAAACCTCACCCGATTTACAGATATATTGAATTAAAATATAAAAAATAGGCTGCTTTTTTGATAGGATTTCGTTATTTTCGCAAATTAAAAGAATAAAAATAAGTGTTCTCTATTAAAACATGCTCAGATGAAAGTTTCCATCAAGATAGTCAATAAGTCGCATCATGCGTTACCTTCTTACAGTACTTTATTCTCGGCCGGAATGGATATTCGCGCCAATCTGTCGGAGCCCGTTACGTTAGCTCCTATGGAGTGCCGGTTGATTCCTACCGGGCTTTTTATCGCTTTGCCCGAAGGATACGAGGCTCAGATACGTCCGCGTAGCGGGTTAGCGTTGAAGCATGGTATCACGATACCGAATTCTCCGGGAACGATCGATGCCGATTATCGGGGAGAGGTAGGTATCATCGTGTTGAACGCTTCGGACAAGCCGTTTACCATCGAAGACGGCGAGCGTATTTGCCAAATGGTGGTGAAAGAGTATTGTCGGGTAGAGTGGAATGAAGTGGATAGCTTGGACGAGACCGAGCGGGGAGCCGGCGGATTCGGTCATACAGGTGTGAAATAGCAACCTCCGAGAAATGATGATGGAGATGGGAATACGGAAATATGGGTTTACAAGAGGATTGACGTGCTTAATATTTGTTTTTATTTTGTGCGGCTGTGCCTCGACCAAAGGTATTGCGGATAAGTCGGGAGAGCTTTCTTCGGAGGATCGCCGGAAATTTGACTATTTCTATTTGGAGGCCGAGCGATTGAAAGCTATCGGAGAAAACGATGCCGCATTCGATTTGATGAGTCGGGCGGCCGATTTGGATACGACTAGTGCCGCCGCGCGCTTTTTCTTGGCTCCATATTATCTGAGAATGGGGTTTTACGAGCAGGCGAGGAAAGACTTGCGATATGCCGCTGAAAAATATCCCGATAATTATTGGTATAACGTAGTGTATGCCAATTTCTCACAGCAGAGCAACCATCACGACGAGGCCATACGGATATGGACGCGGTTGCTGGAACAGAATCCCGATAAGCCCGAAATAAATTCGGCTTTGGCAGAAGCTTATACGGCCAAAGGCGATATGAAGCAGGCTGTCGCCTGTTATGATCGAATGGAGTCATCGATGGGTATGATGAAGCCGATTACGATAGAGAAGTTGAAACTTTATGAGTATATGGGCGATAAGGAGGCTATGGTGGCCGAGGCGGAGAAGTTGCAACGGACTTTTCCCCGAAATACCGATTATATGAGACTGTTGGGCGATATTTATTTGGAGGCCGGAAACGATTCGGCGGCTCTGTCGATCTATAATAAAGCTTTGGATCTTGAACCCGAAAACGGATATATCTATTTGTCGAGAGCCGGATACTATGAGAAACGAGGCGATACGATCGCTTATAATAACGAAATACGCAATGCTCTGATGAACCGACGTATCGATGTCGATACCAAACTAAGTATTTTCAGTACGTATATCGTCGGCCTCATGAAGAAAAAACAAGAGTTGAACCGGGTCGATTCCTTATTTGCCGAGATGTTGGAACAGTACCCTCAGGAAGAACCTGTTCATCGTCTGTTCGGTATGTATCTGTCAAGTCGTAAAGATTTTTCCCGTGCCGAGGAACAGTATGTGATTGCTGCCGATTTGGCTCCTACTAATCCGGAAAACTGGTTGCAACTGATAGGGCTGTATCTTTATCAAGAGAAATACGCCGAGGTGATACGAGTGGGAAAGAGGGCTATACAATATGTTCCCGACCAAAAGGATATATATATGTATGTGGCGGTAGCCAGCGCACAGACTAAAAGTTATGACGAGGCCCTCTCGATGTTGGAAACAGGCTTGAATTATGTAGAGGAGAACGATGCGGGTACGAAGTCGTTTTTTTACGGGCAGATGGGCGATGTGTACCATTCGGCGGGAGATAAGGAGAAGTCGTATGAAATGTATGAGAAAGCCTTGTCTTACAATGCATCGAATATTCCAGTGTTGAATAATTACAGCTATTTTCTCGCTATGGAGGGACGGGATTTGGATAAAGCCGAGCGAATGAGTGCACAGACCGTTAAGGCCGAGCCGGATAATGCTACTTATCTAGATACGTATGCTTGGATATTTTTCAAGCAGGGTAATTATTCTTTGGCACGGATTTATTTACAAAATGCGTTAGATAAGACGAAAGAGCCGAGTGCGGAGTTGTTCGAGCATTACGGCGATATTTTGTTTATGCTGGGCGAAGTCGACGAGGCTGTGACCTACTGGCAGAAAGCTCTCGAAGCAGGTAGCGAATCGGCCGAGCTGTTGCAAAAGAAAATCAAGAACAAGAAATATATCGAGAAATGAATCACATACGAATCACGGTCTGCTCGATCGTTCTGCTGATTTTGGCAGGGTGTAAGAGTGGGAAGGAATTGATTTCAGAGCGTCCTGTTTCACAAGAGGTGCGGAATAATTTCGAGTCGTTAATGGCCTCCTATCCTGATTGGAATACGTTTTCTGCCAAAGGTTCCGCCGATTTATCTTTCGGGGCGAGCGGTTCTTTGAGTGCATCTACTCAACTGCGTATGGTCCGGGGCGAAGTGTTGCAAATCTCAGTGAGAATCATTTTGGGCATAGAAGTCGCTCGGTTATATATGACACCCGACAGTTTGTTTCTGGTGAATAAGATGCAGAAACAGTATGTAACGGCATCGTTGCAGGAGATAGGGGAGAGGCTGTCCAGTCCTGTTTCGTTGCAGACCGTTCAAGATGCTTTGTTGGGACGCATATTTTTATTGAATAGCGCGAACAATGCATATGGTATAGATGATTTCGAGGTGATGGAATCCGGTTCCTCCCGTTGGTCGCTTTCTCCGAAAAGGCAGGACGAGAGATTTGGTTACCGTTTCGATTTGGACGAAATAAAACTGCTTTCTACCCAAATGGGTTCGACGAGTGGACATAAAGAGATTGTATGCCATTATACCGATTTTATTAAACAGGGACAGAGCGAGAATTTTCCTACGAAGATGAAAATCGCTTTGACGGGGTTGAGTGTCCCGGTTTCGTTGAATTTAAGATATGATTCCTCTTCGGTTTCATGGAATGGAAAAGTCGGTGTAGAGAAACCTGCTTTATCAAAATATACGCGTGTTTCGGCTGCGCAGATGTTAAAGAAATTGTCGATATGAAAAGGTGGTTGATTATATGGTGTTTGTTGTTCGGCTTTTCGGCTGCGGTTTTTTCTCAAACTCTCGAAATGGAGGATTTACGGAAGAACCGGGAGCGGACTTTGAAAGAGTTGAATGAGACCAATAAAAAACTGAATAAAACGTTGAAGAGTGCCAAAAATTCTTTGAACGAATTAAACAGTATTACCGCAGAAATCAGGCAGCAACGGAATCTTATCTCGAAAATCAATAGGGAAATCGCTGTAATCAATCGCAGGCAAAGGGCTGTGAAAGATACTATTTATTTATTGCAAAAGGACTTGACGGCTAAAAAAAGGAGTTATGCCAACGCGGTGAAACGCATGGGACATCAGCGGTCGGAGTATGATGAACTTATGTTTATATTTTCTGCATCTTCATTGAGCCAGTCCTATCGTCGCGCTCGTTATCTGAAAGAGTACTCGGCGTGGAGAAAGCGGCAGGCTGCCGAGATTGCGGAACGGAAACAGCAATTGGAAGTGTTGCAAAAACAACTTGCCAAAAGTGTAGCCGAAAAGAATGCGGTATTGAAGGAACGGAATGCCGAAGCCGAGGTATTGAAAAAACAAGAAGGCAGTAAACGAACGTTGATTGCCGGATTGAAGAAGCAAGAGAAACAACTGAAAAGGGAGATAGACCGGAAGCGGAAACAGGCTGAGGCGTTGGATCGCAAGTTGGAACAACTGATTGCCGAGGAAGAGCGTAAGTCGTCTACCCGTGCCGACAAGACCGAGGGAAAAAATTCTACTGCACAGCAGCGGTCGACCAAAGGTTATAAGATGACCAAAGAAGAATTGGCCTTGTCGGGCAGTTTCGAGAAAAATAAAGGAAAGCTGCCGTTCCCTTTGTCGGGGAGTTATAAAATAGTCGCGCATTTCGGGCGGCAGAAGCACCCGGAGTTGCGCTATGTGCAGACCGAAAATAGCGGTATCGATATCGAGACTACACCGGGAACAAAGGCTCGTGCTGTATTCAACGGAGTCGTTTCCCGCATTTTCGTGACACCGGGATACAACAGTACGATTATCGTGCGTCACGGTAATTATCTGACTATCTATGCCAATTTAAGCGAGGTATATGTACGAGCCGGCGAAAAGGTTTCGACCGGGCAGAATCTAGGAAAGATTTATTCCGACTCTCAGGACGGCAATCGTACGATTCTTACTTTCCAATTGTGGAAAGAACGTACGAAACTGAATCCGGAGCTATGGCTGAATTTGTAAAATAAAACAAGATTCGTATGATAGAAATACATCGGTACACTACGGCTTATCATAGGGATTGGAATGATTTCGTATCCGAATCGTCGAACAGTACGTTTTTGTTTTTGCGGGAGTATATGGAGTATCATGCCGATCGCTTTACGGATTATTCTCTCTTGGTTTATGACGGTAATAAATTGTTGGCCTTGTTACCGGCAAACCGTTCGGGCGATGTGTTGTACTCGCATGCCGGACTGACTTACGGCGGGTTGATCGTGACTACTCGGAATACGACGGCGCAGGTTCTCGAAATCATGCGGTCGATTGCCGATTTTTTGAAAAAAGAACGGTTTGTCAAATGGGTGTATAAATGTATTCCACATATCTATCATCGTTATCCTTCTGAGTCGGATTTGTATGCTTTATTTCGATTAGAGGCTCGATTGATAGGGCGCAATATATCTTCGACCGTGCAGTTGGATAATTCACTCCGATTACGTGCCGACCGGCGCAGCCGAATGAAGAAGGCCGAGCAAGCCGGGTTGCGGGTAGTCGAGACCACCGAGTTCTCTCCTTTTTGGAAAGTTTTAGATGCTAATTTGCAAGAGCGGTTTCATGTGAAACCTGTTCACTCGTTGGACGAAATCGTGTTGTTGCATAGTCGGTTCCCCGACCGGATTCGTCATTTCGTGACGATGAGGGGGGACGAGATATTGGCGGGGAGCGTCATTTATGATACGGGAATCGTGGCGCATGCGCAATATACTTCTGCTTCGGCAGAAGGGAAAGCATCGGGTGCTCTCGATTTGTTGTACGCCCGGCTTATAGGAGAGGTTTTCGCCGATAGGAAATGGTTCGATTTCGGTCAGTCGACGGAAGATATGGGGCACTATCTGAACGAGGGGCTTATCGCTCAAAAAGAGGGATTCGGCGGGCGAGGGGTTGCTTATGATATATACGAGATAACGCTATGACCGGCGGGGAGGAGAAAAAAAATATCTATCGCACGATCGTGAAGGCTACCGGACTTTTCGGCGGTACACAGGTATTTACCATTCTCTGCTCGATTATCAAAACGAAATTGGTCGCTATATGGTTGGGAGCCGAGGGTGTGGGTATCATCGGGCTGTATAATAATACCGTCGAGATGATTTCCTCGTTGACAAGATTGGGAATCGGAACGAGTTCCGTGAGGGATTTATCCAAAGCGTTTAAATCGGGGGACGAAAGTCGGTTTGCCGAATTGGTGTCTGTCGTGCGTCGTTGGATTTGGTTCACCGGGTTGTTGGGGGCGGTGGTTATGCTGACTTTCGCTCCGTTGTTAAGCCGATATACGTTTGGTGACGATACCCATATATGGGGGTACGTTTTTTTGTCGTGTACGTTGTTGTTTACGACTCTTACCGAGGGGGAACGGGCGGTGATTCAGGCATCTGAACGTTTGCGGGTTTTGGCGAGATGTTCTGTCTTAGGGTCTTTTTTCGCTTTATTACTCTCTTTACCCTTGTTTTATTTTTTCGGTATTTCGGGTATTGTTCCCGCCATTATCGCACATACATTTTCCATTTGGGTCGTGACTGTTTCGTTGGGTAGGAAGATGAAGGTAAAGCCGGTAAAAATGAGTTGGACCGAGACTTATCGGCAGGGAAAGAATATCGCTTCGTTGGGTATTTATATGACGGTAAGCGGATTTGTCACGACCTTGTATTCCTATCTGTTCGTCGCATGGCTCAACGATAGAGGAGGAACCGGAGAGGTAGGTTTTTTCCAAGCGGGTTATACGTTGGTCATGCAGTATGTGGGTTTGGTTTTTACGGCTATGTCTATGGAATATTATCCCCGTTTATCGGCTGTCTGCGAGGATAAAGTATTGTTGTCGGAACATGTGACCCGGCAAGTGGAAACGTCGTTGTTGATATTGGCTCCTGTCATTTCGTTATTCCTGATTTTTCAGAACTTGATTATACATATATTATATACACCCGCGTTTTTAGCCATCAGCGGGTATATTTCGTGGGCTGTATTGGGCATGCTTTTCCGGGCATTTTCGTGGAGCGTGAGTTTCGTCCTGTTGGCGAAGGGAGCAGGTCGTATTTTTTTAATAACGGAAATCGTAGCCGATTCCTTGATGTTCGTAATGTATCTTGTCGGGTATACCCATTGGGGGTTACAGGGTGTCGGGGTGGCCTATTTGTTGGCCTATCTGTTTTCGATGACAGGGATTTACATGGTTTGTCATCTGAAATTTGGGTTACATATTCCGGTGCGAATGTTCGTTTCTCTTTTTGTTTATAGTTCTTTATGTTATTTCGTTTGGCTGTTGTGGTCGAACGATTGTTTGGCGGGGGCTTACAGCCTGACCGCATTTATTTGTCTTTTTACCGGATTTCAGTTGAAAAAGAAGATATTCTGTAAATCGAAATAATCAGTGCTTCTCCCAAAATTCGAGATATTGCCGGGCTACTTTTACGTGGTCGTGATATTTTTCTACGAATTGTCTACTTTCGGTCGATAGTCTCGGTAATTGATCCCGATGTATAATCAGATTTTCCAGTTGTTTGAATATATCGTTTCGGTCGGGTAACACGTTGATAATAGGCCGTAGTTTTTGCTCGCCGATAAAATTATAAAATTCGGGTTCGGCTCCGCTTACGGCTATAATGCCTCGTGCCATAGCTGCCAGCGCATTGGTGGCGGGTGTATAGGAATAGAGTTGGTCCAGAAGGATATGACAATCTACCAGTAGTTTGTTGTATTCGTCGAACGGTACGGAAACTACTTTTTGTATATGGCTTTCGCAGGGGTATTTATCATGAATTTCTCGGAGTACGTCGAGTAATATGTCGGTTCCTTTTATCGCTGTGCGGTGTTGTTGTATCCCGATGAAGAACTTAACGACCTCCGGTGTGCTTTTTATCGGGTGGAAAGGGTTGATCGACAGGTCGATGGGTATGGGGATATAGGCTAACTTATCGGCATATTCGGGCTGGTATGCTGCATAATATTCATATAGACAGGCAATGATACCATTGGCTTCTTGGGCCATTTCGATGTTGGGTCGCTCGTTGGGACCGCCTATCCATGCCGCAAGCATTTTTTCTCGTTCGGGATGCGGGAGCGGTCGGTCTCCAATGAAGAAGTCGGAGTAACGAAAGGTTTTGCCGTCCAAGCATGCTTTTACATAATAGTGGTCTATGGCGAGAGCATCGAGGAATATCTTTTTGTTGTGCTTTTTCAGGTATTTAAAAATAGCCCAATTCTTTTCTGGACGTAAATCGAAAAAGACAGGATTAGTTACTTGGACAACATCATACCCTCTCATTTGAGGGAGATGTCGTATAATATCCGCCATGTACTGTATGGAATGAAACAGATCATATCCTCGACGAACGATACTGACATCTCGTTTGTTGTTGAGCCAGTGGCTACCGTGAGAAACGACTGTCACCGTGTGACCATTGGCTCGAAGCCCTTCGGCCAATGTCCAGTGTAAGTTGCTGGCTTCACCGATCAGTAGGATTTTCATGCAAAGTTAAGTTATAGATTTGTTGGTAACATAGAATTGTTTTTTGTGCGATAAGTTCCGTATTCATATTTTGTCGGGCAAATTCTGCATTCTTTTCTCCATATCCTGTATTTGCTAATTGTCGGGCATGAGCGACAGCTTCGATAACCGAATGACTGTCGGTGAGGTCGAAAGTAGGATTTCCCGTCAAATCGAGAAGTTCGCCGATATTCCCGAATTTGGGTCCTGCGACGACTTTATGAAAGAAAAGAGCCATAGGAACATTGCCCGAGTTGAGAATTTCTTTACGTTGAATCAGGACGATATCTGCGGCCGAGAAGTAGTAAGGAAGCTCGGTATTCGATATTTTCTCGTGTAGTTGTAAAGCTCTATTCGTGTCGAGCCGGAATTTCTTTTTTTGAGTTCGGTATCGCAGCAGATTTTGTATGGGTGTTTTACGGTTGGTAAAACAACTGTTGTAGAAACCGGGAGCCAATAGGAACTTATCCGACATGGGTAGATGTTCGAAAGCATCGACGACAAGGCGCTGTTCTTCTTCGTTGCGGTAACTTCCAAAAGTGAGAATGATGAATTTATCGGTCGGTAGTCCCAGCTTATTGCGGGAGGTCAATTTCGATGGGAATGCATATCCACATGAATCGTATATGTGATGAGGTATGACGAAATGCCGAGCCGTGGTTTCGGGATATATGCGGGCGAACTCTTGTCGGCTATATTCTCCCAAATGAATAATCGCATTGCTTTGAGTTTCGACGATACGATATAGTTCCAATTTGTTTTTGTCCGTGCAATAATGCGGGATAGCGTCATGGCGGGTATATACGATTTTGGTTCCCATGCTTTTCAGGCGATCGATTCGTTGCCGTAGAGCTTTTAACCCGTTATCGGAGGGTTGCCGCCATTTGAAAATGACTTCGGGAAACTGAATGTGGACGATGTCGTATTTTCGGGTGGAATTCCAAAAGGCATCGATACTGCATTCTATGGAGCCATTTTGTCGTCGTATCTCCTCGCATAGGGACTTGACGTACAAGTTGTCGTTCTGAATGGTTTTGTCGAAGTAGACGAAAAGTATGTTCATGGCTATGTTTGGACGATGTTTCGTATATCGACAAAAGTAATAAAATTTTGTAGAAATGTCCCGACGGAAAGATTGAAATGAGTATTGTACAGAAATTTATCTTCAACCGAGGAAAATTGTCTTGGTTTCGAGTGTTTTCGAGGTTGAGAATAAAGATGCCGAAGCGAACAATATGAACCTTCGAAGCATTGTATAAATAGGTAACATTATTTATCTGGAATTACAGATTACTCGACCGCCGTTATTGGTTCGGCTGAATGCGGTATTCGATAGCTCTACGTTTGCCGGTCTATGATTAGTAATGCATTGGTGGAGGGTGTGAATGATTTGATTTTGCGGAAGATATACTTCGATTCAATTTTATATGTGGCATGTTTTTTGCAATTATGTTATCGTTAATTTAAAATTTGGAATATGAACAGATTATTTCTTTTTATGACAATATTGGTGCTGGGTGTACCGGTATATGCTCAGTCGGAAAAACGTATAGATACGAAAGAGAAACAAGAGAATGTAAACAGTCGTGAACTGAAAAAACAGTTGGCTGCTATCCAAGATTCGATTAATTATAAGAATGCGGTGAGTGCTTTGGAAAAATCGAATTTTGTATTGGAAGCAGATCAGTTGCTGTTTAAAAGGGGCGGGACTGCTTTCGTATCGTCCAATACGAATTTTGTTTCTTTGTCGGATAATAGGGCGATCGTACAGGTGGCTCCGTTTAACGGTGGAGGCCCGAACGGGGTGGGTGGTATAACTGTGGAAGGTAGTGCTTCGAATGTGAAGGTACAGACGGATAAGAAAGGAAATACGACTCTTTCCATGAACGTTATGGGAACCGGTATTTCTGCTACGGTCAATATCTTTTTATTCAAAGGGAGTAACTATGCGTCCGTGGTTATTAGTCCCAATTATAATTCGAATCGGATTACTTTGAGGGGACGACTTGTTCCCAAAGAGTATTCAACTGTTTTCAAAGGTTCCTCGTTTTAGATTTTTGTTGTAGATAGGTGGATTCTGTATGAAAAATATACATGCGTATGTTTTTCATACAGAATCTGTTTATATTTGCATAGATGAAACAAGCAGGAATAGGGATAGTTATTCCCGTGTATAATCGGGAACGGGAGTTGCGGCGGACATTCGATTCTGTCGTTGCACAGACTTACCGCCCTATCCATGTGGTATTGGTCGATAACGGTTCCACCGATGGGTCGTTGGCTTTATGCCGGGAGTTAAAGGGGGCGTATGAGACCGATGATTTTCGGATAACGGTTGTCGAAGAGGCTAAACGAGGGCCATCGGCAGCCCGGAACCGAGGTCTTACTTGTGTGACGGAGGAGTTTGTGGCTTTTCTCGATAGCGACGACGAGTATATTCCCGAGGCAGTTTCGCTGTATATGCAGGCTTTCGAGAGTAATTCATCGGCGGATATTGCGGGGTGTACCATACGGCTTATACCGGAACAGGGCAAACCTTATTCGGCAAAGGCGGTTTTCTCCAACCGGGTGGAACCTCATTTGTTCCATAGTACTTTGGGTACGGTACGTTATGCGGTGCGGACGGCAGTGGTGCGTGCAGTGGGCGGCTGGCCTGAGGACTATATGCGTTGGGAGGATTGGGGTTTAGGAATCAAATTGTTACTGCTTACAGACCGAATCGTATGGGTTCAAACACCTCCGTTGGTGAATGTATATCTTCATGCCGACAGTATTACTGGTTATCGTTATGTTCCTAATGTCCCCGATATTTTAAGAGCGATTGCGCAAGCTCACGAAGATGTGGAGCGAAGCGATTCTGCGCAGAAAGCCCGTTTGCATAAATTGTTGCTTTATAAACAAATGGTTGTGGCCGGACTTTGTCGAAAGGAAAAAAGTCCGTTGGGTACTGAGATTTATCGCTCGACGATGGAGACAGCGGGTAAAGACAGGACGATGCGCTGGTTCTTACCGATAGTTTATCGATATGTCTCTTGGGGAGGTCGAGGATCGGCTATCCTTGCCAACCGATTATTGCGCTGATTTCTCGATTTGAAGCCGATCGAGTAAGCAAATGTATACTTCAATGGCTTCTCGTATTTCTTCTAATATAATGTATTCGTCGGCGGTGTGCGAGCGTGACGAATCGCCCGGACCCATTTTTACCGAGGGGAATGGCATGAGGGCTTGATCGGAGAGGGTGGGAGAACCGAATGGTTTATATCCGGCAAGGAGTGCTCTGCGGACAAACGGGTGCTGCATGGAAATTGCCGATGAATTGAGCCGTAGGGAGCGAGGCGTGATTTCCACTTCGGGAAAACGGGATTTGAGAATCTCGACGGCTTCGGCATTGGTGTAGCGGTCGTTGGTGCGTACATCGACTACAAAATCGCAACGGTCGGGGATAACGTTGTGTTGCGTTCCTGCCTGAATTTGGGTAACAGTCAGTTTTACTTTTCCCAATAAATCGGAAGCGAGCGGAAACTCGAATGTTCGTAGGGCTTCGATCGTTTCGGTGGCTTTGTACAAGGCGTTGATCCCTTCGTTGCGGGCGGCGTGTCCCGACTTTCCATGTGTGGAACAATCGAGTACAAGCAACCCTTTTTCGCAGACGGCGGGCTGCATACCCGTGGGTTCGCCTACCACAGCGAAATCGATAGTCGGTAGTTGTTCCAGAGTCTTGACAATACCGTTTTGCCCGGAGACTTCTTCCTCGGCGGATGCCAAAAAGACAAGGTTGTAGGGCTGTTCGGTTTCGGAAAGGTGAATGAATGCGCTTAACAAAGAGACGACACTTGCTCCGGCATCGTTGCTTCCTAAGCCATATAGCCGGTTATCTTCTTCGATCGGAACAAAGGGCGGGCGACTCCAACTGTCTGTGGGCTTTACCGTATCTATGTGCGAGTTGAGGAGAACGGTAGGTTTTTCTGAATCGAATTCGCGGGCGAAAGTCCATACGTTATTGCCGGCTCGATATGGTGTGAATCTGTTTTTTTGCAAGGTCTCACAGATTATTTGCGCTGCCGCATCTTCCTCCCGACTGATGGAAGGTGTCCTGATTAACCGATGTAGCAAATCTATGGCAGAATAATATAGTTCGTCTTTTGAGTTCATTTCCGATTTCGATTTTCACAAAAGTAGTTTATTTTTATCGGTTTCGATAATTTCTGACCGGATTTATTGGGGGCGATATGGGTTTGAATATTAACTGATATTAACTATTCGGATTTGAATGCTTATTTGTGGGGAAAGGTTGATGTACAAATGATATAAAGCCGAATTTTGCAATGTCGACTTAACAAAATGAAATATATATTCTACTTAAAACTTATTAAAACGGGAATCGTACCGATATAATCTGTAACTTTGTCGCAGATTTATAGTTATATTTATGGTAAATCAATTGACCTCGTTGGTCCGCAGGCAGGCTGCAAAATATGGCAACCGTGAGGTGTTCAGCCACAAGGACTATTCAACCAATCGATGGGTTTCTACTTCTTGGAACCGTTTCGCAGAGCAAGTATCGGACATGGCGAAAGCTATGGTAATATTGGGTATTCGCGAAGAAGAAAATATTTCTACATATACACAGAATAAGCCGGAAGGTCTTATCGTGGATTTCGCTGCATTCGATAACCGTGCGGTGACAGTGCCCCTTTATCCGACCAGTTCTTTGGATCAGATAAAGTATATTATCGATGAGGCAGAGATACGATTCCTATTCGTTGGCGGTCAAGTGCAGTACGACAATGCGATTATCGCCTTGCGGGAGTGCCCGACGTTGGAAAAGCTGATACTTTTCGATCCCGATATAAAACGAGCAGAGAGCGATAGCTCGTCTGTCTATTTCGAAGACCTGATAGCAATGGGAAAATCGGCCGACGAGAAAGTCTGCGAAGAAGTGGAGCGGCGTAGAAATGCCGGTTCGCCCGACGATTTGGCTACGTTGATTTATACCTCTGGAACGACCGGAGAGCCCAAAGGAGTTATGTTGGCGCATTCCAATTACGACGAGGCTATGCGTATACATCTTCAACGTTTAGTAACATGTTCGGATAAAGACGTTTCGCTTTGTTTCCTTCCGTTGACTCATGTGTTCGAGCGGGCGTGGTCTTATTATTGTTTGACCGTGGGCATGCGTATCGCTATCAATGTCGATCCGAAAGATATACAGAATACGATTCGAGAGATACGGCCGACTATTATGTGCAGTGTTCCCCGTTTTTGGGAGAAGGTTTACTCGGCCATACAGGATAACCTGTCGAAGATGAAAGGTATCGCTCGTCGCTTGGCAGAGAGGGCGTTCGTAATAGGTCGTCGTCGCAATGTGGAATATTTGCGAGCCGGGAAACGTGTACCGCTGTGGCTCGAATGCCAATACAGATTCTACGACAAGTTCGTTTTCTCGAAAATTCGTCGGGCTGTCGGGGTAGAAAACGGGAATATCTTTCCTACGGCGGGAGCTCCGTTATCCGACACGATTAACGAGTTTCTGCATATTTGCGGTATCAATATCGTTTATGGTTATGGCCTTTCCGAGACGACAGCGACGGTGAGTTGCTTCGATTTGGTGGGATATGAATTCGGAACGGTAGGCTCTTTAATGCCCGATATTCAGGTGAAGTTGGGTGAGAATAACGAGATATTGGTAAAAGGAAAGACCGTAATGAAGGGTTATTACCGTAAACCCGAAGAGACGGCCAGAGTCTTTACTGAGGACGGTTGGTTCCGTACGGGCGATGCTGGCAAGGTAAACGAACAAGGGGCATTGGTGTTGACCGAGCGTTTGAAAGATTTGTTCAAAACGTCCAATGGGAAATATATCGCTCCGCAGGCGTTGGAAACTCGTCTGGGCGAAGATAAGTATATCGACCAAGTGGCGGTGATAGGAGACCAACGGAAATATGTGACGGCTATTATCATTCCGGCTTATGAGGCTTTGAAAGAGTATGCTGCTCAAAAACAGATACAATATCGAAATTTGGAAGAGCTGGTAAAAAACCAGAAGATACAGGCTCTTATTTCGGAACGGATAGAAGCGTTGCAAAAGAATTTCGCCCGGTTCGAACAAATCAAGCGGTTCACGCTATTGCCGCAGGCTTTCAGCATGGAAAAGGGCGAGTTGACCAATACGTTGAAAATTCGTCGGTCGGTTATCAATTTATTGTATAAAGACGAGATAGAGGCCATGTATGCTTAAAAACGAAATATGAAATTTGGTAAATAGGCAGAGGGTGTATATTTTTGTACACCCTTTTGTCATATCATAAGGAAGCCTATAAATATGATTACACAAGAACAATTAAAAGAGACGGAAGAACGCAAGTTGGCGTTGAGGAGGTATCTTTGACATCGATTCGAAGAAAATCGAGGTAGAAGAGGAAGAGTTGCGTACCCATGTGCCCGATTTTTGGGAAGACCAAAAAAAGGCGGAAGCACAGATGAAGAAAGTAAAAGCCTTACATTTCTGGATAGATAGTTATACCGAAATAGAAAAGTCGGTGGAAGAATTGAGGCTGGCTTTCGATTTCGTGAAAGAAGGTATCGTGTCGGAAGAAGAGGTGGACGAGATTTACAAACGCACTACGGAGCTTATCGAGAATCTCGAACTTCGCAATATGTTGCGTCGGGAAGAGGATAAATTGGGTGTCGTTCTGAAAATCAATTCGGGAGCCGGAGGAACCGAGTCGCAAGACTGGGCATCGATGTTGATGCGTATGTACTTGCGATGGTGCGAACAGCATAACTATAAAGCCTCTATCGCCAATATATTGGAGGGCGACGAGGCCGGTATCAAATCGGTGACGATACAAATCGAAGGTGATTATGTATACGGTTATTTGAAAAGCGAGAACGGTGTGCACCGGTTGGTGCGGGTATCTCCGTATAATGCGCAAGGAAAGCGCATGACTTCTTTTGCATCGGTATTCGTCACACCGTTGGTCGACGATACGATAGAAATCAATATCAATCCGGCGAATATTTCGTGGGATACATTCCGATCGAGCGGGGCCGGGGGACAGAATGTGAATAAGGTGGAGTCGGGCGTGCGGTTGCGCTATCAGTTCAAAGACCCTTATACCGGAGAGGAAGAAGAAATCTTGGTCGAGAATACCGAGACACGGGATCAGCCTAAAAACCGGGAGAATGCCATGCGTCAGTTGCGCTCTATTTTGTATGAGAAAGAGTTGCAACATCGTATGGCCGAACAAGCTAAAATCGAGGCCGGCAAGAAAAAAATCGAGTGGGGGTCGCAAATACGCAGTTATGTATTCGACGACCGTCGGGTGAAAGACCACCGTACCAATTATCAAACTTCGGACGTGCAGGGCGTCATGGACGGTAAGATAGACGATTTTATCAAAGCCTATTTGATGGAGTTTGCCGGGGAAGAAAATAACGGTTAGACTAATGGACAAACTGACACTGATAAAAGTAGGGGGTAAAATAGTGGAGGAGCAGGAGACGTTGAGTCGCCTGCTTGCTGCTTTTGCTGCCATTCCAGGGAGAAAGGTCTTGGTACATGGCGGCGGTCGGTCGGCCACCGCTATGGCCTCCCGCTTGGGGATAGAGAGCCGAATGGTCGGAGGTCGTCGCATTACGGATAAATCTATGCTCGAAGTGGTGACAATGGTTTACGGCGGTTTGGTAAACAAAAACATTGTAGCCGGATTACAGGCAGTGGGTGTGAATGCTTTGGGTATGACGGGAGCTGACATGAATATTTTGTTGTCGGACAAACGTCCGGCAGGAGAGGTCGATTACGGTTATGTAGGCGATGTGCGTCATGCCGACGGCAAAGCGCTTACAGGTCTAATCGAGATGGGGGTCGTTCCCGTAATCGCTCCGCTTACCCATGACGGTAAAGGCTTTATGCTAAACACCAATGCCGACACTATGGCGGGAGAAACGGCTAAGGCTTTGGCCTCTTATTACGATGTCTCACTGGTCTATTGCTTCGAGAAAAAAGGAGTGTTGCGAGATGAGAAGGACGACGAGAGTGTTATCCCGGAAATCGATTTTCCTTTATTTCAAGAATATCGGGAGAAAGGAATTATACAGGGCGGCATGATTCCTAAACTCGAAAATGCATTCGAGGCTATTCGGAACGGGGTATGCGAGGTAATCATTACTCGTGCCGATTGTATAGGGAAAAAGGATAGGGGGACAAGGATTGTAGGATAATAACTGGATATTATGTTAAAATATTTTAAATTATGGGGGGGGGTAAATTACGAATATTTACTCGTGATGAGAATTTAGATATAGCGAAGGGACTGGGTATTTTATTGGTCGTATGGGGACATTGTAGTCAATTTTTATTTGGTGAGATTTATGCGTTTCACATGCCTCTATTTTTCTTTTTATCAGGATGTGTTTTAAGTGTAGATAAACCTTATAAAGAGATTATTAAGAAGAAAGTAAAACAATTGCTTTTACCTTATGTGTTTTTTATTTTACTGAGTTGTTGCTTTTATTGGATGCTATTATTGCTGTCGCATCGGTTTACAATAAATCACTTATGGAGTTTGGTAGATTTGTTCCCCTATGATAATGAAATAATTAATACTCCGCTTTGGTTTTTGGTTTCCCTTTTTTGGATGTCGATTATTTATTCGGGAATAAGAAAATGTGTTTCACGTGAATGGATTGTCGGGACGGTTGTTGTGGTATTTTATTTTATCGTGGAGTTAGCGGAGAAATACGAGGTGTCATTACCTTTCTTTTTAGGCCGGGGAATAGGTGAAATGATATATATGCATTTGGGATTTTTCTTTTATAAAAGAGGATATGTGTTTCAATTGTATCGGTTAAAAAAGTCGTGTCAGGTATATTTGTTCCTTTTGAGTGCTATTGCTTTTGTTTGCTTGTTTTATTGTGCGGAAAAGATATATGTCGATAAGGAAATGCTATTTAGGATTATTCATTTGTTTACGGCTATTTCGGGTATCTTTTTTATCTTGATGGGAGCTATACTTTGTGCTGTGTTGTCGGGTGTTTTTGTTAAGGTATTATGTTATTTAGGTCGTAATACACTGTATATATTTGCAGTGCATCTTCCTTTATTGGAATTTGCTAGACCTATTGGGAAATATGTAATTGGCAGTAATGGATTGGGGTATGACAGTATTGTTTTTTTAACAGACTTGGTGTTGGCAATAATCGTTTCGTGGGGATTAAAGATAGGAAAAGATTCTTTTTCAAAAAAATTACCCCATTATTCTCCAACGGGAATAATAGAGTAGATCGATAGTTGTTGGGTTTTTATTTTTCTGCTTGGTTGTAAATAACTTCAAAAATGGTTTTGTCGGCATCGGTTAAAGTGCGTCCACGGCGAGCCATCATTTTCTCGGCGATAGCATAAAATTTGGTGGTAATAGCGGCTTTCGTACCGTTAATGAATAGATATTGCTCATTTTTTATGGGAAAGAATATAAAAGATATTTCGAAATGAATTGAGATAATTTAGAAAATACAAGGGGCTATCCTGCTTTTGGACAGCCCCTTGTCGTTAAGGATAGGTTATCGTTTATTTAAATGAAGTCCCCTCGGTGAAATTTTAGTATCGACCTATCCATTCCCAACCGGAAGGTGTATATTCCGATGAAAGAATAACGATTCCCTCTTGATTTCGGAGAGATTCTATGACTAAGAAATATCCGCAATGGTTCTGTATTCGAGAAGAACTTTTCCATGCTTGATGTACAAAATAAAGATGCCCGATTTGAGGATAACAGTATGATTCTCCTTCTTGTGGAATGCCAATGGTATTCAGGTCTATATCTTCTGTTTCCCGTTTCCCTAAATCGGTAAAGGTGGTTATTCTGTTTTCTTGTCCCTCGACTTTTCCGTTATTCCATGAGATGATAATATTCTTATTGAGAAACTCGAAGGGGGACTGGTCGCTGATCAATCCCCTTGTCCATACGGTATCGACGTTGGTTGGATATTCTTTCTCGCATGAGGTGAAAGTGATGAGTAAAAGTAAAAAGATAGAGATTTGAAATGTTAAATGTTTCATAAAATAAAAAGGTAAATATCCGACCGGTTCCAAAATCGGATTGTTTGAAAATGGATTGTAGACGGATATAAAAAAGACGCGGAACCTAACTTTATCGTATCTCAAGGTTCTGGAATACCCTATTAAGCAATAAAGTTAAGCCCACGTCGTGCGACGCAGGCGTTATAACTCTATATCCTTGCTTAATGCTTATAGAATTTTCCAGATTCTGAGATACAAGAATAAAAGCTAACGCTCTTTTATATATGTCTTAAAAACGATAAGTTATTTACATAGGCTCTTGTGTTTTATTTGTTTGCGCAAATATACGGATTTTATTTCAATTGTTCCGCTTGATTGTAAATAGCTTCGAAAATGGTTTTGTCGGCATCGGTTAAAGTGCGTCCGCGGCGAGCCATCATTTTCTCGGCGATAGCATAAAATTTGGTGAGTTGTACGTCGGTGAATCCGGCGGTCCCCCCTTCGCTGAACGAGGCGACAAAGTTACGCGGAAATCCGGCTCCGTGTATATTCACGCCTACACCTACTACCGTCGCTGTGTTGAACATGGTGTTGATTCCGGCTTTGGAGTGATCGCCCATGATAAGTCCGCAAAATTGCAGGTTCGTGCGGAGGAAGCGGCGGGTAGGATAATTCCACAATTTAATTTCGCTGTAATCGTTTTTGAGATTGGAGGATACAGCTCCGGCGCCCAAGTTACACCATTCGCCAATAACGGCATTTCCTAAAAATCCATCGTGGGCTTTATTGGAGAATCCGAACATGACTACATTATTCAATTCTCCGCCTACCTTACAATATGGCCCCAACGTGGTCGCTCCATAAATTTTAGTACCCATGTTGACAACGGCGTGTTCGCAGGCAGCGAATGGCGCGCGAATGCAACTGCCTTCCATGATTTCGCAGTCTTTCCCTAAGTATATGGGACCGTTTGTGACGTTGAAAATTGCACATTCGGCATGTGCTCCCGGTTCTAAAAATATCTTGGGAGTTCCGTCTGGGAAGCAGGGCTCGCCGATGATACGGTTCGAATCGCTGAGTTTCTCGCTCGTTCGTCCGTTTGTAATGAGTCGGAAATCGGCTTCCAGACATTCTCCGTTCATCAGAAATATATCATAAAGATGTCGGATACATTTCAGCGTGTGGTCGTACTCTATCGTGCGATTGTATCGTTCGTTTCGGAAATCGGCTTCATTTCCTCGAAATGCAAGCAGTTCTTGATTGCAGACGATGGCTTCTCCGGGATCCAAATCGGATATTTGTTTTACCAATGAATCGTCGGGAAGAATGTGGCTCGCGATAAAAATGTTATCGTCCGAGAGAGCCGCCGGATATTTGGCTGCCATATATTCGGGTGTGAGATAGGAGTACATGCCGGGTAACCGGTGTTCCCATTTTTCTCGTATGGTAAGAATTCCTATTCTAATGTCCGAAACCGGACGGGTGAATGCCAGCGGTAAAAGATCGAAATGCTGTTGATTAACGTCGAAAAGAATGATATTTTTCATAACCAAATGTAATTTGATACTTCAAAGGTAATGTAAATCTTAGAAATAGGTTCGGTTTTTTTAATAAATATTTCATACAGAGGGGTGTGCAGTAGAGCGAGGTAACGAATGAACAGCGGTTTGTGAAATCCTTTGAACAAATGAGGCCATATAGTCGTTTATGAGGGAAAAAGGGATATATGGAGAAGAATCGTTTTGTGCAGTTGGTGGCCGATATGCTGTATCGGACGGATCGGGAATCTTTGAATTTGGAGACTCGTTATAAAAGTCTGGAAGAGTGGAATTATTTATTTGAGGTTTCTTTGGCTATGATGCTCGAAGAGGAATATCAAGTAGAGGTTACTCCTGAGGATTTTGATTGCACGAGAACGTTGGGTGAGTTGTTCCATCGGGTTTGTGAACCCAGTTTGGCTGATAAAAACTAAAAAAATCGGAGGAATAGAAAATATGTGCGGATTAGCCGGGATAGTGGGAGAGGTGGATTTGATGGAGCAAGTATTGCTTCATATGTCTGCGGCACAAAATCACAGAGGGAAAGAGACTCCTAATAGTTGGGTCTCTTCTTTTATTGATGCTCGGGTGGGATTGATGCATAATCGCATGAAAACCATCGATATGGCCGTGGCTCCTAAACAACCGTTCGAAGATAACGATACCGGATTGGTCGTTATGTTAGATGGTGAAATATTTAATTATGAAGACGTCCGGCGCCAGCTCGAAAATTATTATTCTTTTACGACTCGTGGAATGTGCGAGGTGATTACAAAAGCGTATGACCGTTGGGGAGATGGTTGTTTCGACCGGTTCGAGGGATACTTTTCTATCGTTATATACAATCGCTGGTCGGAGGAATTGTTGCTTTGCCGAGATCGGTTTGGCATAAAGCCCTTGTATTATGCCACCCAAAGGGGTAACTTATTTTTCGCATCCGAAATCAAAGCTTTGTTTGCCGGTGGAATTCGTTCTTTGTTGTCGGCGGAACGATGGGCGAGTTACTTGGCCTATTCTACTTATGGCAGTCCTTATGAAACTTTTTGGGAAGGTGTGCATCAGCTCCCTGCCGGATTTTTGTTGCATTATAATGGTTATTCGCTGGTAGAGAAACGTTGGTATGAGTTTGAAAAAAGAGTCTCATTGTGGAGCGAGGAGTCGCCCGAGCGATTGCCGGAGGCTTTTCTGGAACAGATGCACAGGAGTGTCGGATACAGCTTGATGGGAGAAATGGAGAAAGGTTTGTCGCTAAATGGTAGTTTGGAGTCGGCGTTATTTATTTCTCTGATGAAGGAAATAGGACTTCCGAGGTCGTTGAAGAGCTATATGCATTATCGGGGGAAACTTCATCAAAGCGGAGTTTTGTGGAGTGCCGAGATGCTTGCGGAGACACCTTTGCCAATGGAACAGGTGAAAATTACCAAATCGATGTTGTTGAAGGAGCTCGATTATCTGGCGAGATGGCAAGAGGAACCTATCGACGGTTTGAACACAATTACCTACTCTGCTTTTTTCAGGGTTATGCACAAGCGCGGACTTTCGGTGCTTAGTGGCGGATGGGGACTTAATCATTTTTTAGGCGGGGTTTCGTTGCCGGGTGACAGTTCTACATCATTGGTCCCTTCGGAGGTCCTGTCGGCCGATTTCAGACGATTGGCACGGAAACCCGAATATCGACATTCGTTTGTTTCGGAAAATGAAAATTTACGGTTTTGTGATTTGTGCTATGAACGTATACCACATTTGTTGAGAAGTGTCGATAAAATGAGTATGTATTACGGGGTTCAAATCAGGAATGCTTTTCTAAATCACAACTTGATCGAAATCGCTTTTGCATTGGCCGATGGAAGTTCGGGTAAGCATCGAAAGGCTTGGTTTTCGGATAAAATCGTGATGCCTTTACTTCCTGAAAAAATAAGGCTTGCTCCCAAAAGTGAGGTAGAGGGACTTTATGATATTCCCACGGAATTAAAAGGCTGGGCCGATGAAGTGGTGTATGATTTGCGATTCGGGCAAGTTTCGGAATGGTTTGATTATCCCCGGTTGGAAAGAGCGTGGGAGAATCCTGAAAGCGGAGTTTTCTCCGATCCGGTAAAGGCTTGGAAGTTGTTGTCTCTGTGTTTACAGTTGAAAAGTTTGACTTGAATTGATCGTGCTCATGTAGCGGTTCTGATACATTTTATCTTTTGTTGTAAAATTTTTGCGTTTAGAGGAGATTATATTTGTTTCTCCTCTCGGCTTGCGCTATCTTTGTCTTCCAAAATATATTTCGATGAAATTTACAGAGCAGAAGTTAAAGGGGGTTTTTGTCATAGAACCGCAGGTGTTTGGCGATAGCCGGGGATATTTTATGGAAAGTTATAAGAAGGAACTTTTCGAGAAGTATATAGGGGTTGTCGATTTTATTCAAGACAACGAGTCGCGGTCGAGTTATGGTGTGGTGAGGGGGCTCCATTTCCAAAGGGGTGAATGGTCACAGTCCAAATTGGTGAGAGTGACACAGGGGCGTGTCTATGACGTGGTTGTCGATTTGCGTCGTACGTCCCCTACGTTCGGGCAATATGTAGGGATAGAGCTGTCCGATGAAAATAAAAAGCAACTATTTGTTCCCAGAGGGTTTGCTCACGGTTTTGCCGTATTGAGTGAAACTGCCCAATTCTGTTATAAGGTAGATAATGTATATGCTCCTCATGAGGAAGTGACATTGTTTTATAACGATCCTCATGTGGCCGTGCAATGGCCTATAAAGGCCGAGGATATGTTGCTCTCGGAAAAAGATAAGAAGGGACTCGGATTTGAAGAAATCGAGGTTTTCGAATAAAACGAAAATTTTATATTCGTTTTTTTATGTTTGTGGCATAAAGAGAAAAAGCTGAAAAATAATCCCAATATGTTTGGTTTTTAATGATTTAGTCTTTATCTTTGCACCACTTTTGATGCCGTAGAAGGTCGATATTTTTATATAATCGCTTGATTATGTGGAAGTAATGGCTGGTTTTGGTGTCGTGGATAAAGAGAAAAATAAGAAGAGTTATAAGTAAAAGATTTTTTAAAAAAGTTCTAAGAAATGCCTACAATTCAACAATTAGTAAGAAAAGGACGGGTTGTATTGGAAGACAAGAGTAAATCTCCCGCATTGGATTCATGTCCCCAAAGACGTGGTGTGTGTGTGAGAGTTTACACGACGACTCCTAAAAAACCTAACTCTGCCATGCGTAAAGTAGCTCGTGTGCGCTTAACCAACGGGAAAGAGGTGAACTCTTATATACCGGGTGAAGGTCACAATTTGCAAGAGCACTCTATCGTACTTGTTCGTGGCGGTCGTGTGAAAGACCTTCCCGGTGTGCGTTATCACATCGTTCGTGGTACATTGGATACCGCAGGAGTGGGAGGACGTACACAACGTCGATCCAAGTATGGCGCTAAGAGACCGAAAGCAGGCGCTGCACCTGCCGCAAAGGGTAAAAAATAAGAATCCCTTTTTTATAAAAGCCAGCAAAGAGAATTAAAGAATTAGTGTCGAACACTGGTTCTCGTTTATTGGATAGGCTGATTGGGTTGAGTAAATGAGGTCGGCGGACTTCGTTGAAGATGTAAAGGACAGCAACCAAAAACAAGAACGACAATTTATTGTAAAAAATGAGAAAAGCAAAACCAAAGAAACGGGTTGTATTACCAGATCCCGTATTCAATGATGTGAGGGTTTCGAAGTTTGTAAACCACTTGATGTATGATGGCAAAAAGAATATTGCCTATACTATTTTCTACAGTGCATTGGAGATTGCGAAATCTAAGTTGCCGAACGAGGAAAAATCTGCCCTCGAAATATGGAAGAAAGCCCTAGAAAATATTACACCTCAAGTAGAGGTTAAATCTCGCCGTGTGGGTGGTGCTACTTTCCAAGTACCTACGGAAATCCGCCCCGATCGTAAGGAATCTATTTCAATGAAAAATCTTATTATCTATTCTCGTAAAAGAGGAGGCAAAACGATGGCCGACAAATTGGCTGCCGAAATTGTCGACGCTTTTAACGAACAGGGTGGTGCGTTTAAACGTAAAGAAGATATGCACAAGATGGCAGAAGCTAACCGTGCATTCGCTCATTTTAGATTTTAATTGAATAAAATAAGGAATAAAGAAAATGGCAAAATCTGACGCTCATTTGAAATATACCAGAAACATTGGTATTATGGCACACATCGATGCCGGTAAGACAACGACTTCGGAACGTATTTTGTTCTATACGGGGTTGACGCACAAAATCGGTGAAGTACACGATGGTGCCGCTACAATGGACTGGATGGAGCAGGAGCAAGAACGTGGTATAACCATTACATCTGCCGCTACTACCGCTTTCTGGAATTATAAGGACGAGAAGTTTAAAATCAACTTGATCGATACTCCGGGGCACGTGGACTTTACCGTAGAGGTAGAGCGCTCTTTGCGTGTACTGGACGGAGCTGTGGCTGCATTCTGTGCAGTCGGCGGTGTTGAACCTCAGTCCGAGACTGTATGGCGCCAAGCCGATAAATACAATGTTCCTCGTATCGGTTACGTGAATAAGATGGACCGTTCGGGTGCGAATTTCTTTGAAGTTGTCCGTCAGTTAAAAGACGTTTTGGGTGCGAATCCTTGCCCTATTCAAGTACCTATCGGTGCAGAGGAGACATTCAAAGGCGTGGTCGACTTGGTGAGAATGAAAGCTATTTATTGGCATGACGAGGCAATGGGTGCTGATTATAGTGTGGAGGAAATTCCAGCTAGTTTGCAGGCCGAGTGTGATGAATGGAGAGACAAACTGCTTGAAAAAATAGCCGAGTGTGATGATGAGTTGATGGAGAAGTATTTCACGGATCCTTCGACTATCACCGAAGAGGAAATTATGCGTGCAATTCGTAAAGGAACGTTGGCTATGCAGATTGTTCCTATGATTTGCGGTTCTTCTTTCAAGAACAAGGGTGTACAGCCTCTGCTCGATGCCGTGTGTGCGTTTTTACCCAGCCCGGTAGATACTCCTGCCGTAGTGGGACATGATGTGAATGATCCCGAAAAGGAAATCGTTCGTCATCCTTCTTTCGATCAGCCGATGTGTGCGCTCGCTTTCAAGATTGCAACCGACCCTTATGTAGGTCGTCTTTGCTTCTTCCGTGTGTATTCGGGAGAAGTCGTAGCGGGCTCTTATGTGCTTAATTCCCGTTCGGGTAAGAAAGAGCGTGTTTCCCGTTTGTTCCAAATGCACTCGAATAAACAAAATCCGAAAGAATCTATCGACTGTGGCGATATTGGCGCAGGAGTAGGTTTCAAAGATATTCGCACGGGTGATACGTTGTGTGCAGAAGATGCTCCTATCGTTCTCGAAGCTATGGATTTCCCTGCACCTGTAATCGGTATTGCAGTTGAACCTAAGACACAGAAAGATCTCGATAAGTTGGGTATCGGCTTGCAGAAATTGGCCGAAGAAGACCCGACCTTTACCGTGGCTACCAATGAAGAGACCGGACAAACGGTTATCAGTGGTATGGGTGAGCTTCACCTTGAAATTATTATCGATCGTTTGAAACGTGAGTTCAAAGTCGAGTGTAATCAAGGCCGTCCTCAGGTTACTTACAAAGAGGCTATTACCAAACCGGTTGAGTTGCGTGAAGTGTTTAAAAAACAAACCGGTGGTCGTGGTAAGTTTGCCGATATTATCGTACGTGTAGAACCTTCTACTCGTGAAGAAGGTGGATTGGAATTTGTCGATGAAGTAAAAGGTGGTAATATTCCTAAGGAATTTATTCCTTCTATTCAGAAAGGTTTCACTACCGCTATGAAAAACGGTGTGTTGGCCGGTTATCCCGTAGACAGTTTAAAAGTTACTGTAATCGATGGTTCGTTCCACCCTGTGGACTCTGACCAGCTTTCGTTCGAACTTTGTGCTATCCAAGCATTCAAGAAGGCTTGTGAAAAGGCCGGTCCCGTATTGTTGGAGCCAATCATGAAGATCGAGGTTGTAACTCCCGAAGAAAGTATGGGTGATGTGATTTCGGACTTGAATAAACGTCGTGGTCAAATCGAAGGTATGGAATCCAGCCGTTCGGGTGCTCGTATCGTGAAAGCCACAGCACCTCTTGCCGAGATGTTCGGTTATGTAACAGCGTTGCGTACCATTACTTCCGGTCGTGCTACTTCGACGATGTCGTTCTCGCATTATTCCGAAGTAAGTTCTTCGATTGCAAAGAATGTATTGACAGAGGTGAACGGTAGAGTAGATTTATTGTAATTAACTATCAAATATCAATATGAGCCAAAAAATCAGAATTAAATTGAAGTCTTACGATCATAACTTGGTTGATAAATCGGCCGAGAAAATCGTGAAGACGGTGAAAGCTACGGGAGCAGTAGTGAGCGGGCCGATTCCTCTACCTACTCACAAACGTATTTTCACGGTAAACCGCTCGACTTTCGTAAATAAAAAATCGAGAGAGCAATTCGAGTTGTCTTCATTCAAACGTCTTATTGACATTTACAGTTCTACTGCAAAGACTGTGGATGCGTTGATGAAGTTGGAATTGCCGAGCGGAGTAGATGTAGAAATTAAAGTGTGATTAAAAAATTAAGTAGAAATGCCAGGATTATTAGGAAAAAAAATCGGAATGACATCCGTTTTCAGTGCCGAGGGTAAAAATGTACCATGCACTGTTATCGAAGTTGGTCCTTGTGTAGTTACGCAATTGAAAACCGTTGAAAAAGACGGGTACGAGGCTGTACAAGTAGGGTTTATCGACAAGAAAGATAAACACACTACCAAGCCCGAAGCCGGTCATTTCAAGAAAGCAGGCGTAACACCCAAGAGACACTTGGCCGAGTTCAAATTCGACACCGAATACAAATTGGGCGATACGATTGCTGTCGATTTGTTTGAAGGTGCGGAGTACGTAGATGTAATCGGCGTATCAAAAGGAAAAGGTTTCCAAGGTGTAGTTAAGCGTCATGGCTTCGGTGGTGTGGGACAAACCACTCACGGTCAGCATAACCGCTTACGTGCCCCCGGTTCTATCGGTGCATGTTCATATCCAGCCCGTGTATTCAAGGGTACACGTATGGCCGGCCAGATGGGTAATCACCGCGTAACCGTGCAAAACCTCCAAGTGTTAAAAGTAATACCCGAACACAATCTTTTGCTTATTAAAGGATCTGTGCCCGGAAGTAAAGGTTCAATCGTAATAATTGAGAAATAATGGAACTGAGCGTATATAACATTAAAGGTGAGGACACAGGTAAGAAGGTTGTTTTGGACGATGCTGTATTTGGTATCGAACCCAATGATCACGCCGTATATCTCGATGTGAAACAATACTTGGCAAACTTGCGTCAAGGTACTCACAAATCAAAAGAAAGAAGCGAAGTATCTGGTAGTACCCGTAAGTTGAAAAGACAAAAAGGTACGGGAGGTGCTCGTAGCGGAGATATCAATTCTCCTGTGATGGTAGGTGGTGGCCGTGTATTCGGTCCTAAACCTCGTGACTATCGTTTCAAATTGAACAAGAAAGTAAAAGCGCTTGCTCGTAAATCGGCATTGACTTACAAGGCTCAGGACAATGCGATCGTAGTAGTCGAAGACTTTTCTTTCGATGCTCCTAAGACCAAAGAGTTCGTGAACTTGCTCAAAAATTTGCAAGTTGCTGATAAAAAGTCACTTTTGGTTTTATTGGAACAAAATAAAAACGTATATTTGTCGTCCCGTAATCTCACGGGTGCAAATGTTATAACGGTTTCGGAACTCAATACATACAAAGTGCTGGATAACAAGGCTTTGGTTTTGACTGAAAGTACGGTAGCCGCTATAAATAACTTTTGATGTAAGGAGGCTTGAATATGGGAATAATAATTAAACCTATCGTAACGGAGAAAATGACAGCCATGGGCGAAAAATATAATCGTTATGGTTTCCGCGTTGATCCGAAAGCAGATAAACTGCAAATTAAAAAAGCAGTTGAAGAAATGTACAATGTTACTGTTGTATCGGTAAACACGATGAATTATCGTGGAAAAAACAAGAGCCGTTATACCAAGACGGGTCTTATTTCCGGTAGAACGGCTGCTTATAAAAAAGCCCTAGTTACATTGAAAGAAGGAGAAACTATTGATTTTTATAGCAATATCTAATTGAACAATGGCAGTAAGAAAATTAAAGCCCACAACACCGGGGCAAAGACACAAAATTATTGGTGCATTTGATACTATCACTGCTAGCGCGCCAGAAAAATCTCTTGTAGTAGGTGTCAGAAAATCGGGTGGTCGTAACAATGAAGGGCATTTGACAATGCGCTATATCGGAGGCGGTCACAAGAGAAAATACAGACTTATCGACTTCAAGAGAAATAAAGACGGTGTACCCGCTACTGTAAAGACAATCGAATACGATCCTAACCGTTCGGCTCGTATTGCGTTGTTGTTTTATGCAGACGGTGAGAAACGTTACATTATTGCACCCAACGGCTTGGAAGTTGGAGCAACCTTGATGTCTGGCGAAAATGCGGCTCCCGAAGTAGGAAATGCATTGCCGCTGAAAAACATACCTATCGGTACTGTTATTCACAACATCGAGTTACGTCCGGGACAAGGAGCCTTTTTGGTTCGTTCGGCCGGTACATTCGCTCAGTTGACTTCGAGAGAAGGCGATTATGCAATTATCAAATTACCTTCTGGAGAAACCAGAAAGATCCTCGCAACCTGTAAAGCTACTATCGGTAGTGTAGGAAATTCGGACCACGCACTCGAACGTTCGGGTAAAGCCGGCCGCTCTCGCTGGTTGGGCCGTCGTCCTCGCAACCGTGGTGTTGTGATGAACCCTGTAGATCACCCCATGGGTGGTGGTGAAGGACGTGCATCAGGAGGACACCCCAGATCTAGAAAAGGTTTGTATGCAAAAGGTTTGAAGACCAGAGCTCCGAAGAAACACTCTTCGAAGTATATTATTGAAAGAAGGAAAAAGTAATCTGATAAATTGACAACAACATGAGTCGTTCATTAAAAAAAGGCCCATATATCAGTGTGAAGCTGGATAAAAAAGTTGCCGCCATGGAGGCATCAGGCAAGAAGTCTGTTATCAAAACATGGTCGCGTGCATCTATGATTTCTCCCGATTTCGTAGGTCATACTTTTGCAGTACACAATGGTAATAAATTTATTCCCGTATATGTTACCGAAAACATGGTGGGGCATAAGCTCGGTGAGTTCGCTCCTACACGCACATTCCGCGGCCATGCAGGTAACAAGAAAAAATAAGGCCTGAGGGAATGCGAGTTTTAATACAATTAAAGAATTGAAAAATGGGTGCAAGAAAAAGAGAATCAGCCAATAGAAGGAAGGAAGCTCTGAAAACTCAATATTTCGCCAAGTTGAATAATGTTCCCACATCTCCCCGTAAAATGCGTTTGGCCGCAGATATGGTAAGAGGTATGGAGGTATTCAAAGCTCTCGGCGTGTTGAAGTTCTCGAATAAAGAAGCTTCGCAAAGACTGGAAAAACTGTTGCGTTCTGCCATTGCCAATTGGGAGCAAAAGAACGAACGCAAAGCCGAAAACGGAGAACTTTACATCTCTACGATCTATGTGGATTGTGCAGCGATGCTTAAACGTCTTCGTCCGGCTCCGCAAGGAAGAGGTTACAGAATTCGTAAACGTTCGAACCATGTAACATTGTTTGTTGATACAATAAATAAAAACGATAACAAAAACTAATTGCTGGATGGGACAGAAAGTAAATCCGATAAGTAACCGTTTGGGAATCATCAGAGGTTGGGATTCCAATTGGTATGGCGGTAAAAACTATGGTGACAGGTTGTTGGAAGACAGCAAGATCCGCAAGTATTTGAATGCCCGTCTTGCAAAAGCCAGTGTTTCACGCATAGTTATAGAACGTACGTTGAAATTGATAACCATTACCGTGTGTACCGCTCGTCCGGGACTTATTATCGGTAAAGGTGGCCAAGAGGTAGATAAACTCAAAGAAGAATTGAAGAAAATTACCGATAAGGACGTACAAATCAATATCTACGAAGTAAAACGCCCCGAGCTTGATGCCGAAATAGTAGCTAGTAATGTCGCTCGTCAAATCGAAGGCAAGATAGCTTACCGTCGTGCTGTCAAAATGGCTATCGCATCGACTATGCGAATGGGAGCCGAGGGTATCAAAGTGCAAGTATCGGGTCGTTTGAACGGAGCTGAAATGGCTCGTTCCGAAATGTACAAAGAAGGTAGAACCCCCCTTCATACATTGCGTGCCGATATTGACTATGCATTGGTAGAAGCTCATACGAAAGTGGGAGTTATCGGTGTTAAGGTTTGGATTTGCCGTGGCGAAGTTTACGGAAAAAAAGACCTTGCTCCTGCATTCACCAACAGTGCCAAAGAAGCACGCGGTGGAAATGGCGCTCCGAAAAAGGGCTTCAGAAAACCCAAAACTAACCGCTAAACGAAATTGAACTATGTTACAACCGAAAAAAACTAAATTCAGAAGACAGCAAAAAGGTCGCCAAAAGGGTAATGCCCAAAGAGGTAACCAGCTGGCTTTCGGATCTTTCGGCATCAAGTCGTTAGATACTAAATGGATTACAGGTCGTCAAATCGAGGCCGCTCGTGTTGCTGTAACTCGTTACATGCAACGTCAAGGTCAGATTTGGATCCGTATATTCCCCGATAAACCTATTACTAAGAAGCCGGCCGATGTACGTATGGGTAAAGGTAAAGGTAATCCCGAGGGATTCGTATTCCCTATTACTCCGGGTCGTGTAATCATCGAAGTAGAAGGTGTGCCTTATGAGATAGCCAAAGAAGCTTTACGCCTCGGTGCACAAAAGCTTCCTGTAACTACTAAGTTCGTTGTTCGTCGTGACTACGACGCCAGTCAAAATGTGTAAGTTATGAAAAAAGCAGAAATTAAAGAATTAGGCTCCAAAGAGTTACAAGAAAGATTGGATGCAGCGGTAGCTGCTCTCAACCAGTTGGAGATCACCCACAGCATTTCGCCGTTGGATAGTCCTGCTAAAATAACTCACGAACGCAGGATGATTGCGCGTATGAAAACCGAGTTGCGCAAACGGGAACTTAATAAAAAATAATCAGCCACATATCTAAGATGGAAAGTAGAAATTTAAGAAAAGAGAGAATCGGTGTGGTTTCCAGCAACAAGATGGAAAAAACGATCACGGTGACCGTGAAGTGGAAAGAAAAACACCCGATTTATGGTAAATTCGTGAATAAGACGAAGAAATACCATGCTCATGACGAGAAGAACGAATGCAACATCGGTGATACCGTGAGGCTGATGGAAACTCGTCCTTTGAGCAAAACAAAGAGATGGAGATTAGTAGAAATCATCGAAAGAGCTAAGTAATTATGATACAACAAGAATCAAGACTTACAGTAGCTGACAACAGCGGAGCTAAGGAAGCTCTTTGTATTCGTGTGTTGGGAGGAACGGGACGTCGTTACGCTTCGGTAGGCGATGTTATCGTCGTAGCGATAAAGAGCGCTATCCCTTCGAGCGATGTGAAAAAAGGTGCCGTATCGAAAGCTATTATCGTGCGCACGAAAAAAGAAATCCGTCGTCAAGACGGGTCGTACATTCGCTTCGATGACAATGCATGCGTATTGTTGAATAATGCAGGTGAATTGCGCGGCAGTCGTATTTTCGGCCCGGTGGCAAGAGAGTTGCGTGCCGTGAACATGAAAATCGTGTCGTTAGCACCCGAAGTACTTTAATCGAATAAAGTTAAAGATTAAATGAGCAAGTTACATATTAAAAAGGGAGATACAGTCTATGTAAACGCCGGTGAAGACAAAGGCAAGACCGGTCGTGTCCTGAGCGTGTTGGTGAAAGAGCAACGTGCTATCGTAGAAGGTATCAATATGGTCTCCAAGAGTACCAAACCTAATGCCAAAAACCCTCAGGGAGGTATAGTGAAAAAAGAAGCTCCTATTCATATTTCCAATTTGAATCCTCTGGATCCGAAGACGGGTAAACCCACTCGTATCGGCCGGAAGAAAAATGAAGCAGGCGTTTCAGTACGTTATTCTAAAAAATCAGGAGAGGAGATTAAGTAATGAGCAATACCGCAAATCTGAAAAAAGATTATCTCGAAAGAATCGTGCCCGCCTTGCAGAAGGAGTTTAATTATTCCACGGTTATGCAGGTGCCTGTTTTGAAAAAGATCGTGATCAATCAAGGTCTTGGAGAAGCTACGGCCGACAAGAAAATCATCGAAACCGCCATCAATGAGTTGACGGCCATCACCGGTCAGAAAGCAGTGGCTACACTCTCGCGCAAAGATATTTCGAATTTTAAACTTCGTAAAAAAATGCCTATCGGCGTGATGGTAACCCTCCGTCGCGAACGCATGTACGAGTTCCTCGAACGTCTGGTGCGTGTGTCTCTTCCCCGTATCCGCGACTTCAAAGGTATCGAAAGCAAACTCGATGGACGAGGAAATTATACTCTCGGAATTCAGGAACAAATTATTTTCCCTGAAATTAATATCGATAGTATTACCAAAATTATGGGAATGAATATTACCTTTGTAACCTCTGCCAAAACAGATGAAGAAGGGTATGCTCTTCTCAAAGCATTTGGTTTACCTTTTAAAAACGCAAAAAAAGACTAAGATATGGCAAAAGAATCGATGAAAGCTCGTGAAGTGAAGAGAGCCAAATTAGTTGCCAAGTATGCCGAAAAGAAAAAACAGCTTAAAGCAGAAGGCAATTATGAGGCACTTCAACTGTTGCCGAAGAACGCTTCGCGTGTACGTCTGCACAACCGTTGTAAAATCACCGGTCGTCCCAAAGGATATATCCGTCAATTCGGGATATCCCGTATACAGTTCCGCGAAATGGCTTCGGCTGGACTTATCCCGGGCGTAAAAAAAGCAAGCTGGTAATTATTTTTAGTGTTAAATATTGTCCGGAGAATCCGGATCAATTTAAACAAATTTTTATATGACAGATCCAATAGCAGATTATCTGACAAGATTGAGAAACGCCATCAAAGCTCATCACAGAGTTGTTGAAGTGCCGGCCTCGAAATTGAAAAAAGAAATCACGAAAATCCTTTTTGAAAAAGGCTACATTCTTAATTACAAGTTTGTAGAAGACGGTCCCCGAGGCACGATCAAGATTGCCTTGAAGTATGACCCCGTAAACAAAGTGAGCGCAATCCAGAAACTCATTCGCATATCGAGTCCGGGTTTGCGTCGTTACACCGGTTATAAAGATATGCCGCGTGTATTGAACGGTTTGGGTATTGCGATTCTCTCTACCTCGAAAGGCGTTATGACTAATAAAGAAGCCAGCGACCTGAAAATAGGTGGAGAAGTATTATGTTACATTTACTAATTAAAAGGAGGTATATATTATGTCAAGAATAGGAAAATTGCCCATAGTAATACCCGCCGGAGTTACCGTTACTATTTCCGGAAATGAGGTAAAAGTAAAAGGACCCAAAGGGGAATTGGTACAGACCGTATCGCCCGAAATTAAAGTTGAAATGGTAGACGGGGAAATTCATGTGACCCGGCCTAACGATGAGAAACAAACTCGCGCCCTTCATGGCCTTTACCGTGCGTTGATTCACAATATGGTAGTCGGCGTATCCGAAGGTTATAAAAAAGAGTTGGAGCTTGTCGGTGTAGGTTACCGTGCACAAAGTCAAGGTCAAGTGCTTGAACTTTCGCTCGGTTATTCTCACGCCATCTTTTTGAGACTTCCTGCCGAAATAAAGGTAGAAGCAAAATCAGAGAGAAATAAAAACCCGTTGATTATTCTCGAATCGTGCGACAAACAACTGATCGGCCAAGTATGCGCCAAAATCCGTTCGTTCCGCAAACCTGAACCTTACAAGGGTAAAGGTATCAAGTTCGTTGGTGAGGTAATCCGCAGAAAATCGGGTAAATCGGCAGGCGCCAAATAATCATTAAACAGGTATTATCATGACAACGAAGATAGAAAGAAGAATTAAAATCAAAACCCGTATACGTGGTAAAATATCCGGTACGGCCGAGCGTCCTCGTATGACGGTGTTTAGAAGTAATAAGCAAATATATGTGCAATTGGTCGACGACCTTGCTGGGAAAACGCTTGCCGCAGCCTCTTCGAGGGGTATGGAAGCCGCTCCTAAAAAAGAGTTGGCTGCAAAAGTGGGACAGGAAATCGCCAAGAAAGCACAGGAAGCCGGTATTACCTCGGTTGTTTTTGACCGCAACGGTTACCTGTATCATGGGAGAGTAAAAGAATTAGCTGATGCTGCCCGCAATGGCGGCCTTAAATTTTAATCGTCATGACAGGAAAAAATAATAGAGTAAAGTCAACAAATGACATTGAGTTGAAAGACCGTTTGGTTGCTATCAACCGTGTAACGAAAGTGACCAAGGGTGGTCGTACTTTCAGCTTTTCGGCAATTGTTGTGGTAGGTAACGAAGCCGGTATCGTAGGCTGGGGCTTGGGTAAGGCGAGCGAAGTAACCACGGCTATCGCCAAAGGCGTGGAAGCTGCTAAGAAAAATCTCGTGAAAGTTCCGGTGCTCAAAGGTACTATCCCTCACGATCAATTGGCAAAATTCGGTGGAGCTCTCGTATATATCAAGCCCGCTTCTCCGGGTACCGGAGTAAAGGCCGGTGGTGCTATGCGTGCCGTTCTTGAAAGTGTGGGTATTACCGACGTGCTTGCGAAATCGAAAGGTTCGTCCAATCCTCACAATTTAGTGAAGGCTACGATCGCTGCATTGTGCGAATTGAGAGATGCTGCTACAGTCGCTCAAAACAGAGGTATCTCTGTTGAAAAAGTCTTTAAAGGTTAATACGGAGGACAAGCAATGGAAAAAATAAAAATCAAACAAGTTAAAAGCCGCATCAATTGCCCTGCTGTACAGAAAAAGACTCTTGATGCACTGGGCCTTAAAAAACTCAACAGTGTCGTAGAGCACAACGCTACTCCCCAAATCTTGGGTATGGTAGAGAAGGTTAAACACCTTGTAAAAGTAGTTGAGTAATTTTATCCATCGATTAAAAAAATAACAAATATGGACTTGAGTAATTTAAAACCCGCCGAAGGGTCAACCAAAACAAGAAAGAGAATCGGTCGTGGACCGGGTTCGGGTTTGGGCGGAACTTCTACCAGAGGTCATAAAGGAGCAAAGTCGCGTTCGGGTTACAAACGTAAGATCGGTTTTGAAGGTGGTCAGATGCCACTTCAACGCCGAGTTCCGAAATTCGGTTTCAAGAATATAAACCGTGTAGAATATAAAGCTATCAATATCGATACTTTACAAGCTCTGGCCGATAGCCAAAAGCTCGATAAAATTGGTATTGAAACACTTGTCGCTGCCGGATTTATTTCGTCGAAACAGTTAGTGAAAATTCTTGGTAAAGGAGCTCTTACGGCTAAATTGGAAGTCAGTGCCCACGCATTTTCCAAAACAGCCGAAGCTGCTATCGTTGCCGCAGGTGGAACAGTAGTCAAACTCTAATACAATGAGAGCAATAGAAACTATAAAAAACATTTGGAAAATCGAAGATCTGCGTAAGCGTATCATTACCACGATTTTGTTGGTGCTGGTATATCGCGTTGGATCATACGTCGTGCTTCCCGGTATCGATCCTGCTAATTTGGACGCATTGCGCAGCCAAACGAGCAAAGGGTTGATGCAGTTGCTCGATATGTTTTCGGGAGGAGCATTCTCCAATGCTTCTATATTTGCATTGGGTATTATGCCTTATATCACCGCCTCGATTGTTATCCAACTCTTGGGTATGGTGATGCCCTCGTTCCAGAAGCTGCAACGCGAAGGCGAGAGCGGTCGTACGAAACTTAACCAATACACCCGCTATTTGACCGTTATCATTCTGCTCATGCAAGGACCTGCTTATTTGGTGAACCTTAAAGTGCAGATGGGTTCGGCCTTATTCCCCTCCGGTTGGTTGTTTATAGTTTCTTCTACAATCGTGCTTGCCGCTGGTAGTATGTTTATTATGTGGTTGGGCGAACGTATTACCGATAAAGGTATTGGAAACGGTATTTCGTTTATAATCCTTGTCGGTATTATCGCACGTTTGCCGCTGGCTTTCGCCGCTGAGTTTACGAGCCGTTTGGCCTCTAAACAAGGTGGTCTTGTGATGTTCCTTATCGAGATTATTTTCTTGTTGGCCGTAATCGCCGCAGCGATACTTCTTGTACAAGGTACACGGAAAGTCCCCGTACAATATGCTAAACGTATTGTTGGAAATAAACAATATGGAGGAGCCCGCCAGTATATTCCGTTAAAGGTAAATACAGCCGGTGTAATGCCTATCATTTTTGCTCAGGCGATTATGTTTATACCCATTACAATCGCGGGATTCAGCGCCTCGAATGCAAGCTCGTTTTGGAGTTCTTTCATGTCGATGACAGGGTTTTGGTATAACTTCGTGTTCGCAATCCTTATTATCCTCTTTACCTATTTCTATACGGCAATAACGGTTCAGCCTACACAAATGGCGGAAGATATGAAACGAAACAACGGCTTTATCCCTGGTGTCAAACCCGGAAAGAAAACAGCCGATTATCTCGACTCTATTATGTCGAGAATCACGTTGCCCGGTTCTATCTTTTTGGCTATTGTAGCTATTTTGCCCGCTTTTGCTCAAATATGCGGAGTCAGTGCCGAGTTCTCACAATTCTTCGGTGGAACCTCTCTCCTCATTTTGGTAGGTGTGGTATTGGATACCTTGCAACAGATTGAGAGCCATTTAATGATGCGCCATTACGACGGCCTGATGAAATCGGGTAAAATAAAAGGACGTAGCGGAGCTTATTAAAAAAGGATACAGGTAATGATTTATCTTAAAACAGATGAAGAGATAGAGTTGATGCGAGAGAGTAATCTCTTGGTGGGTATGACTTTGGGCGAAATGGCCAAGTGGATCGCACCGGGGATTACTACGCTGAAACTCGATAAGATAGCCGAAGAATTTATCCGGGATCATGGTGCTCAGCCGGGATTTCTGGGTTATGGAGGCTTTCCCAATACGCTCTGCATCTCGGTGAATGAAGTGATTGTGCACGGCATTCCCAACAGCTATGCATTGAGAGAGGGAGATATTGTTTCTATTGATTGCGGTGCTGTAAAGAATGGATTTAACGGAGACTCGGCCTACACATTTTGTGTGGGAGAAGTAGCCCCGGAGATCAAACAATTGCTTAAAACCACGAAAGAATCGCTCTATTTAGGCATCGAACATGCTATTGAAGGAAAACGTATAGGTGATATCGGCCATGCCGTCCAGACCTATTGTGAAGCCCGTGGATATTCTGTCGTGAGAGAGTTGTGCGGCCATGGCATCGGGAAAAAACTTCACGAGGAGCCCAACGTCCCCAATTATGGACGACCGGGAACAGGGCCGTTGCTGAAAAATGGCATGTGTATTGCCATTGAGCCTATGATAAATATGGGATCACGCAATATTGTTATCGAACGAGACGGTTGGACGACCCGTACAAGAGACCGTAAACCGGCGGCCCACTTCGAGCATACGATAGCGATCAAGGGAGGGAAAGCCGATATACTATCTTCTTTTGAATACGTAGAGCAAGTTTTAGGAGAAAAATCAATATAACTAATATATGGCGAAACAATCTGCAATAGAACAAGATGGTGTAATCGTGGAAGCATTGTCGAATGCTATGTTCCGCGTGGAGTTGGAAAACGGGCATGAAATAACCGCCCATATTTCGGGAAAGATGCGTATGCACTTTATAAAGATACTCCCGGGAGATAAGGTAAGGATAGAAATGTCTCCTTATGATTTAACCAAAGGAAGAATTGCTTTTAGATATAAATAAAAAATAATAATATGAAAGTAAGAGCATCATTGAAAAAACGTACGCCCGATAGCAAAATCGTGAGAAGACACGGCCGCTTGTACGTAATTAACAAGAAAAATCCTAAGTATAAACAACGTCAAGGATAATTTTATTATTAATTTTGCAAATTAAAAGATTCTAATATATGGCAATAAGAATTGTTGGTGTAGACCTGCCGCAAAATAAAAGAGGAGAAATCGCCTTGACCTATATCTATGGTATCGGTCGTAGTGCGGCGAATTCTATTTTGAGTAAAGCCGGCATTGACAGAGACATCAAAGTTAAGGATTGGACCGACGATCAGTCGGCAAAGGTACGTGAAATCATTAGTACCGAGTATAAGGTGGAAGGTGACCTTCGTACCGAAATACAATTGAATATTAAACGTCTTATGGATATCGGTTGTTATCGTGGTATCCGTCATCGTATCGGTTTGCCTGTGAGAGGCCAAAGTACCAAGAATAACGCCCGTACGCGTAAAGGTAGAAAGAAAACCGTTGCAAATAAGAAAAAAGCTACTAAATAATAAGTAAGTATGGCAAAGAAAACAGTCGCAGCAAAGAAGAGGGTTGTTAAGGTGGATGCCGTTGGCCAAGCCCATATCCATTCTTCGTTCAACAACATCATTGTAACGCTTGCCAATAGCGAAGGACAAGTGATCTCTTGGTCTTCGGCAGGTAAAATGGGCTTTAGAGGCTCTAAGAAAAATACTCCTTATGCCGCTCAAATGGCCGCACAAGATTGTGCAAAGGTGGCTTTTGATTTAGGTTTGAGGAAAGTAAAGGCCTATGTAAAAGGTCCCGGAAACGGTCGTGAATCGGCTGTGAGAACTATACATGGCGCTGGTATCGAAGTAACCGAGATTATCGATGTTACGCCGCTGCCGCACAATGGTTGTCGTCCTCCCAAAAGAAGAAGAGTTTAATTTTTCTTTATTTGTAAACAGAGAATCCCGAACAGTGAATAGATTGCATATTAATCCTCTCTGCAATCGCGGCTGCACTTTTCTCGGTTCGCAATATTATAATTATTAAAATTTTTAGAAATGGCAAGATATACCGGACCTAGAACAAAAATCGCTCGTAAATTCGGCGAAGCTATTTTTGGACCCGATAAAGTTCTTACGAAAAAGAACTATCCCCCGGGACAACATGGCATCAATAAAAGAAGAAAAACTTCTGAGTATGGTGTTCAGCTTCGTGAGAAACAAAAAGCTAAATACACGTATGGTGTATTGGAAAGACAATTTAGAAATCTATTTGAGAAAGCTTCGCGTACTAAGGGTGTGAAAGGTGAAGTGCTCCTTCAATTGCTCGAAGCTCGTCTCGACAATGTCGTATTTCGCTTGGGTATAGCACCCACACGTGCAGCTGCCCGTCAGCTCGTTTTACATCGTCATATCGTAGTCGATGGCAAAGTGGTGAATATCCCGTCGTATTCGGTAAAACCGGGACAAGTAGTAGGCGTTCGTGAGAAAGCCAAATCTTTGGAGGTAATAGCCGATGCACTTGCTGGATTTAATCACAGCAAATATCCTTGGTTAGAATGGGACGAAAGCTTGAAAAGCGGTAAATTGTTGCATTTGCCTGAGAGAGCCGATATCCCTGAAAATATCAAAGAACAGTTGATCGTTGAGTTGTATTCTAAATAATAATTGATTCCATGGCGATATTAGCATTTCAAAAACCCGATAAAGTATTAATGCTGGAAGCGGACAATTTTTTCGGTAAATTCGAATTCCGTCCGTTGGAGCCCGGTTACGGTGTTACCGTAGGTAACGCTTTGCGCCGTATTCTCCTCTCCTCGCTCGAAGGCTTTGCGATTACGTCGATTCGCATCGACGGGGTAAAACATGAGTTTTCTACGATTCCCGGTGTAATCGAGGACGTGACGAATGTGATTCTGAACCTTAAAAAGGTGCGGTTCAAACAGGTCGTTGAAGAAATCGAGAATGAAAAAGTAACCATTACTGTTTCGGGTACGGAAGTGTTCAAGGCAGGAGATATCGGTAAGTCTCTTACTGGTTTTGAAGTTTTGAACCCCGACTTGGTTATTTGCCATTTGGATTCAAGCGCAAGTTTTCAAATAGATATCACTATCAACAAAGGCCGTGGCTATGTCCCCGCTGACGAGAACCGCAATCCGGCCGATGATGTAAATGTAATTCCCATCGACTCTATTTACACACCGATTCGGAATGTGAAATATGCTGTTGAAAACTTCCGTGTAGAACAGAAAACGGACTACGAAAAACTGATTTTAGAGATTACAACCGATGGTTCCATTCACCCCAAAGAAGCGTTGAAGGAAGCCGCTAAAATTCTTATTTATCACTTTATGTTGTTCTCTGACGAGAAAATTACGCTCGAGACCAATGATGCCGATGGTAATGAAGAATTTGATGAAGAAGTATTGCACATGCGTCAGTTGCTTAAAACCAAGCTTGTCGATATGGATTTGTCCGTACGTGCGCTCAACTGCTTAAAATCGGCCGATGTCGAAACTCTTGGCGAATTGGTAGTATTCAATAAGACCGATTTATTGAAATTCCGTAACTTCGGTAAGAAGTCGTTGACAGAGCTCGATGAACTTTTGGCGAACTTGAATCTTTCGTTCGGAATGGATATCTCGAAGTATAAATTAGATAAAGAGTAAAACGATGAGACATAATAAAAAATTCAACCACTTGGGTCGTACCAAAGCTCACCGCGACGCTATGTTGTCCAATATGGCTACTTCTTTGATTCTTCACAAAAGAATCTTTACCACGTTGGCCAAAGCCAAAGCGTTGAGAGTGTACGTTGAGCCTCTGATCAATCGCGCAAAAGAAGATACTACCGCTTCTCGTCGTGTAGTTTTCCGCTATTTGCAGAGCAAAGAGGCTGTTACAGAATTGTTCAAAGAAATTTCGGTGAAGATAGCCGATCGCCCCGGAGGGTATACCCGTATCTTGAAGACAGGTAATCGCTTGGGCGATAACGCTAAAACCTGCTTCATTGAGCTTGTTGATTACAATGAAAACATGCTTAAAGAAAAAGTCGCTAAGAAAGCAACTCGTACGCGTCGTTCCAAAAAGAGTGCCGCTCCTGCTGCTGTGACTGCCGAGGCTCCTGCGAATGAGGCTCCTGTATCCGAAGCACCTGCAACTCCTGCCGAAGAGAAAGCAGCAGAATAAACTTTATTGCTTCATATATGGAAAAGAAAAGGCTCCCGATAACGGAGCCTTTTCTTTTTTAGGAGGGAGGATAGAGGATATCAGAGAGTATCGTTCCTTCTGCCGGTTCTTTGTTATGGTAGAGAAACATTTTTTCTGTGTATTATTGTACCGTAGAGATTGCTATGTATTTATACTATATTGGCTGATGATAATGCCGTTGTTCGTAGGCTCATAGGGTCGCAAATGTTTCTGAATGAATTAGCGTTTTGTAGATGGGTAAAAAAAGGAACTGAAAATACAATTCAGTTCCTTTTTTATGATTCCATTTCGTATTCACCGAAATGGATATAAGTCTTGTTATAGGCTTGTTATTTCACGACAACTTTGGTTGTGAATTGGCCGACTTTTACGATATAAATGCCGGGAATCGTCGTTAAATGACAATCTGTCTCTGTGACTTTTTGTGTAGAGATAAGGCGTCCGTCAGGTGTGAAAATAGAGAGCGTTTGTCCATTTGCTCCTGTTACGATAATTTTTCCTGTACCTCCGTATATTTTAGTAGAACTATCGACGGTCGTTTCGATTCCGCTTCCATTTAGATTGTCGATACGGATATTATCGATGAGTATATAGGGCAAGAGGGCGTGATACGAAAAGAGTCTCAGTTGTATAATTTGATCTTTGTAGTCGTTCAGAGAAACCTCGACTTTTACCCACCCGTCTTTGTCGGACAGCTCGTACATTTTGAAAGTTTTCAAAAGGGTGGAGTTTCCGTTGTGTACGGCCGATACGCTTAGCTCGTTATTGTTTGCTTCGCCTTCTCCTATGATATTGTATATATAGAACGTCAAAGTAGGAGTGGTGAGCCCGCTAAGGTCTATTTTCCCGGTGTCGAAAGTTCCGGTATCTTCTGAGTAAGAGCCCTCCGAACCCAAAAATCCATTGTCCCCATCTTGCGATTCAATCTCCGAGTCTTCGGTTGTATAAGTACTCCATAAAGCATAGTCTTCGGGGTAAATGCCGAAGATGTGGGATGCTTTCCCTTCTGCGAATGATTCGTGATAGGGGGTGGAATAAGCCGGTCCGATGGGTAAAAGGGGAGAATAGACGTAGTTTGAGATTCCTCCTTTGGTCTCGGCGACTACCGAATATTGGACAAAGGTTTGAACGGAGGTGTCATCGAGCGCTTTGAATGTTTTGGAAGTCCCGCTGATGTTTGAGAACAAAAGATTCGACTGGGAGCCTTCGCTGTAAATTCGGTAAGTTACAAATTCGGGATCGAGATTATTTCCTCGAATGTCGGTGGTAACGGGAGTCCAGCCGATAGTTACTTCTCCGGGAGTAGATGTTTCTACGAGCGTGATTCCGGTAGGATCCGAAGGTTCGAGTGTGCCTACGAATGCTTTCGTTTCGACGGCAGGGCTTTCTCCCGAAGCATTTACAGCAATGGCAGAATAAGTGTAACGGGAGCACTCGGGAACTTCGTCCACGAATGTCAGTTCCGAACCGGGTTTAGGGGTAGAGAATGTTTTTATCAGGTTGCCGTCTCGCATGAGTTTCACGCTTTCGAGTTCTGTTAGGTCTTGTCCGTTCAGATCAAGAGTAGGAGCCGTAAGGGATATATCGGCTTTCAGCTCGCCGTTGGTACGAGTGTTAACCACGAGATTCGATGGGGCGGAAGGAGTAGAGGCTCCGGCAGCAGCGCCAATCTTCAAATTCTTAATACTTAGGCTCAGCATGTCTTTTTGGCTGCAACCGTGAATTCCAACGTAGAACGTGCCACTTTCTGCCGGAGAGATTGTCCCGGTATAAGCCTTGTAAACCGTATGTGCTATCGAAGTTTTTTCTATAATGGGGTTGACCAGAGCTTCGGGTGTTTTATCCTTACCGAACATGACTTCAAATGTTTCATTGAAAGAGCCTCCGGTCATTATCTCTATGGAGAAGCTGTACATTTTACCGCCTTCGAGGTTCAGGGCCGGGGTAATCAACCAATCGTCCATATCTAATTCGGAGTTGTAGGAGATTTGAGCTGACCCTAAATAAGGCTCCCATTTTGTTCCGTCTTGATTACTGTCGATGATTGTATAGCTTTCTAAAAAGCTTTCATCGGCAAATGTTTCGGAATAGGGTGGCGTTAAAGGCTCCGCTTGGGCGTTTTGTGTATTTGTGACAGATTGACTGACTTGTGATGTCGCACTTAGTCCTAATGACATAGCGGTGCATAGAGATAAAGCCGCCCTTTTAATGTAATGAATTCTCATAATTGTGAAAATTTAATTAATGGTTGGTACTATGATAGATTAACTCATGTATATATTTTCCCTGTCTCTCTCAAACCTTTAAAACAAATTTATAGACAAAAGAAAAATGTATGAATATGTTGAAGTTAAAAATGTATAAAATCTGTCTAGAATAATATAGTTTGGAGTATTTCTTTTCAGTTGGAATAAAATCGATATTAGACTTATTTGTTTGATAAGATGGATAAAAATCGTATCTTGCCAAGAAAACAAAAGCGATTGTTTTTGTGTTTACTATTATAATACAGTTATAAACTAAATAAAGACCAATATGAAAATAGAAACGATCAAAGCTCGTGAAATTCTCGACTCTCGGGGAAATCCCACGGTAGAAGTAGATGTGATACTCGATTCTGGTATTATGGGGCGAGCTGCGGTTCCTTCTGGCGCTTCGACAGGAGTGCATGAAGCCCTTGAATTGAGAGATGGTGATAAGAACCGATATGGAGGTAAAGGCGTGGAAAAAGCAGTCCGTCATGTTAATGACGTTATTGCCAAAGCTTTGAACGGGGCTAATCCATTTGAGCAAAGTCGCATAGATTCGGCTTTGATAGCCCTCGACGGTACTGCTACGAAATCGAAATTGGGGGCGAATGCTATATTGGGTGTCTCTTTGGCGGTTGCCAAAGCTGCGGCAGCACAATTGGGAATGCCGTTATATCGATATGTAGGAGGTGTCGATACTTATGTGATGCCTGTTCCTATGATGAATATCATCAATGGTGGTTCGCATTCCGATGCGCCTATTGCGTTTCAAGAATTTATGATTCGTCCTGTCGGGGCCGCTTCGTTCAAAGAGGCGCTTCGCATGGGAGCCGAAGTTTTTCATGCGCTGAAAAGCGTTTTACACGCTAAGGGATTGAGTACCGCTGTCGGTGATGAAGGCGGTTTCGCACCTGCATTGCCGGGAACGGAGGCAGCGATAGAGACGATTCTCGAAGCCATTAGCAAAGCCGGATATATGCCCGGCAGAGATGTGAAAATTGCTTTGGATTGTGCTTCGTCGGAATTTTATATCGATGGAGTGTACGACTATACTAAGTTTGAAGGAGCTAACGGTGTGAAACGGACGACACAGCAGCAAGCCGAATATTTGCAAGACCTCATTTTGCGTTATCCGATAGATTCGATTGAAGATGGTATGAGTGAAGAAGATTGGGACGGTTGGCGTTTGTTAACCGATTTGATTGGAGATAAATGTCAGCTTGTGGGGGACGACCTTTTTGTCACCAATGTAGAATATCTTACAAAAGGTATACGCCAACATTGTGCTAATTCCATTTTGGTAAAGCTGAATCAGATAGGTACGTTGACCGAGACGTTGAGGACTGTCCAATTAGCACAGCGCAATGGATATACGGCTGTTATATCGCATCGTTCTGGGGAAACCGAAGATGCCACTATTGCCGATATTGCGGTAGCCACTAATGCAGGGCAAATAAAAACAGGCTCACTGAGCCGGTCCGATCGTATGGCCAAATACAACCAACTTTTACGGATCGAGGAACAATTAGGAGATATTGCTCAATATGGATATAAGCAGGTAAACTAGTCAAAAGTTAGGAAAAAGAAAGGAAAATCCCACTACCGATATGAGTAATGGGATTTTTTTTGGAAAAAATGTTTAAGTATAAATGGTTGAAGTACAGTCTATTGTAAGAAAGTTATGTTATACAGCATAAAAAACATTGAAAAAAATTTGGAATGTAATAGAGAAAGGCAG
>NZ_JAMOKL010000005.1:0-224567 GCF_023656675.1 Barnesiella sp. B2-R-119
TGCGCAAGTGGGAGAGTAGGTAGCCGCCAACTTATAGGAGAGAAAGCCGGAGAGGGGAACCCCTTCGGCTTTCTCTTTTTGTATATAGGACTCGCAACCCCCGCTCCTATCCAAAAGACGGAGGGGCAGATGAAACGGTGGGGAAATTATCCGATTATTACGATAAAGAAAATGACCTATGAAAAAAACGATCGAATACATAGCTTTCGATGCCGACGACACGCTTTGGGAGAATGAATTGTATTTTCAAGAATTTGAAAAGGAATTTTGTAATCTCCTCAGTCCCTATCAGATGTCGTCATCTATATCGGAAGATTTATTTAAAGTGGAAATGAAAAATCTCCATATGTATGGCTATGGATTGAAAAGCATGATGCTTAGTATGATTGAGACAATTTGTAAAGTGACGGAAGGAGAAGGAAATATCGGTCTTGTAGACAAAATCATTGAATTGGGTCAAGAGCTTTTGCAAAGGCCGGTTACATTGCTGAATGGAGTAAAAGAGGTTTTATCTGCATTTCAAGGGAAATATAAATTGGTGTTAGCGACTAAGGGCGACCTGTTTGACCAACAAAGAAAAATTGCAAATTCCGGGTTGCAAGAATATTTTACCCATATAGAAATAATGAGCGATAAGAAAAAGGCAGACTATAAAAAGCTACTTGATAAATTGGAATGTTCCCCTGAGAAATTTCTCATGATAGGAAATTCAATAAAATCCGATATCATTCCTGTATTGGAACTCGGAGGTTATGCCGTTCATGTACCCCATCATGTCACTTGGGCATACGAGCAATATGAGGGAAAGGTAGAATACAGGAACTTTATCCAATTAAATCATATCGAAGATATAACAAATTACCTTTGATGGTGATTTCGATTGAACCTTATTCTTGTACCAAAGCCTTTTTGAAGATAGCTTCGACTTCGTTGGGATAGATACCGCCCTCTCCTTTTCGTCTGCGATGTAAAACGTAGGAACGTAATAGTAATTGTTGGTATTTTCTAATCACTTCGTCTCTGTGTGCCACCTTCTCTATCGTACTAGATGAGCAGAGAAGGGTGACACATTTATTGAAATAGGAGCTATTTTGAGTATTTATGAGAGAAGTGTACTGTTAAGAGTGAGGTGTCGATAGAAAAAATATGAAATCTTTTTTATTTTTCGAATATAAGTCGTATCTTTGCACCGCTCAAATAGAGAAGTCGACTATGGAGAGATGGCAGAGTGGTCGATTGCGGCGGTCTTGAAAACCGTTGAACTGAGAGGTTCCGGGGGTTCGAATCCCTCTCTCTCCGCAATAAAGGGTGTAAATCAAGCATTTGCGAGATTTACACCCTTTTTTACACCCAAGAATGTAAAATTGGGTGTTTTTGTATTTTTTAAGATTCTTCAAAAGAATGTCAATTACAAAGCGATTGGTATTTCTATGGACTGGCAGAATGAACCTTTATGACGAAAAATATAGTTATTCAAAAAAATAAATATCTTAAATATGGAATTCATTTGCCAAATATGAAATTTCTATTCATATATTCCTCTTTTGTAATTCATTAGATATTGGGTAAAAGTCTTGCCTGTTTCTTTTTTGAAAAAACGCATGAGGTGACTGGGGTCGGAAAAGTGGAACTCGTCTGCCAGTTGGCTCACATTCAGATTGGAGAACAGTAGCTCATTTTTCAGCTCTTCCAAAAGACGTTGCTTGAGTAAGTGAATGGCTGATACACCAAATTGCGCCATGACAGAATTATTCAAGGTGATACGACTTACCCGAAGCATATCAGCATATTCTTGAACGCGCTGTGTCGTTCGGATATGTTTTTCGAGTAAGTACTTGAATTTGAATGCGTAATTGTTTTTTGGCACTTCGACAGGTAGACGATAAGTTTGAGCGTATGCCCGGTTGATAATTACCAGTAGATAATAAAGCACTGACACAATGAGGTTGTAAGTGTCTACCACAGGATGTTGTAGTTCTTGTTTTATCTTTTTTAAGAGGCGCATATATTCCGTCAGCTCCTCCGGCTCGGCAAACAAGTAGGGCGGTGTATCAGTCTGATAATAATACAACAGCCGATATACGAAGAACTTGTCAGCAATGAACGTGCGCATAAAGTCTTCGCGGAAAATAAGAAAAGTGTAATCTAGTTCTACCTCGTTCACGTGCCATTCCTGTTGCTGGTGCGGCGACAAAAGCAGCACCATACCATCCCGTAACTCCACTTTTCGGAAGTTCAGCAACAAATATCCATTGGCACGACGAAAGAAATAGAAGCTGAAAAAATCTGTCTTAAACGCCTTATGCTCGGTCAAGACACCACAGATGTCCTTGCTTTCGCCTGTGTTAATGTAGAAGTCTACGCCACATTGCGTTTTATTGAACGGAACGCTTACAAGTCTTTCGGGATTGATTATAGCTTTCATCACTCTTGTTTTTTGCTTTTTGCAAATATACATCATTCTTTTATCAAAATGGCATATATTCCTGTTTTTAAGGCATAGAGACATTGGGATATCCTTTCGAACTTTGTACCCGAAAAATAATACAAAACATAACATCATGAACGAAAAAGCAATTATTCGGTTGGTACGCAGTGCCACCTTGAAAATCAACTATGCAGGACATACCATTCTTATTGACCCCGTATTTGCCGACAAAGGAACCCTGCAATCAGCTCTCGGTGTATATAAGAATCCGAGGGTACATCTCGTAATGCCTATTAGCGACATTACTGAAGGTGTTGATATGGTACTGCTCACCCACAACCACATCGACCATTACGAACCAAGTGTAAAGCAGCATTTGCCGAAAGACATTCCTTTCTACACCCAGCCACAAGATAAGGCCGCCATCCTGAAAGATGGTTTCTCAAATGTAGAAGCGATTGAAGAGAGCATAACCTTAGGTCATCTGACCATCCACCGTGCTATTGGCCATCACGGTTTCGGTCAGATAGGCCAGATGATGGGACCTGTTTCGGGCTATGTGCTGATGTCCGAAGGGCTTCCGACTATTTATATCATGGGCGATTGCAAATGGGAAGAATGTACTCTTGCTACCGTGGAAAAGTATCGTCCTAATTATATTGTGGTGAACAGTGGCGGTGCGGTATTCCCCGAATTCTCTAAGACGGACGGTTGTATCATCCCCAATGAACAGGAAGTAATGGCGATGCTTGACACACTCCCCCCACACATCAAGCTGATTACCGTACACATGGATGCCATCGATCATTGCCAGACCACCCGTGCCATCCTTCGCAACGAAGCTCGCCATCACGGGACGGATATGAGCCGACTGATTATACCGGAAGACGGAGAAAGCATAACACTTAAATAACTGTATAAACAATCATTTCAAAATATTAGAAAGATGAAAAAGATTAGGAAAATCGCGGTAGAACAGAATTTCGCCGCGATCAGTGTCGGTAAGTTGAATGAACTGAATGAATACGAACTTCAGCTTGGCCCGGATGTGAAAATTCCCGGAAAAGTATTCTGCAGCACCGCTCTCGGAACTACGGGAAGCGAGTTTTCTTTCCAGTCATTCGCCCCGGGTACAGAAACCGGATTTCTGCATAGTCACAAGAGTCATGAGGAACTTTATTTTTTCCTCTCCGGTAAAGGTGAATTTCAAGTAGACGGAACAGTGTTCCCAGTGGAAGAAGGTAGCGTTGTCAGGGTATCTCCTGCAGGAAAACGAAGTGTCCGTAACAACGGAACGACTCCGCTCCTCATGCTCTGCATACAATATTGCAGCAATACATTCTCACAGGAGGATGCCACTGACGGAATCATACTGAAAGAACCGGTAAAATGGAAAGTCTCTCCGAAATGATTCTAAAAAGGAACTCTAAGCAGATGACTATCTGTATAAAATCCCTGATAAAGAATATGAACATAGTGGTAGGCTGCTCCATCGGGTGCAGCTACTGCTATGCCCGTAACAACTGCCGCCGTTTCCATATTACGGACGACTTCTCCGTACCGGAATATATGGTGCGAAAGCTGCGTATCATCGACACGCCCAAGCCTCACGTATGGCTGATGACCGGAATGAGCGATTTCTCCGATTGGAAGCCTGAATGGAATGCGGAAATATTCAGACGAATGAAAAGCAATCCGCAACACGCTTATATATTCCTTACGAAATGTCCGGACAAGATCAGTTTCTCTACAGATGACGAGAATGTATGGATGGGCGTGACCGTCACGCGCAATTCCGAAAAAAAGCGGCTAGACGATTTGAAAAGAAATATCAAGGCCAAGCACTACCATGTCACTTTCGAACCTATTTTCGATGAAATCGGCGATATAGATTTCGAGGGTATCGACTGGATTGTCATAGGTACGGAGACCGGACATCGGAAAGGCAAAGTGGATTCCCGTCCCGAATGGGTGCTTCACATTGCCGACCAAGCCCAAACACAGGGCGTCCCCGTGTTTATGAAAGAGGATTTGCTGCCTATAATGGGCGAAGAAAGGATGATTCAGGAACTGCCGGAACAATTTACAAAACGCTTACAATGAATACCGAAATAATCAAAGAAATAGACGTACAGAGCGTTATGACCAAATCCTCACTGCCGGTCGGAGGATATTCGGTCAACCCTTACGTGGGCTGCCCCCACGCCTGTAAGTATTGCTACGCATCGTTTATGAAACGATTCACCGGGCATACAGAACCGTGGGGTGCATTTCTGGACGTGAAGAACTGGAAACCGATAGCCAATCCGCACAAATATGACGGAGAGCGCATTGTGATAGGTTCCGTGACGGATGGTTACAACCCGTATGAGGAGCAATTTTGCCGTACCCACAGGCTGCTCGAAGAGCTGCGTGGGAGCAACGCCGAGATTATGATATGCACTAAGTCCGACCTTGTCCTGCGCGACCTCGACCTGTTGAAGCGTTTTCCCAAAGTAACGGTGTCATGGTCGGTCAATACGCTTGACGAGCGTTTTCGTACGGATATGGACAATGCCGTGAGCATAGAACGTCGTCTGAACGCAATGCGTCAGGTCTATGAGGCGGGCATCCGTACCGTGTGTTTTGTATCGCCCATATTCCCCGGAATAACCGATATGAAGGCGATTATCGAGAAAGTGAAAGGATATGCCGATTTGATATGGCTCGAAAACCTGAATCTGCGCGGGCAGTTCAAGGGAGGGATAATGACGTATATCCGTGAGAAGCATCCCGACCTCTTTCCGTTATACGAAGAAATATACAACAAAAAGAGGCTTGATTACTGGCAGGCATTGGAACAGGACATTTCCCAATACGCCAAGGCACAGGGGTTTCCATATAGAATAAATGATTTGCCTTACGGGCGCTCGGAAAAAGGCAAGCCGGTTATCGTAAATTATTTCTACCACGAAAAGATACGATTGACTAAATGAGGGAAAGATATTGACAATATGGTATATTAATAGTGAATAAGATATTCTTTTATTGCTTATTTTACTTTAGAATAGTTAGACAACTTAGATTTTGTACTATATATTACGATAGAAGTACAATCCATGATGAATTGTACTTCTCTATATTACATCCTGAATCCTCTGGATTTTTGTTCTTTCTGCACTGAGTTACGCAGATGCTGCTGTAACTTCTCCCATTGTTCTTTGAACCATTCGCTGATTGGCTGTTGGTTTATAGTCAGCATCAATTTATTCTTATCGATCGGGCTTCGTTCAATTTTGAAAATTACATTTTTTGTTTCAAATCTCTGTCTATATTCTTCGGAATAGATTTTTCCACTACATCTGAGAGCTTCCTTTTTGTATAAAAGAGAATCAACCATCCCCTTGGTAAAACCAGTGACATAGCATAATTTTTCCATTCTCAGCATTTCTTTGAGTAATGGGAACCAGCATAATGCCTTTTCAAGCAGGGTGTTTAGCCGTGATATTTCTTTGTCTTTAGCTTCAATCTCTTTATTATGTATTCCTTGAAGATTGCGTATTTGTCTGCCGTGCTGTTCCTGCATTTGTTGCATCTGAATTTTTAATTCATCAGTAGCTTTGTCCCGGTTGGCAATCTCCTGATGTAGCTGCTCGATGTTATGTTCCAGTTCTTTCAACTTACCGCTTCCGAAAAGAGAACCTACGCTGCTGGTTATGGCAGTGGCTACATCGGTAGCTGCACTTTTGAGTTTGTCTGTACGTATCTCAGCTTTTACCTGTTTGAGTTCCTGTTCGGCAAGGCTTACCTGTTGCTCCTTGTGTCGCTTGGTTTCTTCTATACGTTGCAGTTCGGCTTTCTGCTTCTCAATGATGAAATCGTTTCGTTCCAGATGCTCTTTACCTGTGACAGCTTTTGTCTGCCCACGTTCCATTAGCAGAATATCGGAAGCAAGGGTCTGCATGGTTGCCATATCCTCGTCATTGAGCTTTCGGCTCTTCCCGGTTTCGTGGTTCATCCAGTCGAATACGATATGAGCATGATAGTTCGGCTTGAACCATCTGCTTCCTATTTGGAAGCTCTCTTTGTCTTCCGCTTCCGGCTGACCGTTCAGCCAATGCCCTTCGTCTTTATGCAGGAAAATCTGTAGCGGAGTGATGCCCCAGCGTCTTTGGCACTCTTCACCGAATTTGCGTACATCAGCCAGTGTGGTGTCCGGTCTGATAAGCAATACTCCTTCACGGATGGGTGAGCATCCCGCCACCTTGATAATCTTTCCATTCTTTCCCTTGCGTTCCCTTTCCTTTTCCTGCATGGCACGTCCGGTCTTTTCCTTGACCATTTGCTTGATATTGTCATAATGAGTTCGCAGTTCGGGAGTGCCGAAGTCGGGATTTATCCACTGTTCGTTATCGGTGGAAAGTTCGGGAACGACATAGATTCTGGACTCCCCGATATTACGCATATACTCGGCAGTCCTTCGGTTGTGTGCCTCGCTCGATGCGATGTTGCAAGGCTTGATGTGTATGCTTGATTTTGTTGCCATAGCTTCTTTTCTTTGTTTACAATTAATTTACTTTGCTCGCTTTCGCAGAGGGGTTATTTTATGAATCTCGGCTGCATTCGGCATAGGTCAAGCAAGTTTGCCTCTGCTCTCATTTGCACGAGATTTCTTAGGGGTAACCCATAAGCGGAGATTGCAAAGAGAGGGTCACTCTTTGCTCGGGGTTCTCAGGGGTGAAACGCCCTGAGTGGGTCATTAGGGCAAAGCCCTAATCCCCTCGGGAGAGCCCACAACTACGAAAGCGGAGCGTGTAGTTATAGTGGGCTATAACCGGAAGCCGCTCTTCTTCTCCGGTGATTGGCTGCGCACCCCTTTGGCGGACTGGAGCTGCCTTTTTCTTTCAACCTGTTTCTGTAAGTATTCGTTCAAGTCCTTGCATCCGCTGTAAATCTGCGAAGCGTCCCGGATGTACCGGTCTCTGCCGTATTCCATGCGGATTTGCCGGAGTGCTTCCATTCCTGCATGGTCGTTGTCGAAAAAGCAGTGGATGCGTTCGTAATTGCCCAACGGATAGAGAGCCTTGTTCACATTCGATACGGAGTTCAATACAATATAGTCCTGCCCGTCCAATTCCGGATAATTTGGGCAGCTCTCTTGTCTCAATGTCAGAAAGGAAAGGTAGTCCATGAAACCCTCGAACACATAGCAGGCAGTCCTTGCTTTTCCCGACTGTCTGATGTGGGAGATTTCCTTGGGGGCGATGCAGCCCTTGAAATAGGGGTTACGAACCTCAAACCCACCCGAACCGTTAGGGAAGGCAATGGCAAAGTAACGCTTGCCGTTGTGGGTGTAACGGGCTTCACTACATTCTCTTTTTGCCAGTTCCAGATTTATTCCTCTACCTTGTAAATAGGAAAGCAGGGCAGGAGACGATAGCGGTACTATCTCCAGCTGTTGGAAGCTCGGACCGAAAGAGTCCTGCTTGCCAAAAGAGAAAGATACCGGGTGTACATGCGGTGTCTGTTCCGCAATCCGCTCCAGCAGGTAAGGTACATGGTCGGTAGCATACAGGTGTGCAGCCAGTTCAATGATACCGCCCCCTTTCCCTAAACCGAAGTCGTACCACTGGTTGCGTTCGGTGTTCACTTTGAAGGAAGCCTCTGTTTCTTCCCTCAAGGGAGATTTGTACCAAAGGTTGATACCCTGCTGTTTGACGGGTGAATACCCCAGGCTGTGCAGGTAGTCAGCCAGATTGATTTGTTTTGCAGTCTCGATGTTCATAAGGAAATCGTTTTTAGTGAGTGCTTTGATTATTTCTCTTTTTGCCCGCAACTCTTAAAAGTATGCGGTCAGTACAATCACTTCACTAAACTCCTAATATATAGACCCCCGGAATAAAGTGAAGTGATTTGTCTGTTTCTGAAATCACTTCACTAAATTGTCGTATATATAGGATACGGGAATAAAGTGAAGCGATTTTCGGGATTGTCGGCTAATAGTGGTAATCGGGCTTGAAGGAATACTTCCTGCCGTTTTCCTGCACTATCATCCGTTTGTTGCGCAGCATGGTGATAAGCGCCACTGCATTCTGGTGATTCAGTCTAACCCCTTCTGCCAGATAAGTCCTGATTAAGGTGTCTTCCAGCTCCTTGTAGCCGTATTCCTCTTTCAGTGCAAAAGCGTCTTCCAGTGCGGCACGGTGCTGCGGTTCTGAAATATCCTTGTAAGGGTCAAACTTTTCCACCGAGGGTCTTCCCGGCTTCCTTGCTTCCGGCTTGTAGCCTTCCGCAAGTTCGGGCAGGGCTCTGTCGTTGATGCAGAATGCAAAAGGCTCGAAATCCATCGCCCGGATGTGCATGGCGGAAACATGGCTGATGTCGCTGTTCCCCTTGTCCTTTTCCACCAGCAGGACTGTTTCCGCCTTGTTGTTCAGTTCCGTACCAATGTGCCCTCTTGCGTTCTCATCCCCCTTGTTCTGATGCAGTATCGTATGGATATGAATCTGCCTGTCGTCCGTCCACTGCATCAGCTTGGATATGATGCGGGTGGATTCACCGGGGCTGTTGATGTCGTACACCATATCCCGGATGCCGTCTATGATGACCAGCCCAATATCCGGTGAGTGGTAGATAGCCTGTTCTACAATGCTGATGCGCTGTTCCGGGGTGTATTTTCTCAAAGCGAGAAACTCCAGATAACCGCTGTCCCTGTCATCGGGCAATCCTGCCATCCGCAGGATCCGCTTCATCACTTTCAGGCAGTGGTAGGGGCTTTGCTCCGTATCTATATAAAGCACTTTCCGCTTTTCCTCGGGCAGTTCAGCCGCATATCGTAACACGGTACCGTTCTTCAATGCAGCGGCTACGATAGCCGATACATTGAAGGTTTTCTTGCTCTTGGCTTTGCCGATGGATGCGCTGAAATTGCCCAGCGTCCCGATGACAGAGCCGTGTACTTTCAGAATTTCGGGGGCTTTTTCGTAGCATCTTGACAGACTTAGCCGGGATTCCTGCCAGAGGATAACGGCTTGTTCGGGTGATATTTCTTTTATATAGTCCATAATCACCTCCTTTATCTGCGTCCTCCGGTTTTCTTGCCAGCCAGTTCCAGCGCCAGTTCCGCATCCACGATAATCTTGCGTCCAATCTGGGTAATGGCTTTGTCTATCTTTCCGCTTTTCTTGATGCGGTTGGCTGTGGGCAGGCTGCACCCGAAAAGCTTGGCTATGCCGAGTATGCCGTACACGTACTTTCTTTCCGTGTCGGTGGTCGGCTGCGGTTGCGCCTCTGCCTGTACCGAAGCGTGTCTGCTTAGAAAAAGGAACTCTTCGCCTGTCATCTGCCAGACGGGTTTCACTAACAGTTCTTTGAGGTTGTTCATCGTCCGTATGATTACTTGTTTGACAATAGCCCTGCGCACAGGCTGTTTCTTCTGTTCTCGAACGATGCAAAATTAGGTAGGGTTTTGAGTGGTAAGTATGTGGATGATAGATATGGATTGTTCTGTTATATCGCTGAATATCAAGAAATAAAAATACCACTCAAAAATTATTTTGAGTGGTATAAGTGGTCATGTCGTAAAATATATTGGAATATCACGGGTTATCGGAATATTCCGTCCATTTCCTTGGCGAACTTTTGGTTGGGAATACTGGGTAAATCGGAAACGGGTTCCCTGTACTTGGACTTGTAATAGTCTTCATCAATATCCAGGTGTTTCAGGATGGCTTCCTTCCATTTGTCCTTATCCTGCCCCGGCAACTGCTCCCTCATCAGGGAAATCAGATAGCATACCCGTATCTTTTCCCTTGGCTTTATTTTCAGTACGCACTGGCAGGGATGCAGATTCATGCAGGCATAGAAATCCGGTGCGGTAATGTCTTCAAACTGTTCCCCTGCACAAACTTCATGAATTAGGGAAATCAGCTTCATGCTGAAATATTCAGGCAATCCGGCAGTCGTAGCTGTAGTCGATGCGGTTGTAGTTTCAGCTTCCGGCTGGCTGTCTGTACGGCTCTGCCTGTCTGCTTCGTTCGGTTGGCTTTCTTCGTCCGGTACATATTTGGTCAGGATGCCCATGAAGTGTACGCTAAGCAGGTAGATGTCGTCGCAACGGTTTTTCATGTATTGCCGGGCTTCTTTCCAGAGAAGGGTTTGCTGCTCATAAAGATGCTCCAGTTGGGCTTTCTCCCTTTCATATTCAGCCTTGCAACGCTCATATTCTCTTTCCGCCAGCTTTTCTTCTTCGGGTGTATGCTCTCGGTAGCCAATGGAATCATAGCGGTTGTTGGCTTCGTTCATCGGTTTGCGCAGCCTGTTTACCACTTCCATCTCTTCCTTGATGGTTTCCTTGTAGCGGTCTGCGTATTGGTAGCATACACGTATGATCACTTCGTCATGGAGAAGGCGGTAAGATTCATAAAGCCGTATGTATTCTTTGACTTCCTTTTTCAGACTTTTCAGCAGCAGGGTACATGGTTCTGGCGGTGTATGCAGCACCAGTTCAAGGATAGCTTGCTCAAAAGCCTTTATATCGCTCCATTTCGAGTAGAAATCAACGATGAATTTCTGCTTTTCAAAAGAGAAAGTATGGCTTACAATCCAATCTTTGCAGATTCTGTTCAGCTCCCCGTATTGAGGAATGAGGGTTGTTATCGTTTTCTGCATGGCATACTCTTATTATTGGGGATCCTTGTCAAGGAAAGAAGCCAGTTCTTCTTCCACTTCTTCTACGCTGGGCAACGCTGATTTCAATTTCTCGGGAATCGCCTTGCTCAATTGGTAATCGCTGATGCCGATGGGCTGGTCATAGCCGGAAAGGGCATACTGGGCAACCACTTCGTCCTTTCCTCTGCACAACAAAAGACCGATGGTCTTGTTGTCGTGTTCCCCTCTCAACTTATCATCCACCACGTTGATGTAAAAGTTGAGTTGTCCGGCATATTCCGGCTTGAAAGGAGTGGCTTTCAATTCTATGACAATATATGCGTGCAACGGAATGGAATATAGAATCAGGTCGGCAAAGAAATCGCTGTTTCCGACTTGGAAGTGCTTCTGCCGGGCAACGAAGGCAAAACCGTTGCCCATTTCCAACAGGTAGCGGGTAACGTGTTTCACCAGCTGTTCTTCAATATCCCTTTCGTCTGCTTTTTCTTTGGCTCCTGCCAAATCAAAGATGTACGGGTCTTTGAGTAGGTAATTGGCAAGGTCGCTTTGTGGAGCCGGAAGTGTGGTCGTGAAATTGTTTACCTTGTTGTTGCTGATTTGTCGGCTATACAAATCACTGTCAATTTGCATTTTCAATACATTGCTGCTCCATCCCATTTCCACAGACTGCTTCATGTACCAGTAGCTTAGACCTAAAGGTAGCGAACTGTCAAGTATAGTCATTTGGCTTGTCCAGTTTATTTTGGCTATAGGAGAGGTCAAGAAAACTTCTTCTATTTCCCTGATTCCCATCCTGTAAATGGCAGACACGGTTTTTCCCACATCTTCAAATTGCGCAGGAACTTCCTGCGTAATTGCTAATGATTGACAATCAATCGATTGTATTTGCGCAGTAAGTTCCTGCGTAAATTGCTTGTCATTCAGTTTTAATACTTCATTGGTCACACTCTGTATGGTTGGGACAGACAGGCTTGCATCTGTTTCTATGAAACTTTGCAACGCTCTTAAAGGATATGCTTTTGCAAACTGGCACATATAGGTAAGGTTACGTTCCGAATAGCCTTTCTTTTCAGGGTAATGCAGTCGGATAGCCTTTGCCAACTGCTTGATGATTTTGCTTCCCCATCCGTGCAGCTGCTGGTGATAAAGGATGTAATTGCCTATCTTCCAGTAATGGAACAGCATTTGTGCATTGGCTGCAACAATCAGCCTTACTTGTGCCTGTTCTATTTCCGAACCGACCGCTTGTATGAATGCATCAAAATTCGTTTTCTCTATGTTGGATTCCTTGTTGCTCATATTGTGATGATAATTTCTACAAATATAGTCATTGATAACTATCTATGAAACTGTTTGATACTTTTATAGTTGATTAAACTTGTTCATGGCATTTGCCTTAATATCATCCGCTATGTCAATGTAGGGTTTCATAGCTTTGTAGTCGCTGTGTCCCGTCCATTTCATGACCACCTGTGCCGGGATTCCGAGAGCCAGCGCATTGCAGATGAATGTCCTTCTTCCTGCATGGGTACTGAGCAAAGCGTATTTGGGTGTGACTTCATCAATACGTTCATTTCCCTTGTAGTAGGTTTCCCGTACAGGCTCGTTGATTTCTGCCAGTTCGCCCAGCTCTTTCAGGTAATCGTTCATCTTCTGGTTGCTGATGACGGGCAGAGCCATGTAATTCTCGAAATGGATGTCCTTGTATTTGTCCAGTATGGCTTTGCTGTATTTGTTCAGTTCAATCGTCAGGCTGTCGGCAGTCTTGACTGTGGTTATTTCGATGTGGTCGGACTTCACATCGCTTCTTTTCAGATTGCGAACATCCGAATACCGCAAACTCGTAAAGCAGCAGAACAGGAAAACATCACGCACACGTTCCAGGTATTGCTTATCCTTGGGTATCTGGTAGTCTTTCAGCTTGTTCAGTTCATCCCAAGTCAGGAAGATTACTTTTTTCGAGGTGGTTTTCAGTTTCGGTTTGAATGTATCGTATGCAATGTTCTGATGATGTCCTTTCTTGAAGCTCCAGCGCAGGAACCATTTGAGGAATCCCATTTGCTTGCCGATGGTGCTGTTTCTCATATCCTTGGTATCACGCAGGAAGTTGACGTATTCGTTCAATCCAAACTCGTCGAAATAGTTGAACGTTGCATCCTCCTTGAACTCTTTGAGGTGGTTCCTCACTGCTGCAAATTTTTCATAGGTGGATGCCGTCCAGTTATTCTGGTTACCGCACTCTTTTACAAACTCATCGAATACCTCCCAAAAGCTGACAGGGGCTTCTTCCGGCTGTTCTTCGCTGGTGTCTTTCATTCTCATGTTGAAAGCTTCCTTCAACTGTTGGGTCGTTGGCATGACCTCCTGCACCTCAAATTCCTTGAAAATATTCTGGATTTCGGCATAGTATTTCAGCAAGTCCGTATTGATTTCGGCTGCACTCTGCTTTAGCTTGTTGGTACATCCGTTCTTTACCCGCTGCTTGTCTGCATCCCATTTGGCTACGTCAATCCGGTAGCCCGTTGTAAACTCGATGCGTTGGCTGGCAAAGATGACACGCATACGGATGGGTACGTTCTCTACGATTGGCACACCGTTCTTTTTCCGGCTCTCCAATGCAAAAATGATGTTGCGCTTGATATTCATAATTGGGTGCGTTTGAAATTCTACACCCAAATATACACCCAATTATTGAGATAGCAAAAGACATTTAGAAACATTTAGTTTTACTCTATGTTGTAATTTGCACTTGATTATCAGTTGTTTGCGGTTTTATGAGATTCTGTGAAAGTATAAGTTCGAGAGCCTCTCTCTCCGCTAAATACTAAAATAAGTAGAAAGTCTCACAAGTCTAATATTTGTGAGACTTTTTTATTGCCTTTTGATCTATCTTATATCTTTCTTCAAGTGGAGATTATTCGTATATAGACATTAAATATTTTAATGAATGTTTGTGCTAGCCTTTCGGAAATAATATTTAATGCCGTGAATATCTCACTATTCTGATTCTCTTTTTATACTTATCTTTTTTAGAATTCATAAGTTGTGTATTTGTATAGACTTTTTTGATTAAGAATGTTATAGATCGATGTTATTAATATTTAATCATAATCTTTTGTATCGATTCCCTGTATTCCGAGGGCGTTTTTCCTTTATTTTTTTTAAAGATACGGTTGAAGTTTGAGATGTTGTTGAACCCGCATAGGAATGCGATTTCGCTAATGGAATTTGTCGTCTCGAATAACATTTTTGTGGCATTACTGATTCGTATGTCATTAATGTAATCTACAATATTTCGATTTGTCCTTTTCTTGAAAAAGTGGCTTAGAGCGGAATCACTCATAGAGACTAATTGGGCTATATCGCATAATTTGATGGGATTCATGTAGTTGTTGTTTATGTACTCGTTGATTTTCGCGATTCGCCGGCTTTTTGAATCTCTGAGTATGCTATCGTTGTCGAAGGTTCCACTGGCTAAAATTCTTTGGCGCGGATTGGTCGATAGGTTATAGAGTAGGGCGAAGAATTCGAGACAAACGTTGAATCCCGTCATTTGAGTCATGGCGATTATTCTTTTGACAATATCGGAGTTTTTGTTTTCTGTGAATTGGATTCCTCTTTTCGATTTTTCCAACATATCTTTTATCGAGGAGAACATGCGTTTTTGAAGAATGGGGAATGTTAGGAGCTGTTCGTGAAATTGTATAGTGATGACATGGTTGCTCTCGACATTGTTGCCTTCCCATTTGTGTGGAACATTGGGGCCGGTCAGTACTAAATCGACCTCTTCGAAAGGTTCGATGGAGTCTCCTACAATGCGGCGTCCAAAATCCCATAGGACTAAGTTTAGTTCGAAATCGGAATGGAAATGTATGGGATAATCAAAATCGGCTTTTGGGTGATTGAGTATAATGAAGAGATCGTCTTCATTAATCGGGGTGATTTCGTGTTGTATATTTTTCATAATCGGAGCAATTTAATATATAGTACAAATGTATAAAATAATTTGAATGTTGTCGATAATATATATGATTATTATTTATAATTTAATTTTATAATTATTTGATTTATAGAAATATATTGTTTTATATAATAGTATTTTGATGTATTATGATAAAAAATTGCATAATATTATTCAATATAATATAGGTATTTGACTAAAATGTATTAAGTGTGATGTGAAATTTCGCTTAATTTTGTCGATGAAATAAATATATAAAATATTATGAAATTAAAGAAATACGAGGGTAATCCGATATTGTCGCCTAATCCTGAGAATTATTGGGAAAGTTTAGTTGTGTGTAATCCGGGGGTAATATATGATAATGGCGTTTTTCACATGCTTTATAGGGCGGCCGGAAATGATATAGAACATCTTGTATATATAGGCAAGGCAGAAAGTACGGACGGTATCCATTTTAAGCGTGTTTCGAAAGAGCCAGTTTTTTCACCGGGTAAAGATTCGTTTGATGCTGGTTCAAACGAAGATCCGCGTATCGTAAAAATGGGGAGTGAGTTTTTCGTAACATATGCTTTTCGCCCGTATTTTGCTAGTCAATATTGGAAGACTGATTATGATCAGGTGGAAGCGCCGGAACATGATCCGAATGCTCCGAAGTGTTTGAGGGAGAATATCAGTAATACGGCGCTTGCCGTATCGCGAGATATGCTCCATTTTAAGAAAGTGGGGCGTTTGACAGAGCCTTCGTTGGACGATCGTGATGTGATTTTGTTCCCGGAGAAAATAAACGGGAAATATTGGATGCTTCATCGCCCGAAAGATTATGTGAATGCAAACGGTAATTATGGAACCGATTATCCTTCTATCTGGATAAAGAGCTCAGACGATTTGATGATGTGGAATACCGAGAGTAAATTATTGATGAAGGGTGAAGAGGATTGGGAGGTTAAAATCGGGGGGAATACTCCTCCTATTAAAACTGACGACGGGTGGTTTTTGCTTTATCATGGAGTAGATGCGAACTTTACCTATCGCGTTGGCGCCGCTCTTCTCGATTTGAATGATCCGACAAGGGTATTGTATAGAACAAAAGATTTTATTCTTGAACCGGAAACGTATGAAGAGACGCAGGGTTTATATCGTTGGGGGGTAGTTTTTCCGACAGGGGCCGTAGTTAAGGATAATATTTTGTATGTCTATTATGGTGCTTCTGATCAATGGGTGAACTTGGCTACGTGTGATTTTCAAGAATTGATCGATTTCGTGAAATCGAATAGCAGAAAAAAATAAGATACCCCATGGAACTGAATATATCAAATATCGATATAGTTGTCATACTTCTTTTTGTAGTGGGAATCATTTGGTGGGCTCTTAAAAACAGGAAGAATGAAAATGCCAGTGAGTATTTTTTAGCCGGAAAATCTCAAAATTGGTTTGTTGTTGGGTCCTCTTTGTTTGCCGCTAGTGTGAGCAGCTCGACACTTATGGGACACTCTGGCGAGGGTTTTATAAGTGGTATTGCGGTATTTAATTATAATGTCGGGGCTATATTCGTAATAATTTTTGTGTCGTTATTCTTCCTTCCGTTTTATATTAAATCGGGTATATATACGATACCCGAGTATTTGGGAAGGCGTTTTGATAATCGTTCGCGGAAGTATTTTTCGTTCATCACTATTATCGGCAATGTGTTTTTGGATGCCGGAGCTGCTTTGTATACAGGGGCTTTGATTCTGAAAATTATTTTTCCCGAGATAGATATGATGTGGATTATTATAGGAATGGCTTTGATGGCGGGTACTTATACAATTATAGGGGGATTGTCTTCTGCCATCAATGCCGATATGATACAATCCATAATATTGATTGCAGGGTCGGTGTTGCTGTCGATATTTTGTTTTAATTCGGTCGGAGGCTGGGAAAATTTTGTAGAACATTTCCATGATGGAGTTTGGTTAAATTTGATTCGTCCGAATTCGGATACTACGGTTCCCTGGTTTTCCATTTTTTTGTCTATTCCTATTTTGGGATTTTATTTTTGGGGAAATAATCAAGTCATAGTACAGCGAGTTATGTCGGCCAAAACTGTCAATGAGGGTCGATTGGGCTTTTTATTCGTGGCTTTTTTGTACGTGTTTACTTTGTTTATTTTCATAGCTCCGGGAATGGTGGGCAGAATGATCGATTTGTTCGGTGTGGGAGATACGTTGCCCAATGAAATTATAGATGGAAATACATTGCGGGCACAATATGGAATCGATACGAATGAAGTATATCCTCGATTGATTTTGAAGTTGTTGCCTGTCGGTTTGATTGGTGTGATGATTGCCTGTATGGTTTCTGCTCTGACATCGACTCTGAGTGCGACATTAAGCTCTGTATCTACTTTGTTTACAATGGACTTTTATAAGTCGTGGAGACCGGAATCCAGCCCCCGGCATTTGGTGCGCGTAGGTCAGTGGACTTCTTTTATTGCTTTGGTCGTAGCTGTATTGTGGGCCCCGTTGATCGGTAAGTTTGCATCGTTAGTCGCCTATTATCAAGAGTTCTCTTCTTATCTGGCTCCTCCAATTGTCGGGACGTTTTTAGTCGGCCTGTTTTGGAAGGGTTCTACTCGCAATGGTGCATTTGCCGGTTTAATGTCGGGATTGGCTATGTCGGCATTAATCATGACTTATAAATTCGGATTCGGAGGCGTCGTACCGTTTCACTTTTTGTTGTGGGTTCCCATTTTGTTGATTTTGAGTGTTCTTGTGAATATTATCGTGAGCAAGTGCGATAGGAATAAAGAGACCGATGTCGAAACTTATACATGGAATAAATCCGTTTGGCAAGACGATACGAGGGAATTGAAAACAGTTCCCTGGTATAAAAATTTTAGATACATCAGTATTGCTTTGATTATAATTGCATTATTAGAGTATTGGTGGTTTTTTTAAGAAAAATTATTAACCCGTAAAAAATAAATTATCATGAAAAAAATTTTCAATTTAGTTGCTGTGGGAATGGTATTAGCATCAGTGAGTGTTAATGCGCAGACCTATGTGAATGAAATGACACAGGCCGATGTGGAGCGTGATTGTTATATCGAAGGTGGTAGTGCTTTGTTCAATGATGCAGCGGATGCCTATTATGGAGATGGTAGTTATGTACAAAAGTCATCGGCTTCTACTCCTACTGCATTTATATTTAATAGAGATATTTGGGGAAATAAAAATTTAACCGGATTCATAGTCAATGTGCTGGTCCCCAATGATCGTATGGATTTCGACCAGTTTATTAAAATCGAGTATTCAACCGATGAGCTGAATTATCAAGAGGTCCCCGACATGAAGGTTGAAAAATCTTATGATGCAGTTTTAGGAAATAACTATTGGATCGATGTTTGGTATCAGGGCGCTTTGCCAGAGGGAGTAAAAGAGATTAAAGTGACGATGGTTGCCAATGAAGAAGTGGCTAACTGGATTCCGTGCTATCGTCGTACAGAAATTTTTTATGAAGGCGGAGACTCGTATGAATATGTCAAACCTCCTTATTTAATGATTGTGCCGACCGAGTTTTCTGTCGACTTTGAAACCGAGAATTATAGCATCGATATGGCTGGTTCCCAAAATGCCTCTTCTACGATCGAAGTGGTAGATAATCCTAAAAAAGATGCGGTCAATGGTAGCGACAAGGTGTTGAAAATTGTACAAGACCCGACCGACCCGAATTGGGGGTGGGACAACGCCGACTGGTTTGGCGTAGCCATCGGTTTGTTGTCTGGCGAAGAAGAGCAATTGACCGAGATTACCGAGACCGACGGTCGTTATTTGCATTTCAGTATTTTGAGAAATGAGAATTCTGTATTCGGAATGGAAACTTGGGGTGGTACATGTTCATATAAGAATCAAGAAATTCCATTTACCGGATCGGAAAATTGGCAGGAAGTAGTGATCGATTTAGAAGAATATATTGGGTCTACTTTCAAGCAATTCTATTTCTCTCCGAATGAAAAATTCGGAACCGACAATGTTTCGGTAGCAGAAACTACATACCTCGATAATATCTATATCTCCGATGTCGCTACATCTTCTGGCATAGCCGATAATGTCGTTTCGACATCGAAAGTCTGGGGTGGTAAAGGTGCACTCTATGTGGAAGGCGAAGCCGGTGAAATGAGTGTATATTCGGTTTCTGGAATGGAAATAGGAAAATATGCGTTGAATGGGTTTTTGCAAATAGATATCGAACGGGGTATTTATTTGGTAAAGATCGGCGATACTACGTCTAAAATTGTAGTCTATTGATGAATTTTGAAAGGTGTACCAAAAAATTCTTTTTGGTACACCTTTCCTTTAAGATAATATAAAAATCGGCGGTAGTTTTTGGCTTGGAGGGAGTTATAGGCTATTTTATTTTTATGGAATGAGAATAAATGGTACTATGTGATAGATACTGTTTGTTTGGATAATATCTGTATATTCGACATTACTTGTAGTCGATGTTTTAAAACCATGAAAATTAGAGGATAATGTCGATGAATTTTCTTGGAGAGGCTGGCAGATATGCTGTTTTGTAGCTTGTAAAGTCGGTGATACAGTCTTGAAGAATTTGGCATATTAAAGTTATTATATTGTTTTCGGGTGTGGGATATTAAAGAATTCAAGATGCCTTTATCCCCATATAAATTTAAAATCAAGGAATGATGAAATTATGGCAATTTTTATCTGTTATTTTGATATTGTCGATATCTCCTTTGGAAATATCGGGTCAAAATAACAGTGGTATTGTTTCCGGTAGTGTTTTTAATTCGGGACAAGAACCACTCGTGGGAGTGAGCGTCTTTGTCAAAGGGACAAATATAGGAACGATGACCGATGCAGATGGACGTTTTTCTGTAAAGGCAGAGGACGGACAAAGTCTGGAATTTCGTTATATCGGTTATGACACCAAAGTGGTGACTGTGAATGGTAAAACGATGTCGGTTACGATGTCGGAAAATCAAGTTATCTTAGATGATGTTGTAGTTATCGGGTACGGTACACAGAAAAAAAGCGATTTAACCGGTTCTCTCTCTTCTGTAAAGGGAGAAGATATCGTAAAAACAGGCGACACGAATATTACCCAGTCTCTACAAGGTAAAGCTCCGGGAGTTTATGTTACGTCCAATTCCGGAACTCCGGGGGCAGGAGCTACGATTCGTATTCGTGGTTATGGTTCTATTTCAACCGATTTAACCCCGTTGTATGTCGTGGACGGGCAACCTATGGAAGAGAGCAGTGTGAATACTATTAATCCTATTGATATTGAAAATATTGAGGTATTGAAAGATGCTTCGGCCACTGCCATTTACGGTTCTCGTGGAGCCAATGGTGTTATTTTAATTACTACGAAGAAAGGTAAATCCGGTAAAACCAGTATCACGTTTGATGCGTCATTCGGTTGGTCAAATGCAATTAATCGAGTGCATATGATGAATAGCGATCAGTTGTATAGCTTTTTGGAAGAGGCGTATGAGAATGACGGAATGCGGATGCCTAGAAATATTACCCGACTTTATCATCTCGATGGAGAAGGCTTGGGCCCTGTCGACGAATATGGCGAACCGACGGATATAAATGTCTATGATACCGATTGGTGGAATGAAACCACTCAAACAGCGTTTAAACACAGCTATAACTTATCGGTCAGTGGTGGTACGGATAAATTGACCAGCCATTTCAGCATAGGTTATTTGAATCAAGAGGGTATTGTAATGACATCGGATTATGAACGTATTACATTGCGTGTGAACAACGAATATAAGTTTAATAAATGGATAACGATCGGTCAGACCTTAGGTGCAGCCTATGTCAAAAGTCATGATTTGAACACTCCGATTAATGAAATATTGTTACCGGATCCGTTTTCACCGATTTATGCCAAAAATGCAGATAAGCAGGATCCTAATTATGAATTTAATAAATATATGGGATCTCAATACAGCTATTATTCGAATCCTGTTGCAAAATTGAACCGACAGAAAAAAGAGCATTTGAATCGTAATATCGACGGTACGGCCTACTTAAATATCAATTTGGGATTAAAGGGTCTGGACTTTAAGACTATGTTGGGTTTTGAGTTACCGGAATATACCTATACCAAGTTTAACCCGTTTTTTGATTTGAGGCCGAATGATACTCCATATAATATGTGTACGAACGTGGAGAGTAAATTTTTGTTGGAAAACAGTGTCGCCAATACGAGTTCTACGGAACTGAATTATACATTTCAAAATACGTTGAGTTATAATAATCAATTTGGAAAACATTCTATTTCGGCGGTGGCAGGTTTCACGTGGGAAGCCTATACCGGTCGTTCTTTTACGGCAGAGCGGTTGAATACGCCGAGCAATTCCGATGCTTTCCAAATCGTGGGAGCCGGGACGAAAGAGGGAACTTCTACGGGTAGCCGTTATGAAAACTATTTGATTTCTTATCTTGGGCGTATAAATTACAACTATGCAGACCGCTATTTGGCGACTGTCAGTGTCAGAGCCGACGGTTCCTCGAAATTTGCACCGGGTAACCGTTGGGGGACATTTCCATCTTTTTCTTTGGGTTGGCGTATAGATCAGGAGGAGTTTTATAAAGATTGGAATCAGAATGTATTGAGTGCGGTTAAGCTGCGTGGTGGTTGGGGCCAAATCGGGAATCAAAACATTCCTTCGTTCGCTTATGCCGATGTCGTTTCTACTTATGATACATGGGTGTATGGGTTTAACAGCGGTTTGAATCTGTTGAAGGCTTATGCCTCTACATCTAAGGGAAATAAAGATATTAAGTGGGAAACAGTGGAGCAAGGCAATATAGGAGTCGACTTGGGCTTCTTTAAAAACTCATTGACATTGTCGGCTGATGCTTACATTAAGACGACACGGGATATGTTAATGCAGAATCCGTTACCGGGAATGGCCGGTTATCCTACAACCCCGTGGGTGAATGCCGGTTCCGTAGAAAACCGGGGTTTGGAATTTTTGATCGGGTATCAAGGGAAGGTCGGCGACTTCCGTTATTCTGTGAGCGCAAACTTTACTTTCCAAAAAAATAAATTGGTTGAAACCGGAACGAACGATCCGATTTGGGGTACTGTCTCGAAGAACGAAATCGGAGAAGAGTTCGGACGCTTTTATGGATATGTTTGTGATGGCATTTTCCAGTCGAAAGAAGAGGTTCTCGCCCATGTAGGAGCCGATGGGAAGACTTTGCTTCAACCTCTTGCAGAACCCGGCGATGCTCGTTTCAAGAATCTTAATGGCGATAATACGCTGGATAGCAATGACCGGGATTATATAGGAAACCCCAACCCTGATGTGATTTATGGAGGAAATATCGAATTGGGATATAAAGGAATCGATTTTGCTCTTTATTTTCAAGGTGTTGCCGGTAATGATATTTGGGTAGGGACAAAAGCTCTTCTCAGGCAGACGAGTATAACGAATTTATTAGCCGAAACTTACACAGATGCGTGGCGGAATCCCGGTGATAAAACCGATGTATTCGGAATTACCAGAAAAGATGATAATGATAATTATAGAAATTCGTCATGGTATGTGCAGAACGGTAGCTTCTGTAAAATAAAAACTGTACAGATTGGCTATACATTCCCGAAGAAAATAGTCGAAGCTACGAAGGTGTTTAGTTCTTTGCGATTATATGTGAGCGGAGAAAATCTGTTTACATTTACAAAATTCAAATATATGGACCCGGAAGTCCCAAATGGCAATGCTTTGAATATGGGTATAGAGAATTTGGGGTATCCTAATCCTCGCACATTTACAGTAGGGGTCAATGTTCAATTTTAAACGATTACAGTTATGAAACTAAGGTGGAGAATACTATATATATTGTTAGGCTCGTTGTTCCTTCTTCCTTCATGTACAGATGAGGATTTGGATACGACTATGTACGGAGGTCGAGAAGACACGGAATTTTACAATAATCTCGAAGAGATCAATCAAGCATTGACGGCCTGCTATTTCTATATGAAGGATAGTTGGAACGATATGAGCTTGGAGTTGATGTTTATCAACGATTGTGCATCCGATGATTGCGAGAAGGGTGGCAGTGGCCTTACCGATAAGAGGAATATTTATCAGTTGGAAACATTCAATATATTTACGACGAACAGTAAAGTGAGCCAGTTTTGGAACATGGCGTATAGAGCTATTTACCAAATAAATACATTGTTGGACAAGAGCGAAATATTTCGTTTGGAGAATACTGATTTAACGGAAGACGATAAGACATTGCTTACGCGTTATGAAAATGAGGCTCGTTGGTTACGAGGCGTGTGGTATTTTAATCTGGCTTATTTGTGGGGTGATGTTCCTTTGTTTTTGCATGCCGAACAGCCTGCGGATATATATAAACCCCGGACACCGGTAGCCCAGATTTGGGAACAGGTTATAGCCGATTTTACTGCGGCTACGGCTTTGCCGAAACGGAGCGAGTATTCCGAGGAAGACACCGGGCGCGTTACGAGCGGCGCGGCTTATGCCATGTTGGGTAGGACATACTGGTATAATCGTGATTTTGAGAATGTTTATAAAATGCTCTATGTTCTGGTTGAAGGCGAGCAAAAAGGAGAATATGAATTGGATCCAGATTTTGCGACTCAATGGTTGAACCCAAATTCCAATTTGAGAGAGTCGATTTTTGAGATACAATATGTCACCAATGGAAAGAATTGGGATGAATCGACGGGGTGGAACGGAGTTTGGTTTATTCCCAGTAGCGATGGCGGTTATGGGTTTCATTTACCGACTCAACATTTGTTGGATGCTTTTGACCCGGAGGATCCGCGAATTACTTGGACATTTGTTCGTCAAGGCGACCAATTCGTCGGGAATGATTTTGTGACAGGAGATGCGAATTATCCCAGTCGTTTCTTTGACCGTAAACATTTTGTCCCCATGAGCGAGACTTTAAATGCGGCGTCTCCGGTCTATCCACAAGATGTAGAAATGACAGTTTATGTCATTCGTTATGCCGATGTTTTGTTGATGTATGCCGAGGCTTGTTTGGAAAAAGGTGATATCGTGGGTGCTAGAAAGTATTTGAATCAAGTGAGAAAACGAGCTCGCGAATCCAGTCCGTTGGATGCGAAACGAGTCATTCAAAAGTATGTGCCCGACACAAAGCCGACATCGTTACCGGACATAACTTCCGATAATGTGGCGGAAGTGCGATTGGCTATTTGGAACGAGCGTCGCTTTGAGTTCGCTTGTGAGGGAATCCGCCGTATGGATTTGATGCAACAAGAACGTTATGGAGAAATTATGACGGCTGTATATAGTAACGGCTATGCGACAGAAGATGTCGATAAGGGACGTTATTATACAAAGGAAAGAGAACTTTTCCCCATTCCTCAAAATGATATAGATTTAAGCCGAGGTGCATTGGTTCAAAATCCCGGATATTAAATCGTCTTTTTTAGGTGTAGTAAATATTTGATAATTAAGAAAGTAGATGATTGTATATGAAAAGATTGATATATTTGATTTTACTCTTGTTCGGATTGTCCGGTTGCAAGACAGAACAACAGGAGGTTCAGAATCCGATAGTTGTGGATACCGATTTTGTGTTGCAGGAAAACTATTATGGAGGGGCGATGCAATGGGAACCCAATGACCGGGATTCGATGACGGAGGAGCAATGGGATCGTTTGTTTAGACGAGTCGAATTTATGAAACTGGGGTATATTCGTTGTTGCATAATGCCCTATTTCTACTGTTTCGGTTATGACGGGAACGACCCTATATTGCTTTGGGACATGGATTCGACGAAAGTCGATGCCCGTTGGTATGCTAATTCTCGTCGATTCATGAACGACTTGTATCGTCAGCTTCAATTTTGTAAGGATAACGACATCGATGTGTTGCTTGGAGAGTGGTGGAAGCCGATGAATCCGAATTGGAAACAGGCTGTCCCCGTCGATATGCCTAAGTATACGATAGAATTGGACGATTCCCGATATGCCGTTCAAGTAGCTGAATTGGTTGAATATTTGGTTAAAGAGAAGGGTATGACTTGTATCAAGCAATTTAACTTGGGGAATGAAGTAAATTTGGTGGCCAATGATCCTCGAAACGGTTATTCATGGGAAAAATGGAAGAAATCCATTCTTAATCTACGCTCGGAACTGGATAAACGGGGATTGAATGATATTGAGATCGTGGGACCGGACGGAGGTTATTGGGGGACTGATGTTTGGTTCAATAAGACATTGACCGAATTGGATAGTGTGGTTCCTGTCATCGATTATCATTGGTATATCAATAAAGATTGGACTTTTACGAATCGTGTGGAAGATGAGACACGAATGTTTCGTTTCTTTACACAAATGCAGGACAGCAGCAAAGTGAATATTTGGGGCGAAATGGGTATTCGTGACGGACATAATGAGGTGTTTGACCAGCATACGTTGATTCACCAGTGGTGGTATGGAACGTTCGTTGCCGATGCCTTGATTCAAACTTTGCGCTCCGGCTGGTCGGCTGCTGCGGCATGGGGTATGGATGATGCCATGCATTACAAGGACGACCTCGATGAACAGAAACGTTGGGGATTTTGGAATTCGATTGCAGAACAGAAAAATAAACCGGAAGAAGCGAATATACGTCCGTGGTTCTATACGTGGTCGTTGATGTCGCGTAATATCCCGAAAGGGTCGAAAATTTTGTATTCCAATTCTTATAGGACTCAGAATTTGAATGGTGTGGCCGCATTGACTCCGACAGGAGATTTGACATTTGCGATTACAAATACAGCCGATTTTGCGCAGCGTGTAACTGTACAGATTCCTACCGTTGTGAACGATCCGATAATCAATAAATATGTGTATTTCGAGGACGATTATCCGGTCGATACAGCAGGCTTTCCAGTTGTGAAAGAAGTCTTGAAAGATGTCGATCTTCAAAAGGGAATAGTTATCGATTTTCCCGCGAAAGGTTTTGTTCTGTTGACTACGATTGGAGGTAGCAAACCGGAGATTGTAAAAAATGATAAATATATGATGGATCCGATGGAGGGTGTCCAACGTATGTATGATCATTCCGACAATTTGGGATTAAACGGTTTTCCTAAATTCTATGACGAATGTAACACTGCTGCTCCCGATTTCCAGTTCTTCAAAGTTTTGGAAGATTGCGGAACTATTCACCCTTCGACCAATGAAGAACATGCTTATATAACTTATAAGTTCGACGGGTTTAATTATTTTGAAATCAAGGTGTCGGGAGTGGAGACCATAACCGACCGTTTCAAAGTGTACGTCTCGCCGGATAATTGCGAGTGGAGAGAGGTCGAATTGTCGTTTACCGGACCCGAAATGTCTGTTTGGCGTTTTGTCCATTCGACCATAACACCGAAAACAGAACTCGATAATTGCAATTATTTAAAGATTGAAATGCTGCCGAACGGTTATTTCTCCAATACTCGTATTCGTGAAGTGAAAATAGAAAAACGGTGAAATGTTGGTACGGAATATAAAGAGGGCATACTCACAATGAGTATGCCCTCTTTCTGTTATTACAATCACTTTGTTATAATGAAAAGGTTCGGTCTTTCATCGGATACAAAGTAAAAAGTGCAGATGTTTACTTTTAATGTCGGTTACGAAAAATCTCGACAGCTCGATAAAATGCATTTATATTTTCAAGGGTGACACCCGGAGGAACATCGCAACCCGTTGAGATAATAAAGTTGTCGAAATCGGTAGTAGCATGCAGCAGTCTCTCCGTTTCGTCGTAGACTTGTTTCGGAGATGACGATTTGAAAATGCCGACCGGATCAAGATTCCCCATAACAATGCGATCGGACGGTACTTGTTGAAGGGCGGAGACGATGTCGCATTGATTACCGAAGTGGAGAGCCCTTGCTCCTGAGTCGATCATGGATTGCGTACAGTGCCCTGTGTTTCCGCAGTTGTGCAATACGAAAAGGAAGTTTTCATCTTGTACGGCCTCGACGATCGGTTTTATATAATTAGTCGAGAATATTGTGGCATCGTCGTTGCTGAGTAACCCGGCGGCAGGCTCGGCCATGATGATACCATCGACTCCTGTTTCTTTCAGAGCCCGAATGTATTTGAGAATAAATTCTGAACATTTTGAGAGTAGTATTTTTGCTAAATCGGGTTCGACGTAAATAGCCATCATCATTTCTGACATATCGTAAAGTCGACCTGCCAAAGAATAAGGTCCGATACAACCTGCAAAGACCGGGCGGTCATTGATTCGTTCTGCCGTAAGTCTGTTTGCTTTCAGATATTCGGGAATACGGGCGGTATCGGTATCGGGAATGCGGAGATTTTCCACTTCGTTCCTGTCGTGAAGCAACCTTTCGGCAACACTGGGTACGTCGTTTTCGGAGAAATGAAGTTTTGCCCCGAAAGCTTCTGCTTCGACGGTAAGGTCCATGATGACTGTCGCCGCATCGGAAGGAGTATTTTCTGACAAGGCGATAATGGCATCGGCATGTGTCTGGCCGTCGGTAACGGCGGCTTTTACAGTTTTCTCGATGAGCTCGATTCCCGGGTGTGTCATAATGGGAATAGCATATCGTTTATTCCGATTGAGATTGAGTTTCATGATTAAATGATTTTTTAATTCGTTTCTTATAACAGTTGTCCAGTTCGCAGAATTGACAACCGTATTTGCGGGTATCGACATGAAGTCCAGAGCCTATCACTCCGCTGATAGATTTTATAGGATACATCAGGGCACTGCTATTGAGAGTGATTCCGCATACATTATCGGGTAAGAGTGAGAAGAGTAATTTCTGTTCATTCACATGCCACCCGCAATAACCCGGACTAAAACGGTTAGTATGGGGTATTCCCGGCAATTCTGTTTCCACGAACTTTTCCATAATGTCTCCTGTCGCTTCGGCAATACAACTACCGAGGGTATCCCAGATGAATAGTAGCAATGCATCGTCTGCATTCGATAGTTTATTGTGAAAATCTTGATATTCCATACCGGCAGTCGCAGCGAAAAAAACGAATCTTTCGGAGTTTTTCAACAGTGTGGCGATAGTCTGGTTAACGTGAAATATTTTTTGATTACAACATATACAATCCTTGTTTACATACCCGTCGAACATTCGAAAGTAAAAACGAGGTCTTACTATGTTGTTTGCAACGAGGAACAGGTTGTCGACTAAATCCCGAACATTTTTGTCGGGAGATACTGCTCCATACCCCATTTCTATATATACGGTTTCTTTTGTCAAGTTTAGTTCTTCGAACCGCAGTGAATGTTCCATTTCTCTTATTTGTTCAATAATTTTCGGGCGAGAGTTACAGCGGCATTGGCATTGTCGCTATATCCGTCGGCTCCGATTTCTTCGGCAAATTTCTCACTGAGTGGAGCGCCTCCAATCATGATTTTGACATCGTTTCTGATTCCGGCTTTTTCAAAAGCTTTGATAACTTCTTTCATATAAACCATTGTGGTAGTCAGAAGTGCCGACATGCAGACAATGTTCGCTTTGTGTTCTTTGGCGGCTTCGACGAATTTTTCATCGGAAACATCGACACCGAGATTAATCACTTCGAATCCACAGCCTTCCAACATGGAGCTTACGAGGTTTTTCCCAATGTCGTGCAGATCGCCTTTAACCGTTCCAATGACAACTTTCCCGAGAGAGATTGTATTTTTGTCATTTTCCATGTAAGGTTTAAGAAGTTCCAAAGCTCCTTTCATAGCCCGGGCACTCATCAATAGGTTGGGAACATAGGCTTTTCCGGCTTCGAATTGAGTCCCGATTTCTTCCATTCCTTTAATCAAATAATCGCTGATCAATGTTTGCGGGTCGATATTTTCTTGAAGCGCTTCTTGGGTTGTACTGACTGCCAGTTCGAGATTCCCTTTTACGATTGCATTATGTAAATCTGAAAGTTTTGCCATTTTCGCTGGATTATTAGAAGTTGATTATTTTATAAGATGTATTGCCTATTTTAATGAGATGTACTCCATTCTCTGCCGGAATGGAGTAACTCCCGTTTACGTTTTCTGCAAAGTGCAGTAATTTACCGTCGACAGAGAAAAGATAGACAGGCATGCTTTTAACGCCTTCAATATAAATATATCCGTTTTCGGCGGTTACCGAGATGTCGTTGTTTGTTACATATTCGATTCCCGAAACTTCTTCGGCGCTAAATATAAAATTGTCGAAGAAAGAAGTGTCGAGAACGTTCAGCCGGTCTGAATAATTTAGATTGGGATAGATGTCGATGCTTGTAATGATTTGACCGACATGATTCGACAAGTTCAGACCGTACCTAAACCATTCTCTTTTTTCGTTACAGGAAAAGTGTCCGACGGCTTTTTCTCCCGAAAGGAAATTGACGACTATCTTGATTTCGGATTGTCCTGTCGGGCGGTAATATGAGAAGAACAGGTTGTGGTTACTTTCGGGAACTTGTACAAATGGATATAAATTTAATTGTGCGGACAAGTCTTGATCGGCATCGTTTGTTAATATATTTATTTGGCAGGCTTTATCGCTGGGATTGTTTTCTTGTATTTTGGGATTCGAAGCAATGGAAGACATTATGGAGGAATTGGCCGGAATAACTTTTACAAAAGAATTCAAATATTCGAAGTCGATGTCCAGAATTTGTCGGTATTGTTGGTCGTTGTTTGTTGTAATTTCTTGTAAATCGATAGGGGAATTTTCTGTATTGGATAGAAAGATGTTGTCAAAAATCAAAGATTCGGTGTCGAGAGTGGAAGTCGTCGCTGAATCTCTATAAGGATATATGATGATGTAATCCAGTGTTTTACCGATTAGAGGCGTTAGGTTCAGTTGTAATTCCCTCCATTCTCTGTGAGGAATTTCGAATTCGTAACCCAATAGCCTGTCTTCATTTTGAACATGTAAGGCAATGGCGATTTTTGCCGGTCTACTTCTGTACAACTGAATATTGAGCAGTGGAAAATCTTCACTGATTAGGATTTTATTGAGCGGAAATATAGTACTGAAACAATCTCGGGGATTGTATTCGTCGTTAATTAGAATTTCGGAGTATCCGGCATTGTCGCTGGTATTAGGGTCTCGTTTGCGGGGATTAGAACCTATGTAGGTTCTAATCCCTTTGTTATAGTCGCCGAGAAGCATATACCCGTCTTGCGATTCAAAGTCGATGGTTAGAGTAGACTGTGTTTCGGACGTATTTGTCTCCAACGGTTCTAAGGTAGTGATGAATATACCTTCTTCCATAGGAACTTCCACCGTGATTCCGGTAGAAAGATTTTGATCGGTTATTTTTTCATACGGAAGAGACAACGCAGCGCCATCTCCGCAACTGTTGCGGTTGAACCGATAAATGTAAAGAGGTTTGGTACAATCGACCTTAAAGGTAATGGATTGTGTTTTGCTTTGAGCATCCATACGTCGATTGACTGCGACAAACGAGTAATCTTCGGAGCCGATACGGGCTCCGAGTATACGAATATCTTTGCGCCCTTCCAGTTCGGTCATTTTGAGAATTTTTGCTCCACGGGGAAAGTAACGGCACATCAGTTGCCATGTGTAGTACCAGGGACGTAAAGTCATACCGCCATAAGTTCCGGCATTGTTCCACATGCCGGCATTTTTATTCTGTTCCAGCCCGTCGAGAGCCCAAGCCAATCCCGATGCCATGCCCGAACGGGCAAGTTGTATGCCGTAGTCCCAAAAACCTAATGCATATTCGTAGGTGTCGATTCGACAATGAGCCGGAGCATCGGCAACAGGCCAGTCGATAAAAGGGACTCCGATGGGAGCCATTTCCGATACATGGACGGGTTTGTTGGAATTGTCGTATTTATAGACATTTGCAAGATAGTTTGCAAAAGTCGTTTCAATGGTGCGATTATATAATTGATTGTAAGTATCGTCGGGTGTATCGTTCAGGTAGTTATGGAAATCATAGGCTGACAGTTGATCTGCGTTGTATTGTGCAGGTTTCCATATCCAGTCGCTCCATGAATCGGCTCCCGACAGAAAATTTGTGGGTAAGCCACGTTTCTCCAATTCGGCGTAAAGTTTTTTTATCATGGTACTCCAATCTTCGTAAGAGATACCTACTCCCAAAGGCTCGTTCGAGGGCGCATAACTGGTAATGATTTTGTCGTAACCTTTTGTTTTAAAAAGATACTCGATGAGGTCGGCTTGCAGTTGGGCACATTCGTCGGTTGTGTAAAATTGTTTATAATCCTCTCCGTTATATCCGACCCCCCAGAAACCACTCATAACTTTAATATCGTGTTCCTTATAAAGGTCCATAATTTTGAAATAGGCCTGCATGTATTTGCTATCCCAATTATAAGTTCCGATGGGCAGATTATTCCCATCATCATCTTTGTTGAACCAATCGCGGATTACCGGTAAGCGGACTAACGAAGGTTTGATGGCAAGGATCCGTTCTGTCGTGGTTTTCCATAAATCATCGGACCACGGCTTAAAGGTGTTACCGTCGCTTTCGCGGGCGAATCCCCATTGATTGTACCCGAAACCTTCCCACGGTGTTTGTAATTCTTCCTCAACAGTTGATTCGAATGCTTGTAAATTCGCAGGGACAATCAATGTTGCAATTACAAGGGTAAGTAAAATAAATTTTCGTTTCATGTTATCAAAAGTGTTATAATTTAGAAAACGCGTGCTTCAAATATTTGCGTGACTTATCTTGTTGTGATGAATTAAAATTTTGAGTCGGAGGAACTGGGATAATGGCTCCCAACCGCGATATAGATAAATCCTTTTTGTTATTTTTCTTTTCTTCGAATTTGTTTGACGGCATCGATCATTCCTCTGAATCCATCGACAGAGACATAAGAAGCGATGGAATTACCCGAACCTAATCCGTAACCCTTGCAAATGCGCCGGTATTCTGTGCCTTTTCTCAATACTTCGTCATATACGGATTGATAGGTTCCCAACGAAAGCAGATTTACATCGAAGCCTCCAAAAAGTCCTATTTGACCGTTATATCGTTTTATCCATTCGTCGAAAGGAGCGATCTGGTCTTCGTTGCTATGCTTTGCGTCAATTCCCAAAGTTATGATGTCGGGCATTATTTCGAATATGTTACCGCAACTATGCAGAAGAAATTTTTTTTCTGCATGATGTACCAAGTCTATTATACGCTTGGTTTGAGGAAGTATGTGGTTAATGATGGTTGTCGGTTCGAGCATGGTCGATGTGCGGTGTCCCAAGTCGTCGCCCATACGGAAAAAAATGAAGATGTCGCTGTATTCTTGTATCATTTTGGACCATAATTCGACGTATAAGTCACCGATACGAATAAAAAGGTCGCGGAACAAGTCGGGATCTATGTATTGCATGATACACAGATTCTCGTAACCTACCAAATCTTGGGCAGATTCGAAAATGCCATACCCGCATCCTCCATATGCTTTCATTCCTGTTGGCAAGACTTTTCTGATAGCGCCGAGTTTGGGTTTGTTCGCTTCCCAAAACAAATGGGGTATTTCGTCGAAGGGATAGCGCTCAAAATCTGATCGGGTTTGAATGGGGCCTAATTTTCCTCCCATAATTGCACCGTGCTCCGGGAAAACGTCGCAGATTGGAGCTTCGAAGTCAAAGGCATCGTAGGTATTATTTTTCCAAAACTCCGTTACTTTTTTGAAAAAGTATTCTGGTTCTGTTTCGCGGTAACCGATAAGTTCTTCTCCTGTAAATTTCTCTATAAATTCGATATCGATGTGATGTTCATATAGAGGGAGATACTTTGGCTTTTTGTTATAAAGGACATCGAGAATGTTGTTTGCATTCGGCTGAAACTGTTCCATGTTTTGAGAGAATTTTTAGTCGTTCCAATGGATTAAACCGGCTTTGATATTTTCCAGTGGCATATCGGGTCCGGCTTCGAATTGCCCGATGAGGCCACCATTTACCCATAGAGCTTCTTTCATTTTGTGTACGGCGTCGATTACATCTTCGACACTTCCTTCGGGGAGTATGTGCTGACGACATATTTCGCCCCAGTTTGTAATACGTCCGTTGCATTTTTCGGCGACTTTGTCTAATCCCATGCACCACACTTGACTATTGATGGCATCTACTCCTATCTCGATCAAGTCGTCGTATAGTTCCAAAATGTAGCCGTCGCTATGCATAAAAACGAATTTACCGGCAGTATGGACTTTGTCAAAAAACCGTTTGTATAAAGGTTTATATTGTTTTCTCCATGTTTCAGGCGAGATTAATAAAGAGCGTTGTGAGCCCCAGTCGTCTCCGAAAATTATTCCGTCGACTTCTAATTTAAGCCATTCGTCTAAGTAGGTGTTATAAAAATCTTCGACAATTTCCATTAGTTTGAAATATTCCGGAGATTCAATCAACGTATCCATGAAAAGGCTTTCTGTACCACGAAGGTATTGCATACGTTCGAACAAGCTAATCCAACCGCCTAAGATAAATTTGTCTTTATGAGTGTCGATGAATGCTTTTGTCTTTTCAAATCCAGAGATGCCTGATAAAAATAATTTTTTGGGACTTTCATAGTTCCAAACTTTATTGAAATCGGCAAAAGGATATTCTTTTACTTCTCCGATAATACCTGCTTGGTGATTTACCCAAGTCGATCCCCAACAATCGGTATAACTGCCGATTTGGTAGTGACGTGCGTCTTCGGTGGGGTCGTCGAACGGAGCGGAGAGAATATCGATTTCGCAGCGATTGATGATGTCGTCAAGCGCTTGTCCGTATTTTAGTTTTGCGGCGGGCAGTTGCCACAGGTTTACCGGAATCCATTCTGGATTGTCATGTCGAAGGGTTCGTATTACATTTTCTTTGGCTGTCATCATAGCGGAATGGGTAGTTATATATTACATTTAAATGTCTTGTCGCCGATTTGTATTAAATAATTGCCATTGTTGAAATAGATATTCTCATTATTGGTCGAGATGTTTTGTCGATATAGTAGTTTACCGGATAGATCGAAAATATTGACTTGCTCTCCGATTGCATTTTTGATTATGATTTGATTGGATACAACGGAACAGTCGATTTCGTTGTTCCTTAATTCGTTAATAGTCGTGGGATCGCCTTCGTTTTTGAATAGAAAATATTCATTGTCGGCTATATCGGAGGTAGAGGCCGTTATAATGTTGTCTTTTTGAGACAAATATTTTCCGTTAGCCAAAGCCCGTATTGCAGCTTTTTCACCTTTGTCTATGTAGAGGAATTTTGAGGCGGTGTCGAGATTCGATGAAAGTTCCAAAGCGCCGGTAGCAGCATTGACCGATAGATATGAATTGTTTTCGTTGAAGGCGATATATCCGTCGTCGGTATGAGAAACATTAAAACCTGTACCGTTCGGATTCATCGTAATGTCATTGTTGCTGATCGTTAACCTAAGATTGTTGGCAACGTTTTCCAAATAGTATCGTCCATTCCAATAGCTTCTTTCCCCCGAAACGGCAATACATACAATTTCGAATTTTTTGTTTTCCAACAGTTTGATGTGGAGTATATGCTCTCCGATTCCCAAATCGGTCAATACGATTTGGTCGATGTGTTCTCCGTTAGAGCCGTCAATGACTACGGCCGGATTGTCGTCTACCCAAATTTGGGCCGTTCCGAAATTTTCGTTTGCCGGGCGTTTCCAATATGTGACGGCAGCAACGTCTCCGTTAATTTTAAATTGAAGTTCACTGTTTGCAATTTCGCTTCTCCAACCTTTTCCTGTGCCGAAATCCCAAATAGAACCTCCCGCCGTCCAGACACCTGTTTGGACCGGGGTTATATCGGTTTCGCTCAAATAAAATGCATCTTCTAAAATGTTGCTATATAGCGGAGCTGGTAGTGATGCCATTCGATCGATGTTCGATGCTTTTTTCCCTTCAAGTAGTTCGGTCGCTATTAGGTCGGCGATTTTTTGATGTGCGGTTGTATTGGGGTGTATGCCATCACCGCCGATGAGTGTAGAGGTTTGGTAATAGTCCAGCCATGTTTTTTCTCCTTTGATTATTTCGTCTTTTATGGCATCGTTGTAACTGACGATCGGAATTTGACAATGTTGAGCGATGGGATATTGACGTTCGATTTTTGAAATCCCAGCTTGCGTGCATAGCATTAGCGATATAACGGCTGGCTCACTCGGGTTTTTCCAACATTTCCGTATCAGGCTTTCGTAAGAATCCAGATAAATATCTTCGAGTTGATCGTTGCAGGCATATTCGATTATAATTAAATCGGGGTTGAATCGTAATAGTTTCTCTTCGGCACGGATACACCCGAAATAGGAATTCGTAGAACCGATACCGATATTGATGAAATTGACGTCGATTCCAAAAGTCGATTCGAACCAAGTCTTTAATCGGGCTCCGTAACAATTGGTCTCCATCGGTTCGGCGTTGGCTCCGGCAGTCATCGAACCACCTATGACACCGATGGTAATGTCATTACCGCTTTCAGCTTTTTCCAATAGCTTTTGAACCCGGTAATAGTTCGTTTTTTCGTTGTAATTCTTCGCTTGATAGCCATCTCCATAATATACTATGTTTCTTAATAATTCTATGTCGGATTGGGCATCTAAATAGATAACGACCTGAGTTGCATCTTCCGGTATCAAGCTGTCTTTTAAAGTACATTGATATAGTCCATGCCCTTTATCCGTTATTTCTGGATAACCGTTGTCCCAACCTTCCACATATTTGGTTTCTTCTCCGGCCGAATTTTTTACGGCCAAAGTGGGACGTAGTCCGGTCGGAGAATAGTAATCGACAATTATTTCATGAGCAATTTCATTTTCGGGCAGTTCATAAACTAAGAATGAGTAGTTTGATGGATCGTCGATTTTCAATCGATAGATGTCTCCGGCTCGTTGTGCCCAATCGTCGGTCGTTCCAGAAATCAATTTTGAGTTACCAATCCAAGTTATTTTATAGGTATCTTCGAATTCGTCATATATGCGTCCTGCGTATAGTAATTGGATACTGCATAGTAATAGAGATAATGTTAGGCATTTAAATATGTTCACTTTCATGATAGGTAGTATTAAGTTTTTGTTTTATCGTTTGTATGTTTTTTATGCAAAATTAGAATGGGTATTTGAAATATTATGATATAATTGAGTTAAAGGGTGATATTTTTTTGAATAGTTTATTGCTTAATGATGAAGTAATATTTGATTTTCAAAATAGTATTGTATATGTTCTAAATAGAATTAATGGGTATAGATGGAAGATATGAAGTGTTTTTTCGTTTATTATTTTTATGATTGATGGCCGATTTACAATGAAATTTTTTATAATTTAAAATATTTGTGTTGCTTTATTTTGTAAAATTATATTACATAATACCTAAATATGGGTATTATATAGTATATATATTATATTTAATTTTGCATAAAATTTTGTGGAACGATTTATAGGCTAATCATTTATTGTGTAGCATTTGTAAGAGCTGTTTATTTTGGAATCAAAATATATAATTAAGTAGTGTTTTTATGAAGTTATCAAGTACTAAATTAAAGGTTTTTGGAGGTTGGATCGTTGTGCTTATGTGTATAATGGCTTTTTCTTCCAAAGTTTTAGGGTCGGAATCTATTCCGAAAGAACGTGAAAATTATCAATTTACAGAACGGAGTGTACCTCTTAAATCAGGTAAAGCGCAGGTTCGTAAATATAGAAAGCGCTCGTCTCGAAATCCAGTGGGAATTATTAATATCTCTAAGTTGCCGGCTCGTACTCGTGTTGCCAAAATTAATGCACAAAATTCACCGGCGAATTTGTTCGGCTTTTTGGCAGCTACTAATAGTTATGAAGAGAGGGATTATGGTATCTACTCGATTAATCCTAATACAGGAGATTATTCTAAACTGTATGATGTAGAGGAATATGGTGAAGGCGAAGGCGGTGGGACTTACGCTAATGGAAAATTCTATTTATCGGTTTTTGACGAGTTTTACTGGTCGGGTATCAATTCTGCAAAATTGGTAGTCGTAGATGTCGTGACGGGAGATAAACAAGTTATAGAAAAAGAGGCGGAATATCCTAATGCTGCGGTGAATATGACCTATGATCCGGTCAATGATGTCGTTTATTCAATTAATTATGATGAGGCTGGGGAGGCTTATACGTTGAGTAAATTGGATCTCCAAACATTGGATTTTACAGTTGTCGCTCCAATGGAAAATTCTTATCGTGGAATGTGTATTGATGGAGAAGGGCAAATGTATGTAATCGATGATTATGGCGATGTATATAAGTTTGATAAAGAGTCTGCCATACAGGGGGAGAAAGTAGTGAGTACAGGTTTTTTCCCTGAATATTCTCAATCGTGTTGTTGGAGCCCTCTCGATCGTAAAATCTATTGGGCTGCTTGTAATTGGAGTGAGAGCGAGTTGATTGTAATAGATCCGGTCTCGAAAGAGTTTTATACGCAATTGGCTTTTGAAAATGGAGAGGAGTGGATTGGCTTGTACACGACAGATCCTTTTTCTGATCCTTCTGCTCCGGCTGCTGTTGAAAATTTGAGTATATCCTATGCGACTCCGGGTGCGACGACAGCCCGAATTTCGTGCGATCTTCCTACAAGGACTGCCGGTGGTAATGAACTGAAAGGATTGATAAATGTAGCCATAGTAGTCGATGGCGATACTGTCCAGATAAAGGAAAACCAAAGTCCCGGTGCGGAATTTTCTATATCTCTTGTATTAACGAATGGATTACATGTATTGAAAGTAATTTGTTTGAATAGTGGCGGAGAGGGGGTTGCAGCTTCGATAAAAACTTTTACCGGAGAAGATATGCCCCAAATTCCAACCGAAGTGACCGCTGTTGCCGAAGAATCTGGGAAGGTAACCCTTTCTTGGACATTACCCGAAGCCGGTATTAATGGAGGTTGGGTAAACTTGACAAAAGTTTCGTATGACATTCTTCGTAATGGAGAGTCGTTATCGACCGACATAAAAGAGACAACTTATATCGATAATCTTCCCGAGAATGAGTTAAAGTCTTACAAGTATACTGTAATCGTGAAGTTCGGCGGAGAAGAGTGTGGGTCGGTCGAGAGTAATTCGGTCGTTTTTGGGAAAGCCGTTTCGCTTCCTTATGAACAAACTTTCGAAGATGCATCGTCATTCGATTTGTTGAACATAATCGATAATAATGGCGATGGTGTGACTTGGCAATTCGATACGGGTCAATTTAGTGCGGGTTATACTTTCTCTGCCGATAATGCTGCTGATGATTATTTGGTATTGCCTAAAATGACTTTTAAAGCTTATAATGTTTATCAGCTTTCGTTCGATATTTGTTCAGGCTCGGGGTATAATGCAGAAATTATTGGTGTTAAAGTGGGAGCGGAGCCTTCCGTAGAATCGTTATCTACGATTGTTATGGAACCGACGGAAATTATGGCGGATGCGTCTTCTCCGAGACATATTGTACTTACCTACGTGCCAGAAGCGAACGGGCAAGGAAATTTTGCAATTCATTGTACAAGCGTTGCCGATCGTTTTGGAGTTAATGTAGATAATATTCGTGTGGAAGAATTCGGAAGTATTTATGCTCCGAAGGGCGTAACCGATTTTGTGGTGACGGCAGATCAAGCAGGATTACAGAAAGCTACAATGAGTTTTGTCGTTCCGAAAGAAAATTATCAAGGAGAACCTCTTTCGTCTGTTTCTAAAATTGAAATCTTGCGTAATGGGAAGTTAATCAAAACGTTTGAAAATCCGGTTTTGGGAGCGACATTAACGTATGAAGACGAACATTCGGACTTTGGGTTTAACACATATAGTGTTGTAGCTTATAGTGGAGAAAATGCCGGTGTAAAAGTGGAACAAACGGTATTCTGCGGTATTTATTCTTTACCTTATATGGTAGCACCGACTCAACAGGAGTTTTCTTTGTTTACGATCAAGGATAATAATAACGATGATAATACTTGGTACTACGATATAAGCGACGGTTCGTTGAAGTATGCTTATTGTTCGAATTCGGCCGATGATTATGTCGTAACGCCGGCCATCGAATTGGGAACCGCCCATATGATAGAGGTCGTGTTTGACGCTAAGGCCGGTGTAATGGGTTCTGAGAAATTGGAAGTGACTTATGGTAAATCGGATAAGCCGGAAGATCAACAAAAGGCTCAGACATTTGATTTGACGAACAAGGAATATCAAACTTTTACAGCTACCTTTGAAGTTACAGAGCATGGCCGTTATTATGTCGGATTCCATGCAATTTCCGATCCAGATCAATTTACCTTGAATATAAAAAATATAGAGGTGCGTAACGGTGCGTTGATGAAAGCTCCGGCCGCTGTTGCAGAATTAAAGGCTACTCCCGCTGCACAAGGGGGGCTTTCGGCAACGCTGAGTTTCCGGTTGCCTACTCAAAGCTTGAACGGTGAAGAGCTGACTGGTACGGTCGATGTGACCGTGAAACGTGTCGACGGGTCTGTGGTCGCTGAATTTACGGGTAAACAACCAGGCGAAGTTCTTTCTTGTAATGATGAGAATGCGGTTCAGGGAAATAACGTTTATACTGTGGTGGCCAAGAATGAGTTTAGTGAAGGAGGAACAGCTACGGTAACGTGTTATTGCGGTATCGATGTTCCAAGCATTGTGTCGAACTTTACAGCTTTACCCTCTTCCGATAATTTGAAGGCCGAGTTATCGTGGAGTGTTCCTACGGTTGGTGTGCATAATGGTTATTTCCAGCCATCTGATATTACGTATAAGATTTATGAGTATGTGGGTACGAGTTATAGAGAAGTGGGAACTACCACAGCCCTTTCTTATACGGCTACTCCGTCCTCTTCTAAACTCGATTCTTATACTTTCCTTGTCTCTGCTACTACTATCGGGGGCGAAGGCGAGGCTGCGTTAGATAATGTCGTATTGGGAATCCCTTATACGATGCCTTTCGAGGAAAACGGTGTGAATAATATGACAACAACTTATCCTTGGATTATGGGGGCATTGAGCGGACAAGCCGAGTGGGGATTGACGAATTATATCCGTAGTCTCGGTTTGGAGCCGGAAGATGGAGGAATGTTCGTTTGCCATTCTCAATCGGGTAAGGGAGAAGCTCGTTTACAAGTCCCCAAATTAGATTTGGGTGGTTTTAATGCTCCTACATTGACATTTTTATTATATCGTTACCAGAATGCCGCCGGAAAATTATCGGTGAAAGTGACTGCCGATGATAAAGCATATACCGAGGTTTATAGCGCCAATACAGCCTCTTTTCTTCCGGGTTGGACCGTATGTAAAGTAAATTTGGCTCAATATAAAGATTATCCGTGGATTGCAATTGTGTTTGATGGAGCTGTTTCTAATGGTAGTGATTATGTAATCATCGATAATATAGCGGTTGCTAATGAGTCGGAATTAGATGCGAAACTCGAAAGTATCAAAGGTGCTCGTCGTCCTGTCGTGGGTGAATCTGAAAATTATACGGTTGTCGTTAAAAATAACGGGAAGCAGTCGATAACTTATGATGTGAATCTTTATGTAGATGAGACTCTGGTTCAAACTCTTTCTCGGACGGAGGCTTTGGCGCAGGGAGAAACAGCCGATCATTTATTTACGGTTACTCCTACGGCTGAAATGATAGGCAAAGAAACTCCTATTAAAGCAGAGGTTATAGCAAAAGAGTCTGATGAGATCCCAGAAAATAATATATTGGAGGCAATAATAATCGCTTCTCAATCAGAGTTGCCTGTTATTACCGACCTAGTCGGGGAGAAAACAGAGAAGGCTCATGAACTGTCTTGGACAAAGCCTACATTGACCCCCGAGCCGATGGTAGATGATTTCGAAGGTTACGAATCGTTTATTTATGAGAATATAGGTGATTATACGGTGGTAGATGGAGATGGCTTGACCTCTGCCGGTATTTTATTTGTAGAATTTCCGAATATGGGTACACCGATGGCGTTTCAAGTCTGGGAACCTCTGGCCGAGGGTGTTGATGTGACTTCGAATAACTGGAAGCCTCATTCTGGTGAAAAATGTTTGGTTTCTTGGGCTGGTTTGAGTTATGACGGTCTGACGCCTCAAAATGACGACTACTTGATTTCTCCTGAAATTATAGGAGGAACAAACGTGTCGTTCTATGCTACGATTCCTACAACGGAATATACGCCGGAGACGTTTGAAGTGCTTTATTCGACGACAACGACCGGTGTAGATGCCTTTGAATTGCTTGCTACGGAATCGGTTCTTAATGTAGGTTGGAAAGAATATTCTTATCAGTTACCAGAGAATGCCCGTTATTTTGCAATTCATTATATCAGTTCAAATAAGTTCGCTTTATTAGTTGATGATTTGTCGTATGTTCCGGTATCGGCGGTAAAAGATTTATCGGTTGTAGGGTATCATGTTTATTGCAATGGACAGAAACTGACTCAAACTCCTATCGTTGAGACGAATTATTCTACTCCGTCTATTGAATATGGAGCTTATCATGTCACTGTTGTTTATGATAAAGGAGAATCGTTCCGCTCGAATACCGTTCGTTTGGGAACATCGGCAGTAGATGAGTTGAACCGAAATGACATCAGGGTTTATGGTATGAACGGTTGCATTATGGCTGAGGGGGTGACAGGAAGAAAAATATCTGTTTATGGCATTGATGGTCGTACGCTCTTTTATATAGAGTTAGAAAGTGATACAGAGAAAATTCCAATGGAAAGAGGCGTTTATCTTGTGAAGGTAGATAATCGAACAATCCGGGTTCAAGTCCGTTAGTCAGCACACTGCTGGTAAAAGTATGAGAAGAGAGGAGCTTTTGAATAACGAAAGGCTCCTCTTTTTTACATTAAGAAGCCGTTGAATAATATTCGAGTCGTGGAACCGTTTATATAATATGTAATACTGAGTGTATATTATGCAAAATATCTATGATGCCCGACAAAAAGGGAAACTGATTTTTTTGTTGATTTCTGTCTTGCTGGTTGGCGGGGTACTTTATGTCTCGAATGACCTTGTAGAAGACTTGTCTATCGAGGAGCGAAAGAAAATGGAAATATGGGCCGAAGCGACGCGTGAATTGGCCAGTGACAAGACTGAAATGAGCATGGAGTTGATATTGAAAGTGATACAGAGCAATACCTCCATACCGGCGATTATCGTCGATGATACCGGCGAAATAAATCAGTACCTTAATTTGAATTTGCCCGAAACGGATACGGAGAAATATTTACAAGAGAAACTGGAACAATTAAAAAGTAAATCCAATTTGATAGAGATCAATTTGGGAGACGGGGAGAAACAGTATCTCTATTATGACGATTCTATTTTGTTAAAGCGGCTATCTCTTTATCCGTACGTGCAGTTGGGTGTTATGGTTCTGTTCGTTTTAATCGTTTATTTTGCGTTGATTAGTACGAAAAAGGCCGAGCAGAATAAGGTGTGGGTGGGATTATCGAAGGAGACTGCTCACCAATTGGGAACTCCTATTTCGTCGTTGATGGCATGGATGGATTTGTTGGAATCGTCGGGTGTAGATCCCTCGTTACTGTCGGATATGAATAAAGATGTGAACCGTCTGTCTGTCATAGCCGAACGCTTTTCTAAAATAGGCTCGAAGCCAGAAATGGAATTGATATATGTCAACGAAGTGCTTGAAAATGCAACAGAATATATGCGTCGCAGAGTTTCCGATAAAGTATTGATTACGACTCATCTCCCTTCTGATGCCGAGGGTGCGATGGTGTGTCTTTCTTTATTTGAATGGGTTATAGAGAATTTGTGCAAGAATGCAGTCGATGCGATGAATGGAGAAGGGCGTATAGATGTTTATATGACGTCGGAGAAGCAACAGATTTATATCGATATAAAAGATACGGGCAAGGGGATTGCACGGAAAAATTTCAAAACGGTTTTTAATCCGGGGTACACGACCAAGAAACGAGGTTGGGGACTTGGACTTACTTTGGCAAAACGTATTATAGAGGATTATCATGCCGGACGCATTTATGTGAAAGATTCGGAAGTAGGAAAAGGTACGACATTCAGAATCGAATTGAAGCGAGTCGTTTAGTCGGGCTGGAAAATCTTTCTTTTTTTTGAATGTTGTCGGGGCTAATCGATTATGGCTCTCCATTTGAAAAATTGTGAATGTGAAATAAAAACTACCGAAAAGATTGACTTGTAACGATTATTTTTTATACCTTTGCGGAGTTTTAACGACAAATAGCATTGGGACGATTTAGTGCTTATAAATTACCGCTCAAAAGTATGCCGATAGGTACTCAGGATTTTGAGTATGTATTGGATAATGAGTTCTTTAAGAATATCGAAGGTGAAGATGTTCAAAAAGGAAAGGTGAAGGTGAAATTGACAGTGAAGCGGACGGCGGCTTCTTTCGAACTGGATTTTGATTTGGAAGGAGTTATTCAAATTCCGTGCGATCGCTGTTTGGACGATATGGACCATGAGGTAAAAACCCAAGAAACGCTCTATGTGAAATTCGGTTCGGAATACAGCGAGGAGAGCGATAATGTGGTTGTTATTCCTGAAAGTGACGGGGAATTGAATATTGCATGGTTTTTATATGAGTTCATTGCACTGACAATACCTTTGAAGCATGTTCATCAGGCAGGAAAATGCAATAAATCGATGAGTGCTAAATTGCGTAAACATGCGGCGCGTTCTATGGACGATAGCGACGAAAGTGAAGATGCCGCATCATACGATGATGAAGATGTTGTAGATGAAGTGCCCGGCGAAGGGGAGGAAACTGACCCGAGATGGGACGAATTAAAGAAAATAATAGATAATAATTAAAGTAATAGAAAAATGGCACATCCTAAAAGAAAACAATCGAAAACGAGAACAGCCAAAAGAAGAACTCATGATAAAGCTGTGGCTCCAACTTTGGCAGTTTGTCCTAACTGTGGTGCTTGGCATGTATACCATACTGTATGTGGAGAGTGTGGTTATTACAGAGGAAAATTGGCAATCGAAAAAGAAGCTGCTGTTTAAGCTCTTATCGATAAGTATGTATGGCCCTAAAGCGATTTAGGGCATTTTTTCACACACTAAGCCGATTTTATTATTATGCAGAATGCAAAAATAACGGGAATTGCCTCGTATGTTCCCGATTATGTTTTGACAAACGACGAGTTGTCGCATATGGTCGATACCAACGACGAGTGGATTACTACTCGTGTAGGTATTAAAGAACGTAGAATTTTAAAAGGAGAAGAAACGGGATCTTCCGATTTGGGTGTAAAAGCAGTAGCCGAATTGTTGAAAAAAACAGGAGTAAAGCCCAGTGAAGTAGATTTACTCATTTGTGCTACGTCGAATCCCGATTATCGTTTCCCTTCTACGGCATCGATCGTATTGGAAAAATTGGGAATAAAAACAGCTTATGGGTATGATATACAAGCCGCTTGTGCAGGGTTTATCGTTGCTTTGCAAGCAGGAACTGCCTATATAAAGAGCGGACTGTATAAGCATGTGGTTGTTTTGGCGGCAGAAAAGATGTCGTCGATGGTTAACTATAAGGACCGTTCTACTTGTCCACTGTTCGGTGATGCTGCGGCTTGCGTTATGTTAGAACCTACCGACGAGGAAGTCGGAGTGAAGGATGCCGTGTTGCATACCGATGGTATGGGACTGCCTCATTTGTTGATGAAAGCCGGTGGTGCTGTTCATCCTGCTTCGCACGAGACGGTAGATCATGATGAACATTTTGTTTATCAGGAAGGTCGGGCGGTATATAAGCATGCGGTAACCGATATGCTCACTTCTTCGGAAAGCGTGATGGCTCGCAATGGTTTGTCCGTAGATACGATCGATTATTTTATTCCTCATCAGGCAAATTTGCGTATTATAGAGGCTATTGCCGATCGTATAAAGCTGCCGGAAGAAAAATTATTGGTCAATATTCAAAAGTACGGGAATACGAGTGCATCGTCTATCCCTTTGTGTATGGCCGAATTTGAGCATAAATTCAAAAAAGGAGATAAACTTGTCCTCACGGCTTTTGGAGCAGGATTTACATGGGGAGCTCTTTATCTCGTTTGGGGATACGACGCAAAATAAATTTGTCGAGATATAAGAAAGACGCATCTTTTGGCGAAAGAGATGCGTCTTTTCTTGTTTTCGAACAAAAGCGATTGTAGGTTGTTTCGTCGGGTAGAATATTTTCACTACTTTTGTATTCAGAAGTTATTGACTTGTAACCAAATAAAACAGAATTATGCATAAGGCCGGATTTGTAAATATTGTCGGGAATCCCAATGTAGGTAAGTCTACGTTGATGAATTCACTGGTCGGAGAACGAATTTCGATTATTACGTCGAAGGCACAGACGACTCGTCATAGAATTATGGGAATAGTGAATACCGAGGATATGCAGATCGTCTATTCCGATACTCCGGGAGTTCTTGTCCCTAATTATAAGTTGCAGGAGTCGATGCTGAATTTTTCTCAGTCGGCATTACTCGATGCCGATATTTTGCTTTATGTGACCGATGTGGTGGAAGCTCCTGCGAAAAACCAATCGTTCCTCGACAAGGTGGCTCGGGAGACGGTTCCTGTATTGGTAGTTATCAACAAGATCGATTTGCTGAAAGAGCAGAGCGCTCTTGAAACGTTGGTAGAGGAGTGGAAACAGTTGTTGCCGAATGCCGAGATTATACCGGTTTCGGCACAATATAAATTTAACCTCGACTATTTGTTGAAGCGTATTCAGGAATTACTACCTCCGTCACCTCCGTTTTTCGAGAAAGATGCTTTGACCGATAAGCCGGCTCGTTTCTTCGTAACGGAAATTATCCGTGAGAAAATATTGCAGACGTACGATAAAGAGATTCCGTATGCTTGTGAGGTGGGGGTAGAACAATTCCATGAAGAAGAGAATCGTATTCATATTATGGCTGTTATCTATGTGGAGCGAGATTCTCAGAAAGGAATCGTTATCGGGAAAGGCGGTTCGGCTTTGAAGAAGGTAGGGACTTTGGCCCGGAAAGATATCGAAGTGTTTTTTGACAAAAAAGTTTTTCTCGAACTGTATGTAAAAGTGGAGAAAGATTGGCGTAGTCGGGAAAATAAATTGAAAGGTTTCGGGTATATACCTGAATAAAAGATTAAGAAATAAAGGCTGTGAGAGCCGTAAAAAGAAAGTGGAATTATGGGAAATATAGTAGCGATAGTAGGACGCCCGAATGTGGGAAAATCGACTCTTTTCAATCGTCTGACTCAAACTCGTAAAGCGATTGTCAACGAAGAAGCCGGTACGACACGGGATCGACAATACGGTAAGGTCGAGTGGTGCGGTCAGGAATTCTCTGTTATCGATACCGGAGGTTGGGTTGTTAACTCGGAAGATATTTTTGAGGAAGAGATTAACAAACAAGTGGCTTTGGCCATTGAGGAAGCCGATGTTATTTTGTTCATGGTCGATGTGAAAACCGGTGCGGTAGACCTCGACGACCATGTGGCAGCTATATTGCGCCGTTCGGATAAACCGGTGATTTTGGTAGCGAATAAAGCCGATTCGAACGAGTGGCAGTATAACGCCGCCGAATTTTATTCGTTCGGGCTGGGCGATCCTTTTTGTGTGTCGGCAGCCAGCGGTTCGGGAACGGGCGATTTGCTGGACGAGATATTGAAACGTTTTACCAAAAAATCGGAACCCGAGATAGAGGAAAACATTCCTCGTTTTGCGGTGGTGGGACGCCCTAATGCCGGAAAGTCTTCTATCATCAATGCGTTTATTGGCGAAGACCGGTATATTGTTACCGATATTGCCGGTACGACTCGCGATTCGATTTATACCCGATACGATAAATTCGGATTCAATTTTTATTTGGTAGATACGGCCGGCATTCGTAAGAAAGGGAAGGTTACCGAAGATCTCGAATATTATTCGGTGATTCGCTCCATACGAGCTATTGAAGCCTCTGATGTTTGTATTTTGATGATCGATGCTACAAGAGGTATCGAAGGACAGGATTTGAATATCTTTTCGTTGATACAGAAAAATAAAAAGGGTTTGGTGGTTTGTGTCAACAAGTGGGATTTGGTAGAAGATAAATCGAACAAGGCTATTCAAACTTTCGAAAATGCCATACGGGCACGTCTTGCTCCTTTTGTCGATTTTCCCATTGTCTATGCTTCGGCGTTGACTAAGCAACGTATCTATAAAGTTTTGGAGAACGCCGTGCAGGTTTATAAGAATCGGCATACCAAGATACCTACTTCGAAATTAAACGAAGTGTTGCTGAGTGCGATAGAAAATTATCCGCCTCCTGCACATAAAGGCAAGTATGTAAAAATAAAATATGTGACCATGTTGCGGGAGACTTACGTCCCCACGTTCGTGTTCTTTTGTAATTTGCCGCAATGGGTGAAAGACCCGTACAAACGGTATCTCGAAAACAAGATACGGGAGAATTGGAATTTCAGCGGTACACCCATCAATATTTTCATGCGAGAAAAATAAAACTGTTTATAGCTTTTGTCGTTTGTCCCGAAGTCTCACAGATTTCGGGACAGATATTTTAAATACTATTGAAAGATTGCTATTTTTGTGAATAGTAGAGTCTTGATTTTAATTATTTAGAAGTTTTTATATATGGAGGATAAGGGAGAAAGTAAATTCCGGAATGTGATGGAGCGTTATTGGTATGCCCTTTTTATCATTGCTGTCGCATTGGCCGCCGCCGTAATAGGTTTTATTTGTGAGGCTTGGAAAATGCAGGAGGGATTTTTGTACGATTTGTTAACGTCGATAATAAGTACGACTATCGCATTTTTCTTGTTTACGTTAACTTATCAGCTGCTTACGAAAAGAACCTCAGCCCAGAGTATAGTCGAAGAGATAAAACCTCTTTTGGATCGTCAGCAACAACGAGCGAAGGAGGAGTTTCGGAATGAAGTCGATGACAGTATCGTTAAATCGTTGGGCGCTGAATTGGATATTATTCAGAAGTATGATTCCAAAGAAGTGATTGATGTCGTGAATAATTGTAGCGAGCGATTGCTAGGTAGTCTTTTAGCGAAGAATATGCAGGGGGTATTTTCGTCTATCTTAAAGAACCCGTCATACAGAGACGATATGGTATATGATATTCAAATTATTCCTAATCGAAAAGACGAACTCTACGATGAGGCTGGACAGTACATGAGATGTAAAGATGCTGGATTTTGCATATCGCAATCTTTGCGTTATAAGAAATATTTGAAGAAAGGAACGGAGAATAAGTTGACCAAATTTTCATGCTTTTTTGCTTTTAATGAGAATCCTTTCTTCCAGAAAGAGCAAGGCGAGGTTTTCTTTTTGAGAGAAGAATTGTCGTGTCTTTCTTTTATTGAGTCGTTGAATGTTGAAAATGCAGTTTCTTTATTGAACTATTCGGTAGAATTTTATTTGGGAAATGTCCCAATTCGTGTAAGAGACATAGAAGTGGAGCTCGTGAAGTTGGAAAATTCGGCAACAATAGGTATCAAACTTACCTCTGATATTCCCGACAGAGTATTATGTATCGATGGAGAGTATGTATATTTCGATGCTAAGATAAAATGTTCTTATCCTACATTACGCCGGGAATTCTACTTTAAAGTGCCCGAGCTCACACGCCATGCCGATGTGTCTATTTCTTTACCTTCCTCTAAGGAAGAGCTTCATTTAGTAAGTTTTACCGATAATTATCGGATAGAGTCGTATGGCCATAACAGATACTCGTTTAGGCACGGAGAAAACAATAATGAGATTTTATTACCCAATAATGGATTTACAGCCGTATGGTGATCAACTATGAGGAATATTTCGAGCAGGCGGGGTTGGTCGATATTCAAACTGCCATTCCCGATGTGGTCGTAGATTTGAAATACGCTACGGCCGATAATTTTATGGGTGAAATTTTATATCCCGATTTGAGAAAAGCCTATCTATTGCCTCATATGATTTCACGGCTGGCCCGGGTACATGCCCGGTTACAGGAGTTAAAGCCGGGATATAGGTTGGTGATTTACGATGCCGCCCGTCCGTTAAGCATACAGCGCAGAATGTTCGAGCGAGTGCGAGGTACACCGCAAGAGCAGTATGTGGCTAATCCTTACAATGAGGGAGGCTTCCATAATTACGGCATGGCTGTCGATTTATCGATACTCGGTAGCGATGGCGTCGCATTGGATATGGGCAGTCCGTATGATTTTTTTGGAGAAGAAGCGCATACGGTCGACGACGATTATTTATTGAAGACAGGTAGGATAAGCGAGGCGGCTTATCACAATCGACGATTTTTGTATGCAGTCATGCGAGAACAAGAGCTTTATCCGCTTCCTAATGAATGGTGGCATTATCAACATTATGTACAGGAGTCGGATAAGAAACGATTTAAAATATTGGATTTTTGATGATGTACAGACCTCAATTTTTATGCCCCGGCGATAGCGTTTCCATTGTTTCGCCTGCGAGTATTATCAATCCCGATTATGTGAAAGGGGCGACCGGCGTTTTGGAAAGTTGGTCGCTCGGTGTGACTGTTTCTTCTCACTGTCTGGATCATTCGGGCGTTTATTCGGGGACGATAGATGAACGAATGAACGATTTCCGCCATGCGTTGTACGATCCTGCTGTGAAGGCTGTCTTGTGCAGCCGTGGCGGATATGGGGCCGTTCATTTGTTGGACGGATTGACCGATGATATTGCTCGGAATCCGAAGTGGATTATCGGATTCAGCGACATATCGGCTTTGCATGCTCTCTGTGTGAGCCGTGGGGTGATGTCGTTGCATGCTCCCATGTGCAAGCATTTGACTACCGAGCCGGCGGATAATCGTTGTACGCACTATTTACGGCAAATTTTATTCGGAGAAATTCCCGAATACAAGGAGAATCCGCACCCGTTGAACCGTTGCGGCGAGGGACGGGGAATGTTGGTGGGTGGAAATATGGCGGTTTTGTGCGGATTGATTTCTACTCCGTATGATATATTTTTGCCCGGAACGGTTTTGTTTATAGAAGATATAGCCGAGCCTCCTTACAAAATAGAACGCATGCTTTATAACTTGAAATTGTCCGGTCGTTTGGCTTCGTTGTCGGGATTGATCGTGGGTAGGTTTACCGAGTATACCGAGAACGAAGGTCTGGGTGGTACATTGTATGAGTTGATTCGTAAAATGGTCGATGAGTATGATTATCCGGTATGTTTCGATTTTCCGGTGGGACATGTCTCGGATAATTTGCCGATGATCGAAGGGGCAGATGTCGTGTTTTCTGTCGGTGAGCGGTCGGTGGATTTATCTTTTTGTATAAAATAGCCGGGATATTTGCGAGTTTTTATCAGAATGTTTATTTTTGAGCATGATGAAAACAGTAAACCGTAAGGCCGGGTATTTAATTTTAATTGTCGGGTTGGTCGCTTGTTCTGCAAAGTCGGTGAAAAATAGCGAGGAAAAGGATACGGATAGCGTGTCGATAGAGGTTCCTTCTTTTGATTCGGATAGTGCTTATGCTTATATCGAACATCAAGTGCAGTTCGGTTTCAGAGTGCCCAACACTCCGGCACATTTGGCAACGGCCGATTATTTATCTTCCGAGTTGGCTCGGCATGGCGCTGTCGTAGAAGTGCAGCAAGGAACGGTTACGGCTTATGACGGGACAGAGCTTTCTATACGGAATATCATAGGTTCGTTTTCTCCTGAAAAGAAAAATCGCATTTTGTTGTTCGCTCATTGGGATTCTCGTCCATACGCCGATAACGACCCGGATAAGAGTAAACATCGTCAGCCTATTGCCGGGGCCGACGACGGTGCGAGCGGAGTGGGCGTATTGCTTGAAATAGCTCGTCAGATAGGGAAGAGACAGCCCGACACGGGTGTCGACATAGCCTTTTTCGATGCCGAGGATTACGGTGTTCCCTATTGGAGCGAGTCGAGCGACGAAAACACATGGGCATTGGGCACACAGTATTGGACACGTCGGCCTCATAAGCCGGGATATCGGGTCCGATTCGGGATCTTACTCGATATGGTGGGCGGAGCCGGGGCACAATTTCGACGAGAGTTATTTTCGAAGTATTATGCTTCCGGAATTGTGGCGCAAGTATGGGATACGGCGAAGCGATTGGGGTACGGAAACTATTTTATCGAGGAGGACGGCGGATATGTTACCGATGACCATTTGTATGTAAACCGTTATGGAATACCCAGCATCGATATTATTCCATGTCATCGAGATACAGAGACGGGATTTCCTCCTTATTGGCATACGGTGGACGATACAATGAGAAATATAGATCGGTCGACGTTGAAAGCCGTAGGCCAGACCGTGTTAACGGTTCTTTATGAAGAATGATTGAAAAATGAATAATATGAAAAGTATCGACGAAATACAAGACGAGATTATAGAGGAGTTTTCGGTATTCGACGATTGGATGGACAAATATGCATTGCTGATCGATTTGGGCAATGCCCTTCCTCCTTTGGACGAAAAATACAAAACTCCCGAAAATCTTATTGAAGGTTGCCAAAGCCGGGTATGGTTGCAGGCCGATTATAGCGACGGCCGTATCGATTTCGAGGCCGAGAGCGATGCGATTATCGTGAAGGGGATAGTTTCGTTGTTGGTGCGGGTTTTATCCGGCCATACACCCGATGAGATCTTGAATGCTCATCTTTATTTTATCGACAGAATAGGGTTGAACGAACATTTATCGCCGACTCGCTCGAATGGGCTTGTGGCTATGGTTAAACAAATGCGCATGTATGCTTTGGCTTTTAAAGTGAAAAACAATTAATTCATTTAATACTTAAAATCTGTTATTATGTTTAAAGGACATCCTAAGGGGTTGATAGCGGCAGCTCTCGCGAATATGGGCGAGCGTTTCGGCTACTACATTATGAATGCTGTATTGGTATTGTTTCTTTGTTCTAAATTCGGACTAAGCGAGGAGACATCGGGTACTATATATTCATTCTTTTATGCGGGTATTTATTTGTTGGCTTTGGTGGGAGGTGCTATCGCCGACCGTACCCAGAATTACAAAGGAACGATTCGAACCGGATTGATAATCATGGCAACGGGTTATGTGCTGTTGTCTATTCCGATTTTAGCAACGAGTACGAATATAGCTTGGTTACTTCCGCTTACCTGTTTTGCATTGTTTATGATAGCTTTTGGCAATGGTTTGTTTAAGGGAAATTTGCAAGCTATTGTGGGGCAGTTGTATGACGATTTTGAGGCAGAGGCTGCAAAACAAGGTCATGAGGCTTTGAAGATTGCGAAAAGCAAACGGGATAGCGGATTCCAAATTTTTTATGTATTTATTAATGTGGGTGGTTTGATTGCTCCTTTTATTGCGCCCCTTTTGCGAGAATGGTGGTTGGGAGCGAACGGAATGGCCTATAATGCCCAACTTCCGGCACTTTGCCACGAGTTCATTAACAATGGAACCCAAATGAGTCAGGCTGCATTGGATAACCTTAATGCCCTTATGACGGCAGCCGGCGGTAACGTGGCAGAACTGACGAGTGCTTGTCAAAACTATCTTCAAATTTTTAACGAGGGTATTCACTACTCGTTTATAGCGTCGGTTGTCGCTATGGTTATCTCTTTGATAATTTTTGTCGCTTACCAGAAACGTTTTCCTACTCCGGGCAAAAAGACCAAAGTGGAGTCTCAATCATATACCGCCGAGGAGAAACGGGCAATGGCCAAAGAAATCAAACAACGTATGGCTGCCTTGTTCGCCGTTTTGGGTATCGTTATTTTCTTTTGGTTCTCGTTCCACCAAAATGGTATGTCTCTTTCTTTCTTTGCACGCGACTTTGTAGATTCGAGCGCAGTCGCTCCGGAGATTTGGCAGGCAATCAATCCTTTCTTCGTTATTACGCTTACCCCTATTGTTATGGCTTTGTTCGCTTGGTTGAGCTGTCGGGGGAAAGAAATATCGACACCCCGTAAGATTGCTATCGGCATGTTTATCGCCGGATTGGCATTCTTATTCTTGGTGATCTATTCAGCATTAAAAGGTTATCCTTCTGCCGACGATTTCAAACTTCTCCCGGTAGCTGAGCAAATGTCTCAGAAAGCACATTGGTGGGTACTTATCGTAACTTACTTCTTCTTGACGGTAGCCGAGTTGTTCATCTCGCCTCTCGGTTTGTCGTTTGTATCCAAAGTGGCTCCCAAACATTTGTTGGGACTTTGTCAGGGTTTGTGGTTAGGAGCGACTGCATTGGGCAATTTGTTGTTGTGGATTGGTCCCCTTATGTACAACGCTTGGCCCATTTGGCAATGCTGGGCAGTGTTCTTTGCCGTATGTTTGATATCGATGGGTGTAATGTTAGGTATGCTTAAATGGTTGGAGAGAGTGGCCGAATAGTCGGTTTGTCTTCTCTATAAAATGATATATTTAGGGCTCCCGGAAACGGGAGCCCTGTGTTTTTGTGATTTTATTAAGGGTGAGACGGGTATCACTGTTTGTAAGGTTGGATATTTTCTCTAAATTTGCAAGAAGGGTAATTTATGGTTCTTAAAAGATGTTGAGGCTAATTCATTACATATCGGTATTTCCCCTTTTTATTTTGTTGTTTTCTTGTGCAGATAGAGTAGTAGAGGCAGATAAGGCTTCGACTTATTTTGAGAAGGGGGTAGCTTTCGAGGATAAAAATATGTTTGATTCGGCGGCCGTTTATTATTTGTCTGCAATTTGCAGCTTGGATTCCAGTCGAATATCAGACTTTGATGCTTTGGGGGCTTACTATAATCGGATTGCTTTGTTGCTTTTTAAAAGCAATATAAATGAGGAGGCCGAAAAAATGTTCCGAAAGGCTATTACATTCAATTCCATGCTTTCGGATAAAAGCCAGCTTTCTGAGTCTTATCGTGGCTTATGGAAATGTTACTATGTAGATAAGGAGGGAGGTATTGATACAACTCTTTTAAAAACAATCGAGTTGATTCCCCAAATTGAGAGTGAGGAAGAACTTTATAAAACTAAAAATGCACTTTCTTATTATTTTCTGATATCGGGAGATTATGCTTCTGCAATGAAATATAATTCTGAAATCAGACCTCTTTGTCGTGATTCAGTATTATTCTATAAAAGTTGTTTGGTAAGAGGTAGTATCTTTTGTGGAGAAGGAAATATTGACTCTGCTATTTATTACACGAAAAAAGCAGCTCGTAGTAATTATATCTATACGAAGACTTCGGCCTATGAGAACTTGTATGCTATGACTGGCGATAGTGTATATCTCGGGTTGTATCATTCGTTATGCGATTCCATCGCTGGAATGGTAAAACCAGCAAAGGTCAATTCGGCATTTTACGGTGAGTTGATAAACAATATGAATGTGGAATATTCCCGAAGAATACATGACCGAACCTTATTAAGTATAGTTTGTACAGCCGTTGTTGTCGTTTTAGTGAGTATTTTTCTGTTTTATTTTTTTAGAAGGAAAATTATCCCGAATAAACAACACATCGAAGTCGAGGAAGAAAATAATCGGGAAACTTCTACGGAAATAGAAAAACGAACAGAGGCATTGCAACGGGAGATCGTAGAACGGATAGGAGAGATTACAGCACAGAAAAACAAACGATTTGTGAAATCGGAATTTTTTAAGGAGGTAACCGAATATATCGAAGGGGGAAATGTTTTCCTTACAATATCGTTGCGGGACAGGCTATTTAAATCCTTACGTCAAGAGTATGCTTTACTTTATCAACTTCTTACTGCTTATTTTTCATTCTCCGACGAGGAGTTTTATTTCTTTTGTCTAAGTTCTCTTGGATTGAATACTAAGGAATGTGCTGCTTGTCGCAGTGTCTCGGTTTCTGCCATTAGAGTTTTGCGTAAACGAATCAATGACAAGATGCATAAGTATATTACCGTAGAGGAACTTTTCCAAGAGATAAAATTGTAATTATCGTTGCGTTGAGTAACGTATATTTTACTTAATCAATTGAATTATAGCTAATAATAAAATATAAGAATGTAACGAAAATTGATTTAAAATTATTAGAATTAATCCGTATTTTTGTGTTGGAATAAAATAATTTTAATCGCTCAACTAATATTTTATTATTTATGAAGAAAGTTTACGCCCTAATTTTCCTGTGTTTTTGCGTCGTTAGCTCGCTTCAAGCGCAGACAACTATTTATGCTTATCGAAATTGGCAACAAAGTAATCCTGTCAATGTACAAAAAGGCCCGGTGAAATTTTCGTCGGATAATCTGGGAGTTGTAGAACTCATAGCCGATCAATCTACTCTGGGGGCTGTTTATGCAGGTACTTATTTTAATTATAAATGGTATGCGCAGGTGACAAAACCGGGTACACAATCGTCGTTGGAAGGTCTATATACTATTGACATGAATGATGGTACACGCACTCTTATTTCTACCAATGGAGTCCATTTGGTAGAAATGACGTATGATTACACGACGAACACCATGTATGGTATTAAAAATGGAGCCGAATATTTGATGACTCTTGACCTTAATACCGGAGAGACGAAGCAGATAGGAGCATTCCAAACTTCGACAATGTCTGTTTATATGTTGGCATTGGCTTGCCATGTCGATGGGACGATGTATGGTATTTCTACCGACGATAATCTCTATCGTATAGATAAAGCCACAGCCGCCTGTACATTGATCGGAGCTACCGGAGTGAATGCAGCTTTTACTCAAAGTATGGATTTCGATCGAAATACAGGAATTTTGTATTGGCTGAATTGTGGCGACTACAAGCTCTATACGGTCGATATAACAACTGGTGCAGCTACTGTTATCGGTGGTGTGGGTAAAAATGGCGATGACAGTATGGCGAGTATGTTTATTCCTTATATCCATGTCCCTGTCGGAGCGCCGGACAGAGTTTTGGACCGTAAGGTGGTAGCTTCGGGCAATTCGGCTATTCTTTCGTGGAGGAATCCTTCATTTGATGCACAAGGTAAAGCCTTGACCGAACTTACAGGAATAAAGATTTATCGAGGAGAAGAATTGGTGACAACCGTGACCGTTTCGTCCGATAAGATAGGACAATCTATGGAATATACCGATGAGAATCTACAAGACGGATTATATAGTTATCGGTTTGTTCCCGTAAATTCCAAAGGCGATGGTGGAGTCGATAGCGATGATGTTTCTACCTATGTAGGGGAAAATGCACCGGGAAAGGTGGTCGATTTTGTGGTGAAACAAGGGGATAACGAGGCTATATTGACGTGGAAAGCTCCCGAAGAAGGTATGTATGGCGGGACGTTTGATCCGGGTAGTATTACAAAATATGTTATTACTCGTTCCAATGGTTCTGCTTCGAATGAAATAGAAATATCCGATCCATCGGCTACGTCTTATACCGATACTCCGGGATTCGGAACTTATACTTATTCGATTTATGCAGTAAACGATATGGGAAATGGAGCTGTGTCTATTGCCGCTCCGATTATTGTGAAACCGGCTAACTGGATTGTAATGACAAACGGCGAGGCTATCGTTGAGAGCGGAAAAACTTATCATTTTTATGATGCTGCTGGACCGAATGCCTATTACCCGAACACTCGGAACGATACGCTTACGATACGACCTCAAAACTCTAACGGTTTGGTGCATGTCTCGTTCAAGCAATTTGTGACGGATACGTATGGCGATTATTTGTATATTTTCGATGGGGCTGACACCAATGCGCCGTTGATTGGAGAATTTACATCTACTTCTGTTCCTTCTGCTTTGGTTTCTTTGGAATCGACCAGTATCGACGGAGCTCTCACTTTTGTTTTTTACTCCGATATTATGAGTCGGGACGAAGGTTGGGAAGCCGACGTAACCGTAACTGAGAAAAAAACGCACGATCTTATGGCGGTATCATTGAAGGGAGATTTGTATCCCGGAGCAGAGTCTGAAACGATTTATGCATTCACGATAAGGAATAAAGGGGTGGACAAAGTCGCTGCAACAGACTATAAAGTAAAATTATTGGATGCCGCAGGCTCGGTATTGGCAGAAATGGACGGAGTCGAAATCGGGACAATGCAGAGTATTGTATTCGATATGAAATTCACGCCTTCCGAATCGGGTGATATCAAAATTCATGCGGAGATTGAATATGCCGGTGACGATGATAAAACGAATAACAGTTCCGAGGAGCTATCGGTTTCAGTACTTGAAGAGGGCAGCCAATTTATTTTGATAGGTGATCATGATGAAGAAATCTCGGTCCTCCCGGTGTCGTTCATGACGGGTGAGTCGATTGGTGAGACCATTTATTATAAAGACGAGGTAGGACTGAAAAGCGGTACTTTGCAGATGATATCGTATCGATTCTCTTCGGTAGGAACAAGCTACTCGAATATTCCTGTGAAAATATGGGTAGGTGAGACCGAGTTGGAGGATTTGTCCGAGACTTCTATTCCGGCCGATGAGATGACTTTGGTGTTCGATGGAACCGCTTCTGTCACACCCGGCGACGAAGAGTGGATATTCCAGCTGACTACCCCTTATTCGTATAAGGGAGGGAATTTGGTTATTCTTATTCTTAAAGGTAATCCAGGTTCTACGTCATACGATATATCGTTCAAAGGTACGTATGGCTCTTATGACAGTGATCCGCAACGTTCGCGCTTTTATTCTGCTTTTGATGACAGTGAGGTGTTAGATCCGAATGCAGTTCCTATTGGGTATTCTGGAAGTACCATGTGGCCCAATGTTAAAATGTTGTTTACCGATGCAAGTTCGGGTATTACAAAAGTTGTTGATGATTTGTCGGTCCGTATTTATCCTAATCCCGTAAGCGATATTTTGTATGTGGAGGGTGTCGATGTTCAGAAGATAGAAATATTTGACGGAACCGGTCGTCAAGTATATATTTCGGATAATCTTTTTACAGTGGATATGTCCTCTTATCCGATTGGTATTTATTATTTGAGAGTAGTGACCGATCAAGGAAAGGTATCGACGAAAAAAATCATGAAGAGATGATTTTTCCCCTTTTGAAGATGAGAATAGAAAACCGCCGATTAATATCGGCGGTTTTTGTATAGAGATGATTGCATTTAAAAAATCGAGAGTTGCCTTTCAAGCAGTTGAAAGGACATGCGATGGTAGGGTGTAGGTCCATATTGGCGTATGGCGGCACGATGGGCTTTTGTGGGATATCCTTTGTTTCGATTCCAATCATACATGGGATATTGTTCATGCAATCGGTTCATATAGTCGTCTCGATATGTTTTCGCTAAAATGGAGGCTGCGGCAATGGCTTCGTATTTACCGTCTCCTTTTACGACGCAAGTATGGGGAATGTCGGGGTATGGTTTGAATCGGTTACCGTCGATTAAAAGATGCTGCGGTTGCGGATTCAGTTGTTCGATAGCCCGGTGCATGGCCAGAAACGAAGCATTGAGAATATTGATGCGGTCGATTTCTTCGGGGGTGACGATACCGATGGCCCATGCTACGGCTTCTTGTTCGATAATGGGACGCAGCTCGTAACGTTGTTTTTCGGATAACTGCTTTGAATCGTTTAATAATTCGTTTCGAAAGTGCGGCGGTAATATTACGGCGGCTGCATATACCGAACCTGCCAGACAGCCTCGTCCTGCTTCGTCGCAACCGGCTTCTGCCAACCCGCTTTTCATGTATGGTAAAAGCATATTAATTATTTGCCGATTTGCCGGATAGCTCCTGTTTGTGGATAGAATGTCGCACAAGAAGGGGCTTTTTTGTCGGTGAATATAGAAGGATCCAATCCGAATACGACACCGAATTGTGCGATTGGTAAATTCTCTTTGAAAAGCGTTTTTTTACCGTCGGAAAGTATTACTTCTGCTTTCCCCGGAATAGCATACGCTACGGCGTTTTTTGGCATTTTTTTTATGTTCCCTTTGTTATCGATGGGAAGCTCTCCTTCTTCGGTGATTTTCAGAGATAAATATACGGGGGCTCCGCTGAGATTTTCCGGCTTTACGATTCCATATAAATCCGAAATACGGAAAACGATGTCGTTTGTAACTTCTTCAACGGGTATATAATCGAAATGTTTGACGATTGTCTCGGTTTGCGTTGTCCCCATGAACAATGCCGTGAGAGCAGCCTCCTGTTCATCGAGTTGTTGTATGATGAGTTTGAACGATTCTCCGTCGGCCGGTAATTCATCGACTTCACCGGTTACCAAATTGAGGCGGCTCTCTCGGATACGGTATAATTGTTTGGCTGCTACTTCGGCCATTTTTGCCGTTGAAGCCGACATGAGTAGTTCTTCGGAGTAGACTTTCGCATATTCGTTGTTGTCTAATGGCGATTCTTGTTTTTGTTTCGGTGCAGTGGAGACAATCGAATCGATGACCGGTTCGGTGTTGATGGATAGCAGAAGTCCGTTTTCATCTAAGACGATATATCCATTACCGCCCGGTTTGAATTGCATCAGATATTGTTCTTCGGGATCGGGTACTCCATAGGGTGTAACTTTGACGGAAGATAACGCCCATTCTTCGGAGTCTTGTGTAATGGCTCCCGGTATTCCCAAATATTTTTCGGCATATTGGTAATAAGGGCCGGCTTTGCGTGTCGTTTTTGTGGCAACCACTTCTATATCGAGATGTGTTTGCGGGAGAGAGTATATAAGTCCGTACTCGTTATGCTTTTCGGCAGTGAGTCTTTTTGTTTCTTGGGCAAATCCGATGTTCGTCGTAAGGAACAGTCCGAGAGTTAGAATAAAATATTTCATTTGATTCTCTTGATGATGTTATGAAATAAAATAATACGAGTCAGAAGCGAATTTAAAAATATTCGGCTATACCGAAGGCTTCCTATTTTCGCATCTCATGCAAAGATATAAAATGTTTTGACATTCTATCATACCTGATAGGATTTTATCTGCTTGAAAGCCAGTCCGAGGTGATTGATAATATCACTGGCTGTAATGTATTCTTCTCCCGACTCCCGAGCAGCTATGTCTCCGGCAACTCCGTGGAGGTACACGCCTATGATGGCGGCATCTTCGGGAGAGTATCCTTGTGACAGTAAAGAGCCGATTATCCCTGTGAGCACGTCTCCACTGCCGGCTGTCGCCATTCCGGGATTCCCGGTCGAGTTGAAATGTATGGTTCCGTCGGGCAAAGCTATGGCGGTATTCGCCCCTTTCAAGACGACGATTATATCGTATTTCGTGGCTACGTGTGTGATACATTTCAGTCGAGAAGCATCGTCGGTCATGGGGCCGAACATGCGTTCGAGTTCGTGAATGTGCGGTGTGAGTATGGTATGGGACGGCAGATATCTTAAAAGGCTTTGTTCACGGGCAATGCAGTTCAAGGCGTCGGCATCGAGCACGAGTGGCTGGCGTATTTCTTTGACTAAATGCATGAGCGCCGATACGGACGTTTCGTTACACCCCATTCCCGGTCCGATTGCAATTGCCGAGTAACGGGGGTGGACAGGAATTTCTTCGATATGGTTCTCTCCTTTGTCGGGAGAGAAAATTGCTTCGGGTACAGCTGTTTGCAGAATGAGATTGGCACATCGAGGCGAGTGTACCGAGACTAATCCGACTCCACTGTGTAACGCTGCTTTTGCCGATAATACGGCAGCGCCCATCATGGCGTATTGCCCGGCAGCCAATAGCAGATGTCCGTAATCCCGTTTATCCGAAAACTTGGGTCGGGAATGTCGTATGTTACGAGCTATATCTTCTGCTGTCGTTAGGTAATAACAAGTTTCGGTTTCGGCGATGGCGCGAGGGTGAAGGCGTATATCGAGTATTTTGGTTTCCCCTGTAAATTTTGCGTTTTCAGCAAAAAAGAAAGCCAATTTGGGCATTTGGAATGAGAGGGTTAATCGAGCTTTGACAATGCGGTCTTCTGATGCTTCGGGATTCCATTCGCCGAATAATCCGGACGGAATGTCAATGGAAATGACAAAAGCCCCCGATTCATTGATGTAGCGTACCAAAGATGCGAATCCTCCTGTCAAGGGTTCTTTCAATCCGGCTCCGAAGAGGCCGTCTATCACGCAGTCGTCGGAATTGACAACCGGCGGTGTAAATTGGTTGGTTATTTCAAAGAAATCGTTATGGCCGGTTCTCCTCAGTCGTTCTCGATTCTGTTCACAATCTGCCGATAAACGATGGTTGGGCATTGTGTTGAAAAGATATACGACGGGTTTATATCCCCGGTCAATTAACAATCGGGCGGTGGCTAATGCATCTCCTCCATTGTTTCCCGGTCCAGCGAAAATATAGATACGTTGGGAAGGAGAAATCGTATTACATATTTCGGAAGTGAGAGCTTCGGCTGCTCGTTCCATTAAATCGATGGAAGATACCGGTTCGTATTCTATGGTTAATCGATCGAGTAGTTTGGTTGACTGGGTCGTAAATATTTTCATCTCAATGGAGTCTTTTGATAAGGTCAAATATAGCGAACGGTGAGTGCAAAGGCAAGCGGAAATTATATTTCCGACTTGACTATACCGAACTGCATCTTATTTGCAAATATAGTGAGAAAAAAGGAAATGGTGTATTTTGTCGGGTCGAATGATGATCGGGGGGCGATTCTGTAAAAATATAGATTATCGTTTCCAAGTTTTTACGATTTATTATACCTTTGCGAAACATTCAGTATAACACCAATGAACACAAAAATTCAGATTAAAGACCGTTTTTTCACTCCGTATATTTCACGGGACGAAATAGCGGCGGCAGTGGGACGTATCGCTTCGAAAATGAATCAAGACCTGGCCGGTAAGAATCCACTTTTTTTATGTGTGTTGAACGGCGCATTTGTTTTTGCAGCCGATCTTTTTCGTGAAATGACTATCGATTCCGAAATATCGTTTATCCGAATGAAGTCATACGAGGGTATGCACTCGACCGGAGAGGTGAAGCAAATATATGGGTTACAGCAAGATATCACCGGTCGTACGGTAGTTGTGGTAGAAGACATTGTCGATACGGGTTTTACCATTCAACAGTTATTGCAGCAATTGAATTCTCATAATCCGAAAGAGATAAAGGTCGCCACGTTACTGTTTAAACCCGATTCCTTGAAATGTGATGTGAAGCCCGATTATGTAGCTCTTGAAATACCTCCTGCTTTTATAGTAGGGTATGGTCTCGATTACGATGAGCAGGGGCGTAATTTAAAGGATATTTATGTGGTATCGGAATAAGAAATAAGAGGTTTAATAGGTTAATATAAGGTAAAATGTTGAATGTAGTTATTTTTGGCGCTCCGGGTTCGGGAAAGGGAACTCAGAGCGAGAGAATCATCGAAGAATATGGGCTGTTTCATATTTCTACGGGAGATGTATTGCGTGAACAGATAGCCCGGGGTACTGAATTGGGAAAAACCGCCGATTCGTATATTTCTAAGGGGCAGTTGATTCCTGACGAGTTGATGGTGGATATTTTGGCGCATGTGCTCGATTCTCATGAGGAATCTAAGAAAGGGGTTATATTCGACGGTTTTCCTCGGACTATCGCTCAGGCCGAGGCCTTGACTCGGATGCTTGCCGAACGCAATGCCCAAGTAGATGTTGTCTTGGGGCTTGAAGTGGAGGAGGAAGAATTGATCGACCGTTTGTTGAAGCGGGGACAAGTATCGGGCCGTAGCGATGACAACTTGGAAACGATACAAAAGCGGCTCGATGTGTATCACAATCAGACAAAACCGTTGAAGGATTTTTATCAAAAAGAGAAAAAATATCGTGCTATACAGGGTATGGGTAGTGTCGATGATATTTTCAAATCTATTAAGTCGGTTATATCGGAATTATAATTTCTTGGAAGACCGATAAGATAAGAGAAAAAGGGGTACACAATTGTACCCCTTTTCTCTTGTTTTTTAATCATAGAGGATTCATAACGGCTATATTTTTTAGGAGCTATCTCTAAAAATCATATTTTTGCAACAGTTTCTCTATTGCAGAATAGAGATAAAGACATATTAAAGGCGTTTACAGACGTAATCTTCTACATGTAAATTCTCGCAAAATTTATCAACAAGGAAGATGATGAAAGTGTAGGCGCCCACATGTGTGTAGTACATGCGTGAAAACGGTGTTGTATACATAAAGTGTGGGTAGCTGCTTGGCTTGTTGCTTGTTGAGGGCAATGCGAGAAGCCCACGTGTGGAATGAGCGATTGTCGGCTGCCCGCGTTTTTTAATGAGTCTTTGTTTTTGTGTTGTATTATGCTATACACAGGGGAGCTTGTATAGTTGTAAGATGCCTATGAAACCCATAGGAGAGCTTATCAAAGAAGAAAAGCTATAATAGATAGCATAAGGGGAATTAAAAAAGGGGAGGTTCATACCTCCCCTTTTCGGATAATCGCTAAAAGATTTATTATTTTACGATTTTGAAAGTTTTTATCGTGTCGCCCGATACGATACGAATAATATAGAGTCCGTTAGATTCGACATGAAGAGTCGCTGTTCCTTGTGCATGACTAATGCTGTTGATAAGGTTTCCAGTAGCATTAAACAGTTCGACCGTACAATCGGTTAAGTTTCCTAATACGACATTGAGCGTACCGTTGTTATTTGTAACAAAGCAGTCGTTACTTTCTATCTGGTCTACGCCGCTTTCGATTTTACCGACGAAGTGAAGGACGATTTTCTGATTCAAAGAACCTTCGGCATTTTTTACTATTCCGGCCGGTATGGTGACGTAATAGTCTACACCGTCTTCCATAGGAATGGGTTGTGGACCTTCCTGATATTCGTCGGCAGGGAATACATTTACTTTTTTACCACTGGCGAATGCCATCCAACCGCCTGCGTTTTCTACCGGTTCTCCGTATAGCTCTTGTCCTTTAACTACTTTTACCAAAGGAAATTGTTCTACAAGAGAGGCATTCTCGGGGAAAGTGATTTCAATAGTCCCGATCGATTCCATTTCGGCGTCGTTGGCCGGGTTGGTACTTTCTTGTAGGAAAATACCTGTATTTGATTCGATGATATTGTCGAATTGGTATCCCCACTCAGAGGATTCGTAGGCCGATTTAAATCCTTTCGGAACATAGACTTTCACTTGTGAGGCATCGATACCATTGAAAGGGTGGTCATAACCTTCGTAATAGTTCAGTGTGGCCGGTTCTGCTCCTAAACAATGTATTTCGGTAAGCGCAGTGCACCCATTGAAGGCATACGACTCAATGGTGCGAATCCCAGAGGGAATCGTTAACGATTGAAGTTTTGTGGATTGAGCGAATGTACCCTCATATACGTTTGTCATGTTTTCTGGGAGAACAACTGTTGTCAGCTGGGTTTTTGCAAAAGCCTGATTACCGAATAATACCAAAGATTCGGGAAAATTGATTTCGGCGAGAGAAGATTCGGAGAATGCGTTATCATCGAAAGCTCGCATCCCTTCGGGTACGATTACTTTTTGAAGAGTGGTATGAGCGAATGCTCCTTCTCCTACACCCAAGCAACCGTCGGCAATCGTGTATTCTGTGGCTGTCGCATTTAGAGGATACGCCAAGAGGATATTTCCTTCTGCCGAATACAAAACTCCGTTTATGGCTTGACAAGCGGTATTGCCGGTTTCTACTTCAAAAGCTGTGACACCGACATTCGAGAAAGCGGCATTTCCTATTTCGGTTACCCCAACAGGAATTCTTACAGACGAGAGCATTACATCGTTGAGGAAGGCATATTGTCCGATTGTTTTAAGACTTGCCGGAAGATTGATTTCCGTGAGTTTTGCACATTCGCGGAAAGCTCCTTCGTTCAGCGTTTCAACCCCTTCGCCCAATGTTACTTTGGATAAGTTCGGACAGAGTTGGAAGGCGTTGTTGCCGATTGTTTTACAACTTCCCGGAATCGTTATTTCGGCCATACCGGCTTTGTAAAAAGCGCCGTTGCCGATAGATGTAAAATCGCTGGCGAAAGTAATGCTCGTCAATCCTTCGTCGCTGGCAAAACAGCTTTGAGGAATTTCGGTTACTCCGGCGGGAATGGCAAGTCTTTTCAGTTTACGGTTCGATGCCAAAGAGTATTCTCCTAATTTTGTAATGTTTTCCGACAAAACGATTTCTTCCAAATCATCGTTGTAATAGATGGCGTTATTTTTTAGCTCGGTAACGGTATTGGGAAGTTCTATTTTCAGGATGCCCGATGTCCACCGAAAAGCGTACTCCTCGACCGAAGTGACGGTATAGTTTTTCCCCGCATTTTCGACCGTGGAAGGAATAATTACTTCGGTAAGTTTTACCTCACTGGGTTCATAATTTTCGTTTAATCCCGAGACACCTACCGAATTTTCTCCGGTTACGGTGTACTTAATTCTGTTCACTTCGAAAGTAGTAGCTTCTTCTGCTTTTGAAGTGAACCCGCAAAATGCCGCTATTGCGACAAAAAGAGTAACAATTTTCTTCATAATAATTCAAATTATCTAATAAGTATGCCGCAAAGATAATAATATTAATACAATCTGAAACTATTTTCGAACCCGGATAGTGAAAAAGTTCAAAAATAGAAATATTTATTATTCTTATAGAGCCGCGTATTATCGATGTTAACTATTTTATAATCTGTAAAAATCGATTCCCGCTATATTTCATTCCGTTTGGCTTGGGATTTTATAATTTCACTTATTATAGCTATTTTTGCAATATGTGTCCACTTAGGGTTGTTTGCATAATAACTATTTTTGTATCGTTTAATCCAAAAGAAAAATAATAAATCAATTATGGCAGAGTCGAATTTTGTAGACTACGTGAAAATACTTTGTCGTTCAGGTAAGGGCGGAGCCGGTGCTATGCATTTGTACCGGGCCAAATATGTGCCTAAGGGCGGTCCTGACGGCGGTGACGGCGGTCGGGGAGGAAATGTTTATTTACGAGCTAACCGTAATTTGTGGACTCTGTTGCATCTGAAATACTCTCGTCACGTACTTGCCGGTAACGGTTCACCCGGCGGGGCGAACAGAAGTTTCGGTAAAGACGGTGAAGATAAGACCATAGAGGTCCCTTGTGGTACGGCGGTTTTCGATGCCAATACGGGCGAGTTTTTATGTGAGGTTACCCAAGACGGCGAGGAGGTAGTTCTCTTGAAAGGCGGCCGTGGCGGTTTGGGAAACTGGCATTTCAAATCGGCGACCAATCAGACCCCAAGATATGCCCAGCCCGGAGAACCGGCCGTGGAGCGCACTGTTATTTTGGAGTTGAAATTGCTTGCCGATATAGGATTGGTTGGATTTCCCAATGCGGGTAAATCGACATTGTTATCTACGATTTCGGCGGCTCGTCCTAAAATAGCCGATTATCCTTTTACTACTCTCGAACCGAATTTGGGTATCGTATCCTATCGAGATAATCGGTCGTTTGTCATGGCCGATATACCCGGAATTATAGAGGGAGCGAGCGAAGGAAAGGGGCTTGGATTGCGTTTCCTCAGGCATGTGGAACGCAATGCCGTATTGTTGTTTATGGTTCCAGCGGATACCGATAGTATTCGCAAAGAGTATGATATTTTGCTTCGCGAACTTACCGCTTTCAATCCCGATTTGCAGGATAAACAGCGGGTGCTTGCCGTGACCAAGTGCGATATGCTCGACGACGAGTTGATCGAGGCGATGAAGGACGATTTGCCCGATGTGCCTGTCGTATTTATCTCATCGGTGACGGGACAGGGTATTACCGAGTTGAAAGATGTGTTGTGGCGTGAGTTGAACGATGAGGAAAACCGGGTGATGACATTGACCCATCGTAATCTCGATGAGCGTCATCGGGTCGAGGAGGAAGATAACTTTGATACGGATTTGGAACGTGACGAAAGTGGCGACGGGTCGAGTGACGATAATTTCGAGGAAGAAGACTGGTAATGGTTTTACACGAGAATAAGGATTGCAGGTGGTATTCGTTTCCTTCGTTCGATGCACTGCCGGGAGTCGTTACGTTCGTTACGACACGTAACGGAGTCGTTCACGGTGATGTGTATTCTACGGATAATATGGGTGAATACACCGGGGATAATCCCGATAGGGTTATCGCAAATCGACAGAGGTTCTGTCGCTCGTTGGGTATCGATACGCTGATTTCTCCGCGCCAAATTCACGGAACGAAAGTTCTGTCTATAACCGACGAGTTCATTCGGTTGTCTAAACCAGAACAAACAGCTTGTTTAGACGGTGTCGATGCTGTGATGACCGATTGTCCGAGCGTAGCGATAGCTGTGTCGACGGCCGATTGTGTCCCCGTTTTGCTTTACGATACTGTTCATAGGGCTTGTGCTGCTGTTCATGCCGGGTGGCGAGGCATGGCCGGACATATCGTTCGACGGTCGATCGATGAGATGGTTAATATGTATGGTACGGTTCCGTCTGATCTGTATGTTGCGGTGGGGCCGTCGATCGGCCCCGACAATTTCGAAGTGGGCGATGAGGTGGTACAAACGTTTGACTCGGAGGGTTTCGATGTAAATCGTATAGCGCATCGTTATCCGTCGGGTCGTTTTCATATCGATTTGTGGGCGGCTGCTGTGGAGGAGTTGACGGTTTGTGGCGTCGATTTGTCCCGTATCGAAGTTGCGGGTATTTGTACACGAGCCCATGATTGGGAGTTTTTTTCGGCTCGCAGCTTGGGATTTCATTCCGGGCGTTTTTTGACGGGTATATATATTTGTCCATAAAAAAGGTTCTTGGAGAGAAAATCCAAGAACCTTGTCGACCGTGTTCATTTCGTTTAGACGGTCCGTTCCCCTTTTTTTGTGCTGTCAGTCTCAGCCGGGGTTATTTCAGAGAACCCAATCGGACGGCGTACATTGTTTTTTTACTTCTTTTGGTACGGAGGGGAAGAAGGTGAACCCGGTTTGTTGTTCTATATATTCTACCGATTTGCAATATTCTGTACTAAATGTTTGGGGGTAGTCGTTGCGATGTTCCAACCAGAAACCAATGGCTTTCAGCTCGTCGGAGCCACATTGACCGACGGCTTTTCCCGAGTTCCCGGAACGAGTACGCAATACCACTTTAAAATAGTGGGTAGGTACGGGACAGATTTTAGAAGCTGGATCGGCGTTGTTTCCATAATATCCGTCGTAAGTAGTCGTATATCCATTTCCAAAGTAACAACCGGTCACTACGTATAAAGTGTCTTGGCACATATTTTCTCGAATTTTCCCTTCGAGAGAAGCCCAAATCCCGCCGTTGAAATCTCCGTTTTGGGGTGTCATATTCGAGGCATAGAATGTTTGGCTGTTCAGTTCGTCGGTTGCCGTACGGTCGGCCGAAGGTATTTGATGCCCGCGTGAATAGTCTTTATAATAGCAGAATGTTTCTCCATAAACTTTGGCCTGATATAACATTTCGATGAGAGGGTCTGCCGCCCAAGCCTCGGTTCTTCCGCTGTTTCCCCGATAACATGAATGGAGCGGGTATGCAACCCACAAAGCGGCGTGTTTCTCTTTATCGAACAGCATAGTATAGTTCCGTACCCTGTGACTGCCGAGCGTGCCGTAGTGAGTGACGACGTAGTCATCGTTTTCGTATGCAGGCAATTCTGCCAACGGATAAACGGTGTTATCGAAAACAATGATTTGTTCCGAGGGTTCTCCGTCGGTCAATCTTATGTCGTCTATGCGCATTTGTGTGGCGCCTGTGGCAGTGAATCTGATACTAAGTGTGCCGGAACTGTTTTGAAGGGAAAACATGCTTGTCGTCAAAGCCCAACTGTTCGTCAGATTTCTGGAATAGTCTATTTCTACCCATGAAGTCCCGTTTCCTATTTCGACCTTCAAGTCGTCGTAATCGAATATCTTGTTTTCAGAACTACCGAATTGCAGGATAAAATCTTTTTCCTGAGCGATGTTAATGTTGTTTATGGAAACGAAGCTGCCGGCTTTGTTAAAGTAGATGTTGTTTTTCCCCGATGCGTAAGGGCGGTAGTCGGAGGGTGGGGCGTAATCTGATGTCCAGTCGCTTCTGACCGATACGCTCATTTGGTCGTATGTCTCGGCTCCGCTACCGGTTCCGTTCGCATTTTTCCAGCCGTCGAATTGGTCGAGGTAAGGCCAGTATGTGTTTTTGACTGCGGTCTCTTTGTCGAAATCGTTGTTATATATAATCGTCCGGTCGGGAGTGACGACAGCCGCGGCTCTCGATATGGACACTTCTTTGGAAATCGTTTTTTCTCCATTTGCGGGAATCGTCGAAATCGTGAGTTTACAAGTCTTTCCTTCGGGAGCTTCGGTAATGGATATGGAGGTATCTTTGCTTGTTCCTTCGGTTCTGTTTATTTTCAGTTCCGAATTATCCACTGTTGCTTTCCAGTTCGTATTTGTACTGACGGTTATGATATTCTTCGACGCGTCGGTTTCGTCGAAAGTGAGTGTATGAGGTGAAACGTTTAAATAGATTTCATCGGGAGTCGTTTCGGGAAGTACGGGTTCTTCCTGTTTTCCTTCTTCACAAGAATAGAGAGCCGTAAGGATCAACAAGGCATAGGCGAATGTCTTTTTCATAGATAAAATATTATTTATGATTCGGAAACAAAAGTAACTTGGAAGAGGAGATGAAAAAGAGCAATGCGTCAAATTTTGAAGTCAAAGCGTCAAAATCATATAGGTAAAATGATAAGGAACGATTTCTTATTATTTACCCGAATGTCTATTGTTGAATGTGTAAAAATCTTATAATCAGAATCTTTGTCGTCGAAATTCCGATGGGGTCACTCCTTCCTTTTTGCGGAAAAAGGTCGAGAATTGTCCCACGCATTCGAAATTCAGTTCAAATGCGATTTCTGCAATGGAGAGATTGGACGAGGACAGTAATTCTTTGGCACGAGCCAGTTTCAGTTGTTGCTGATATTGTCCGGGAGAAATTCCGCTATACCGTTTAAATTCCCGGCGAAACAGAGAATATCCTACACCTAATCGGGCTGCAATGGTTTCGGGAGACAAGTTCCCGGTTTGTTCTTCCTTCATCATGATTCTGGCTCTGTTGATGATGTCGATCATGTGATCGTCGTTGAACGAGCGATTCAAATCTTTGTAGTACACGCTTCCTAACAAATGTAAGACTATACTCGATACGATTTGTTGAAATCCTGCTTTCTCGCGTTCGGCCTTGTCCATGATTTCGTGATAAAGGTCTATGATTTTATCGTCTGTTCCTATTTTGAACAGACAGTGCGACGGGGTGAAGAAGCCGCTTTTTACCCGGTTGTCGATATGGGATCCTCTGAACCCTACCCAATGTTCGTCCCAGCCGGTTCGGGCGTCGGGGTAATATTTGTGCCATTCTCCCGGGAAGAGCAACAGCATGGTTCCGGCTTCTATGTGTGTCTTCGGACAGGACCGGCTGGAAAAATAGCCTTCTCCTCTCGTAATGTAAACCAATTGATATTCGTTGAGGGTGCGTTTGCCTTCGTTCTTGAAATTGTAGTTATCCGGGTGTTTCGACAACGGGTAGGCATGATTCGGCGAAACGTATTGATAGCCTACCGTCGTAATGACGATACCCCATTCTTCGTCCCGAGCATTTACTCTCAGGTATTTTAAAGCATCCGATTTTTTCTCTTCCGTATTCATAGTAGCCCAAATATAGGATTTCTTTTCGGAATATCAAAATAGAAAGTTTTTGTATCAAAAACATCAGTCGAATCTATTTCTCTGATTCTATTTTTGTTTCGTAAATTATAAAATATCTTGTTTTTACATGAAAGACACTGCATGTATAGCCATAGATTTGGGAGCTACGAGCGGTCGTGTCATTTTGGCAAAAATGAAACACGGAAGGTTGGAGACGGAAATTCTCAACCGATTTCCCAATGTGATTAAAGAGATTGACGGACGTTGTTATTGGGATATTTATTCTCTGTTCGATTCTATCAAAGAAGGTCTGAACATGGCGGCTTCCCGACGGATTGCAATCGATTCTATCGGAGTCGACACATGGGGCGTCGATTTTGTCTGTGTTCGGCCCGACGGTTCGTTCGTTTCGTTGCCCCGTGCATATCGCGACCCTTATACCGAGGGTGTTCCCGAACAATATTTCCGACATATTCCCCGGGAAGAGGTTTATCGTTTGACCGGTATACAGTTTATGAATTTCAATTCGCTGTTCCAACTTTATGCGATGCGTCTCGAAGGCAGTATCGATATAGACGGAGTACGCAGCATTTTGTTTATGCCCGATGCCATCTCTTATCTGCTCACCGGAAAAGAGGTGTGTGAATATACTATATTGTCGACTTCCCAATTGATGAATCCCGAAACTTGCCGGATAGAAGAACGGTTGTTGGAACCTTTGCATATTCCGGTAGAAAAATTTCCTCCGGTCGTTATGCCGGGCCGGATAATCGGGAACTTACGGGACGATGTAGCGGCCGAAATCGGATTGTCGGCTATTCCTGTTGTAGCTGTTGCCGGTCACGATACGGCATCGGCGGTGGCGGCCGTGCCGGCATCGGGAAGGAATTTCGCTTATCTCAGTTCCGGTACTTGGTCGTTGATGGGTATAGAATCGGAAAAGCCGATTGTCACCGACGAGGCTTATCGAATGAATTTCACGAACGAGGGCGGTATCGACGGGACTACCCGTTTCTTGAAAAATATCACCGGATTGTGGCTTTTGGAACAGTGCCTGAAAGTGTGGAAAAACAAATCGGGTGTGACTTATTCCTATCCGCAAATCGTGGAAATGGCACAGTCCGTTGCCACGAACGAGAGTTATGTCGATCCCGATGATGCGACCTTTTCCAATCCTGTTTCCATGCCGGAGGCTATTGCAGATTATTGCAAGTCTCATCACATGGCCGTACCGCAAACGCATGCCGAGTATGTGCGGTGCATATTCGAGAGTCTTGCTTTGAAGTATCGCTTTGTTTTGACCCGCTTGCAGACGGTGGCATCTTTTCCCATCGAATGTCTGCATATTATCGGCGGCGGTTCGCAAAACGATTTGTTGAACCGTTTTACGGCAAATGCTATCGGACTTCCTGTGATTGCCGGGCCTTCCGAGGCGACGGCTTTGGGTAATGTGTTGGTACAGTTGCGGGCTTTGGGCGTGGTAGCCGATCGGGATTCCATGCGTCGATTGGCAGCCGGAGCGGTCTCGTTACAGCGTTATGAACCGTGCGATACCGAACTGTGGAACGAGAAATACGTGATTTTCAAGAAGAAATGTAATTTATTATAAATAGAAAGGAGAATATCATGAAGAATGAACAAGCCGTGAAGGCGGCTTTCGAGTATGCCGCCGAACGTTATGCCGCCATAGGCGTAGACGTGAACGAAGTGTTGAAAAAAATGCAGGGAATATCTTTGTCGCTGCATTGCTGGCAGACCGACGATGTTTCAGGATTTGAAAATCCCGACGGCGAATTGACCGGCGGAATACAGGCTACGGGAAATTATCCCGGTAAAGCTCGCAATATCGACGAAGTGCGTGCCGATTTGCTTAAAGTGAAATCTTTGTTGCCCGGTTCGCATCGCATCAATCTGCACGAGGTGTATGGCGATTTCGGCGGTAAGAGGGTCGATCGTGACGAGGTTACTCCCGATCACTTTACCAGTTGGATGCAATGGGCCAAAGAGAACGGATTGAAGCTCGATTTTAATTCCACTTCGTTTTCCCACCCCAAAAGCGGCATGCTCACACTTGCCAATCCCGACGATTCGATTCGTGAATTTTGGGTAGAACATACTCGTCGTTGCCGGTGGATTGCCGACGAGATGGGAAAATATCAGAACGATCCTTGTATCATGAATCTTTGGATTCACGACGGTTCCAAAGATACGACCGTCAACAGGCTCTATTATCGTCGGTTGTTGGAACAGTCTCTCGACCGTATTTTCGCTACCGAGTACCAGCATATGAAAGATTGTATCGAAGCCAAACTTTTCGGTATCGGAGCCGAGAGTTATACCGTGGGGTCGTATGATTTTTATTTGGGTTACGGCGTGAAGCACAATAAGATCGTGACTCTCGATACCGGTCACTTCCATTTGACCGAAAGTATCGCCGACAAGATTTCCTCGTTGCTGTTGTTTACGCCCGAAATCATGTTGCATGTGAGTCGTCCCATTCGTTGGGATTCCGACCATGTAACGATTATGAACGACGACACACTCGACTTGGCTCATGAAGTGGTTCGTTGCGATGCCCTTTCGAGAGTACACATCGGTCTCGATTATTTCGATGCTTCTATCAATCGTATCGGGGCTTATGTCATCGGGTCGCGGGCTACACAGAAATGTTTCTTGCAAGCGTTGCTCGAACCGCTTGCCCTGTTGCGCAAATATGAGGCCGAAGGGCGTTTCTTCGAACGTCTCGCTTTGCTCGAAGAGTGCAAGAGCCTGCCGTGGAATGCTGTTTGGGATTACTTCTGCCTGACGAACGATGTGCCCGTGGGTGAAGATTATATTGCCGACATCGAGGCTTATGAGAAAAATGTGACTTCCAAACGCCAGTAACGAACCATGAATATTCTCATAGGATTATTGATTATTGCCGTGGGGAGTTTCGGCCAGTCGAGCTCTTATGTGCCTATCAAGAAAGTGAAATCTTGGAGCTGGGAGAGTTTCTGGCTCGTGCAGGGGATTTTCGCATGGTTGGTGTTCCCCTTGTTGGGTGCGTTTCTGGCGGTTCCGACGGGTCATAGTCTCGGGGAACTCTACTCCGAGGGTATTCCGTTCATGTCTGTCTTGTACGGTGTGCTGTGGGGAGTGGGCGGATTGACTTTCGGGTTGAGTATGCGCTATCTCGGTGTCGCCCTCGGACAGTCTATTTCGTTGGGTACTTGTGCGGCTTTCGGTACATTGCTTCCGGCTTTGTTTGCGGGAACGAATCTGTTTCGCAGCGAAGGTCTCGTCTTGTTGGCCGGGGTGTGCATTACGTTGGCCGGTATTGCGGTGATCGGTTATGCGGGTAGTTTGAAGGCTCGGAATATGAGCGATGAGGAGAAGCAGAAAGCTATACGCGATTTCGCTTTTACCAAAGGGATTTCGGTCGCCTTGCTCGCCGGTATGATGAGTGCCTGTTTCAGTCTCGGACTTGAAGCCGGAGCCGAAGTGCAGCAGACGGCATTGGCGTTGGGTGCGTCCGACTTGTTCGCCCTTAACCCGGTGATCCTGTTGGTTACATTGGGCGGTTTTTGTACCAATGCGGCGTATTGCCTGTGGCAGAATATCAAGAATCGTACCGGCAGGGAGTATTTCTCGGTATCGGTATCGACAGGAGTCAATAACTTGTTGTTTTGCGCTTTGGCGGGTTTGCTTTGGTATTCTCAATTCTTCGGGTTGGGCATGGGAAAAAGTTTCTTCACCGGTTCGCCGGTCATGCTGGCTTTCTCGTGGAGCATATTGATGTCGCTGAATGTTATTTTCAGCAACGTGTGGGGAATTTTGTTGAAAGAATGGAATGGGGTAGGACGGCGGACCGTAACCGTATTGATCGCCGGGTTGCTGATTCTTATCTTCTCGACGGTTTTCCCCAATTTGGTAAACAGTAATTTATAATGAAATAAAAGAGATGAAACTGATTAAAAACGATAAACTCGAATGCCAGATTGCCGATGTCGCCGAAGTGGCCGGCTATTTGTGGCAACGAGGGTGGGCCGAACGAAACGGCGGGAATATTTCGGTAAACGTTACGGATTTATTGACCGATGAAGAGAAGGCATTGCCTGCCATTTCCCAGCGATACCCGTTACCCAAAGTGATGAATGCATTGAAAGGGAATTTCTTTTTGGTGACAGGAACGAACCGGCGTATGCGTTATGTCGCTTCGCACCCGATGGAAAATATGGCCATGATTCGTATTTCCGATACGGGAGATTGGTATGAAATTATCGCCGATAATCCGGTACGGCCTACGTCGGAACTTCCTTCGCATCTCTCGATGCACGACTATCTGAAAGGCCGTGGTGTCGACAATAAGGTCGTGTTGCATACCCACCCCACCGATTTGGTGGCGATGACCCATAACCGGGTGTTCTTACAGTCCGATGTACTGGGAAAACTGTTGTGGTCTATGATTCCCGAAACGCGGGTTATCGTACCCAAAGGTTTGGGTATCGTGCCTTATAAGTTGCCCGGTTCGCTCGAACTGGCCGATGCCACTATCCGGTTGCTCGACCGTTACGATGTGGTTATGTGGGAGAAGCATGGAGCATTGGCTGTCGGTGGCGATGTGATCGAGTGTTTCGATATGATCGATACGCTGTCTAAATCGGCGCAGATTTATTTGCAAGCTCGTGCGATGGGATTCGAGCCCGAAGGCCTGACCGACGAACAATCCGAGGAGCTTCGCAAGGCGTTCCGTTTGGTGTGAAAATTTGATTTTATATCATCGGGGAAAGGCTCTTTTGTGTGGGTGTCACGTAGTGACGGAGGGGTTGAATGTCATCAAAAATCTACTCAGCAGTTTTTTACCCCCTCTCCTTAGCAACTATCGTTTCTTCGGTGTTTCCCCTATGTTGCTCTGCAATTCCCCGTAATGCTACGGGACACGGCAGGGGAGAAGGTTGATACCTTTGAATACAGGAACAGGGTGGTGCGTCCCCCTTTCCTCCTACCTCGCAAATTTTCTACTGAATCTAAAAATGAGGGATATATCGAGTGGTTTCGATATATCCCTTTTGGTTAAGATCCCTCTGTTTTTGTAGGCAAATTTTTTTTTATTTTTAGAATATGTGAAGATCCCTATTTAACCCAATAAATGTAGATTGTATAATGATATTTGAATAGTTAAATAATATTTCTAAATGTAAATAAATAGATATATTTATTAGGTTTAAACCAACGTATTATACTTGTATCCTACACCGATACTTCCCTCGATACTCCACCGAGGTGTTAAAATCCATTGATAACCGTAAGATAACCCGGCTCCGTAAGTGTTGCCTTGATAACGATATTTTTTAACATCGGGAAAAATTCCGAAAGGAAGCGGAACTTGTCCGGCATTGAAATGGGTGTATAATACATGAAGCCCGAAGAAATGCCCGTTGAACTTTTGACAGAGCCAATAACGCACTTCGGGTTGTACGCGGATATGCTTCCATTTTCGGTTATCCCTGAAAGTGAATGGATTATAGTAGATATGAGTATTCAACGTCCAACGATCGTCCAATCCTATTTCCGCTCCCAACGTCGGTGTGGCGGTAGCCCAACCGAGGAGATTACTCTTTACCGCTATCTTTTGCGCCGTACCGGTCAAACAAATAGCCGATAATAATATTATTATAATTATATTTAGGATTCTCTTCATCTATTTGTCTAATTATGTGAGGATTAGTACAAAATATATTTTTTATAACTCAAATCGTTTTATTCGCCCCATATATTTTTTATCAATTATAATAACCTTCTAATTTTTAGGCAATAACAGATTTTGCATCATTTGTTATTGCCCCGCTTCCCCATTACTACCATTTGAAATACGGTGACAAAGTTACAATATTTTAGAATTATTACAATACAAATACGATGACTATATTTTATTTTAACAGATTGATTTTTATATTATTAATAAAAACTTTGAAATTTATTTGTATTGTAAGCCTTTACAAACAATAAAATTCATCGGGGAAAACACGCTAAAAATATAGCCGATTTATACGTTCGATTATTACCAGTGTCGTACTTGCGGGCGTAAAATAGGCGACGGCCATAAAGGCTATCTTGCTCCTACCGAAGCCGCGATTTCTATAATCTATATACTGAAATGAGAGCGATGAAAAGATATATAGTGTTTCTGCCGGTTTTTGTCTGGGCTATATTTTTTGCCGGGGCCGAGGTGAAGGTCGAGAATGCTTCGATACACCGTTCGGGAGATAGTATTCGGGTAAGTTTCAAAATTTTGGTTCCGTCGGGAACAGTTGCTTCCGATTATGTACAAAGGCTTATTCCCGTTATCGAGAACGGTGTGGATTCTTTGGCTCTCGACGAAATAGAGATTATAGGCAAGCGTAAACAAAAGTTACGCCGCCGGGAAGCCGTGCTTTCGGGGAAAACGTATGAAGTTCCTTTTTATCAGACCGTCGATGGCGGCGAGTTGCAATACGATTGCGTGCTGCCTTATGAAAAATGGATGGGTAGAGCCCCTGTCGATCTCAGCCTGTTATGTGAGCGCGAGGGGTGTTGCAAGGTCGAACCTTTGCCGGGCATCTTTCTTTGTTCCGATGTGAAACTGCGTCCTCCTTATGTCCCTTCGGTACAGCCGGTGGCATTGATACCGAGCGTGGCGGAACGGTTGGCCGAGGTCGAAAAGGTTTTGTTCCCGATGGCAGAGTACGAGCCCTATTCCGATTCGATGACCGTGTGGAGGGATCGGGGAGCATTGAAAGTCTATTTCCCTCTCGATAAGTCCGACTTGCGTCGCGATTACCGAAACAACGATGTGACGCTCGGTAGAATCGTCGATATATTGAGGCAGATCTATGCCGACGACCGTTCCGATGTCGGGAAGATATTGATTGTCGGGTTTGCTTCGCCCGAGGGTCCTCTCGGCCGGAATACCCGTTTGGCAGGCACTCGCGCCGAGGTCTTGAAGGAGTATGTAAACAGTTATCTCGAATTGCCGGATAGCCTCTACGAGGTAGCCAACGGGGGCGAGGCATGGGGCGAATTGCGCGATCGGGTGGAAGAAAGCACATTCGATTGCCGGGACGAGATGCTCGATATTATCGACCATACGGCCGATCTCGGCCGTCGGGAGTGGTTGTTGCGCCGGCTGGACGGTGGAGAGCCTTTCAAGGAGCTGTTGCGCTCGGTATTCTCCGACCAACGTAATTCGGGATACATGAGGGTTTATTATACTTCGGAGCCGGATTACAACGCTATAAAGATCAACCAAGCACAAGGTATGATTGCCGAGGGCGATTTCGACGGGGCTGTCTCTTTGCTTCGACCCATACGGGAAGACAAACGCTGTTTGAACACTCTCGCGACAGCCTATTATCGTTTGGGCGATAAAGCGACGGCATTGGACTTGTTCAAGCAGGCAGCCGCTATGGGTGACAAAGTAGCTATTCAAAACTTGGAAAATATAGAAAACGATTATTAATCTTTTAACAAAAACAATTACGAAGATGAAAACAATGAAAACAAAATGGGCAAAAGCCGGGACTATGTTCCTTGCTGCTGCCGCAGTTCTGTCGTCTTGTTCCAACGAAGAGGTTATTCCGGGGGGAGAGACTCCTGTGGGGGAAAGAGATGCTGTCAAGACGAGTTTCTCGTTCGCTATTCCTTCGCCGGTATCCCGTGCTACCAGCGACGATGTTCAAGGCAACGACAATTTCTTGGGTATAGAAAGTTTGAGGTTAATGCCTTTTTCAAATTTGAGCGGCGATTATGTAGGAGCCAATTCGGTATTGGCCGGTGCTACCCAGTTGACAGGTGCTGAAATCACGAATGGTGAGGCCAAGAATTTTGTAAAAACGTTTACCGACGTAACTATTCCTTCCGGCGACATCGCTTTTCTTTTTTACGGTAAAGCCAAGCATGACGCTGCTTACAAAGGTGTTTTGGAGATGACACCCGATGCTTCGGTTACCTCTTTGACTCCTGCCGACATAGCGTTTACTTTGAAGAATATTACCGAAGGTACTTATACCGGTGGTTCCTATTCTACCGCAGCCGCTTTGATAGAGGCGTGGAAAACGAATGTTACGGATGCATTGGCTACTTATGTCGGTAGTTTGACAGATGGTGAGGAGAAGAATAAGGCAACAGAGTTGCAGAATGGTTACTTTTCGTTCAATAGCGCTTCTTTGGAAAATCTGAAATTGGCTTTACAGTATCTTTCGGACGGGTTGAACGAATTACATACGAAATACTCTACGCCAGCAGCCAATACGGCAAAGACATCGGTCGATAATATGGCGACAGAGTTGGCAAAAGATGCTTACAAAGATTTCCCCGCCAATCTTCCGAAAGGAGCGTATAAATTGGATAACGGTATTATCGTGTTCGATGAGAACGGCCCCGGCGGTTCGGGTATTGTTACGAGCGGTTCTTCGAAGGCATACAGCTATCCTTCTTCTTTGTATTATTGGACCAATGCCTATCCGGTAGCTTATTCGACTCTTCCGACATTTACTAATTGGAATAATGGTGTTTATAACGGAGCTCGTACGCCGATTACGGTAGCGACGACGAAGATTGCTTTGAACAAAACGATCAATTACGGTGTGGCACGTCTCGATGTGAAAGCTGCATTCAAATCGGCCGACGGTACAGTTCCGGCCGGTAAAAATACTAAGGTGACTTTGGCCAACCATAATTTTGTTGTAAAAGGTATATTGATTGGTGGTCTGCCCGATAAACTGGATTGGGAAATGCATCCTTCTGCTGCCGACACTTATTCCAAGATTGTATATGACAACAGAATGAATACCAATGATTACGAATTGACGAAAGCCGCTACTCCCGATTTTGCTGGTATGACTCCATTTATATACAGCTTATTGCCCGAGACGGCCGATTGTTCTACCGGTAATGCAGAAGATTTGGGACATACACCCAATATTGCTTTGGAGGTCTTGAATGACGGTCCTCAATTCTACGGTTTAGACGGCAATTTGGTTCCCGAAGGCGGAACGTTCTACTTGGTAGGAAAGCTGACTTATAAGAAGGACAACAGTAAGAGTGAAGTCGTTCGCGTATTCCAGCAGGATTACAATACGACGGCGAACTTGTCTATCAATTCGTTGGCAAAAGCCTACAATACGGTTCCCGACCTGATTAACCCGCGTTTGGAATTGGCATTGGCTGTCGATATAGACTGGAAAGCCGGTTTGGTTATCGATGTACCTATCGGCGATTGATTTCGAAAAAAATAGTTAAACTGTAAAATTTGTCTCCGGTGAATCGGGAGCGTTTCGATTCGCCGGAGATATTTCCTCAAAAAAATAAATATCGAGAAAATGAAAACAGGTGATTGGCAAAGATGGGTTGTCGGGGGAATCTTTTTCGCGTTGCTGCCGTTATCGAGCGGTTGCATCGACGACAACATGTCCGATTGCAACAATTTCACCGTCAGATATAGAATAGAACTGTCTACCCATACACAGGCATTTTCGGGTAGAATGGAGAATCTCAATATGCATTTTTATGACGGTAACAAATCGCTCGCTTATCATGAGTATGTAGAGCGGGAACGAATGCCGTCGAACAATATCTACGCTATTACCCTGCCTGCAAACGATTATCACCATTTTGCCATTGCCAATATTTCGCAGGCGAGTTGTGTGAAATGTTCCGACCTCGGTGTCGCGTCCGATCGTTATAAATTGTCTTATGAGTCGGCGGCCGATACGGTATCTTCGCATGTTTCGGAACTGTATGTCGGGAGGGAACGATTTACGATAGCGGACAGAAATCAGTTTATCGAGGTAGTTTTGACGCCTTGTATTTCCAAGACGAGGTTACACCTCAGTTATGGAACCGATCCCGTCGTCCCGGTAAAACGGGTAGAGGGATATGTCAATGAAACCGCAACCGGTTTTTTGTGTAACGACAGTCTTTATGAGTACGACCGCCCCGTTGTCGTACAGATGAATGAAGCGGGGAAAGATGAAAACGGACTGGCGCTTTTCGAAGCTGTTTCGTTCCCGTCGAGGAATGAGGCGAGAGCAGGAGCGAAGTCTTTGAATCGTAACCCATCGGAGGAAAATGCTATCTGGAATACCGATGTTTACGTTACCATAGGAGATAAAATAACACGAAATACGATCAATCTGACCGAGCCGCTTCCCGCCGGAGAGTGTATAGAAATATACGGTGTGGTGAGGGACGACGGCAGTATAGATATCGGTCACAATGTGCAGGCGACTGTGGCGGTGACTATCGACTGGAAGCCGGGAGGAGATATCGATGTGGATATATAATATTCCCGCATGCGGGCAGATTGTCGAATATAGGTTTAATCGAATAGGAGCTTTGATGTTGAAACAGAGATATGCGATAATGGCACTTTTGTTCGCTACATGGTTGCTCGGCGGCTGTGGAGGCGAGAACTCGTTGCAGCCCGGCAGTCCGTCGGAACCGCAGGAGACGGCGAGCGTGACGTTGAGTATATACACCGGCCGGGAAATTTCGAGAGCGGTGGGGCTTCCGGGAGACCCCGGGACATCGCCGGAGATGCCGGATGCCATCGAAAATATCAACCTGTTCATGTATGTAGAGCCTAAAAACGGCGCTGCCGCTTACATGGAACATTATTATATAGAGCTGCCCGAAAGCACGGCCTATTATGAGTTTCAAGCCATAGACGTGCCGAAGTGCACCGCCTCGTTTTATGCTATCGTCAATGCCGGCAGGCACTACGAATGGGATGCCTTGTCGACGGAAGACGAGGTGATGGCGTTGACGACGATCGCCACGCCTTCGCGCGATTTATATGCCGGTACTTTGCTCGACCTCGAATTGGTTCAAATGAAGCATTCGGGAGTTATCGATGCCGGGTTGGTGGCTTCTAAGGTCGATATTATGTACAATATAGGGACGGCTATATCCAATTACAACGCCAAGCCAGCCGGACAGAAAGAACATGGGGACTGTACGTCGGCGAAAGTCGTTTCATTGAAGTTGAAAAATGTACCCAAAGAGGGAAAATTCTTTGCCGTGAGGTCGAATGACCCCGTCGTCGATCACGTGGTCAGCCTTACCGGTAATTCGGGACCGGGTCAATCGGCATGGATTAACGGGCGATACGACTGTTATCTCTACGATAGCGGTACGCTCGATATAGAGCTGGTCGTGCAGAGCGTATATGCAGACACTTATGTAAAGATGACTACTTATAACATACACGTCGATACCCCCGAGGACTTGGCGGTTGCGCCGTATTATTTGCTGCGGTTCGATGTGGTGGGATTTACGCAAACGGAATATAATTATCGATGGACAGCTTCGATATAGAAAAGGAATTATAGGTTATGTTGAACGGAAGAAATAGAGAAATTATTGATTTTGCAGGCCGTGTTTCCGATGTGTCGAAACGCATGGGATATTCGGCGGGATTGCTGCTATTGTTTCTGTTGTCGCTGACGAGCTTACCGGTAGAGGCTCAGTCGAATATCCAGCCGGCTCAACCGGCCTTCAATTTGCGACGCATATATGTTTCCCCCGAAGGAGCCGGTACGTTCGACGGTTCTTCGTGGGCGAATGCTGCTAAGGGTTCCGATTTGCAAATGATTCTTCGTTCTACCGATACATGGAATGCTATTAACTCTACATTGCAGATATGGATTGCGGCGGGTACTTATGTCCCGACCGAACCACTCCTTCCCGGCGATGAACAGAGTGCCTCGTTCGTCTTGAAAGGAAATCAGGTCGTTGTTTACGGCGGTTTTCGCGGGCAAGTGTTCGACGATTTAGGAGCTTTGGTCTATGAGGGGGAGAACAGTCTCGAAGAGAGAGAATACGGCAATGTCTATTCGGGCGACCGGCAGGAGCCGTGGGCGTTGAAGAACCAGACTATTTTATCGGGCGACCGATTGAGAAACGATGTAGTCGGTACGGATAACATGTTCTCTTCGCTCGACCCGACCCAGAATACCACCCGGACAGACAATCTCCATACGGTAGTTACTTTCGATCCGTCGAGTGTGGACGTGATGCTCGACGGGATAACTATTGTCGGGGGCTCTGCCGATGGAGACGGTAATTCGGGGCGCGGCGGAGGTGTATCGCTCGACGGTATCGGTTGCGGCATACAGCGATGCCTGTTCTATTTTAATTTTGCCTCGAAAGGAGGAGCCGTTTATATGCATAAGAATAGCGGTTCGGACTCCCAACCGTGTTTTGTCTATAACTCGGTGTTGGTATCCAATTCGGCATTCCGTCGCGACGGGTTCGGATATGGAGGCGGTATCTATTCCGAAGCAGGAGTCGTTTTCGACAATGTCGTTTACAATAATAACGGGGGCGGTATTTGTGTATACGATGAGACCTCGATTGTCAATAATACGATTGTCAACAACCAGTTGTATGGTATAGGTCGTCCGGCCGATACCGATGTGGCGGGTTCTTCGATCAGCGTATCCAACTCGGTTATATGGAGTATCAACCCGTTGAACCATGCGGGATTGAAGGGATTCGATGCTCTTGTCGACCGTGTCTCGAATTGTGCGATCGTCGATTGGGACGAAACGAAAGGCAACGATAATATTTCGTTGTTGCCTTATAATGACCATACGGGTTCTGTGCCCAATTTTATCAATCCTACGACTCAGATAGGGGCTATATTGGAGCCTGTGTATGCCGATTTGGGCGTTTCGTTTTTGTTGCGTCAAAATTCTGTGCTCCTGTCGAAAGCCGAGGGTTCTTGGATGACGACGTTGAACACGTATTACGGGACCGATGTTTCTTACGACATTGCCGGGAAGCCGAGGATAGTCAGTAAGACGCTGGATATAGGAGCTTATCAATATCAGCCGGTTTCGGGCAGAAATATATTGTATGTTCGTCAGCTTTCGCCCGACGAACCGCCTCTTGCCGACGGTGAAGTCCGGGACGGAAGTACATGGCGTTTGGCCGTGCAAGATGTGCAGATGGCGATCGATCAACTATATGCCCGGAATGTAGTGGGAGAGGTGTGGGTCGCCGGTGGAACGTATTACCCCACGGCAGCATTTACCGATGAGTCGGGTATAAGGGGCCGTACGGAAAGGCATCGTTCTTTCATCATGCGTAGCGGTATCTCGGTTTACGGAGGATTCCGGGGACAAACCGGCGACGAAGGGATAAACAACAGCACGACTCGTCCCCGCGACCCGGACCATCTCGATGTTCAATGGGCGTTTGCCAATCGTACGATATTCAGCGGAGATGTCGACCGGAACGACGATTCGCAGAAAGGTTGGCGTTGGAATGCCGGAGAGAAGAAATGGGAGCAATATTACGGGCGCAACTCCTACCATGTGGTATGGTTCGCTTCCGAGGGATTTAACGAAAGAACCACGAAGTACGAAGCCGTTACGGCAAAGCCGCTTCCCGTGGAGACGACTCTCGACGGTGTCGTGGTTACGGGCGGTTGCGCCGACTATGGCGAGCGCGGAGAATCGACCCGTATGGGCGGTGGAATCTATTTGACCGAGAACGGAGTCGTGTCGAATTGTATCATTTATCAAAACTTTGCCTTGACTCGCGGTGGCGGGGTGATGATGAATAACGGCGGAATGTTGGTGAACAGCATGGTCTTTCGCAATGCTTCGCCCGGAGTGCAGGTGCGCAACGGATTGGGCGGCGGCGTGTACATATTGGGGAACGGAACCGTTTTCAGAACGGTGATAACCAACAATACGGCTCGCGTGGGCGGCGGTGTGTATGTCGATGAGGCGGAGTATAACAATCCTGCATACGAAGAATCGTTAGACGATATGTACCGGGGCGTCTTGGTGAACACGCTCGTTTCCAACAATACCTCTTCGTCCGATGCGGGAGCGGTCTATTTTGATAAGTTGGGAGGGCTTTCTTCCTCTACGGTGGTTAAGAACTATTGTTCGGCGGTGGCTTCCGACCAAGAAGGAAATTCGGGCGGTATGATCGTCGATGGATATGGCATAGTCTATAATTCGGTTCTTTGGGGAAATGCGACCCTCGAACATACTCGGCAATTTTACGGGAAAAACGGAAAGACGGCCGAATCGAATGTGCCGGCTTCGATACAGGTTTATAATACGGCGCTGCAAAATCTTTCCAATACGATTTGGGGCGTGAATACTGTAACTCAAAAAACGTATGCCTTGTCCGATCAAAATTCAAAAGGACGTTCTTCTATCGCTTATGATTTCAGGTTCCCTGATTTTACCAATGTAAGAGTCGGCAATGTCGACGTTATCAACAATGAGGCCGGCGTGTACCAGACGACAGCTGCCGATGTCGAGGGCACTCAAACGCTCGACAATGCGTTGCGAACTATTTATGACGTACAGCGTTGGGTTCCATCCGAATTTTCTGCCCTACAAAGAAAAGGAGGCAGCCAATCCGAGGCTCCGTATGTCAGATATGCTCCGGTGAAAACACAGTTTTATGTCGCGATGACCGATATTCTTAGCAAAGCGTTCGTCGAGCCTCGTGTCTTAGGTGCTTTCGCTTCCGATCGTCCGTCTTTGCAGTATAGTGTCATAGAGGATAACGGTGTAAAGAAACTGGTTATTTTTGTCGACCCGTCGGTCAATACGGACCTTTCGGGCGAGTCTTGGGAATCTCCGATTATATCGGGGAACTCGGCTATCGAATATTTGGCGGGACTCCCGGATACCGAATATCCCGGTTGCCCTCGTGAGATATGGGTGAAGGAGGGGACGATAAATCCGGTATGGAAAGCCATCGGTAGTGACCGTCGCACTTCGTCGGTCGTTTTGCGAGGAGGCGTTTCCTTGTATGGCGGTTTCAATTCCAAATTGGAAGGTACGGAAGGCTCTACGGTTCCCGGACAGACGTTTGTCCCGACAGGGAGCGATGTCGCCGAACCGATACGTAATCCGGTGGATTTCCGTACGGTGTTCGACGGTACGTTGGCCGGAGGGAACCTTTATCATGTGGTGACTATGTCTGACGACGGAGAAGCCATTCTCGACGGATTTCATATCGTCAACGGAGATGCATCGACCGGTTCTTCTGCTATCAAGACCGGGGGTGGTGTGTTGCACGAATATGGCACATTGCATATCCGCAATTGCATGATCGAGAATAATGTCGCAACGAACGGAGCCGGAATCGTTATGTTGGGTACGACGAAAAAATTGGTAATGACCAATACGGTGGTGAATAATAATACCAATACGGGATTGTCGAGCGGATCCTTTTATTCGGCAATAACTCTTACAAACGATGCTCGTCTCAATCACTGTACGATTATACATAACAATGACCCGGGCATTTGTGCGGTGGATGGGCAACTGAGACTTTATAACTCGGTTTTGTGGGGAAATACTTCGACCGGGACTATCGCTCCCGAAGATGTACAAATTACGGGGTCGGCCACTATGCTCGATATTCGTAACAATGCTATCCAATATGCACCAGAGGAGTGGAATCTATGGAGTGAAAACATGCAGTTGAGCATCGTTCAGGGTGATCCTATGTACCCGTCGTTCGTCAATTCTACTCGGAACGTGGGGGCTATATCGAGCGGATACGATACGCCATTGGGAGGTCCGGCTCGATTCGAACCTACTTGTAAATCTCCGTTGGTGATTGCAGGTGACGAAAGTATAGTTGATGATCCGGATTTGGTTCTTGATGCCGATATTACGGGGCATAATTTCGCTGTGGGTGGAGCCCCCGATATAGGAGCTTATGAGGCTACTTGTCTGAATCCTGTCGGTTCGGTTCTTTACGTGCGTAGCGGGCCTGCCGGTACGGCCTCTTCTCCTCAAACCTCTTATTTCGGTACGGGAGACGGTTCTTCGTGGGCGAACGCTATCAATGGAAATGCGTGGTATGGATTCGACGATGGCCTGCCTTATGATCAAATCGAATACGACAGCCGAGATGCTACCGACTATATTACCGGTTTGCAGTATGCTGTCAACGAGGCTTACAAGGCATCGTTGAAAAAGGACGGAAGCGGGCGGATCGCTTATGAGACATTGAATTATACAGATTATACATACAATCAAACGAACGGTCGTAGCGCATCGGTACAAATACCTGTTGGTGTCGATACGACGGCTTTGGTCGAAGTGTGGGTAGCCAAAGGGGAATATACGAGTCGGCGGGGATTCTTTATGCGGGATGCCGTACAGGTGTACGGCGGATTTCCCGAGATAGGAACACCGGGGAAGGACGAGCGTAATCCCCGCATCTACAATACGATTATACAGACGATGACTACCGCCGAGGCGAATGCTGTTACTTCGCTTGATGGGTATGCTCCTTATTTCGATATGGATGCCGGTGGATCGACGAGTCAGTTCTATGAATTGAACAGTCGGTACGACAATGCGAATAAAGTTCGTAGGGTACTTACCCAACCCTTCCCGTATTATGAGGACGGAGGTCGTTTGGAAGCGGGTTCGCAGGGACAGGCTTCGACCGAGACTAATAATGTGGCGTTGAATCCATTTGTTATCGAGACTATATGGGACGGATTTATAATACAAAACGGTCGAACTCGAATACGTCACGGAAAAGATGGCGGTGCCGGGGTAGCCTTGCGGAAAAATGGACGGCTCGAAAACTGTATTATCAGAAACAATTATAATGTAGCATCCCGTAGTCGCGGCGGAGGTGCATTTTGTAACGACGGAACATTTTCCAATTGTTCGTTTTTCAATAACGATATGCCTGCATTGGGGAGCGATTACGGAGAACAATACGGCGGGGGTGTTTACATGCGTTACGGTACGTTGTACAATTGCGTATTTGCCGGTAATTCCGTATCTGGCGGTAATTCCAACGGTCAGGCCGTTTATATTGAAGTAGCCGATTTTTATAACAATACGATTGCCGACAACTCCGGTAGCGGTGCAGCCATTTATTGCGGTTATTGGTTTGCCGATGGTGCGGCCAATATTTACAATACCATTATTTATAATAATTCGGGCTCGTCTCAGGTACAGGCTCATAGCAATGTAGTGTTGAGAACTTCGCATTGTTGTTATCCCTCGGGTTCTATATCGGGAGTCTCTGGCGCTAACTTGACGCAAGACAACATTATCAATCAAGTTCCGCAATTCGTGGATCGTTCGTCGGGAAATAAAGAAAATAACGACTATCGTTTACAGGGCACTTCACCCTGTATCAATGCCGGGAATAATAGTCCCGAAGGGATTACATTACCCGAGACCGATATGGACTATACCGACCGTTTTAAAGACTGTTCTATCGATATAGGGGCATACGAAATAGACCAAAGCGAGCCGATTATGCCCGCTATCAAGACTATCGACGGAGAACAGGTGGGAGTTATTTATGTGACGAAGGCGGCTAACGGTACGGTAGACGGTTCGTCGTGGGCGAACGCCGCTTGCGAAGCGAAATTACAAAAAGCTCTCAACTGGGCAGGTTATATTATTCACAATAAGGAAACGTACGCATCGGGTCGATATAGAGATATTACTCGCATTCAAGTGAGGATTGCGAAAGGCACTTATTATCCTACCGATGTCGTTCTTCCCGATCAGCCTCGTACCGCTTCGTTTATTATTCCGGCCGGAATAGAAGTGTATGGAGGGTTTGCTGGAATCTCTGACGACGAGACTGTGGACGGACGTAATATGCGTTTGAACAGGACTTTTTTCAACGGTATGATCGGTAGTTCGACAGAAGAAAGCGCCTATCGTGTCGTAACGTTCGGCATGAAGCAGCATAAAGACAACGCCACGATGCCTGCCGAGGGTGCAGCTTATTACGACGATCCCAACCCCGAAATAGCTTTGCTCAACGGTGTTTATATCGTTTATGGAAATGCCAATCACCCGTCTGACGAAGAGTGGCAGTCGGGTGGCGGCGTTAAGGTTACGTCGAACGGATTGTTGCAAAATTGTGCCGTTTTCAACTGTGCCGCTTCCGATAAGGGTGGAGGAGTTTACTTAGCTCCGGGCGGCCGGATTACCGGTTCGATAGTTTATAATAACGTGGGAGCCAATGGCGGAGGTATTTATGCCGACGACTCTTCGATGGTCGTAAATTGTACGGTGGTCGATAACACGACTGTGAACAATGGATCCGGTGGTGGTATATCGATAGGCGTGAAGCCGATTATCATCAATTCTGTATTCTGGATGAACGATTCCGGTAACGGAAAAAATATATACGGAAACATGTCCCAGCAGGTCGATACGACCTTTACGGGCGTGCGGTATCAAAACTATATCTTTAATCATTGTGCGGTCGAAGGTATCAAAGTCGTGGGTTTCGGAAACATGGCGTTGACGAGTACGAATGAGAATACATCGACCATAGTGGGCTTGAATGCTCCCGGTTTTACCGACCCCGATAACCTCGATTTTACTTTGAAACGTGTATCGGCGTTGATTCGTGCCGGTATCGGAGCCGAGCAGCCGGGCTCTCCGCTCATGGAGGCATTGCATGTTTCTCGACTCGATTTGCTCGGAACGAATCGTTTTTATAAAGAGGGTTCTTCTTTGCGGGATTATTTCGAGATAGGAGCTTTTGCTTATGACGGGATATTTGTTATCGACCCTGCGGGAGATACCGAAGCCGAAAAGGGGGCAGACGGAATCTACCGGTTGTATGTGTCGCAAACGGCACAGGGGTTGGCGAACGGCCGCAGTTGGCGAAACGCTTTGGGCGATATACAGCAAGCTCTCGATTATTTCGGGAATGATGCCAATTTCGAACACGATCCGAATAAGGATACTCGCCGGTGCGAGATATGGGTCTCGAAGGGAACGTATAACCCGAAAACTTCGGTGAAAGAGGATAATTGGGGAACTTCTTTTATTCTTAACAGATATTCATCGATATACGGAGGATTCCGGGGCAGTAACTTACCTTATTACGAGAGTTGGATAGAATCGTTTAAAGTGGAACCCTCGAAGCGTGTCGATGCCACCGGTGTATGGAACAAAGAAGACTATTCCTATACATTGGGCGGCGATGGAGAGATTACCTTTTATCCAGAGGTAAAGGCATTGGAGGACGAACCCTCTTCGTGGTTCTTGCATTTCACGACCGATGAGAAGTCACCGTCATCTCCTGTTGTGACGGTCAATGGCTTCCAACTCCCTCATGAGCTGGAATTGCCGGTCATCGCCACCGACAGCACCACCGAGTATATTTACGATTTGCGCTATCTGGCTATCGGAAATACCGATTGGGCGACAGCTCCGGTCATCGAGGCTGTTCGCGTCTCGGGATTACCGGCCGGTGTGAAGTTGTATAGCGCTACGATCGATAATCGCAAGAATTCCACAACGGTATCGATGGAAATTCTCGATACCGATATTCTTCATCAGACTTCTACGGGTGTTCCTTATGATGCCTCGGTGAGTTTGAATAATCTTTCGCAAGCGGAAAAATCGAATACATATTCTTCCAATGTCTCCGATTATTATGCTGCCGGAAATTCGGCAGGAGCATACGGTATGCATTATTGTCCAAGTTCTAATTGGGCATCTATTATAGTTTCGGGGAACGACGGTGTCGTATTAACAAACAAGAGGGAACGTGTTTTATGGTGGTATAATTATTTTAATCCATCATTAGGTGCTTATTTCCGTTTTCCACAGGCAGTGAAATACGAAAGAACAAACCCGAGTAATCGGTATTTGCATGCAACGATACGTTTTACCGATTTGAGTAAAGGGAACGAGGACGGCAGGTTGCGTATACAGTTATATTCGACAGCCGGTGTAAGAAAGTCTTTGCTTATAAATGGAAGAGTTAGTAATGGAGAGTACAACCTGACGGTGGATTTAAAGACCGGATTGGTATATAACGGTGCTTCCTCCGTAGAGATTACTGATGAGGAAAATACATTGTCCAATGGCGATATGCTTTCGCTCGTCTCTGTTCATCCTTATTTCGGTGGAGAAGCTGCATATACCGTGGAAATTAGCGATATAACGATAGACAATAAGAATCAGTCGGGGAATACGGTTTCGGAGTTGGATATTAATATCGTTACGGAAGAAGAAACTCAGGCTATGCCTTCATCGGACCAGTATTACGAAGGGGAGGCATTTTTGAGCGAGCGACCTCGTCAAGATTGGAACGGGAACGGCTTGCTCGAAGATTTCGAGTACGCTAATGAAACGATTCTTTCGGGCGATATAGGCGGCGGTTCCGGTAATTCGCATGTGGCTTATTATGAAGACTCGGAGGCTACTCGCAGGGTTGTACTTGATGGAATAAAGATGGTAAAAGGTAACTCGTCGTGTACCGATCATGGAGGCGGGGCTTTATGTGCTTTGGCTCCGATTGCTTTGCGCAATTGCCAATTGTTGCTCAATACGGCCGATTTCGGGGGAGGAGCCGTGTATGCCAGCGATATAGAGATCTATGGTTCTATATTGGGCGGGAACGAGGCTCCCGGTAAATCGGGAGGTGCGGTCTATCTGCGGGAAGGCGGGAAGTCGCTCATCGTCAATACGGTGATTTACAACAATACGGCATCAACGGGCTCGGCCTATTATGCCGAATCCGGTTCGACATCGCAGTTAATCAACAATACGATCGTGCGTAATGCCTATGCCGAGAATGTGTCGGGCGATGTAACATCGGGTAGTACCGTTTATTCGGCTTCGACAGCCGGTAATAATCTTACCAATACGGTTATCTGGGGGAATGACGATGCCGAACGTATCAATGCAGATCATTGGGAAATTATTACTTCGGCAGCCGATGTCGATGAAGATGCAGGAAATTTCGAGGTCTTTCTGGATCGGGCTAATGAAGCGGTTATGGGGCCTCGGTTCGGATTTCCCAGCGATTATGCCGGAGCGGGAAATTATTTCGCTTCTGCCGATTTCTCTCTGCCTTCGCTCTCGACGCTGGTTAACCGGGGTACGAATGGCGGTACACGTCGACTGAATACGGTTATCGAAATGAATCCCGACGGTTCGGTGAAGAGCACGACAATTACAACGGAACCTGTCGTACTCGATGGTTCCGGCAAGGGATATTATGCCGTGCAGGAAGTGTCGGGACGCGAGAATGTGCCGGATACGCTGAACAGTAAATGGCGTATTACCAAAGAACCCGATACATATCACATTATTAAGAAAGACGGTGTAGATATGATCGATGTGAAAGAGTGGAAAGAGGGGACGATCGATATAGGGGCTTATGAATATGAAACGGTATCGTTGACTCCTTTCGGCGGTAATATACTGTATGTGAAGAGTTCCGAAGCAGTTTCGGATAAAGAAAACAACGGAGAAACGTGGGAAAGGGCTACGTCTAACATTCATCAGGCTATTCAGGTACTGTTGCTCAGTCCCAATAAAAAAGATAAATATATCAAGATTGCTTCGGGCGACTATGTGCCGTTCCTGCAAGACGGGACAAGCGGTTATTCGTTCGTTTTGGAGAAACCCGATGTGGGAAATCTGGAATACTCGACCAAGAGTTTGACATTGAGGGGCGGATATCCCAACAACATCACGGGGACCGATGTCGCTATGGATAATTTGCGTGATCCTATATTGTACCCGACTTATATCAGAGGAAATCGAAACGATTCGAAACACCTCGTTTATATAGACGAGTCGATGGATACGGCCGGGGAAAACGGGGCGTTGGCTCCTGTAAACATAGAGGGCTTTACTTTTGTCGGTGGAAATGCGGCCGATGCGACAGGCGAGGGTTCGACCGGTGCGGCCGTGTATGCAGCCAATGGCAGTACGACGATTCGGAACAGCGTGTTTGTCGATAATACGGCTGCCGGAGAAAAAGGTGCGGCTGTGTATCTGAATAAAGGCAATATATATAATACCGTGCTTCATTCCAACAAGGCTTGGGGGCTTGCTTTGAACGGGACGGGCAACATTGTCAGCAACACGATAGCCGATAACTCCAAAGGCGGATTGTACGCACGTGGAGCGCTTGTCGCCGAACCTTTGCAGATCTATAACAATATATTTTGGAGGAATTATACTTCGGCTGTTCCTACTGTCGGAGATTTGAACAACCAGATAGATGTGCAGAATGCGACCCTGTACAGCAATGCGGTTCAGGTGGACGATGCGACGGCAGAGCAGCCGAATGCCGAGTATGTTTATTGGAATAGTTCCGCAGGTGTCGTATTGGGCGATAAGGCTGCCAATATCAATAAAACATTAAGTTCCGACAATGAGGATATGTCGTACGGTCCCCGTTTCGAAGCTCCCGATGAAGCGACTCCGTTGGACAAAAAGTATAACATACGTCCGGGACGTAAACTGATCAATACGGGGTATCGATACATGACAGGCGACTCATATAATAAAGCGGAAAACGATAAATGGTACACCGATTTATTTGCGTATTATCCGTTCGGTTCGGTAGAAGAGCCTGTGGCTCCCGGCGATTCGCTGGCGAGAGTTATGTTCGTGGATGCCGGAGGCAATCGTCGTATAGCCGGTAACAGCATAGATATAGGTGCTTATGAGTACCAACGGTTGTTCTATCCTAATTTATATGTGAAGCCTAACGGATTCGGATTGGGTTCCAGTTGGGACGATGCTATGGGTGATTTACAGGAAGCCATTTATTCGGCATACTATTCGGGAGACCCGGAAGAGAGCGGAACTTATGGTACGGTGTGGGTAGCCGGCGGAGACTACGTTTTGCCTACGACTTTACAGTGGATGGCAAATGTGAAAGTTTATGGCGGATTCCGGGGAACCAACGAAACGAAGCTGACCCAACGTCCCGGCTTGTTGGAAAAGAATGCACCGGAAAGTATCCTTTCGGTAGAGGCGGAAGGGGTTCCTGTCGTGCGTTCGGACAATGACCGTGCCGCTGGGACGATTGTGGAGAATTGGGCGGAACTGAATGGCTTTCATATAACGGGAAGCAAAAACAGCCCGGCGGTGATCGTCGCCGACTCGTTCGCCATCGTCAATAGTGTCATATATAATAATGTGAACCCCGACGGTGCTGTGGTGGAAACGGACGGGCTGCTCTACAATGTTTTGGTGCATGACAATACGGTGAAAGAAGGCAGCGCCGCTGTCGTATTGGACGAGCATGCGGCAGCCATTCATGTGACAGCCCCTGGCGAGGGAGCACAAATCGGCGGCACGGGAAAGATAATCAATACGATAAACGGAGAGGTGACCTCGGTGTCGGGGAATGCGTATAGTCCGCTTTATGTCGGGGATTATATTACCGATGATACACATTTGCGTTATCAGCTATCCGACCAGAAAGATGCAGTCTTGTTTGGAATAGGAGCTTTACAGGAAACAGGTGTAGACCATGAAGGAAATCCGGTGACGACTATCGGTGGATATACAGTGCCTAAGATCAGGAATGGTAAGGAATATACCGATATTATCGATCTGTCTACCGATTGCGATGTGCTGGGTAATGTGCGGCTGTTTACCGATAAGTTTCATGGGGAAGGTGAAGTAATTCGCCCGGATTACGGTTGTTTCGAAACTTGGAATACGACTCCGCAGAAGGTTGTCAACGTGAGCGATAATTATTATCCTCATGCGGGAAGCGTCGTCTATGTCGGCAAGGAAAGTGAAGTGAGGCTGACCGATGCCCTTACGAAAGATTTCGCACCGTCCTATTTGTTGCTTCACCATGCTGCGGGTTTGCGGACAGGAGAGCATGCCGTATCGCTTTATAATCTGGCCATAGAGCGTGATTTGAAACCGCTTATTAATGATACGACAGCTTCTTGGGATATGGTGAGTCTGCCATTCTCCCTTGAAGTCGGGAACGGTACGATGTTGAACGGCGTTACGATAGACGGTTTGCCGGTAGAGGCTATACAGGCCGGAGATGAATCGGGGGACGACAATAACCGTTTATATTTATACGAGTATGACGGGGCTAAGCGAGCCGAAGATTTGTATAGCGTAGTTGCTCCTCAGAATAGTAAGTATTGGGCGTTTGAAAATAACCAGATGGGCGCGAATGTCGGTTATCTGATGGCGACTCCTTCTGCTTCGGATGCGGTGACTGTGCGTTTCTCGAAATCTTCATCGGCATTGCCTGTTTATGAAGAATCGGCAGAAGAAGGGAAAAGCATTTTGTTGAAACAGCATAATTTGAAGACTCTGGTCGATGGCAGTCCTCATTTTACGTATAAAGAGAATATGGGTTGGAATCTTTTCGGTGTGCCTTATTTGTGCTCTTATACTACCGAAAGAATGAGTATCGACCATATACTCTATACTTATGACCCGGAGGCCAGCCGTTTTGTTTCGATAAATTCGTGGGAAGGAAACACGATTGCTCCTTTCTCAGCGGTATTCACGCAGACTGCTACGGTGAAGGAATCGGAGGAACTTCTGTTTGCCAAGCCTGTTATCCCGTTGAATACGTTGCCGGCTCCTCACGGTGTACAGTTGAAAATTTCGGGGAGTAATTTATCGGCGGGTTGCGACTATGTATCGGTTGTTGCCGATAATGTGTACGGAGAACCCATGAATTTCGATATGGGAAACGATGCGTTGAAAATGATGAGTTTCGACCCGAGGATTCCGCAGATTTATGTCTACAATGAAAAGGGAGTCCGATTTGCTCATACTCAAACGGCCGATATCGAAGGGGAAACTCCGGTGGGTATCTATACCGGCGAATCGGGAATTTATGAAATATCGTTGACCGAAGATTCGGAATATGATCGTTATGATGCTGTGGTTCTTACTGATAGATCGACGGGGCGGAAAGTGGACTTGAAACATGCGCCGTATAGTTTTACGGTAGATGATCGAGCGATGGAAACGGGACGTTTCTCTCTATCCTTTAAAACTCTTTCCGATGAAATGCAGCAGCCTACATTCTATTCCCCGGGAAAACGACAATTGCGAATCGTTAATTTGCAAGGTGGCGAAAGTATAGGTATTTACGATACGCTCGGGCGTCAGAGAGCGAGTCGCAAAGCCTATGGGGAAAGTGAGGAATTTGAACTCGAATCGGGAGTTTATATGATACGTATCGAAGGAAGTAGTTTAGTTAAGGGGAAAGTGGTAGTGAAATAGCTTTTGAGTTGGCGACACTTATCGTTGGTGAAAGGCCTGCTTGCGTCGTGTGAAGCAGGTCTTTTCTTTGTTAATATGGAATTTAAGATTCGGAGATAAACAAAAGGGGCGGGAATAACATTCCCGCCCCTTTTGTTCCCTTTCGATTTGAGGTTTATGCAATGATTAGTTCTATTCCTGCTTCCTCTATGCTTTTCGCTACCGATGGCGAAATACCCGAGTCGGTGATGATGACATCGACTTGGTCGAGTGTGCAGATTTTCCCGAATCCTCTTTTCCCGAATTTGGAAGAGTCGGCAAGGACGATCGTTCGTAGTGAGGCTGCGATCATACGTTGGTTGAGCCGGGCTTCGTCTATGTTCGAGGTCGTCAGCCCGAAATCGAGGTCTATACCGTCTACTCCCATAAATAGTTTGGAACAAGTAAGATTGTCGAATGCCTGTGCGGCTAAATCGCCGATGACCGAGAAAGAACTTTTACGCAATGTTCCGCCGAGCTGTATCACATGAATGTGCTCGAAACGGTTGAGCAAAGTAGAGACATTGAGCGAAGCCGTGACGACTGTCAGGTTTAGATCGTCTGTAATTTCTTCGGCGAATGCATACACTGTGCTTCCCGAGGCGACGATAATCGAGTCGTTCGGATCGAGCAGACGAATGGCTGTATGGGCGATACGCCGTTTGGCATCGCTGTTTATTCGCTCTTTAATATGTATATTGATATCTGCCGTGTGAGGGTTTACAGGACTGGCGCTTCCATGTGTACGAAATAGCAATTTCTTTTCTTCCAGTAATTTCAAGTCTTTTCGTATCGTTACAGGTGTCACGTCCAATTCGCGGGCGATATCTAAAACTTTCACGAACCCTTGCGCATTGAGCTTGTCAAGAATGTGTTTGTGTCTTTCGGCTATACTAAGCATAATAATATTATAATATTTGTTCCATACAAATGTAAAATTTATTTGAATAATGCACAAATAATATTGAGAATTTATTTTGAAAACGAAATGAAATATTATTGAAAAGAAAACGAAACGAAAAATTTTTACATTTTTTCTTGGTTTATACTTGCTTTTTTATTTTCTTTGTCACATAAAAAGAAAGTAATCGCAAGATTTAATAAGAAATCAAAAATCGAAAGATAAGAAAATGAAACGTGAAGGCTTGATAAAACAGATGGCCGAAGAAAAGAGACCATGGGATTTATTGATAATAGGTGGCGGTGCTACGGGCTTGGGCGTGGCGGTGGATGCTTCGAGTCGGGGATACCGTGTCCTATTGGTAGAACAACACGATTTTGCAAAAGCGACTTCGAGTCGAAGCACGAAGCTGGTACATGGAGGGGTTCGCTATTTGCAACAAGGCGATGTATCTATGGTTGTGGAAGCGTTGCATGAGCGTGGTCGCTTATGGCGTAATGCCCCTCATTTGGTAAAGGATATGCGTTTCATTATCGGCAACTATCGTTGGTGGGAACGTCCTTTTTATACCATCGGGTTGTGTTGTTACGATTTGTTGGCCGGGCGATTGGGCTTGGGGAGGTCTTTGCCTTTGTCCAAGAAACAGACCTTGAAGGAGTTGCCGGGACTGCTGCACGATCATTTGCGTGGAGGCGTGGTTTACCACGACGGGCAATTCGACGATTCGAGAATGGCGATTACATTGATGCAGAGTGCTCATGACCACGGTGCGATATGCATCAATTATATGAAAGTGACGTCTTTGATTAAGAATGATTCCGGGAAGATTTGCGGGGCGGCTTTGGAAGATACTCTCGAAGGCGGAACGTATGAAGTAAATGTAAAAGGAGTAGTGAACGCTACCGGTGTTTATGTGGACGATATCATGCAAATGGATAAGCCGGAGAGTCGCAAGAAAGTACGTCCCAGTCAGGGAGTGCATATTGTAGTCGATGCCGCTTTCTTGGGAGGAAATTCGGCTTTGATGATACCGAAGACAAGGGACGGACGAGTATTGTTCGGTGTACCGTGGCATGGAAAGGCCGTATTGGGAACTACCGATACGCCATTGAATGAAAATTCATTAGAACCGAAGCCTCTGGACGAGGAGATAGATTTTATTCTCGATCAGGCGGGGCAGTATCTGACTCGTAAACCGAAACGCAGCGATGTATTGTCTGTGTTCGCCGGATTGCGGCCGTTGGCTGCTCCTACGCATAGCGATTCCAAAAAGACCAAAGAAATTTCACGGAATCATAAAATATATGTTTCCGATTCGGGAATGCTTACGATAACCGGAGGGAAATGGACCACTTATCGTCAAATGGCCGAAGAAGCGGTGAATAAAGTAGCTGCTTTGATCGGTTTGGAACCGAGAGCTTGTGTGACTCGTAAAATGCAATTACATGGTTATCGGGAAGAAGTGGACCGTTCGGTTTGGGATTACGTGTACGGTAGCGATGCCGACCAAATCGCAGCATTGATAGAAAACGATGCCTCGTTGGGGGAGTTGCTTCATATCGGATATACTTTCCGGGTAGCTCATGTTATTTGGGCTGTGCGGGAGGAGATGGCTCAAACGGTGGAAGATGTATTGGCACGACGTGTTCGGGCGCTCTTTATGGATGCTCGGGCTGCTATGGAAATGGCTCCTCGTGTAGCGGCTATTATGGCTCGTGAAATGGGAAAAGATAAAAATTGGGAAACGGAACAAGTTAAAAATTTTACCAATCTGGCAAAAAATTATATTTTAGCCTGATTTTTTAGAGAGAGGATAGTGTATGTTGAAGTTATTCCAACCGGCTCCGGTTATCGATCCGCTTCCCAAAGAACGGGTGGACAAGGAGTATAAGAAGTTAAGATTACAGGTCTTTCTCGGTATATTTATCGGGTATGCAGGTTATTATCTGGTACGTAAAAATTTTTCGATTGCCATGCCTGCACTCGAACAGATGGGTTTCGATAAGGCCGATTTAGGTTGGGCTTTGTCTGCCGTTTCGATAGCTTATGGTATCAGTAAGTTCGTGATGGGTACAGTTTCCGACCATAGCAATGCTCGTGTGTTCATACCTTTGGGATTGATAGCTTCGGCAGTGATTATGACTGTTATGGGTCTTATCCCGTGGACGGTCAGTTCGCTTTCTATCATGCTTATGTTCTGCATCTTATTTGTAAATGGTTGGGTGCAAGGTATGGGTTGGCCTCCGTGTGGCCGGGTGATGGTTCACTGGTTTTCTGTCCGGGAACGAGGCGTAAAGATGTCTATATGGAATATCGCTCATAATGTCGGTGGAGCTCTTATGGCTCCTTTGGCGGTTTTCGGTATTACCATTTTCGGAGTCTGGGGCGGAGCCTTCTATTTCCCGGCTATGGTTGCCGTAGTCATTGCTGTGATTGCCTATTTACTGGTGCGTGATACGCCTCAATCCTGTGGATTACCGCCTATCGAACTGTATAAGCCGGAAGAGTGTACTCAGGCATATTCCTCCGAACAGGAAAAGGAACTCTCTACCAAAGATATTCTGTTCGGGCATGTTTTCAATAATAAGCTTTTGTGGATTATCGCTTTTGCCAATGCGTTTATCTATTTTGTACGTTATGGTGTGTTAGATTGGGCGCCGATGTATCTCGAACAGGTGAAGCACATGGATTTGGCGAATAGCAGTTGGTCTTATTTTGCGTTCGAAATAGCCGGTATTTTCGGAACTATACTTTGCGGTTGGCTTTCCGATAAAGTTTTTAGAGGCCGTCGTGCTCCGGTTACTATTATTTATATGTTGCTGGTCATGCTGGCGGTTTATGTTTATTGGAATAGCGCTTCGGCGATGGTAACCAACGTAGCTATGGCCGCGATAGGATTTCTCATCTACGGCCCGGTAATGTTGATAGGAGTTTCGGCTTTGGATTTGGTTCCTAAAAAAGCGGCTGGTACGGCTGCCGGTTTCACGGGGTTGTTCGGCTATTTGCTGGGATCGGCCGTGTTTGCCAATATCGGTATGGGATACATTTTCGAGCATTTCGGTTGGGACGGAGGGTTTATTCTGTTGCTATCCGCTTGTGCCGTAACTGTTGTGTTAATGTTGTTTTGTAAAGAGAATCGGTTGTAAATAGTTAAAAGATAGTTTGTTAAAGGAATGAATTTTTCATTCCTTATAATAATATATAGAAACTTCTAATTTAATAAGAACCATAAATCAAAAAAATTATGAATTTACTAACGAACACACTGCACAGGAGATGGTCTTGTTTACTCTTGATTATCGCCTTTATGTCTGGTTTCCAGATGTTCGCACAGTCCGTAGGAGCCAGTAATCAGTTGACTGGTAGGGTCTTAGATGAATATGACCAACCGATTATCGGGGCTGTTGTTAAAGTTTCGGGTACCTCTATCGGTCGTTCGACCGATGCCGACGGTGCTTTTACTGTGAAAGACATACCTGCCAATGCAACGTTGGAGGTTTCGTATGTCGGTTATGAAAAACAGAGTATTCCTGTCAACGGGAAAAACTTTGTTCTGGTTAAATTAAAAGAATCCAATCAATTACTGAATGAAGTGGTTGTAGTGGGGTATGGTACGCAGAAAAAAGTCAATTTGACCGGAGCTGTGGGAACCATCAGTGCCAAAGAAATCAATGCTCGTCCGGTAAGTAACGTCGCCATGGCATTGCAGGGAGCCGATCCTTCGATGAACTTGAAGATGTCTTCCGGGCGTTCCAGTAGCGGATATGATTTGAATATTCGCGGTGAATCGTCTATATCGACGTCAAACACACCGCTGATTATGGTCGATGGAGTAGTGACCGAGCTGAATATGGTCAATCCCAACGATATCGAGTCGGTTTCTATTTTGAAAGATGCTTCGGCAGCTTCTATTTACGGTGCGACGGCTTCGAAGGGTGTGATTTTGATTACCACTAAGACAGGCTCGGATGCTGCCGGAAAGGCCAGTATAAGTTTTAACGGACGTTTCGGTTGGTCGCAAAACACGACATCGACCGATTATATGACCACGGGCTACGATCAGGTAAGTTTGGTCGATAAGGCCTATTATTCGCAATATGCGACCAATTTTACCAACTATACCGAAGAGGAAATGCAAATGCTGTATGAGCGTCGCAACGACAAGACCGAGCATCCCGATCGTCCGTGGATCGTTTTGCAGGACGACGGTTCGTATCGCTATTATGCCAACTTCGACTGGTACAACTATCTGTTCCGTAAAACTCGTCCCCAACAGGAATATAATCTTTCGGTGAGAGGCGGTAACGATAAGGTGAAATATTATGTGAGCGGTCGTTATAATCGTGAGGAGGGTATTTTCAATATCAACCCAGATACTTATGACACTTATTCTACAAGAGCGAAACTCGATGTGAAAATCAAGCCGTGGTTGCGCTATTCGACCAATATGAACTTTTTCTCCTCTTCTTATAAATACAGCGGTTTGTCGACCATAGACAATACGTTGATGGAGGTGGATAAAACCTTGATGTCATCGTGGCCAGCCAAGACTCCCGAAGGTAAGGCTATTTATGCCGAGACGCATGCCAATACTACCATTAATGGAACTCCTCCCTATTTGGTGGATAATCGCGCGCGCCATGCTAACAATCAAAAGTATATAATTATAGGAAACCGTTTCGATATCGATATTTTCAAGGATTTGGTATTGACGGTAGATTATAGCTACAAATTTCGTGGCCGTTTGAATAAAGTTCGGAACCATAATTTGCACTATTCCAATAAACAGGGTGAGGAAAAAACGATTATTACCGGTAACTTCAAGGATTATTATCGGGAAAATCATTATGAGACGAACGAGCATAACTTGAATGTGTATGGAACTTATACCCACACATGGAACAAGGCGCATAATTTTACGGCATTGGCCGGTTATCAATATCGAGGTGCACGAGATACTCATCTGAAGTTGGAGCAGTTGAATCTGTTGAGTGAGAATTTATCGAGTTTTGCCAATGCGACGGGTGAGATAACCCGTAGTCAGTCAATCTCCGAATGGCGTAACAGCGGCTTTTTCGGTCGGGTGAACTACGATTATAAGAGCCGTTATCTGTTGGAAGTGAGCGCCCGTTACGATGGCACTTCCCGTTTTCGCAGCGATCACCGTTGGGTGTTCGTGCCTTCTGCTTCCGCCGGTTGGCGTATCAGCGAGGAGAATTTTTGGGAACCTATCAGAGACGTAGTGGATAATACGAAAATACGTCTTTCTTATGGTAAATTGGCCAATCAGCATGGTGTCGATGAGTATGCTTATTTAGAGGAGATCAATACAGGTGGAACCTTGAATTATACGCTCGATGGGACGAGCAAATTGCAATATGCTTATCCAAGCAATCCTAAGACCAGTTATCTTACATGGGAGACGATCGCTACGTGGAATATAGGTTTGGATATGTCGTTCCTCAATAGCCGATTGAATTTTACAGGCGACTATTTTATCCGGGATACCGAGGGTATGTTGGCTAAGTCGTATGTGTTGCCGAGTGTTTTCGGTGCTAAGGAACCCAAAGAAAATTGTGCCGATTTGCGCACTAAGGGTTGGGAGCTTTCATTGAACTGGAACGATTCGTTCGCTTTGATGGGGAAACGGTTTAATTATACGGTGTCGGCCTCTTTGGGCGATAACAAAACGGTGATTACGAAGTATAACAATCCTGAAAAATTGCTTACTGACTATTATGAAGGTATGGTTTTGGGTGAAATTTGGGGCTATCGGGTAGACGGGCTGTTTACCTCGGACGAGGAGGCTACTGAATATACCTCGAAAATCAATCAAGATTTCGTAAACGCCCGTATTTTGTCGGATAAAGTGGATCCTTATTATCGTGCCGGCGATTTGAAATTCCGTGATTTGGACAATAATAATGTGATCAATAAAGGTGATGATACAGTATATGATCCGGGTGATAGAGAGATTATCGGTAACGAGACACCTCGTTATAATTATAGTTTTCGTTTAGGGGCCGACTGGAACGGTTTCGATTTAGGTATCTTCTTCCAGGGGGTAGGTAAAAGAGATTGGTATCCCAATCATCTTTCCACCGGTTTCTGGGGACCTTATTCCCGGGCATTCACGAGTTTTATTCCCGAGAACTTTATGGATCAATGCTGGTCCGAAGAGAATCCCGGAGGGTATTTCCCCCGTTTTCGCGGTTACCAGACGTTCAAAGACAGTCAATTAGGAGTGAATAATGACCGCTACTTGCAAAATGCATCGTATATCCGGTTAAAGAATCTCACAGTGGGTTATACGTTGCCGGTTTTGAAAAAGGTCTTTACCAAACTGCGTGTTTATTTTACCGGTGAGAACCTTTGGTATTGGTCACCGATGAAAAAATATACCAAGTATATCGATCCGGAAGCTGCCGGAGGAAACGGTAACACGGGTATGGCTTATAACTATTCGAGAAATTTCTCGGTGGGTGTGGACATTACATTTTAACGATTAAAAACAGAACAACGATGAAAAAGTATTTATATATATTCTGTACGTTGACCGGGGCTGCTTTGATGGGTTGTACCGATTTGGACTTGATCCCCGAGGATACGATGGCTCCCGAAAATTATTTTTCGAGCGAAGAGGAGCTGCGTCTGTGGACGAACGCTTATTATGGCATGCTTCCCGGAGCCGATGCCCTGAATGATATTTGTGCTGACGATGTCATCAAAAATATCTTGGATAACGAGATTTTAGGCAATCGTACTCCCGGTACCGAAAAAGCATGGGATTGGGAGGATTTACGTGTCATAAATACGTATTTCCAATGGTGTAAAAATTGTGACGATGTAAACGCGCGTAATCATTATGATGGCTTTTCCCATTTTATGCGCGCTTACTTCTATTTTACGAAAGTGCAGCGTTACGGCGATGTGCCTTATTACGACGAAGTAATCGGGTCGAAGGATAATGAGCTGTTGTATAAACCCCGTGATTCTCGTAAATATGTGATGCAAAAGGTAATGGAAGATCTGGACCAAGCGATATTTATGTTGCCCGAGACGAAGACTCCGTATGAAGTGAACAAATGGACGGCTTTGGCATTGAAATCCCGCGCTGCATTGTTCGAAGGAACGTTTCGTAAATATCACAATTTAGGTGATTGGGAGGAAATGCTGAAACAATCGGCTGCCGCTTCGTTGGAATTGATTCAAAAAGGAGGATTCTCGCTTTATAAGACAGGTTCTACCCCGTATCGCGATTTGTTCGCTCGTCTCGATGCTCCTGCCGAGGAAATCATCTTGGGACGTCGTTATAGTACAGAGCTTTCTATCTTGCATAATTCTCAGTGCAATTCGATGACAGGTAATCAACGGGTATCGTTCACCAAACGTTTCGTAGATCATTATTTGATGGCCGACGGTTCTCGTTACACCGATAAACCCGGGCATGAGAAGAATGAGTTCGTAGCCGAAGTGACCGGTCGCGACCCCCGTTTGTCTCAAACGATTCTGACTCCCGGTTATGTACAGAAAGGCACGACGAAGGAGATGATCAATACCTTGTCTAAATATACGTTGACCGGTTATCAATACATCAAATATGTGATGGAGCCGCAATACGACCAATCCAACAAATCGCCGATGTATTTCCCGTTGTTCCGTTTGGCGGAAGTTTATCTGAATTATGCCGAAGCTAAGGCCGAATTGGGAACGTTGACGCAGGACGATTTGGATATTTCGGTCAATCTGTTACGTGACCGGGCAGGAATGGAAGATGCTCATATCGATATGGACGAGGCGAATGCCAATCCTGATCCCTATTTGATGGCCGATGTGACCGGTTATCCCAATGTGACGAAAAGTGCGATGACCGGTGTGATTTTGGAAATACGTCGCGAACGCACGGTAGAGCTTTGTCTCGAAGGTTTCCGTTTGTTCGATATGATTCGTTGGAAAGAGGGTAAACAGCTTACCAACGAGTATCATGGTGTCTATTTCCCCGGAGAAGGTAAGTACGACTTGAACGGAGACGGAAAGAAGGAAACCGCTATTTACAAGGATCAGGCTCCGTCGGGTTTGGGATTGACCAAATACAAATTGGGTGTGGATTTCTTCCTGACCAACGACACCGAGGGATATATGTGGCCTCACAAAGATGTGAAACGGATTTGGAATGAGGAACGTGATTATCTGTGGCCGATACCGACCGACGAACGTACATTGAATCATAGCTTGACTCAAAACCCGGGTTGGGAAGACGGCTTGTCTTATTAAACTATTTTGGGGAGAATGGAGGTGACTATCTCTGTTCTCCTCGCTAAAATTAAATATTTACCAATAATCTAATCTAAAAAAAGTAGTTATGAAAAGAAAATTGACTTCTTGCCTGCTTGTTGCAGGGTTTATGTTGGCGACAGCGCCCAGCGTGTTGGCCGAAACGTATTTTATAAAAGTTGATGGTTCCGATGGAACAGACGGTTCTTCTTGGGAACAAGCCATTAGTTATGACTATTTTGCCGAGAATATGGAACAAGGAAATTTTGCCGATGGCGATGTCTTTTGTTTTGCCGGTGGAGTGTATAAATTGTCCTCTCCCGATTTCGACAAATATTTAGCTATTAATCGAAGTGTGACTCTTTTGGGAGGTTTTGACCCTGCCAGTACGGGTACGAATACAGATATTACGTATCCTTCTCCTTATGAAACTGTCATTTCAGGGGCTATCGAGAGCGATGTGGCAGCTGTTCCCGGTAACCGTACTCACTTGTGGTATATACAGAATGCATCGTTTACTCCTACGGATACCGTAAGGATTCGATTGGACGTTACTGTAAAAGGATTTACATTCAAACACGCTTTCCGTAACTACGATAGTGCCAGCAGTTATAAAGGGGCGGTGATGGTGTTTGACACCGATTTGGATATGCAGTGGTGTAAATTCATTCAGAATGGAGCTGCCTATGTGGGGCCTTCTGGTCTTGATGTAATAGCTTCTCATGCTAATGTGTCAGATTGTGTATTTTCGGAAAATTTCTCGGGAGAAAAAGGTGCAGCGTTAGGTATGTTCACGGTTTCTGGCTATGCAGAGAAAGAATATAAAACGACAGCGGTTGTGCAACGATGTCAGTTTACCGATAATTATTTTACGACTGAGTATTATCCGGAAGATAAATACGGTGAAGATGGCAAACCGGCTTATACCAATAAACTTCGCGGATCGGCGATCTTTTTGGGTAGCAGTGACGAGCGTGTCCGCCTCTATTTGGTGAACAGTTTGGTTGCCGATAACTATACCGAAGGATTCGGTGTCATAATGGGCTACCCCGGAACGACGATGTGTATGATTTCCAATACGATTGCTAATAAAGATTATACCGCTGAACAAGAAGCTCGTACGGTTGGTAGTAATAACAATGGCACTAAGGATGTCGGTCGCGGTTTGGGTGTGATGAGTTATGGCGGTTTCAATTATATGGCGAATAATTACGTTGTAAACGGTGTTTTGGGCGAAGCAGCTCCTTCGAATACAGCTATATTGTTGAGCCGTAATAGTCCTGCTCGTCCGGGTACATGGAACAGTGGCGGTTATAATATTTCGGGTACGGCATGGTATTGTACCTCTTGGACTACCCCGAGAGATCGTACGCAAACTCCCGAAATTCAAAAGACGTCACTTTTGTATTTGAAAGATAACGATGCAGAAACATATACCTATGCCGATGTATTCGGAGAGACTACTTTCGGTGATAATGGAGGCAATACACAAACGCTGGTTCCGACGACCCGTATGTCGAGTTTGACTCTCGATGAACTGAACGCTTTAAAAACCGAATGGAGCTTGCCGGAGAATATCGATTTGACTGTCGATCAACGCGGTTACAAACGCGCTGCCACTACTTGTGTGGGAGCTTATGACGGTGATGCTACATCGGGTATTACAGATCTGACGAATGTTAGCAAGGTTTCGGTAAACACGCTGGGTAATGGTATATTCCAAGTGAATGGGGCAGATACCGACGTGACGGTTTACAATTTGAGCGGTAATGTCGTGAAAGTTGTACCGGCCAATGAAGTAATCGATTTGTCCTCTGCTGCTAAGGGAGTTTATATTATGACCGTGGGCGGACAGGCATTCAAAGTGATTAAATAACATCTCAATTAAGTAGTTTTTTCATCTGGTATGCTGCCGGAGTTCTTTCCGGCAGCATATTTTCACATTCTCATTACCTTTTTTCTTAATAATAAGTTTGATGTCGTACTATGAAATTGAAAATTTATTTATGGTTGGTTTTATGGTTAACGGTATGCAATTCATATGCTTCCGTTACGTGGAAAGTTTGGAATACGGACTATCGGGTAGATACTACGTTTCATGCTAAAATAGGTCCCGGGACTACGCAGACATCGTTGTTATTGACAGGGCCCGATACGACATTGACGGTTTTTTATTTGACGGTAGATCTTACCGATCCTTATGTGGATATAAGAACAGTGTGCGCTACGGATCATTTAGCCGGTGCTCAAACTGTTACACAGATGGCGGAAAGTCATAGTGTGGAGGGCGAAAGTTTTTATTTTGCGGGAATCAACGGTGGTTTTTTTGCGATGTCGGGGACCGCGAACGACGGAAAAACCAGTATTGTCGGTAGGCCGCATCATGCGTCGGTCGCCGAAGGTGAAATTTATAGGACATCTACATCGGCGATATGCCGTCATTTTGGAATTACGTCCGATAAAGTACCGTACCTTAGCAATGCTTCGGTCGATTTTACCGGGACGATTACTACGGCTACCGATTCGTATGAGATATCGGGAGTAAATGTTAACGCCGGAAACAATAAAATTATTCTCTATACCGATAAAATGCCGGGGCAAGTGACGCAGGTGACGGGCAGTTCTTTCCCGATGTATTATGAGGTCGCGTTGATGCCGAAAGCAGGAGAACGCTTAGTGCCCGGGAAGCCTTGTAAGATGACCGTGAAAGGTGCATGGGCGAGAGGAACCAATATGGTGATTCCCGACGGTGGGTACGTAATTAGCGGAAAAGGCTTGGCAGGGCCTTTTATTCAAAGTTTGAATGATGGGGACGAAGTAGAGGTGAATTTACCGATGTCGTTTGATGGCGAGACCGTTATGGTGGAGCATCTGACTACCGGTAATCCCAAGATATTGGGAAACGGGGAGGTATTGAATACGGAAGGGGAGCGAGCTGATGCCATAGAGTGGCATCCCCGTACTTCAATTGGGTACAGTAAGGATAAGAAGAATTTGATTATGTTGGTCTGCGATGGTCGTACCGAAATTTCGCGAGGCGTTCGTACCCGGGAATTAGCCGACTTGATGCGATATGCCGGAGCCGATGAGGCACTGAATTTAGATGGAGGAGGTTCGAGCACATTGTATACCAGTATGTTGGGGGTAAGGAACTATCCCAGTTCGAAAGGTGTGCAGCGTAAGGTCGGCGATGGTGTATTCGTGGTTTCCACAGCGCCTGCATCTTCGTTTGTCGGGGGAATAGATTTTGCGACACCTCCGCATGTCATATCCAAAGGAGAGGAATATAGTCCGACTGTTTACGGGTATAATGCCTATGGACTGTTGATAAATACGGAAATGTCTAATTATACGATTACTTGTGACGAACGGATAGGATATGTAAAAGCCGATGGTAAGACTTTTGTTGCCGACGGTATAGGTTTGGGTAAAATTTATGCTCGTACACCGGCCGGATATACTTGTGAAATGGAGGTCGTGGTGAAAGAGGATATAGATAATATCGTTTTCAGATTGGATTCGATTGTGAGCGATTGTCATTATGAGTATCCGGTGGAAGTGTCGATGACGAAAAGTACCGGCGAGGTAGTGCCTCTTAATCCGAGTGCGCTTTCGTGGAGCAGTTCGGACGAGCATGTAGCTTTTGTGGAGAATGGCGTTTTGAAAGGCTTGCAAAACGGAATGGCCGAGATATGTGGCTCTATATCGGGGGTGTCGGATACTCTGAAAGTGAAAGTGCAGGAGCCCTCGAAACATGTATTGAATATAAATGACGGAACTCCCGATTGGCTGAAAGTTTCTTTCACAACCTCGGCCGGGTTTAAAAATACGTCGGTAACTAATTCCGAGAAAGAGGGGTTACAAATATCGTTTTTATATAACAGTACTTCGGCGAAAACGATTTCTTTGGCAGGGGATATTCCTCTGTATAGTCTGCCCGATACATTACGGATTCATATAAATCCGGGAGAAGCGAAGGTTAAGACGTTTTCTTGTACATTGAAACTTCCGTCGAAAAAGACAGTCGCAGTTGATTTACCGATTCCCGAAGCGAATAAAGAGAATATATGCGATATAGCTTTCCCCGATGTTTTGGGCGATGTTTTCGATATCGCGAATTATCCATTGGTGCTCTCGCATTTTACATTGGGTATGGATATAAATACGTTGGGGCAAAATTATCGGATAGATATTCCGGCCGTGGAATTGGTTTATAATTATTATAATGAAAATGCTTCGGACGTTCAAACGGTAGAAGGTAAGTCTTTGGATTTGTCTGTATCGGGACGGACGATATTGCTGGGTAAGGCGGTTGATCGGGTCGAGTTGTATAATGTTTCGGGGTGTTTGATCTCTTTGACCGAAAACAGCAACCATATATCGGCTCCGGGAATAGGTATGTATATAATGAGGATAGTGACCGAAGGCAAAGTGTTCTCGCAAAAAATATGGATAAACAGATAGTTATTTTGAATATGAAAAGCAGATTTTTATTATCGGTGGTATTCTTTGGCATGATAGCCGGGCTTTCGGCTTCGCCTGTGTATAGAATGGGGTCGTATAATATCCGAGGGGAGAATGCGGCCGATACGGGAGATAAAGATTGGAATGTGCGGAAAGAATATGTGGTTAGAAATATTGTGGAGCATGATTTCGATGTGGTGGGCTTGCAAGAGAACAGCATCAAGATGTTGCCTCAATTGGAGGAATTGTTGGGCGACGATTATGCGACTCATTCTTGGGGAGCGATTTCCGAGACGAGCGGTACGCATACGACTATCGTATACAAGGCCGGGAAGTTTACTTTGCTGGATAAGGGTCAATATTTCTTGACATCGAACCCTGCGGCTCCGGATTTGTCGTGGGATACGGCGGTACGCCGAAATACCGTGTGGGTGAAATTACAGGACAAGACGACCGGCGATGTATTTTTCTATTTCTCCACGCACCTCGACCATAAGGGCGTGCTTGCACGTGCCGAAGGGGCGCGGATCAATGTGCAGAAAATGCAGGAAATAGCAGACGGTTATCCCGCTATTATCGTGGGTGACTTCAATGCCTACTATGCGGAGAAAGCGATGTATAACACATTCAATGCTTATTTAGACGATAGTCGCAAGGTGACGCAGACGGCTCCGGTTGGACCGGGTACTACGTTTGCACAGTGGAATCCTGCCGTTACGGGTGGAGAACCCATAGACTATGTGTTTTGCGATCGGGTGAATGTGCTTTCTTACGAGACGATTACAGAAGACTTCGGGAGAGGGATTACGCCTTCCGATCATTTACCCATTTTGATTACTTGCACATTTAAAGATAATTTGGAGCGGGGCAAGTGGTATGTGAGCACGACTCCGTCGGCTGTTCCCGATGGTTCGAAAAACGCCCCGTTCAATAATTTGCAGGAGGCTATCGATGTCGCTTCGAAACACGATACTATTTTTATGACAGAAGGCGTTTTCTATCCGGTGGAAACATCGTCGCATGCAGGTCGGCAAGCGACGGTAAACGTGTATAAGAGCGTTCGTATTCATGGCGGATATGACGAGAGTTTCTCTTCGGTAGTCGGGAAAACGGAACTGTCGGGAGATTTGAACCGGAACGATGTGACCGATGAGTCGGGTCGTATTGCATCGGGTGCGGAGGATAATGTCTATCATATAATGACCGTTGCCGATTCTTGTTTTGTGGAACTCGACGGTTTGAAGTTGACCGGGGGATATGCCGATGTGACAGGCTTCAATAGCGGAGCCGCTATTTATTCGAAAGGAATAGACCTCATTTTGAAAGATGTGGAGTTGTGTGATAATTATGCTTTGGCGTATGGAGGTGCTATATATTCCGGGGGAAATTTGAATATAAATCGGACGATGTTTGCTCGAAATCAATCCGGTTCTCAGGGTGGAGCATTTTATTTGGCTTCTCCGGGTTGGCGGTCGCATATATCTGATTCCTATTTCGTGCAGAATCGAGCGACACAAGGTAGTTCGGGATATTCGGACGGTGTGATTTTTTCCTTGTTGTCGGGGAATACGATAGCCGATAATGTCAGTAGTCGGAACGGGGTTTATACGCAGATGGGCGAGTCGGAGTATATGGTAAGTACATTTGTCAATAATACATTCGTCAATAATCGGTTGACTGCGAAAAGCAGTTCGCTTTCCGATAAAACCAATGGAGGTAGCGCTATTTATTTTAAGTCGGGGTCGGGAAGTTTGAATTTGGTGAATAATACGATTGTCGGCAATACCGATTCGTGTTATACGACGAGCGGCGTTCCTTCGGTCAATTTCAACGGTTCTGCCGTACATGTGATTTCGGGAAAGGTGAGATTGGTAAATAACATAATCGCCGGTAATTTTTCTTCGGCTGCCGCTGCGGGGGAAGTCTATTTAGGAGAGTCGGCCTCCTTGCAAAACTCTACATATAATTTGTATGGTGGAGCAGATAGAATGAATATTACGGCAAAATCTACCGATATGGTATGTCGCAATTATGACCGTTGTGTACAGGATTTGCAGAAAGTGTTGGATAGTGAAATCGTCGATGGAAAATTATCCTTGCTGTTATTCGATAATGGGGGATTTGCACCTACTGTAAAAGTGAAGTCCGTTGCATGCGGAAATAATAACCTGAATGTATTGAGTGCTGCTGCTCTGAGGGAATCTACTTTCTATATCGACATAAACGATAATGGAGTTTATACGGATAATCTGGCTGTCGATGGGAGAGGCGTAATACGCAATACTACCGGCTCTATGATAGGTGCTTATGAATATACCGGAGAGTCGGGCATGGAACCTAATGTACAACAGAATTCGATAAGAGTTTTTGTTTCGGAAGATAACCTTTATGTTATTTCTGATAGTTTTACAGTTGGATATACAATATATAATCTGTCGGGGAGTTTGCAAATGAAAGGAGAGGCGGTTTCGGGTCGACCTGTCGATGTGTCGATTTTGCCAGCCGGTGTTTATATGGTGGAAACCAACGATAGGTCGGGTGGTATAGAATTTACCAAAGTGTTGAAAAATAATTAATTGAAGTATATTATGATAAAGTTAGGCAGAGATTATTGGAGCAAACTTTTATTGATAGGTTTGATATTCGGTTTTGTAGCTTGCGGATCGAAAGACGAACCTTCGAAAGAGGGTGATAATACCCCTTCGTTCCCGGTTACGACCGATACGACTTCGGTTTTGGTGAAGAAAATATTGAGTCGTACCGATTTGGTGGTGAAAGTAAACCGGGTGACGACAGAGGAGCGGTATCCGGGATTGGTATTTTCCGAGATTGACTTTCACACGGCTAAGGCTCGCCAGCATGCTTATGTGGCGGAAGTCGACGTGAATAAATTGACTATTGCGACGACTACACCGTTCGGTGAAGTGAATACCATGCCGACAAAAGTCAATACGATTCCCGAACAGACGAAGTATCTCGAAAATTCGGGACGCCGGGTACATGTTGCCGTGAACGGTGGTTTTTGGGTGTATGAAAAAGACTCGAAAGGTGAAACGACTTTAATTAAACCGAAACATCTTTTTTGGAAAGACGGATATCCGTTGAGCGATTGGTGGCAAGATCCCAATCATGAATTTACGGTCTATATGACAAAAGACGGAAAGGTGGATATCGATATTGCCAGCAATGTTATCAAACATAAAGCCGATATTTATCAAGCATTGGGCGGTTTGGGCTGTTTGATTAAACGAGGTGTATTTAATGACGGGATCAGCAGTATAGGTACATATTTGTGCGATACACACCCCCGTACGGCAATAGGACTGTCGGAAGACAAACAAACGTTGTACGTCGTGGTGGTAGATGGCCGGCGAACGAATTATGCCGAGGGTTTGGATATTTACGAATTGGCCGATTTTATGTGGGGAATAGGTAGCTATGATGCCGTGAATTATGACGGGGGAGGTTCCTCGACAATGGTTTTGCGGGACGAAGATGAAAAGGCGAAGGCTTCGTTTATTGTTCGTAATCGTCCTTCCGATGGTTCTCCCAGAGCTGTCGGGAATGGATTGGCTATCGTAGAGAAAGACTGAATGTGATACCGTATGAAAATATCGATTCATGTGAAGAGTTTGAATATCTGTGTATAGAGGTGTGAAAATAAATTTTGTGAGCCGAAACAAATTTTTTTGTTTCGGCTTTTGTTTGCGTTATCTTTGTGCCAAATAATAAACGTATGTCTGAATTGCTATGTAAGGTTCTATTTATCGATTTGGACGATACAATATGGGATTTCAGGGCAAATTCCGTGTTGTCTTTGCGGCAAGTTTACGATGAGTTTGCATTGAAAAAAGAGATTCCCGATTATGACCGATTCAAGTCGTTGTATATGGCGACGAATCACGAATTGTGGGAGTTGTATCATCACAATCGGATAACGAAAGATTATTTGATAGTCGAGCGGTTTTCTCGTCCGCTTCGGCATGCAGGTAGTAAAATGTCCGAGGATAAGGAGTTTATCATGGCCTTGAACGATCGCTACCTCGATGTATTGTCCCAGCAGAAGACATTGGTTCCGGGAGCGGTCGAATTGTTGGATTATCTTACGGAAAGAGGCTATCCCTTGTATATATTGAGCAACGGTTTTGCCGAGGTTCAATCCCGTAAATTGGAGTCGGGTGGTATTTCTCATTATTTCAAACGATTGATTCTTTCCGATGAAATAGGTATTACCAAACCCGACCGGCGTTTGTTCGACTATGCTTTGCAGATTGTGGGGGCAGAGGCTTCGGAAACATTGATTGTCGGCGATAATTACGATGCCGATATATTGGGAGCCATGAATGCCGGCTGGAAGACTATTTATTTTAACAGGGATAATCTCGTTATTCCCGGAGCCCGACCCGATTATACCGCTACTTCCCTTTCTGAAATAAAACAAATTTTATGACCGATTGCCAGAATCCATAAAGATGAAATTCTTTCACTGTTTTTCAACGGATAAAACCGCTTCGATGGAGTCTTTCGCCCGGCTCTTGATTGCGATACCTTTGGTCAGTTATGTGCTGGCCGTGTTATCTTTATGGGTAGGTTTGCAAATAAATAGTTTTATTTTTCCGATTGCTGTATGTATATCGGTTTTATGGGAGTGTTCCGATAAGAGAATCCGGGGATGCGTGAGGTGGACCACGACTGTTGCCGTGCTTGTCGTACTGTCGGTTACTCTTGGGTTATCCGCTTGTATTTACGATCGGTCGTTCGACGGTCAATGGTATCATGCTTGTACGATTCGGGAGTTGGTGAACGGGTGGAACCCGATCTATTCTTCTGCGTGCAGCCCTACTCCTATCGATGGGTATACTGTTTTATGGGTAGAGCATTATCCAAGAGGAATCGAAACAATCGCAGCTACGATTGTTTCCTGTATGGGGAATCTGGATGCCGGTAAAGCATTGAATTTATGGTTCGTATTTTCTTCCATAGTATATATCTATTTATTCTTATGTTATTGTTTGCCGACGATGAATAAATATTTATGCATATGGATTGCTTTGGTGGTTGCTCTCAATCCGGTCGTGATTAATCAGATGTGTACCTATTATATAGATTGGACCCTTTATACGCTTTTGGTTATTTTTCTTATTAACATGTATCTCTTTTTTGTGAAAGGGATACAAAGGGCTTTGCATATCGACTTATTGTTATTGTTCTTTATTCCAGCGATAAAATTCAATATTTTCTTTTGGGTCGTGTTGTGGGGAGGAATCTGTTTCTTTGCATTGTTGAGAAAAAGCCGTTATAAACATTCCTTTCGATTGACTGCGGTATGTGCGGTCGTTGTTTTGTCAGGGATTGGTGTTGGTGCATACAATCCCTATCTGACTAATTGGAAAGAGCACGGTTCTCCTGTTTATCCTCTTTCGGGGAATGGTAAAGTCGATATTATGGATTGTCAGGTATTGCCGGCGATACGAGGAAAATCTAATGCCGAGGCGGCTTTAATATCGGTGGCTTCTAATCCTTCCGACGATATGCTGTCCGAAGACATACATGTGTTCGGGATTTCTAAAATCGATATTTTATCATCGGTCGCGTCTGATGTTCGAATCGGAGGATTCGGTATATTCTTTTTCGAAGCGATTTTGTTGTCTATCGTTTTGTTCGTTTGTACGGGGCATATTCGTCGTATGCGTTGGTATCTGTCGGTTCTTGTCGGGTTGCTCGTCTCATTGGTTATTCTTCCGTCGGGGTGGTGGGCTCGATATGTCGCCTTTTTCTATCTATTCCCGTTCGTTATGCTGTTTTATGCCGAACGGTTCGGGTTGAAAACCCGTTTCTCCCGTGGACTGCATATACTGATTCTTTCATTGCTTTCTGCCGACATTTTTATCTGTTTGTCTGGCTTAGCGGTCAAGAATATCGTGTATAAGGAAACGATAGATTATGTGTTGGAAAAGATGGAGTCTTCGCCGGGAGAGGCGAAGCTGTATACCCGGAACTACTCGTTTCTCGATAAATTGGAACGGCGTTCGATTCCATATAAATTATTCCCCGATACGGAAATGAAAGACAAGCTCGATATTCCTTGTCCTATTTATATGAATAGGACGGATTTCGATTTTGAAACCGACCAGCCGTGGATATTATCGCTCCGTCCTTCGTTTCAATTAAAGTGGAGCGATAATAATCGGTACGAGGGGCAAGACGAATGAGTTTCCGTCATGCGGGTTTAACTTGTTTTTTTGCTTTTTTTTCTTCCCAACTGAATGACCGGAGCTTGTCTTTCTCGGTTATGGTGCGTATAACCCGACAAGGATTTCCTCCGGCGATGACGTTGGACGGAATATCGTTTGTGACGACACTCCCGGCAGCAATGATACTATTGTCTCCTATGGTTACACCCGGAGTGATGGTAACTCCTCCGCAGATCCATACGTTATTCCCGACCGTAATAGGCCATGCGTATTCGAGCCATTCGTTTCGTCGCTCGACATCGGAGGGGTGACCTGCCGTATAGAAGCTCACGTTGGGGGCGATGAACACGTTGTCGCCTATGGTGATGGGAGCCTCGTCGAGCATAACGCAATTGTAGTTGGCAAAGAAATTTTTGCCCAAGTGAATGTTATGCCCATAGTCGCAAAAGAAAGGCGATATGATTATGAATTTTTCGGGTGTAGTACCGATGATTTCCCGAATGAGTTTTTCTCTTTCTTCTAATTGAGAGGGCCTCAGATGATTGAGTTCAAAAATTTTATCTCGGGTAGATAGCAATTGTTCGATTAGTTCGGGGATTACGGCATCATACAATTCCCCCTTTTCCATTTTCTCTTTTTCTGTCATATTTGTTTATTCTTCATTTATAAAATGAACTCCGTCTACTTTGGATAAACGTTTTTTTAAATTGTCCATCAGCGAACGGCGTATGCGTAGGGTCATCTCGCAATCCATATCGAATATTTGAGATACGATGGTGGGTCCTTCTTCCTTGACGATACGCATAACTTCGTTCATCAGAGGGTATTCGAATCCGAAATGTACCTCGTCTTCGACTTGCCGTTCGATTATTTCGTTCGCGGCAATGGCTTCGGAGGCGGCTTCGCGATAGGCGACGATTAGTCCGCTCGTGCCTAATTTTATTCCACCGAAGTATCGGACGACGACAATGAGAATATCGGTTAGTCCCGCCGAATTGATTTGTCCGAGGATAGGTTTTCCGGCCGTTCCCGAAGGTTCTCCGTTATCGTTCGAGCGAAAATCGGCTCGTTGGGGCCCGAGCATATACGCCCAGCAGACATGACGAGCATCGTAATACTCCTTTTGATATTTTTCGAGTTGCTTTTTGACGTCTTCCACCGATGAAACCGGTATGGCGAATGCAAGGAATTTACTCATCTTTTCTTTATAAATTCCTTCCGAGGTGCGCGATATGGTGAGGTAGGTATCGTCCATAAAAAAAGAGCTTACTTTAACGAACAAAAGTAAGCTCTTTTCTGCGAATACGCAAGTGTCAATATTTGTGTTCGTTGCTTTCCATTTCTTGGGCAGTGATAGGCTTGGCATCCATAGCTCGCCAGACGTAAACGATATAGGCGAGAACAAATGGGATAAGTAACGATACTATACTCATGGTTTTCAAGGTGAACAAGCTGGAAGAACTGTTGTAAATCGTCAGTGAGCTTTGCATGTCTACGGACGAGGGATAATAAGCCGTATGGTTATATCCGGCGATGAAAAACAGACTGAGAACTACTAAGATCGTTCCTATGCCCGAAAACCAGATTCCTTTTGTGAAGTGTTGACCGAAAACGGAACGGATAAGGGCGTATAACACCAAAACGACTCCTGTCAAAAACAGAATAGCGACCCACGGCATTTCCACGAAATTGAAGAAATATTTGTAGGGACGAACGGCGATAATGCCCGAATCGGTAGCTACTTCATAGCCGTCGGCCAACAGGGTCGCTGTAACGAACGACAGGAAGAGAATAACGAATAAAACGCCGTTGAATAATACTTGTTTCCGGGATTTCTCGAAAATGCTGTCGTTCTTGATATTGTTCATGAAATATAAGGCTCCTTGCGTACGGGCAAGAAATAGAACAGTAAATCCGAGCAAGAGATTACGGACATCGAGAATAGCTTCCAACCCGTGCCAATCGTTTGTCCAACTGCTGATAACCGGAGAGCCTATGGTTGTCAAGTTCCCTTTGTCGACGATAAAGTCCGACCCTGTAAAAAACGAGCCTACGGCTATACCTAATAATACGGGACCGACGATACCATTGATTAAAAGAAAGGTGTCGTAGGTCTTTTTCCCGAGGAAATTCCCGCTCTTTGAACGGTATTCGTATGATACGGCTTGTATGATAAAGCTGAACAGTATGGCCATCCATAACCAATAGGCTCCGCCGAAACTGGTCGAATAAAATAGAGGAAACGAGGCGAAGAACGCTCCTCCGAATACGACGAGGGTGGTGAACGTAAATTCCCATTTGCGGCCTAAGGAATTCACCATCATGCTTTTCTCGGTTTCGGTTCTACCCATGACTGCCAATAGGGATTGACCGCCTTGTACGAACAACAGGAATACCAATAATGCGCCTAACAGCGATATAAGAAACCACCAGTAGTTCTGGTAAAATAATTCATTCAGTTCCATAGTTTTTTATTTTTGTTCGGTTCCTTTTTTTATTTGTTTCAACATGATGCCTACTTCGGCGATCAACAGTACGGTAAACAGTACGGTAAACATCCAGAATGTCGTTTGCACCGAGGCCACTTCGATGTTAGAGATCGCTGCGAAGGTAGGCATGATATCTTGTATTACCCACGGTTGGCGTCCCATTTCCGCTACGATCCAGCCTGACTCCAAGCAGACATATCCGAGAGGAATCGTTAGAACGGCAATCCATAGCACCCATTTCAAATTTTGCAATTTCTCTTTATAGGATAGTACCAAAATGAAAATAAAGAATAAGAGGAAATAGCCTCCTAAAATAATCATGATGTGGAACGAATAGAATACGAACGGCACATGTGGAATGAGCTGTTCTACCGAGTCGATATATCCGTAACCGAAATATTCATAGTTTGCCTCTAACCTTGTTTTGGCTTCGTTCATGGCCTCTGTGTCGTTATCCTTTCGGGCGGCGTTGAAGTCGGCGAGAGCTGCGATGGCTAAACGGCCTCGCTCCATCTTTTCTTGGGCGGAAAGAGCGATGATTTCCTCTCCTTTCAGATTTTTGTCGACGTAACCTCCGTTAATAATATCGTTGATTCCGGGAACGAATCCGTCAATTTCCCGGGTCGCCAAGATGGATAACAGTTTGGGTATGGGTATGTCGAAAAGAAATTCTTTCTCGTCGTTGTCGTATTTCTTGTCGGGATTGAGTATCCCGAAAGCGATGAGTTCTTGTCCGTTTTTACCGTTGTAAACTCCTTCCATAGCCGCCAGTTTCATAGGCTGCTTGTCTGCGACCTGATAAGCGGAACCGTCGCCCGTGTAGGCTACGATGAGCGTGCCTATCAATCCTACCCAAGCTCCCACACGAATGCTGTTACGGGCTAAGAAATTCTCCCGGTTTTTAATCAGATACCAAGCGCTTACCCCCACTACGAATATACCGCCCAATACCCAGCCGGACGAGACGGCATGGAAAAATTTGTTGACAGCGACGGGTGAGAGTACCAGTGCCCAGAAATCGTCCATAACGTTTCGTGCAGTTTCCGGGTCGAATTTCATACCCACAGGGTATTGCATCCATGAATTGGCCACCAATATCCAAAGAGCCGATATGGTAGCGCCTATTGCCGTGAGCCATGTAGAGGCCAAATGGAATCTTTTGCTGACTTTGTTCCAGCCGAAAAACATGACTGCGATGAAAGTCGCTTCCATAAAAAAGGCCATAATTCCTTCTATGGCAAGGGGAGCTCCGAAAATATCGCCTACGAACCAGCTATAATTCGACCAGTTCGTGCCGAACTGAAATTCGAGGATAATACCCGTTGCTACTCCGATTGCAAAATTGACTCCGAAAAGGGTCATCCAATACTTGGTAATCGTTTTCCACCGTTCGTCGCCGGTACGGTAATAAATGGTTTCCATTATACCCACGATTACTCCCAGTCCCAATGTAAGGGGAACAAATAGCCAGTGGTAAATGGCGGTGAGTGCAAATTGTGCTCTCGACCAATCTACAAGGGAAAAAAGATCGTTCATGGTTACTTATGATTGTTGATTTTTAGGATTATTCGGAGTAATGAGATTCTCGATGACTTGGTTGGCTCTCTCCTCGTCGGTATCGTATTTCTGTTGCAAGATATTGGGGAAAAAGAATAACCGCAAGATAAAAAACATGATGAACAACTTGATGAGGATAATTGCCCAAAGAGTTTTACCTAAGGTCATGTTTCGAAATCCTTCCATATAAAATCGCCAGATTTTCAGAGGGATACTATTGTTTTTCAAAATCTTGTTTTCCTCCATGCGTATTATCTTCAACGAATATGTTCACAATATTCGGTAAAATTTATGATTAATACAAATTTGTACACATTATTTTTCGGATAAAATAAATTTCTATTTTTTTGAAGTAACGATTGGATTGTATGTTTGGTTTGGAATATTTTTAATAAAAAATAGAAAGGAGTCGATAATTTATGTTACCTTTGCAACGCATTGGTTTCAAAGCCCCGGTCGGGGTGTAGAATGAAAAGGGAATCGGGTGTGAATCCCGAACAGTCCCGCTGCTGTGAACTCCAAAAAAGGTTCCGAGAATACTGAAAGCCACTGATTATGACGATTGGGAAGGCCTCGGTTACCGGAGTAAGTCAGAAGACCTGCCATGCTGTTTGTCATTAGCTTTCGTGGGGTAGAGCTTGTGAATCTGCGGAGTAAATATAAAGCCGCTTGTTTGCATGGATTTTTAGGCATTATACCCGAAGGCTGTTTATGAAAGGATAGGCCGATGAAGACTTTTTATCGATGTGTGTGGGGTATGATGGTGTCGCTGCTTTGCGGTGTGGGACAAGCGAATGCCGATTCTTCTTCTCTTGACTCGATACAGACATTGGGAGAGGTAATGGTTACCGCCAATCGGTATAACGAAGTGATTCCTTCGCAGAAGCTCACCGGAAAGGAACTGAAAGCGTTGAATAGTTTTTCGGTCGCCGATGCCATACGTTATTTTTCCGGTTTGCAAATTAAGGACTACGGTGGCGTGGGAGGATTGAAAACTGTCAACATTCGCAGCATGGGTACAAACCACATGGGTGTTTATTATAATGGAATTCAGTTGGGAAATGCTCAGAACGGACAAGTGGATTTGGGCAAGTTTTCGCTTGAAAATATAGAGGAAATATCGTTGTATAACGGTCAAAAAAGCGAGATATTCCAGTCTGCTCGGGAGTTCGGTTCGGCGGGCTCTATCTATTTGACGACACGTCGCCCTAAATTTAAACCGGGAGAAAAATCGCATTTGAAAGCATCTGTGAAGGCCGGGTCATTCGATTTGCTGAATCCTTCGGTTTTGTTTGAATATAAACTTAGCGAGACGGTCAGCATGACATTCAATAGCGAGTGGATCAATTCGAGCGGGAAATATAAATTCCGTTACCGGCGGGTGACTCCTTCGGGAGAGACGGCATACGATACCACGGCTACCCGTAAAAACGGAGACATCGATGCCGTTCGGTTCGAAGGAGGATTGCAAGGTTACTTGCCCAACGGTTATTGGAAAACCTATGTTTATCATTATAGTTCCGAGCGGGGGATTCCGGGGGCTATCGTCAATAACGTGTGGCGCAACGGAGAGCGTTTGTGGGACCGGAATTCTTTCGTGCAGGGTGTCTATCAACAGGATATTACCCGCAAATATGGGATTAAGGTGAATGCCAAGTATGCTTTCGATTATACCCATTATATGAATAACGACGATAAGCTGATGCGAGTCGACAACCAGTATAAACAACGAGAGGTTTATGTATCGGTAGCCAATAAGTATTCGATATTCAGAAATTGGGACGTCTCGGTGGCATACGACATGCAGTGGAACGGTTTGTCGGAGTACATGTCGGCCGACCGGTACACGCACTGGATTTCGGCGGCAACGGCTTTTTCTCTTGCCGACCGTTTGAAAATGCAGGCCAGTGTTTTGGCGACTTTGGTCGATGAGAAAGCATCGGGACAAGTAAAAGCGCCTAATAAAAGTAAAGTGACTCCGGCGGTATTTCTTTCTTATCAACCGTTTAAAAAATACAATTGGGTGTTTCGCGCTTTTTATAAACAGATATATCGCATGCCCACCTTCAATGACTTGTACTATGCCGATATGGGTAACTCGGTGTTGAAGCCCGAGAGCGCTACGCAATACAATGTGGGATTTACTTATGCTGTCGCTCCGAAAACGGGTTTCCTTTCGGGGTTTCATGCAGGGGCCGATGTTTATTATAACCTCGTTTCCGACAAGATTATCGCCTATCCCAAAGGACAGCAGTTCCGGTGGACTATGCTCAATCTCGGTAAAGTCGATATCCGGGGTGTCGACGTTCAGGCTACGGCAACTTTCCGTTTGCCGTACGCAATAAGTTTAATGACGAAGGTGCAATACACCTATCAAGAAGCGATAGATATAACCAGTCCTCGGGATAACTATTACCGCGACCAGATTCCGTATATACCCTGGCATAGCGGATCGGCCATATTGAATTTGAGCTATGACGATTGGAGTTTGAATTATAGTTTCGTATATGTAGGGGAACGGTACAATCAGCAAGAAAATATCGAATATAATTATGTGCAGCCGTGGTACACGAGCGATATATCTTTGGTGAAATCGTTTCGGATAAAATCGGTGAACCTGAAAGTGACGGCCGAGGTTAATAATGTGTTTGATCAGGCATACGACGTCGTTCTTAATTATCCTATGCCCATGCGTAACTATCGATTTGGAATAGCCATTGAATTGTAATGAGATCGGTTGTCGCACATATTGTTTCGTGTATCCTACTGGCGGGAATATCGTTGATGACTTCCTGTCGGGAAGACGAGGTCATTATCTTGGCGGAATATGAAAGATTGCCGCTCGGCGACAACAGCCGGTCTGATTATGCCGGACTTTATTTGTTGAACGAGGGTAATATGGGTTCGAATAAATGTACGCTCGATTTTGTCGATTTCGAAAACGGCTATTATGTCCGTAACTTGTATGCCGAGAAAAATCCTAACGTGGTAAAGGAGTTGGGTGACGTGGGTAACGATGTCCAGATATATGGTTCCAAGATGTATGCGGTTATCAACTGCTCGCATAAGGTCGAAGTCCTCGATGCTCGTTCTTGTCAGCGATTGGGACAAGTGGACATACCTAATTGCCGATATATCGCCTTCGATAAAGGTTTTGCTTATGTTTCGGCTTATGTAGGTCCGGTAGGGATAGACCCGAATGCTCAGCTCGGAGCTGTCTTTCAAGTCGATACCGCTACTCTCGAAATTACGGCCGAGGTCACGGTGGGTTATCAACCCGATGAGTTGGTCATTCAAGACGGTCTTATTTATGTGGCTAATTCAGGCGGTTATCGTAAACCGAATTATGATAATACGGTTTCGGTGATCGATATCGAAACAATGACGCAGATACGAAAGATTCCCGTAGGAATTAACTTGCATCGTATCCGGGCGGATAAATACGGGAAATTATGGGTTTCATCTCGGGGTGATTATGAGAAGATTCCTTCCCGTCTTTTCGTTCTGGAAAAAGATAAGCGTACAAACCGCATGGAGGTGAGAGATACTTTGAATGTTTCTTGCAGCGAGATGGATATTTGCGGCGATTCGCTTTATCTGTATAGCGTGGAGTGGAGTAATATTTCGCAAGAAAATAATGTTACTTACGGTATTATCGATGTTCGTACAGGGGAATTGATTTCAAATAGTTTTATTAAGGACGGAACGGAAACCGATATAGAAATCCCTTATGGATTGAAAGTAAATCCCGAGACCGGAGACGTTTATGTAACAGATGCCAAGAATTACGTGTCGAGTGGAAATCTACATTGTTATGGACGGGACGGGATAAGAAAATGGAGCGTTCGTACCGGGGATATTCCGGCGCACATGGCTTTTTTGTATAAAAATAAATAAACCGATATGAAGAAAGTGTGGTATGTTTTGTCGATGGCTTTGATTTTGCTGATAGCCTCTTGTCAGTCCGATAATCCTTCTATGATTACATTAGGGCTTGACGATACGTATGTAGTGGAACGCATGAAGGGCTTGACGTTACACCCGGGATTTACCGGAGAACGATATGAATGGGCCCTTTCTTACGAGTCCGATTCGGTATCTGTCACCGATTCGATTGTGGCGACGACACGCGATTATACGTTTGTAGCGAGTGAAACGGGAACGTATCGGTTGCGATTCCAGATTTATGATGCGGCTAATCCCATAACCCATCTTATGCGTATTGTCGTTCGCAAAGAAGAGGTAGCTTATAGCCCTTATATAACTAAGGTTTATGAATATCGCCCTGCACCGGGACAGTTCGTCAATGAGCTTCCGAAATATACCGAGGGAGATACCGAAGAATCTATGCGGCAGAAAGTCGAAGATTGTTTGGCATACGATGCCCGTACGATGGTCTCGTTGGGTGGCTACGGCGGATATATTGTCGTCGGTTTCGACCATACGATTGTCAATCGGCCGGGAGAATATGATTTTAAAATATTGGGTAATGCATTTTATGCCAATGACAATCCTCGTCCCGATGCCCCGTTGGGAGGTAGCAGCGAACCCGGGATAGTGATGGTCTCGGTCGATACGAACGGGAATGGCATTCCCGATGACGAATGGTACGAGTTGGCCGGTAGCGAATATTATAAAAAGGAGACTTTGAAGAATTATGAAATAACCTACTATCGACCCGATGAAAACAAGGAGCCGGTGACTTGTTCCAATCCGAATATCACGGATTCTACGTATGTCCGGTGGACCGATAATCATGGGAATATAGGATATATATCGCAACTCACTTTCCATAAGCAACCGTATTATCCGCAATGGATTTCGGACAGTTCGATAACTTTCAAAGGGAGCCGGCTTGCCGATAACGCTGTCGATGAGAGTGGAAACGGGAGTTATTATGTCCTTTACGCATACGATTGGGGTTATGCGGATAATCACCCCAACAGTAGCGAAAAGTCCAATTTTAAAATCGATTGGGCGGTGGATAGCGAAGGTAATCCGGTCGATTTACCGGGTGTCGATTTCATAAAAATTTATACGGGAGTGAACCAATTCAACGGTTGGTTGGGCGAATGTTCGACCGAAGTAATGGGTGTTACCGATTTACATATAGAAGAGTGACTATGAGAAAATAGAAAGAAACGAGAGGAAAATAACTTAAAAAAATATAGTGCACACAGGTTCGGCTACTTGAAAAAGGTCCGCCGATTAAAAGGGAATCGGGTGTAAGTCCCGAACAGTCCCGCTGCTGTAAGCTCCATAAAAAGGTCCCGAGAATACTGAAAGCCACTGATTATGACGATTGGGAAGGCCTCGGTTACCGGAGTAAGTCAGAAGACCTGCCGTGTGTATTGTCCGAAAAGCTTGCGAGGTATGAGCTGTGACAAAAAACGCCGGGAAGTCCGGGAAAGTTTTGGAGGCATATAAGTGGTGTATCTTGCAAGTATTGAATGGGAAAGAACTATTTGTTTTTTATTTAATACTTAAAAGTTTAACAAAGATGAGAAAGATTTATGCTTTGATGGTATTGCTGTTTGCGGTTTTACAATTACCTGCACAAGTCCTTGTGCAAGGTCGTCCGCACCCTACGGCAAAGCCGCAGATGGTATCGCCGAGGGCGATTGCCGATGGAACTTTCACGATGGACATGATCGAAAACTGGTCTGGCGAAGGGGCTAACCGCGCTGCGTTCGTCGTACAATGGAATGCCGAGAGTGAAACATCGGCGTTGGTTTGGGGATTCCGTTGGGACGGTGAAGCTACTGGTGAAACGATGGCGCGTGCAATTGCCGCTTCCGACCCTCGTTTTTTCATCATGACCGAAACAGGAACGGCGTATGGTAGCACTGTATCGGGTTTTGGGTACGATGTTAACAAGAGTGGCGATTTTTCTATTACTAAGGACGGAGTAACACTTTCCCCTGATGAGAACGGGGTAATCTTATCTTCGTCGTATGGATATGACGGTTGGACTTGTACCGACCCCGAGGACTATTGGCAATCGGGCTGGTATCAAGGGTATTGGTCTTATTGGCTGAAATCGAGCGATAGCGATCCCTGGGGATACTCCGGGACCGGAATTACGGGCCGTAAATTGACTGACGGTTGTTGGGACGGTTGGAATTTTTCGGTAAACATGTCGTCTCAACCGTGGAAACCTCTTGCGCCGGCTCCTAAAAACGGGCCGACAGCTCCTTCTGTGAAAGTTCAACCCGAAGATGTGACGGTTTCTCCGGGAGAAGCGGTAACTTTTGCCCCTGAGTTCAAAGGCGATAGTTTGTATTTCCAGTGGTACAAAGACGAAGTCTCCATACAAGATGCCGAAGCGTCGTCTTATTCGATCGTTTCGGCGGAAACTTCCGATGCCGGGCGTTATTATTGTGTGGTGAGCAACATGCTCGATACGATTTCTACCGATACGGTTACGCTCGTTGTCGGCGATAAATCGGTAATAGCCGTTCCGGGAGAGGAACCGGGAACTGCCCTCGTGGTGTATGACGATTCGTATGCCTCTTTTTCGGGGATTTTGACGATCCCCCAAACTATCCTGATAGAGGGAGTATCTTACACAGTAGTCGGTATCGACGATATGGCTTTTATGGGGTGTGCTAAATTGACTTCGGTTACTTTTCCTTCGACTTTGAAAACAATCGGCGAAGGGGCATTTTACGGATGCAGCCGTTTGACATCTGTGGAGTTGCCTGCGCAAACGGTTTCGATCGGTAATGAGGCTTTCGGCGATTGTCCTCTTTTGGCAACCCTCTCTTTGGGTGAAGGATTGAAGAGCATAGGTCGCTCGGCCTTCGAGAATTGTATCGCTTTGACCGGTGTAAGTATGCCGGCAGATATGGAATCGATAGGGGCTTTGGCTTTCAAGGGCTGTACGAAGTTGGCTTCGGCTGCTCTGGGGAGCTCTTTGACTTTATTGGGCGATTCGGCTTTCTATGGCTGTTCGGCTTTGCAATCGGTGGAATTGCCGGTTACGGTATCCTCGGTGGGTACTCGTACATTTGCCGGTTGTTCTGCTTTGAATGCTGTCGGGTTAGGAAATGTTTCGGCTGTTGGCGAAGCTGCGTTTAACGGCTGTACCGCTTTGACTGAAATTGCGATACCGAATGGGGTCGAAACGCTCGGCAATTATGCTTTTTACGGTTGCAGTTCTTTGGCGACGGTGACTTTGGGTACACAGGAGCGTTCATCTTCTTCCTTGAAAACAATCGGTGATTATGCATTTGCCGAGACTGCTGTGAAATCGGTCGTATTACCCGACGGAGTGAGTACTCTTGGTAACTATGCCTTTAACAAGTGTGCTTCTCTGGCTACCGTTTCGTTGGGAAATAGTTTGACCGCTATCGGTGATTATGCTTTCAGCGATTGTGAGAAGTTGGAATCCGTAACATTCGGAAGTGCTCTCGAAACTATTGGTGAGCGTGCATTTTTCAAAGTGAAAATTTCTTCTCTTGTTTTGCCTGCTACGGTGAGAACGATAGGTGATTGGGCTTTTTATAATAATCCTTTGACGACCATAACTTTTAACGATGGTTTGCAGTCGATCGGCAGCAGGGCTTTCTATGGTGTATCGGTTCAAACGTTGAATATTCCCAATAGCGTGACCGAATTGGGCGGCTATGCATTTAGCGGTTGCAAGTCGTTGGAAACGGTGACTATCGGGACAGGTGTGACAAAAATAAGTGATTATGCGTTTAATACTTGTTCTGCGTTAACGCAGATATCTTATCCGTCGGTAATCGAAATCGGGGCGAGCGCATTTAAAGGTTGTTCATCGTTAACCGATCTACCTTTGACTGATAAGATTACTTCGCTCGGTAATTCTGTGTTTTCGGGCTGCTCTGCGATCGAGTCGCTTGTTATTCCGAATAGTGTGACCTCGATTGGTAGTTATGCCTTTGAGAAATGCACGAAGTTGACATCGGCGACTTTGGGTACAGGTATAAGCTCTATTCCCGATTATATGTTTAGCAGCTGTTCCGCTTTGACGTCGGTAGTTCTGCCGGAGAATATTACTGGGATCGGCAAATATGCTTTCCAAAGTACGGCCTTTACCGAGTTGCCGCTGACAGCAAGCATTACTGAGATAAAAGATTATGCTTTCAAAAGCTGTACGAAATTAACGTCGGTAGCTATTCCCGATCGGGTTACTAAACTGGGAACTTATGTGTTCCAAAGCTGTACGGGATTGGAATCTGCAAAAATAGGGGGTGGAGTTACTTCTGTGCCGAATTACATGTTCCACGGCTGTACGAATTTGGTTAATGTAGAACTTTCGGAAAAAGTGACTTCTATCGGCAATTCTGCTTTTTATAATTGTAAGGGCTTGAAATCATTGCCGGTTACCGAATCGATAACTTCTATCGGGACGAATGCATTTTACGGTTGTACAAGTCTTACTTCGGTAAATCTTTCCGATAAAGTAACCTCTTTGGGAGCTTCGGCATTCTATGGCTGTTCCAGTTTGACAGAAGCTGTTTTGGGAACAGGGATAACTACGTTGGGATCGAGTTTGTTCCGCAATGATGCTAAGTTAAAGAAAGTAGTTGCCAATGGCAAAATAGCTTCGGTTTCCACTTATACGTTTAATGGTTGTTCTTCTTTGGAACGTATCTATATTAACAATACACCGCCGACCGGTGCAAGTTCCAATACATTTACCAAAGTGCCGATAACCTGCCGGATTTATGTCCCTGCCCAAACTTGTCAATTCTATGCCCAGACCACCTATTGGAAGGATTTCGTAATCATGCCGTGGTTAGATGAATTGGAAATAGTATCGACTACTCCGTCGATGAGTTTCGATGGTGGGGAAGCGTTGGACGTTAAACCCGATACGAAAACTTTCGTGATAGAGTTTAATCGGACTGTCGTTAATACCGATAGCGTTTCGGCCATGTTGATACGTAGCGGATTCCCTGTCGAAGATCAGGAGTTGACCGTTTCGTACTCCGGTAACGAAGTGACCGTAATTCGTGAAGGAGAAGATTTGCCGAACGATCCTTATTACTACTTGGTATTGACAACGTCGGATAAACAGTTTAGCATATTGTTCAAGGTAACGACGGCTACCGGTATCGATGAACCGGTTGTCGAAAAGGAGGTGCGTTTGCGTGAATATTATTCGGTGGACGGGAAACTTTTGCCTCGACCCGTGCAAGGTATCAATATTGTGAAAACTGTGTATGAGGACGGTTCGATCGAAGTTTCGAAAGTTTATGTAAAACCAGAAGATTGTAGGCGATAAGTCTATGATTGTGAAATAGTAAAACGAAGATGTTCCCGGAGTTTCGGCTCCGGGACATCTTTCCAAAAAAATAGAAAGATGAGAAAATATTTACTTCTTTTTTTAGCTTTTTTCGGCAGTTGGTCTATGCCGGTCCGTGCCGTTTCCTTTTCGGATATAAATTATTGGATAGGAGAAGGGAATGTCGAAGCCATGTTAGTCATCGCTTGGAACGACGGGAAAACGCCCGGAGCGTTGGCGTGGGGCTATAAAGGGGAGGAGGAAACTACAATCGTGGAAATGTTGAACGATGTGGTGAAAACGGATCCTCGTTTGTTTTCTCTGATGCGTCGGCAAGGTGGTTACACGGTCGATGGATTGGGTTTCGACCTGAATGGAGAGAATACCGTTGCATTGGTTGTCGGCGGCGATACGACCTATCCTAAGTATAATGCTACGGGACAGTTTACAGCGACTCCGAACAATTACAAAAAATGGGAGTGTGTCGACAAAGAGGACCACTGGAATTCGCCTTCGGTCTCGGAAGATGGAGCATGGCATTGTTTGGCTCGAAGCGAAAGCGGAAACGAGGCTGAGACCGAAATCAATAAAATGCCGATACAAAATCGATATACCTATATATTTTATTACGATAAATCCGGTAGCGATACACCGGATTATGCCAATGCCGTAGCGGTAGAATCATATATACAGGAAGCTGTCGATTATTCGCAAGGGATATTTTTTGTCAATGAAGATTGGTATGGCTGGGATAACGGAACCATTAATTTCCTGACGAATGATGGCCGAATGTTTTACCGGGTATTCCGTCGGGAGAATCCCGATGAGAAGTTGGGTGTCACAACGCAGTTCGGAACGATTTACGGTGAAAAATTCTTTTTGATTTCCAAACAGGCGAAGTCGACCGAAGAAGAATCGACAGGGGGGCGACTGGTCGTGGCCGATGCCTTGTCGTTGGAAAAGATAGTGGCTTTTGATCAAATAGGCGGCGGTGACGGCCGTTCCTTTTTGGGTGTAGATGAGAAGACGGGATATATAGGAAGTTCATCGGGAATTTTTGTTTTCGATATTGAAAACATGAAGGTCGGCGATGTGATAGAAGGGACCTCGAATGACGAAGGTCTTTATTCGGGTCAGATAGGTTCTATGGTTCGAGCCGGTAAATATGTCTTTGCTGCGAAGCAATCGGAGGGCGTATTGGTGATCGATGCCGAAAACCACACCTTACAAACTACTATCGACCTTCCGTCTATCGCGACACTTGTGTTGGGGCGAGACGGAAATATTTGGGCTGCCGATGGGAATGCGTTGGTTAGAATAAATCCGGTTTCGTTCGAAACTTGGGCTCGGCCGTTACCTTCCGGTTGTCGGGTCGCCGATACATGGGGGGCATGGAATGCCGGGAGTTTATGCGCAGCATATAAATCTAACCTTCTTTATTTTGCCGATGAAAGTAAAAATAAAGTCGTATGCTATAATATAGATACCGATGAATTGAATGCATCGTTTTTTACTTTGCCCGATCAAGACGGGGAGTATGTGCAGATGTTCTATGGCGCGGGTTTGAGAGTGGACCCGCAGACCGATAATGTCGTGGTAATTTCTACGGAATCGGGTTATCTGTCCCATTACATGAACAATTGGATTCACATAGTGGACGGGACGAATGGCGAGCTGTTGAATACGTTACTTCCTGAGAAATACTATTGGTTCCCGGCTATGCCGGTATTCCCCGATAATGAATATCCGGTTATCTCTATTTCCGATAATTTGTCGGTGGGTAGTTCTCCTGTAAAAATTTCGCTATTAGAGAGTGTTTCCGATGCCGATAATCTTTCTGCGGCGATCGTTTCGACAGTCAAGGTAGAAGACCCCTCTATTCTTTCTGCCCGAATCGAGGGATATGATTTGATTCTTTCCGGCGAGAAATTGGGCGATACGAGTTTCACGTTAGCGGTCAATTCGAATGGGCGGGTAGAGACAAAAATGGTTTCGGTACATGTAACCGAAGTTAGTGGAATCGAGGAGGCAGAAAGTTTGAAAATCGTAGCTTCTCCTAATCCTGTCAGGGATATTCTGACGGTGAGAGCTTGTGTTGGCGCAGAATTGACCGTATTCGATCTTCGAGGTGTAGCTGTTTATCGCGATACGATGGTCGAGTCGGAGTCTCGTTTGAATGTATCTTCTTTACCGGCAGGTATTTATGTGTTGTCGGTGTGTGCAAACGATAGAACTGAGTATATTCGAATAATCAAACAATAAATATTAACTAATTAAATTTTTTTTTGACATGAGAAAAATATTACTTGTTTTTGCCGTTTGTGTATGCAGTGCGGTTTTTGCGGAAAACATCGTTTTAGATTTGTCGAATCCGGGAGACTTCCCTATCGAGTATGATGAGACTGGGTTGTGGGCAGATGTTTTTAATAATGATGCGATTGTTTATTCACAAGAATTTATGTTTTCGCACGCTTCTCCTTATTCCAATTATTCAAATGGATTCTTTGCCAGCAAGGTAACTGCCATATCGGCATCGGCAGGTACCGATGATCAATGGGGCTGTATGGCTAAGGGAGGCTTTGCCGGTGAGGGAACTCCCTATTTAGGGGCATATTGGGATGCCTATACCGAATCGACCTCCGATGCGAAGACTTGCGAGGTATACACTTCCGCTCCATATTATGCCGTAGGGTGTTATGTATGCAACAACCCTTATGTCTATTATGCTATTGAGAAGGGGAATCCATATTCGACTAAATTCGAGCAGGGAGATTGGTTTAAATTAGTTGCTCACGGTATCGATGAGCAAGGCACAGAGACAGGAACCGTGGAATATTATTTGGCCGATTACCGTTCTGAGAATGCCGACGACTGGAAATTGAACGATACTTGGGAATGGGTCGATTTGAGTGAATTGGGACAGATTGCTTCGATTTACTTTACGATGGAGTCGAGCGATACGGGTGATTATGGCATCAATACGCCGACGTATTTTTGTCTCGATAAACTTACCGTTTCGACCGAGCCTTCGTCAGTTGAAGAAAGTGTGGCTGCTCAGATGAAAGTTTATTACGACCGTTCTAACGGGGCTGTTCGTGTAGAGTCGGCTCAGCTGGTCGAGGCTGCTGTTTATAACATGAGCGGTACTCTCGTGATGAAACAACTCGTAGAAGGATCGGGAGCTATTGACATGTCTGCTTATCCCGCTGGCGTTTATATAGTGCGTTGCGGCGGATATAGTACTAAGATTGTTAAATGAACTCTGAGAAGAAGTATATGATAAATTATTAGTTAAGTCCCTACTGCCATAGGGTATTACGCCTCCGGCGAAGTGATTCGACGGGGGCGTGTTTTTATAGAAATAAGAGCCCGGTTATATAAAAAATATTAAAATTAGATTTGTTCTAATTTTATATTATATTTTTGTAAAACAATAAATAAAAACAATAGAATTATGCTTAGCAAGAAAATGGAAGAGGCTCTTAATGCCCAAGTGAATGCCGAGTTTTGGTCGGCTTATTTATATCTTTCGATGTCCAACCATTTTGCAGCGGCTGGAAATCAAGGTTTTGCTAATTGGTTTTCTATACAGTTCCAAGAGGAACAAGCTCATGCTACTATATTTATGAAATATGTGCTCTCGTGTGGTGGTAAAGTAACGTTGGCTCCTATTGCCGGTGTGAAGACCGAATGGAAATCGCCTCTCGAAGCTTTTGAAGATACGTTGGCTCATGAGAGAAAAGTAACCGCCCTGATTCATGGCCTTTGTGTGCTTGCCGATGAGGAAAAAGATTTCGGTACTGCCAATATGCTGAAATGGTTTGTCGACGAGCAAATTGAAGAAGAGGCTAATGCTCAGGAATTAATCGATAGCTTGAAAATGATTAAAGATAACGGTTTCGGGTTGTATATGCTCGACAAAGAGTTGAAGGCTCGTGTTTATACGACTCCTGCCCCGTTGGCTACATCGGCCGAATAGCTTGGTTTTGTATTATACGAAAGAAGGGGCGCATTGTGGCGCCCCTTCTTTTTTATGTACAAAGAGGGTGCATCATTCATTACGACACCCCCTTTCGTTTTGTCTTTTACGGTTTCAAAAGATAGGTGATTTGCGAGATAATGTGTTGTTTCCATTCTTGTAGAAAGGCATTGAATGTATCTTTGTCTTCATTGAAAAAGAGTTTCATGGTAAGGTTCTTACTGAGGAAAGGGAAAGCCAGTTGGCTGTAAAGTGTCATGAATATAAAGGGGAGGGGTACTTTCTTAAAGTTTCCGCTTTCCATTTCTTTTTCAAGAAATTCTCCGATGTGTTTCAAATATTGATCGAGGTTTAAACTATAAAAAGTTTCTATTAAATGGTTGGCGTCGCGTTGAATTTCGCCTATGATGAATTTGGGGAGCAAAGGATTTGTCGAGAAAATGGATACATAGACGTCGATAACATCTTCTAATTTTTCAGAGAACGATTGCTGAGTCGAAAAAATAGTATCGATATGAGGTAAAAATTTTGCAACGATCGAGGCGAAAACTGCTTGAAACATTTTATCTTTTGTCCTGAAATAATAATGCAGGGTGGGACGGTTGATCCCTACGACCGCTGCAATATCGCTCATCGATGTTTGCTCGAATCCTTTTTTTATAAATTCTTGTTTTGCCGCCTCGATAATACGCGATTCTATATTTTCGGTTTGCTCTGTCTTCTGGTGAGCGATGGTTGAAGTTGAATTCATAGTCGTTTGTTTTTAGGCACTTAAATTGTGTGTGAAAAGTAATAATCGGTTCGTTACGTTTACGCTGCTCACCCCACTGTCAAAATCCAAAGATAATAAATTTAATTCAGGATACAGCATACGCAGCTTCTTTTCTATCCCTTTCGATACGATGTGGTTGGCGATGCAGCCGAATGGTTGTAACGATATGACGTTGTTTATACCCTGTTTGGTGAACGCTATGATTTCGGCCGGTAGTAGCCAGCCTTCGCCGAATTGAGCTGCACCCGAGACAATATTTTTCGTCTCTTCCGCTTCTTCATAAATGTCGGTAAAGGGTGTGAAATACCGGAATGTGGATGCCGTTCTGTTAAACAGGGCTATCCGTTTGTCGATGTATCGGTAGAATAAGTTGGATAGGAAATGAGGTATACATTTCTTTTCTAAGAGTAGTTTTTCCTTGTTCTCGCGGTTCACGAATCCTTGCATAAAGAACGGCAATAAAATGGGAGGAGCCACTTCTATACCTTGTTCGCACAAGAAGCGTACGACGTGTTGATGAGCGTAGGAATTGAATTTTAGGAATATTTCTCCCACTACACCGATTTTGGGACAGGTTTTGTCCATACAGATATCGTTGAATTCTCGGGCTGCAAGGTGGATATATTCCACTAACTTGTGAGGCTCGTTTTCGAGAATGGGACGCTCGGCGAGGTTTAAATATTTGTCTCTCAATCGGGCCGCGGCTCCCCGTTCTTTTTCCCGGACTACCGAGGCATGATAAAATTTAGAAAGCGTATCGGTGTAGAGCAGGGCATTGAGTGCGACAGGTAATACCTTTTGCCATTTCAGTTCGAAGCCTTCTTGTTCGTTGGAAACTTTCCGCCCTAATCCCAATGTGACTACGGGAACATTTCCGAATCCGGCATCGAGCATGGCTCGTTTAATAAGCGCCAAGTAATTGGTCGCACGGCATTGTCCTCCGGTTTGAGTAATGGCTACGGCCGTGTTGTCGAGATCGTATTTCCCCGATTCCAAAGCATTGATAATGTCGCCTACAATGAGTGTGGCCGGATAGCAAACCTCGTTGTTGGCGTACTTCAAACCGGTTTCGGCCGAGGAGGCATCGCTCGGTGGCAATACCTCTATGTCGTACCCCGACAATTTGAAAATCGGCTTTAACAGAGGTGTGATGTATTCCGACATAAAAGGGGCTATGATTTTTCGGTTTCGATCTTTTTTGCGAAAGACTTCTGTTGTACGGAATTTCTCTGTCGTTCCGCGTAGCGGCGTTTGTTTCAGGCTTTCGATCAAAGAACGCACTCTTAGTTTCAGAGAACCTATGTTATTTACATCGTCTATTTTTAGAAGCGTGAAGGGTTTCCCGTTACGATGTAGAATATCTCTTACTTCGTCGAGAAGAAAGGCGTCGGGTCCGCAGCCGAAAGAGGTCATTTGTACGAATTGAATATCGTTCCCTTGCCGGGCTGTCCATTCTGCGGCTTTCAGGATTCGGTTCATATAGGCCCATTGTTTGATGAGATAAGTGTCTTGGGTCTCTATCTCGGAGTTGTCTCTAACTATGTCGTCCGAGATGACGTTTACTCCCAGATTGGCTATCATTTCGGAAAGTTTATGCTGTATGAGTGGGTCGGTGTGATAAGGGCGTCCGGCAAGCAAGATAACCGATTCTTCTTTTCTGCGGCTTTCCCTGACAATGTTTTCGGCTTTTCGGCGTATGTCTGACGAATATTGTTTCTGGGCGTTCAACGCATATTTCACAGCCTGCTCGGCATCTCTTTTCGATATGCCCCAAGAACTTAGGTAATTCGTGCATTGTTTGGTGAGTAAGCCGGTGTCGGCAAAAGTGATGGCCGGAGAGTCTACCGGAATGTCCGGCGACATGGAACTGCGTATGACATCGGAGTACCCGGTGACGATGGGGCAGTTGTAGCTGTTGTTCATTTTCTTGTCGCTTTCGTGCTCGTAGACAACGTATGGCAGGAAGATGCGTTCCACCTTCTTGTGAATCAGGTTTTGAATGTGGCTGTGCACTAATTTGGCCGGGAAACAGATGTTGTCCGACATGACCGAGTTGAGAGCTTTCTCATAACTGACGAAAGTTGAAATATCGGACAGTACGACCCGAATACCGCAGCGAGTAAAGAGAGCATGCCAAAAGGGATAGTTCTCGTACATGTTAAGGACACGGGGTATACCTATGGTTCTGTTGCCTGTTTCCGAAGTTTCCCGGTCGAACAGCAAAGCATATTTGTCGGTATATATGTTTTGTCCGGGTTTTTCGCTTTCCCCCCGATTAGTGAAAATTCGTTCGCATTTGTTTCCCGAGAAGAACGTATTACCGTTGGGGAAGGTATAGCGGCATACGAAACATTTGTTTTCACAGCCGTTGCATTGAATTTGTCGGCTGGTATATTCGGTAGTTTCGAGTAGTTGGTTTATCGTGCGCGAATTCGATTTTTGAGACGTGGCTTGTAGAGCGCAGCCGTATGCTCCCATCAATTCGGGTAAATTACTTCGTACGACTTTTTTACCGGTTTCCAATTCGAATGCACGGACGATCGCATCGTTATGCATCGTTCCTCCTTGAACGACAATCGTTCCTCCCAACTCTTTGCCGTCCTTTAACTTCAAGACTTTGTACAAACAGTTTTTTACGACCGAATAGGACAACCCTGCGGCTATATCTGCTACTGTCGCTCCTTCTCGCAAAACCTGTTTAATTTTTGAATTCATAAAGACGGTGCAGCGTGTGCCCAAGTCGCAAGGGTGCAAAGCCATACAGGCGGAACGGGCAAAATCGGACACGTTGTATTTCAATGTGTGGGCGAAGGTTTCGATGAACGAACCGCATCCCGACGAGCAGGCTTCGTTCAGTTCCATGCGAGTGATAGCTCCTTGTTTGACGAAAATAGCCTTCATGTCTTGTCCGCCGATGTCGAGAATGAAAGAGACATCGGGAGCCATTTGTCGGGCGGCTCGGTAATGGGCCATAGTTTCTATCATGCTTCCGTCGAGACCGAAAGCCGCTTTTATCAATTCTTCTCCATATCCGGTCGAACAGGAGCCTGTTATGTTTAATACCGTCCCGTTTTTATCGCATTGTGTTTTTAATTCGGTCAATCCTTTTCGAACGGCTTCTATCGGATTCCCCAAATTGGGGGCGTAGTGCGAGAAAAGGATAGCACCGTCGGGGGTTGTCACGACTATTTTTGTGGTAGTCGATCCTGAGTCGATTCCCAGTACGGCTTCTTGGATCCCTTGAACAAGAGGGGCAGAGGGCCAGTTATAATGTGCTTTTTCTTTCTTCCAGTTGTCATAATCCGTTTCGGAATCGAATAGCGGAGGTAGGCTGTTTTTTGTTGTGATATTGGTGCTTCGGGATATGAGATTTTCCAATGTCGATAAAGAAACTGCTTTTTCTTCCGTGGCACATAGGGCACAGCCTAATGCGGGAAGAAGGTTCCCGCTGGCAGGAAGAATAAAGTCGCTCTCTTGCAAATGCAGATAATCGGCGAATGCTTTTCGTAAGGCCGGAATGAAGGTCAAGGGACCACCGCATAACAGAATAGGCGGGTGGAATGTCCAGCCTCGCGATAATGTTACGATGGTTTGTACTGCAACGGCATGGAAAATGGAGGCGGCGATGTCGCCCAACGGGACGTTCCTGCTGACTAGATTTTGAATGTCGGTTTTGGAGAAGACTCCGCAGCGGGCAGCTATCGGGTGTATATGCTCTGCTTGCAAAGCCAATCGGCTCAGTTCTTCGATGTCTACTCCCAACAGTACGGCCATTTGGTCGATAAACGCACCTGTACCACCGGCACAATTCCCGTTCATGCGAAGGTCGATATGGTTCCCTTGAAAGAGAACGACTTTGGCATCTTCTCCGCCGATGTCGATCAAAGCCGAAGCAGATGGATATAGTTGCTGGGCGTACCGGGTGGCGGCTACGACCTCTTGTATAAATTCGGTTCGTAGCTGTTCTGCTGTTCCCATGCCTACCGAGCCGGTAACTGCGATAGAAGTTTCGATGTCGCCCAGTTCTTGTCGAGCTTCCCGAAAATAGGCGGAAAGAAGATCGTTCACTTGGGCGTTATGTCTTTCATAACGAGAGAAAACGGTTTGCCCGGATTCATCGATAATGACTATTTTGGCTGTTGTAGAGCCTACATCGAGTCCTGTTTTGTACTGTTTTTCCCCTTGCATATGAATGATAAATTAAGTTTAACTATGTAGTTTGTCTTATATATCTGACTATATTGTCAGACGCAAATGTATAAATAAATTTTGAAAGAGATAATTTATTAAACTTTTTTATGTTTTCCGGATTCGAGTCTTTTCTTTATCTCGGAGTTTTTGTTCTGATATTCCTTGTTTAACACTCTTTTGTTATAATAACTTTTGCATTAACACATCTATTCCCTTATTTCCTATATATTTGCGCAATCTGCGAATTTGATATTAAAAAAAGAAGATTATGGTTTACGTATTATTTATAGTCATTGCATTAGTTAGCTTTGCGGTACAACGTACATTGCAAAGTAAATTCGAACGTTATTCTAAAATTCCCATTCCTTATGGCCTTACAGGACGGGATATTGCCATGCGTATGTTGCAGGAGAATGGAATAAACGATGTTTCTGTAACGCAGGTCGATGGGCATTTGACCGATCATTATAATCCGGCCACACATACGGTAAACCTCAGCCGTGATGTTTACTATGGCAACAGTGTCGCAGCGGCTGCCGTGGCTGCGCATGAATGTGGACATGCTGTACAACATGCCCGTTCTTATTCTTTCCTGAATTTGCGCTCGGCTCTTGTGCCGTTCGTGAGCTTCGCTTCGAATTGGGTACAGTGGATTTTATTGATAGGGATTCTCACGATACAGGCTTATCCGGCTATTATGCTATTGGGTATAATTTTATTTGCTGCGACGACTTTGTTTAGTTTTATTACTCTGCCGGTGGAAATTAATGCCAGTCAAAGGGCGTTGGCTTGGTTGAACGGAGCCGGGGTGACCGATGCAAGTACTCACGACAAGGCCAAAGACGCATTGAAATGGGCTGCATATACTTATGTAGTGGCAGCGTTGGGGTCGTTAGCAACGTTGGTGTACTACATTATTATTTTTGCAGGAGGGCGACGGGACAGTTAAAAGAGCATTGCTTCTATAATATTAAAAAAATAAGGGCTGTTATTCATGTGAATAACAGCCTTTTTTTATACAAATGAGAGATAAAAATATAAGCTTATTTTGCATATATGAATGAATTATATATTTTTGTTCCGTTTTTTGAGAGTTATTTAATACTTGGGTAAGAAACGGTTTTAAAACTTCGAGTGAAGCTTTTTGAAAAGGGGGATCGGCTTCCGGTTAGTTAATAAGTATGAAAAAGGTTTTTAATAAATGCTTTATTATTTTGGGAGTGATCCTGAATATTCAAATGGTCAATGCACAACGTGTCGCTCTTAAAAGTAATCTCATCGATTGGGCTACATTATCGCCTAATTTGGCGGTAGAAATGAGGTTGAATCAAAGATTGACCCTCGATATAAGTGCTGCGGCTAATCCGTTTTCGTTTACGATTGCCGATATGAAAGCCACGCATTTCCGTTTTCAGCCGGAGTTGCGGTATTGGTTTAATAGGCCTATGGCTCGGCATTTCATGGGAATAAGTTTGTTGGGTGGACTTTATAATGTGAAATTTAAAGAACATCTTTATGAGGGCGATATTTGGGCCGCCGGTCTTACTTATGGCTACGCTTTTGTCCTTAGTCGTCATTGGAATATGGAAGCTACGTTGGGTATCGGTATGGCGAAGTTACGGGCTTTCGATTATCGGGAAGGAGAGGAAAAACCGGCAACACCCAATCTTTCCAAATGGTCGCCTGTCCCTATTCGGCTGGGACTATCTTTCTCTTATATATTTAAGTGATTTTAATTGATAGATTGTTATGTTGAATCTCAATAAATTTTGTTCCTTGTTCATAGGGCTTATTTTGAGTGTCGTTTGCGCTTTGCCTTTGTCTGCGCGTGATATAAATGTACGGGGAACGGTGACCAATATCGAGGGGGAACCGCTATTTCGGGTGAGTATCTATAATGCCGGAACCAATAAACTTATCGGCTCGACGAATGAAGATGGAAAATATTTGGTGAAAATCGATTCGGAAGGAGAGTTATTGTTTACATCGTTGGGATATGAAGAATGTAAAGCTGCCGTCCGTGGGGAATTGACGGTCGATGTCGTGCTTCGTCATTCGGCAGTGGCTCTCGAAGAAGTAGTCGTTTCTGCCAAGAGAATTACCGACAATGTGGTTCCCGAACCCACCGATATCGAAGTGAAAGGAAATTATTTTCATATCCGCACTCGTGTGAAAATTCCCAAAGAGCTTTTTTCTACGAATGCCCGTATGATTATACAACCGGGTGTTTACAATGTCACTCGGGAACAGATGATTTTTCTCGAACCTTTGGTTTTCGATGGGAAAGAGTATGCCATTACTCAGGAACGTATGTACGATTATGATTCGGGTCAAGACCCTTTGTCGCGATATGTTCAGGTGAAAAGTTCTTCTTCCCGCAAGGACGATTTGGTCGGGTATAGTGACTCGACCTATGTAGAAAATGTAAATGACGATTTCCGTTGCGATATGATGGTCTCGATGGAAAATTATAATCGGGTGCTCTATCGCGATACGTTTGTTATTGCCCGGGGTGTTGTGAACCCGTTGCGTTTCCTCGAATACGAGATTCCCGGCAGTGCGGTAAAGAACGAAAATTTTTTCCCGCAGCCAGAGATGCAACTGCGGGATACGAAGGGTGATGTGAATCTTACATTCAGAGTGAACAAGAGCGATTTGAATCTCGCCGATGGGGATAACCGAGAGGAATTGAACCGGCTTATTTCCCGATTGCATCAGGTAGAGAACGATCCGAATGCTCGGTTAAAAAGTTTTTCTATTACAGGAACGGCATCGCCGGAGGGGAACTATGAGAGAAACAAACAGTTGGCGCAGAAACGTATGGCATCGGCAATGTCGCTCATCGTTAAAGAGTTGAACGAGTCTACCCGGAGGCAAATAGATATGCATACGACAGCATCGGTCGAGACTTGGGACCGGGTGGTCTATTTGCTTCGGGCGGATAACAAAATCCGAGAGTCCGATGCTATACAGGAAATAATCGATAAATATCCCGATAATCCGAACCGGCAGTCGAGAAATGTCGTATCGTTGCCTTTTTATCGCTCTTTGATAACTTCCCGGTATTTGCCTCGGTTGCGTCGAGTAAGTTATGAGCTGTTATTTTCGCAATACCGTTATCTCACAGACGAAGAAGTCGAAGCGCTCTATCGTAGCGATAGTGCATCTTTGTCTCGTAATGAATTTTGGCGGCTGTACAATCTTGCCGATTCGATTACCGAGCGTGAGGCGATATGTCGCCGGGCATTGGAGGTCTATCCCAAATTTTTGGTTGCGGCTACCGATTTGGCGGCCATTCTTATCGATAAGGGAGAGCCGGATTCAGAGCTGCTTTTACCTTATCTCGAAATGCCGGAATTGCCCGATGAAACAAGATTGAACCAAGTGGCCGCTTGGTTGTCTGCCGGGCGTTATGCCCAAGCCGACTCTTTGGCATTCGATTTACCGGATACAGGTATTTATCATAAAGCGAAAGTCTATGCCGCCGCGCTGAATGGCCGTTACAACGAGGTGATGCAGGAAATATCGGCGGAATCGCCTTTTAATGAAGTGCTTATGCTTTTGGCTATTAAGTCGAACGAACAAGCATGGGAAAAAGCGAAGCTGCTCGGAAATTCGGCCAAAGAGGAGTATATCAAGGCCGTGGCGGCTAATCGTGTCGACGAGGTGGTTCTCGCTTTGTCCTATTTGGAGAGTGCGTTCAAGAAAGACCCGTCGTTACGAGATGTTGCCAGTGTCGATGGAGATGTATTGGATTTGTTACAACAGGAAGATTAAAGTATGAAAATGAGATATATTATGCGCGGTTTTACTTCGGTGGTTCGACTGCCGCTATTTTTAATCGTTGTTTTTACGATTAGTGCGGCTGCGCAGGAACAACCGGAGAATAATCAGTTTAATGGGTTGGATTATACCTTGCAAAAGCCCGCCAAAAATGAAAGGTATGCTAAAAAGAAATTTGGCGACCATCTTTTTATTTCAGGGGAGGCAGGCCTGATTCTCGATCGTTCGGCCGGTTCTTTGTTCGCTACTCCCGGTTTGGGGCTTCGTGCAGGATTGACGGTAGGCGATTGGTTTTCTCCGGTGCACGGTATGCGTGTGGGGTTAAATGCGGGGTTACATAACGGGCTCGCAGGGGTGAATCCCTATTTTGTCGGTTTGTCTGCCGATTATTTGATGAATATTACTTCTTTGCTGCATAAAGATAATCCCGTTCGAATGTTCGAGTTAATCGGTGTCGCCGGTGGTGAATATCAGTTACTATATCGTACCGGCAATTGGTCGCATGCCGGCGGATTTCGATTGGGTATGCAGACAAGGTTTAATTTTTCTCCATTGACCTTTTTCTATCTTGAACCCCGTATTGGAATTTATTCCGACGGAATAGACGGGATAAAGACTTGGATGCGTTACGACTGGGAGGCTTCGTTGATGGCCGGCTTAGGTTATCGTTTACTATCGGACCCGGTGCGTCGTAAAGCTCCTTTTTTCGGAGCCGATCAAGGTTTCTTCGTTTCTGCGGGAGGCGGTATGGCGACTACATTGACGAGCGGTTCTGGGCTCCTTCTTGATCCCGGGGCTACGGCTATGCTGTCGATTGGAAATCGATTTACTTCTGTTTCTTCTTTGAGATTATCTGGATTGATGCGTTATTTGAAAACCGACGAATTATATAATAAGTCTTCTTTCGGCTTGCAACTCGATTATCTGTTTAATCTCCATGCTTTGTTCGGCGGATATGATCCGAGCCGGCTGTTCGAGATGTCGGGGGTATTGGGTGCGGGTTTTCATTCGGTAGCCGTAGACGATAAATTGCATACCCGGTGGAGCGCGGGGGCAGGTTTGCACGGAGAGTTTCGCCTATCGGATCATTGGGCTGTATTTGTGGAACCTCGTGTCGATGTGTTTTCGAACGAATCTTGGAAAGACGGGTTGAGTGCTGTCGATCCGCTACCGGCTGTTTTGGCCGGATTTACATATCGTCCTGTATCGCCGTCGTTCAATCGGTCGGCGAGGGAAGAGGATGCTTTTGATTTTCCTCGTCGTATAGGAGATCTTTATTTAACGATGGGAGCCGGATTTGCAGGGGCGATGAAATCTTCGCTTTCCAATCCTTTGCCCAATAAGGGTTTCCGTATTTTCGGCGGTATAGGTACGTGGTGGAATCCTGTTTCGGGAGCTCGCTTATTGTTAAATTATTCGTCTCTCGATGCCGAGTTCTCTCCATACAGGACATTGGCTGTCGGTGGCCAACTCGATTACTTGTTGAATTTTTCCACGCTTTTTTATGGGTATGATAGCAATCGGTTTTTTAATTTGAATGGGGTTGCCGGGTTTAATTACGACTATGTCTCTTCCGAGGGTTATTTCCAACATGGATTCGGAGCGGGTATAGGCTTGCAGGGGACATTCCGTCTCAACGATATGTTCGATTTATTTGTCGAGCCTCGATTGAATGTGAGTCAAAATAACCGTTGGGAACGAAACTTGTTCTCTTCGGTCGATGTCGTGCCGACTGTTACGGCGGGGCTTTCCTACAATCTTTATGCTTACGGAATGAAACACGGATCATTTGAGAAAACCGTAGAATTTCGTAACGAGAATTTTGTCGACCACATGTTTTACGGTTTAAATATAGGTGCAGCAGGTATTCTGCATAAGGGGTTGCGCACTAATCCTTTGGATCGAATCGGGCCGATGGCTTCTCTTTATTTGGGCAAATGGTTTACGGCCGCGTCGGGCGTGCGTTTGACGGCAGGCGGAGGCGCGTATGGCGATTCCCAACCCGGTTATCGCAAGTTCGGTCTTGTACAACTCGATTATTTGTGGAATATCAATTCGACGTTGTATGGGTATAATCCTTCTCGGATATTCCATGCGACATTGGGTGTTGGAGCCGTACTATCCTATGCGACCAGCTATAATTCGGGATTTTATCCCGGTATGGGTTTGAGTTTGCAAGGATTGTGGAATGTAGGTTCGGGTATCGGATTGTTTGTCGAACCCCAAGTGAGGGCTTTCGGGAAAAAATATTCTCGTGAGAGCTTCGCCGGTTTGCCTGTCGACATGTTGACTTCTCTAAATGTCGGTCTGCAATATCAGCTCGATCGATATGACTATAAGGCCAATCATGCCGCTTATGACTTGTCCGATAAATATTTCTTGTCATTGGCCTATACGGGACGGGTATTGAGACGGTCTGGCAATGATTTTGCGGGAGGTCATGGATTGGCTGTTTCTGTCGGCAAGTGGTACACTCCTTTGTCGGCTTGGCGGTTGGGCTTGGATTATGGATATTACGGTGCGGCGCCACGTTATATGTCGCTGGCTTTGTCGGCCGACTATATGTTTAATCTGTCGGCTTTTACGGTCGGATATAATTTCGACAGGTTGTTTGACCTCATTGCGTTAGGCGGAGTGTATGCCGGAGTCGGAAATAGCCAAAAGAAGAATGAATTTGTTTATGGCGTCAGAGCGGGAGTACAAGGACGGTTCAATGTATCTTCGGGCATCGATTTGTTTATCGAGCCTCAGCTTCTTGCATCTCGTGTTTCTCGTAATGACAATGGCTTGGGCTTCGACCCGGAGGCTCGTTTGATGGTTGGCCTCAATTATAAATTGGGCGGGAATACAGTTGTGGGAGGAAAACGAACTTTCGATAAGAGAAACTATTTTTCCGTTTCGGTAGGTCCGTCGTTGTTCAGTGAAACGATTTTGGTGGACCATTATCGGAAAGTTTCGGTAGGGGCAGACCTTTCTTTCGGTAGATGGTTTACATCGGCATCGGGTATGGAAATAGGCTTGGGATATGATTTTATCGCACCCCATACATCGAAAACTCTTTGCTTGGGGACGGCTCATGTCGATTATCTGTTGAATCTTACATCGCTTCTTGAACCCGATCCCGATCGTCGTTTCCATCTGATAGCCTCGTTGGGAACCGGTATAGGATGGAGTAATTATAACAGTGATAGCGGTATCGGTTGGGTGGCCGAGGGAGGTTTGCAATTCCGGTGGAATGTTTCTCGTTCGTTCGATCTTTTTGCGGAGCCCTCGATGACGTTGTGGGACGATAAGTTATATGACTACATACCCAATACACATCATTTCATCGGAGTCGGTCGCATTTCATTAGGAACAGCTTATCGTTTTTAGTCGTCGACTTGAAAAGTTGAAAGTATTTTCTTAATATTAAGAAGCTGTTTTAAATTTATTCCGAGACAGATTGAGGCCTATGTTGAAGCAGATTGGAGTCCGAGATATGCAGTCAATAGCGGGCTATTGACAAAAATCAAGGGATTCAAGATGCGAAACTGGGGCTCAATATGGCCGGAACATACCTGCTTGCAATGATAATATTATTTCTCAATAAATTTAAAACAGCTTCTAAGAATTTAGAACTGAAAATGTGGTGAAAAGAAAAATGTTATACCTTTGCATGAAAAGCGAAGATAGGCTGTATTTCGGGAGAATCCGATAAATTTGTTTCTGTCTTTGGTTTACGCTATTTTTGTAATTTATTTATATCGGGGTTTTCCCCGTAGAAATTTTATAGAATAAGATTATCAAATATGATGGCAAAACCTTGTATCCCGAAAGGTACGCGAGATTTCTCTGTGGAAGAGATGGCGAAGCGTAATTATATATTCAATACGATAAAGCATGTTTTCGGCCTTTATGGATTCCGTCAAATCGAGACTCCGGCGATGGAGACTTTACAGACCTTGATGGGAAAGTATGGAGAAGAGGGGGATAAACTTTTGTTTAAAGTCCTTAATTCGGGAGACTTTCTTTCCGATGTTACCGAGACCGATTTAGAGGAGCGTAATCTCAACCGCTTGTCTTGCCGGTTGTGTGAGAAAGGTTTACGATATGATTTGACGGTTCCTTTCGCCCGTTTCGTCGTGATGCACCGTAATGAACTGACGTTTCCATTCAAACGTTATCAGATACAGCCCGTGTGGCGAGCCGACCGTCCGCAAAAGGGACGCTATCGTGAATTTTACCAATGCGATGCCGATGTCGTAGGTTCCGATTCATTATTGAACGAGGTGGAACTCATTCAAATGATAGACGAGGTTTTCGCCCGTTTCGGAATACGGGTCGCTATTAAATTGAACAATCGGAAGATATTGAGCGGGATAGCCGAGTGGATAGGTGCTCCCGATAAGATAGTCGATATTACGGTCGCTATCGATAAGCTCGATAAGATAGGATTGGATAAGGTGAATGACGAATTACGGGAAAAGGGTTTGTCCGAAGATGCCATCGCCCGATTGCAACCAGTGATTCTGTTGCAGGGAAGCAACGAAGAAAAGTTACAAGTGCTGCGTAGAGAATTATCTGCCTCGGAGGTGGGATTAAAAGGTATAGACGAGTTGGAATATATTTTACGAAAACTATCCGCTTCGTCTCTGCGAGCATCGCTTGAAATCGATTTGACTTTGGCTCGCGGACTGAATTATTATACGGGAGCTATTCTCGAAGTAAAGGCTCTCGATGTGCAAATTGGAAGCATTACAGGGGGAGGCCGTTATGATAATTTGACGGGAGTGTTCGGCTTGACGGGAGTTTCCGGTGTCGGTATTTCTTTCGGGGCCGATCGTATTTTCGATGTACTCAATCAGCTCGATTTATACCCGAAGGAGTCGATGGAATCGACACAAGTCCTGTTCGTTAATTTCGGAGAGCGGGAATGCGAGGTTTGTCTGTCTCATTTAGCCCGGTTAAGAGCTGCCGGTATACGGGCCGAAATTTATCCCGAAGCCGCTAAGATGAAGAAGCAGATGGGATATGCCGATTCCACAGGCGTGGAGTATGTCGCTTTGGTCGGTGAAAATGAAATTGCAGCAGAAAAAATCACTTTGAAAAATATGACTACGGGCGAACAGTCCCTGTTTACCATCGATGAGGTGATAGCTCTGTTCGCATAGCGGTTTCTTTATAAAATAGGTATCAATAGAATAATAGAATAGATGAAATCTGAGGTAGAATATTCCGGGCTTAGCGAATCGGAAGTATTGGCCAGTCGGGAACGGTATGGAGAAAATATATTGACTCCTCCGGCTCGTACGCCTATGTGGAAATTGTTTTTGGAAAAGTTTTCCGATCCGATTATTCGTATTCTTTTAGTCGCATTACTGCTTTCTGTCGCTGTTGCGGTTTATCATATCGCTACGGGCGAGGCCGGCATGTCGGCGTTGTTCGAACCGGCAGGTATCGCTTTGGCTATATTGTTGGCGACGGTTGTCGGCTTTCTTTTCGAAATGAGTGCGGCTAAGAAATTCGATATTCTCAATCAGGTAAACGACGATCTTCCTGTCAAGGTCATACGAGGCGGACATATGTTGGAGATACCCAAACGGGAGATTGTCGTGGGCGACATCGTTATGTTGAATGCCGGAGATGAAATACCTGCCGATGGAATTTTATTGAGTGCTGTATCGGTGCAGGTGAATGAATCTTCTTTAACCGGAGAGCCGATGGCGACTAAAACGACGATAGAAGCCGATTTCGATAAAGAAGCCACATACCCTTCCAATGCCGTGATGAACGGCTCTACGATGTTGGGTGGATACGGTGTCATGCAAGTGACGCAAGTGGGCGATGCGACCGAATATGGTAAGGTATATACCGGTTCTCAGATAGAAAATAATACGCAAACGCCCCTCGATAAGCAGCTAAATACGTTGGCTTCGTTTATTACAAAAGCGAGCTACATTATCGCTGCCGTTATTTTTATAGCTCGAACGGTTATTTACCTGACAGAGCACCCCGTTATCGATTGGTTATTGTTCGGAAGCTATCTGTTATCGACGGCGATGATAGCTGTTACGGTTATCGTCGTGGCTGTCCCCGAAGGATTGCCGATGAGTGTCACGCTCAGTTTGGCGATGAGTATGAAGCGTATGCTGGCGAATAATAATCTGGTTCGTAAAATGCATGCTTGCGAAACGATGGGTGCGGCTTCGGTGATTTGTACCGATAAGACCGGAACTCTCACGCAAAACCAGATGAGAGTGCATGAGGCGGCTTTCGATTATATTCCTGAGTCGGGAGTGGAGGACATTATTTTTGAGAGTATAGCGGCAAACTCGACCGCTCATTTAGATAAGGCTGCCGGCAGTGTGAAAGTGTTGGGCAATCCTACCGAGGGAGCTTTGCTGCTTTGGTTGGCCGACCGGGGAGTCGATTATGCAGCGTTGCGTCGTCATGCAGAGGTAATCGAACAGTTGACATTTTCTACCGAGCGTAAGTATATGGCTACGGTGGTTCAGTCTCCGTTGTTGAATCACCGGGTGCTTTATGTGAAAGGTGCTCCCGAATATGTGATGAATTTCTGTTCAGATCGGGTTACTTCGTCAGGAAATGTTCCTATGACCGATAGCCGTCCGATGCTGGAAGAAAAGCTGTTGCAATACCAAAATCAAGCCATGCGTACTTTGGGGTTTGCCTATGCTTTGGTCGAGCCCGATGAGGTGTGTTTCATCGCCGGACACTTGGCTCCCCATATCAAATTGACTTTCTTAGGTATCACAGCCATTGCCGACCCGGTTCGTAAGGAAGTGCCTGCGGCAGTTTCCGACTGTTTGAATGCGGGGATAAAAGTGAAAATCGTAACAGGCGATACCCCGGCCACAGCTCGTGAAATAGCTCGCCAGATTTCGTTGTGGACACCCGAAGACGGAGATCGTAATATAATTACAGGCCCCGAATTTGCGGCTCTCGACGATAAAACTTTGTTGGAACGTATCCCCGATTTGAAAGTTATCGCTCGGGCTCGTCCAATGGATAAGGAGCGACTTGTACGTTTGTTGCAATCGCAAGATGAGGTCGTTGCCGTTACCGGAGACGGAACGAACGATGCCCCGGCACTCAATGCTGCGCAGGTGGGGCTTTCGATGGGCGACGGGACATCTGTCGCCAAAGAAGCGAGCGACATTACGATTATCGACAATTCATTCGGTAGTATTACCAAAGCGGTGCTTTGGGGACGCTCGCTGTATCGTAACATACAGAAGTTCATTCTTTTCCAAATGACTATCAATGTGGCCGCATGTTTGATTGTCCTTATCGGTGCTTTTTTAGGAACAGAGTCGCCGTTGACAGTCACTCAGATGCTTTGGGTAAATCTCATTATGGATACCTTCGCTGCTTTGGCATTGGCTTCCTTGCCGCCCGACGAGCGGGTTATGCGGGACAAGCCGCGTCATTTGAACGATAATATCGTTACCCGGCCTATGGCAGGAGGTATCATCGGGACTGGAATTGCTTTTGTGTTGCTCTTGTTCGGGCTGTTGCAATATTTCAAACATGTCGATATTACATCGCTCGCTCAGTTCGATCTGTCGCTTTTCTTTACCCATTTCTTTAACTTTGCGCCAGTTCCCGGAGGGCTTACCCGATATGAACTTACCCTTTTCTTTTCCATATTCGTGTTTTTACAATTTTGGAATATGTTCAATGCGAAGGCTTTTGGAAATGTACAATCCGCTTTTGATCGTTTGGCTTCATGCAAAGGATTTCTGTGGGTCACCCTCATTATTCTAGCCGGGCAGATTTTGATAGTCAGCTTGGGTGGAGCATTGTTCAGTGTGACTCCTTTACAACCGATGGACTGGGTGTATATTTTTGTGACAACTTCGTCCGTTTTGTGGATTGGAGAGATATATCGGTTGATACGGCGATGGATTGCATGAATTGGTGAGTAAAAAAAGTAAGCCAATTTTTTGTGTAGTATAAAATAATCCCTTATCTTTGCACCGCATTTGACAATCGGTCGGTGCGATACATAAACATGTTGGCGAGATAGCTCAGTTGGTTAGAGCGCATGATTCATAATCATGAGGTCCCGGGATCATGCCCCGGTCTCGCTACAAAAAGAGTGATGAGATTTTCATCACTCTTTTATTTTCATCAAAATGTATTACGTCTATATTCTTTATTCTCGCACGAAGGATAGGTATTATGTAGGTTATACGCATAATATAGAGATTCGTTTGTCGAAACATAACGCAGGTGCTACCCCCAGTACCCGAGGCGGTCGTCCGTGGGAGTTGGTTTATTCGGAAGAGTATATCGATAAGAGTTCGGCATTATTTCGGGAGCGTGAGATAAAGTCAAAAAAGAGTCGCAAGTATATTGAGCATTTGGTGGCGAAGGGTTAGAGCGTCCCGATACAAAATCGGGAAGGTCCCGGGATCATGCCCCGGTCTCGCTACAAAAAGAGTGATGAATTTCATCACTCTTTTATTTTCATCAAAATGTATTACGTCTATATTCTTTATTCTGTCTCAGTCGATAATTAGTGGAGATTGTCCTTGTATATTCTACTCCCTCTCCTCAGAAACTATCGTTCTTCGGTATCTCCCCTATTTTTGCGCTACAAAAACACAGTGGAGGAGTATGAATTCAACTCTCCCTCTGCTCATCGCAGGTGAGATAGGGGGAGTGTAGGGCGAGGGGGTTAAATATCTGATATAAACGGACTGATTAAGGTGGAGCTTTTCAACCCCTCCGTCACTACGTGCCACCTTCTCTATATGGCTAACGCAACACCCCGTAATGCTACGGGACACAGCAAGGGAGAAGAACAAACATGATATATAGGAAAGTATTAACCTCCTCCTCTGTGTTTTGCATGCAAAATATAGGGGAGGTGGCACGTAGTGACGGAGGGGTTGAATATCTCCAAAAATCTATTCGGCTGCTTTTTTACCGTTTGCCGAGGAGTTCGTAACGTGGTTGCCGACAAGAGTTCATTATTAAGACGCTGTTTTAAATTTATTGAGAAATAATATTATCATTGCAAGCAGGTATGTTCCGGCCATATTGCGCCCCTGTCTCGCATCTAGAATCCCTTGATTTTTGCCAATAGCCTGCTATTGACAAAAATCTCGGACTCCAATCAGCTTCAACATAGGTCTCAAGCTGTCTCGGAATAAATTTAAAACAGCTTCTAAAATACAAGTCTATCCCCACGAATTTTTTACGGAATCTTTATCCTCGCACCTATGTAGGCTATATTCATGATATGGCTACACGCCTATTCTGTTTTAATCGGGGATATATTCAACACTTCTTTTACATGATAGACTCCGGTATATTCAGCGGCAAATCCCTCGTTCGATTTCCCGGTATCGATAACTTTTAGTTCGGCATATACCGGAGTATATGGCTTGGGGTTGTTGCCGATAGTTTTTTCATATTCCTCTTTCAGAGTTCCCGAATCGTCGATGATCCAATATGAGGTGGTGTCGCCTTCTGCGATAAAAGAGCGTACTTCATGTCCGATGACCAATTTCCCTTTTACTGTAAACGTAGTAGATATAGCTGGTTGTATCGGAGTCGCTGGAATGATACTTTTGGGACGTGTATATGTTTTAACCAAATCACCTTTTTTCAAAATCAGACTGTCTTCCGATAGTTTGAAAATTTTTAAAGTATCAGAGAATGAGATTGTTTGGTGATTACCGATGCTTTCTCCCGATAGAATGAGCCGGTTGTCCTCTTGCGTCCAAGATTTATATTGAAGGGTGGCCATATTGATGGACGTTGCTTCTCCGTTTTCTTTCAGACTGAATCCTTGTATCGTATTTGTAGTACCCGGTACTGGTTCAATCCAATCTCCGGTTAAAGTAGTTTTGTCGTGACAGGCTGCACATAAAACAGAGATTGCAATGAAAGGAATAAAATTTTTCTTTTTCATGATAAATCCGTAGTTTAAATGAATATTTAGTAAAGGTAGCAAAAATGTATGATGGATATTGTAAATACTATCGAGGAAAGGGAGACTTTTGAAGGGAAATAGCGTATTTAAAAAATTTTAATATATAAAGACGCAGTATTATATTCTTTTCTCCAATTATTTATTGAAGTCGCATATATAGTAGATTTAAAAAATAGAAATATGAATGCAAAAAAGATGTACTTGTCGGTATTTTTGGGAGTTTTATTATTGTCTTCTTGTAAAACGGCGAGAGATATGGTATCGGAAAATGATATTTGTGGTGAATGGAACGTGGTAGAAATTCAGGGTGAACCGGTTCGAGCTCAATCGAACCCCTTTATCGGATTCGATACGAAGAAAGGGAGAGTATATGGATATAGCGGTTGTAACCGTATAATGGGGAGTCTGGATCTTTCCAGAGACAATAAAATAGAATTGGGTCATATGGCATCCACTCTCATGGCTTGTCCCGATATGGAATTGGAAGGAAAACTTATCGAAGTGTTGTCTATGGTAAAGAACGTTAAACGCGCGGGTAAAAATAAAATTGCCCTGTATGCTTCGGATAAAGAACCTGTCATGTTATTGAGTAAGAGGTTTTCGGTAGTTCCTTTATCTGAATTGGAAGGAGAATGGAATATTGTTAAAGTGTATGGAGATACTTTATCTACCGATTTGGAAGTGCGACCGGGTGTCAGGTTCGATATTGCTGACGGTCGAATAAGTGGAAACTCGGGTTGTAATCGTATAACAGGGGAATTACGGAGTGATGAGACCGTAGAAAATTCTATCTCTTTCCATGGTGTGGCTGCAACTCGTATGATGTGTCCCGATATGGAGACAGAGAAAAACATACTTTCAGCTTTGAATAATGTGAGGACTTATGGCATACTCGAAAATGGGAATTTGGTATTTTTTACTGCTGGCGGTGCAGTGGTGTTGGAATTGAAGCGGAATAAATAACTTTAACTATGATGTGAGAGGAGGCTGTTCTATGTTATTCAAGAACAGCCTCCTTGTTTTACTACCATTTTGTTTCTTGTTGGGTGATTTCACCGTCCTCCATAGTACATTGTTCGAGACTACCTTCTTTTGCCTGAATACAGATGTAGAGCATTTTTTCGGTTGATGTGCATCGTATGGAACGATTGCAGGCTGTGGCTACACGGACGATCGATCCCTCGGCAATAGGGAAAGCCGTATCGTTTACTTGAAAGTCGCCGGCGCCACTGAGAATAATATAAATTTCTTCGTTTTGTTTATGGCTGTGAAAGAAAGGTGCGGCTTGGCCGGGCTCTATTGTCCCGAATGAAATTTCGCAACCGGTTGTACCGACAGTGTCTTTGAGGAATTGTTTACCATTGAACTCGGCGAGTTTTCCGACAGATGTGTGGGTAAACTTTTCTCCTGAATTGATTTTTGTGATTTTGTCCATCGTTTTTTCGTTTTAAGTTTACTTCGATTATCGTTAATAACTTTTGTTTTTCAATACAAAGATGGATTTTTGCGAAACAATTTGCAAGAAGAAACATCGATATTAGTAACTTACATAAATGTAACCATTGCAGGAAATCAGTCATGTAGAAGTTGTTAAATAAGCTGGATTTTTATGCGAGCTCCGTAGAAAGCGTTACATGTAGGTCGAACGATAGGTAGTTTTTTCTCTGTGGGTCTATCGGGTTGAGATACAATATTGCATATCGTACTGAAATATATTTGCAAAATTCGGTATACGATAATGTAATACATGTTATATATCGATTCATATTGCTGTCATGTTTTCGTATTCTTTTGCTTTTACTTTTGCAGCGGAAAGAAAAAGGTAAAAATATATGTATAAAAGCGGATTACTGGCGGTTGTTTTAGGTTTTGTTTTTTCGATTCATGCATTGGGGATAACGGCTTCGGCAGGAAGTTTGATTACCGGAGAAGTCAGAGATAAGAAAAGTGGAGAGGCGATTATAGGGGCCACCGTACAAATAGAGAATAGTTCGGTAGCGACAGCTACCGATTTGGACGGAAAGTTTAGTTTGAGAAATATTCCCATAGGAAAGCAGACGATTGTTTGCCGATATTTATCCTATAAGACGGTTCGGGTTCCGGTGAACGTGAAGCAGGGAGAGTCTATCGCGGGTCTTGAAATTGAGATGGAGGAAGACGGGGTCGCCTTGAATGAAGTCGTGGTTTCTACCTATCGCAGGAACGATACGGAGATGTCTTTGTTGGAAGGAATGAAAGCGCAAGTACAGGTAGCGAGTGGTATATCTTCGCAACAGATTGCCAAAACACTCGATCGTGATGCATCGGAAGTGGTGAAACGAGTACCGGGTATATCGGTAATAGACGATCGGTTTGTTGTGGTACGTGGATTGTCGCAACGGTATAATAATGTGTGGATCAATGGGAACAGTTCTCCGAGCTTAGAATCTGATAGCCGAGCTTTCTCATTCGATATGTTGCCCAGCTCTCAAATCGAGAATATGATTATCTATAAGTCTCCGGCTCCCGAAATTCCGGCCGATTTTGCCGGTGGATTTATTCGTATCTCTACCAAGAGTTTACCTTTGCGTAACTCCATTCAGATTGGTTATACGACAGGATTCAATACCAATACTCAATTTGTAAAAACGCGTCTGAATCCCGGCAGTACTACCGATTGGTTGGGGTTCGATTTGAACAAGAGACCTTTGTCGAATGGCATGCCTTCGCACATGGACGTTACCGGTAGCGATCCGGCGGAAGTTACACGGCTTACACGCTCGTTTAATAACGATTGGCGGGTGAAAAGTTATTATCCGATTCCCGACCAACGTTTATCTCTGACGATTAATCGGCGGTTCGAAACCGAGGGCGGGACAGATATAGGTATGACTACCTATATCAATTATAGTAATACTTATAAAACGATACAGGATATCACGAATGCCCGTTTCGGTATTTATTCTTCGGATGCCGATAAGCCGGTGTATCTCAATGATTATGTCGATAACCAGTATTCCAACGATGTGCGATTGGGCGCAATGCACAATTGGGCTTTTGTATTTGACGGAAAAAATAAATTGGAATTCCGAAACCTGTTTAATATGTTGGGTAAAAACCGATTGACCGAACGCTCGGGAGAAAGAAATGTGAGCGGTTTGACCTATCGGGAAGAGACGGAGATGTTGTACCAATCGCGTCTGAGCTATTTGGGACAGCTGACCGGTAATCATTTTTTAGATGAGAAGAAGCTCCATTCTCTGGCGTGGAACATGGGATATAGTTATGCTTATAGAATCGAGCCCGACCGTCGGATAGTCGTTAATCAGGCGGGAATGAGCGATGGAGTAGACGTGTCGCAGTTAAAAGTAGGCAATGAGAGCATCAAACGTTATTTCCAATCTTTGTCCGACCATGTCTTTTCGGGTAGTGTGGACTACAAGGGAACAGTTCCTATGGGCGAGATACTCTCTACTGTGAAAGGCGGATTGATATCCGAGTATCGTACCCGTAATTATACGCCTCGCGAATTTATCTATCGGTACGAGAATCTCTCTCTTGAAGAACGTGCATCTTATCTGTATCTGCCTTATGAAGAAATGATGAGTGAGGATTGGTTGAGTGTCGATAAAGTCTTTATAGACGAGATTACCGATAAGAAAAATGCTTATGAGGCATACAACATATATGGAGCGGGATATGGTGCGATGGAATTGCCGATGGGTAAATTCAATGTTTATGCCGGTTTGCGGCTTGAATACAATCGGTTGAGAATGAAATGGGATAAATCTCAGTCGGCATCGCAAGTGTTGATGACGAGCCGCAATTATACCGATCTCGATTTATTGCCTTCGGTCAATGCTACGTACAATTTTGATGAGCGCAATTTGCTTCGTCTGGCCTATGGACGTTCTTTGAATCGGGCGGAGTTTCGAGAGGTTTCGCCGGCTGTATATTACGATTTCGATCTTTTTAATGAAATAGGCGGGAACGAGAATTTGAAGACGTGTAAGATAGACAACCTCGATTTCCGGTACGAGTTTTACCCGCAACGGGGAGAAGTCATCAGCTTAGGTATTTTCTACAAATACTTCAAGAACCCCATAGAATGGACCTTTATAGATATGGGAGGATCGCTGCGATATAATTATGAGAACGCACTTTCGGCACAGAGTTTCGGTGCGGAGGTTGAAATTCGCAAATCTCTCGACTTCTTAGGAATGAGAGGATTAAGCCTTTTACTCAATGCTACTTTGATAAAGAGTAGAGTACGTTTCGACGAATCGGGTATTGTTAAAACCGAAGACAGGGAAATGCAAGGGCAATCGCCTTATATCGTCAATGCCGGACTTTATTATCAGAATGAAAAGTGGGGATTGATGTCGTCGTTGCTCTACAATCGTTTGGGAAAGCGTATCATCGGCATCGGAAAGTCCAACAGTACTACGCACGATGTGAGCGTGAATATCCCCGATACCTATGAACTGCCGCGTAATAGTCTCGATTTCACGGTGTCTAAGAAGTTCGGTAAGCTCGTCGAGTTGAAAGCCGGAGTGAAAGATATCATCGGTGAAAAAGTAGTATATAAGCAGTATCCGCAATTTTATGATGCCGAAGGAAAGTTACAGAAACGCGAACAGACTACGAAGTCGTATAAACCGGGACGTTCGGTGAGCGTAGGTATCACATTCAGTTTTTAATCCTTTTCTATAATACTAATCAAACAGAAAAATCAAATGAAAAAACGATTCAAAACAATTGCTTTTGTATGCTTGGCGACAATGGCGGTAGTAAGTTGTGACGAGAACAATGACAATCCCATTCCGAGTGGAGAGACTTTCGATTTGGGAGACGGTTCGAATGCTTACGAGATTTCGTCCAATATGACTTTGACCTATCCGAACACCTATAATTTGAAAGGGTTCGTTTATGTTACCGAAGGGGCTACACTCACTATCGAGCCGGGTGTAGTTATCAAAGGAGAGAAAGAGTCTAAGGCTACGTTGGTTGTGGAGCGCGGAGGCAAACTCATTGCCGAGGGTACGAGCGAACGCCCCATTGTATTTACATCGGCACAGGCTCCGGGTAAACGTAAACCCGGTGACTGGGGCGGTATTATCCTTTTGGGTAAAGCCAAAAACAACATGGGAGAGCAGACTATCGAAGGCGGTGTCAGAAGTAAACATGGAGGTAACGACGATACCGATAACTCCGGTGTATTGAAATATGTGCGTTGCGAATTTGCCGGTATCGAATATTCGACTGATAATGAAATCAATGCCATTACGTTTGGTTCGGTGGGTAGCGGAACGACAGTCGATTATGTACAAGTTTCTTACTCGGGAGACGATTCTTACGAATGGTTCGGCGGTTCGGTAAATTGTAAACACTTGGTAGCGTTGGGAACTTGGGACGACGACTTCGATACGGATAACGGATTTTCTGGTAAATTGCAGTTTTTGGCTGCTTTGCGGAATCCGAAGATCGGGGATAAATCGGCATCCAACGGCTTCGAATCTGATAATTGTGCCGACGCTGCGACCGTTGAACCTTATACTTCCTGCGTGTTTGCAAACGTATCGATGTTCGGTCCGGTACTCGATCCGACGAATTACACTAATGAGGCTGGCGTAAATGGAAGTCTTACTGATGCTCGTTTTCAGGCTGCCATGCATTTGCGCCGCAATACACAGTTGAGAATGTTTAATTCTGTATTTGCCGGATTCCCCATTGGATTAATCATTGAGAATGACAAAAATTCAAAGACCCAGACTCATGCCACCGAGGGGAAATTGGTCGTTTCGAATTGTGTGTTCGCCGGTATGGTTAAGAACTATCAAGATGCACAATATTGGGCGAATGGTACACAGTTCGATCCTTCGGATAACGGAGCTTTTGCAGATAGCTATTTCAATAGAGAAGGAGGCAAGAATATCGCTTATACGGCTATTGACGATTTGAAACTGCAAGGAGACCCTCAGAATTTGACATCGTTCTGCATGGTTCCTTCTCAGGACAGTCCGTTAGTAAGTCAGTCTGCCGATTGGAGCCATTCTCTGGTTTCTTCCGGTTTTGAACAAGTGGCCTATATAGGTGCGTTCGGACCCACAGAGACCGCTGCTAATAATTGGACGACCGGTTGGACAAATATGGATCCGCAGAATACGGTCTATTGATAAAAGATTATCGATCTAATACTATTATGAGGATATTCCCGTTTATAAGGAGTATCCTCTTTTATTAATCATATATATTTATTTTTATGAATCAGGCTCGGTTTCGTATAGTTTCACCCCCATTTTTTTGATTTGTGTTTTAATGTCCAGCGGCATATTGTTGTCGGTGACGATTGCACTCAATTTAGAAACGGGGGCGATAAAGGCAAAACTTTTTTTATTGACTTTTGATGAATCGAAAACGGCGATAGTTTCTTTTACCATTGTAATCATCGTTTGATTGATATTTGCTTCTTCTATGTTGGGAGTAGAAACTCCTCGTTCCAAATTAAAACTGTCCACACCCAGAAATAATTTGTCGCAATAAAATATTTTGAGCGTGTTCTCGGCTATGGGACCGACCGTAGAGAGACTTGAATCTCTTAAATGACCGCCCAGTAAAATGACATTGAACCGTTTGTATTTACTTAATTCTATGGCTATGTCTATGGCATTTGTAATGATGGTTAATTGTTTGAACGAGTGCAGGTTCTTGGCAATTTCCATCGTTGTACTGCCCGAATCGAGAATGATGGTTTCGTTTTCTTGTATCAGTGTAGCCGCCATGCGCCCGATACTTCGTTTTTCTCGATAATGAAATCTTTTTTTCTCAGTCGTAGCTTGTTCTTCTGCAATGTTTAATTTCGGTAAACGTATTGCTCCCCCTCTGACTCGTATCAATAAATTCCTGTTTTCAAGCTCTTCTAAATCTTTTCTGATAGTAACTTCCGATATATTAAACATTTGGCTAAGGGAAGATACCAATATTTTGGGACTGCTTTTTAGAAGTTGTAGGATTTGCGCTCGGCGCTCTTTGGCTGAATAGTATGTTTCCATTGTTGCGTAGTTTAATGATAAGGTTTTGGGATAAAAATATTTCGAATCGAAAGTGCTTGTGCTTAATTTTAAACTTATACCAAATTATTTTATTACTAAGGTAGATTGTTTTTTTAGAATACACCATAATTTAATAAATATTATATCGGCAAATCTTTGTTTTATAATGTATTTTAACAATCGAAACATTTCGAAATATTTTTATTTTTATATAAATTATTGATAATCTTTTGTTTATAGATTTTTATAAAGTATTATTTAGATATTTGTTGATATAATATTTCGAATCGAAAGTTCCGCTTGTCTATATTTGTAATAGAGAAATAGGACAAGAAGAGTGATAATAGAGTTCTCAATTTATTTTAACACAGTACTTTATGGATTTAAGCGATCATAAAACGGCTACATATTGTGAAATTATGCAGCAACCCGATGTTTGGTTGAAGGCATATGATTTGGTTTGCAGAAATGAAGCCGCGATACAAACTTTCATTTCGAACAACCATATCGGAAAGGATACCGAAATTATCTTGGCGGGTGCTGGAACGTCGGCCTTTATCGGAAATGCATTGGCCGGGATTTTTGTGGAAAAAGGCTATTCTCAATGTCGAGCCGTAGCGACGACCGATATTATTACTTATCCCGAAAGTTGTTTGCCTACCGGAAAACCTGTCGTCCTCATTTCTTTTGCCCGTTCGGGAAACAGCCCTGAGAGTTTAGCGGCCGTACATATTGCCGATAAATATTGTAAGAAAGTATTTCATATTATCATAACCTGTAATGAAACGGGCGATTTAGCGAGAGAGAGTTCTCGGGATAATGTGTTGCTGGTGTTACTTCCACCGGAAACAAACGACAAAGGATTGGCTATGACCAGTAGTTTTACGACTATGGCATTGGTCTCTATTTTGATTTTCAATATAGAGCAGTTGCCGGAGCAAAAAAGTAAAATAGAGGCGATAGTAACTTTTGCACGGGATATTTTGAAGAACGGTGAAAAATCGCTTTCCGAGATTGCTGCGCGAAAATTCGGTAGGGCTGTATTTTTAGGCTCCGGCGCATTGAAGGGAATAGCGGAAGAGTGTCATTTGAAATTACAAGAGCTGACCGATGGATTGGTCGTTTGCAAGTTCGATTCGTTTCTTGGATTCCGTCATGGTCCCAAAGCTGTGATCAATGAAGATACCGTGCTTGTATATCTTTGTTCAGATGATGAAAAAGTGTTTCATTACGAGCGTGATCTGATACGCCAAATTAACGAAAATAATAAAGTCGTAGCTCAAATAGCGGTCTCGCCTTCGGGGATAGTCATACCGGGGGTGAATCTCGATTGTGTCGTTGCAGCGACAAATCCCGGGGAATTGCAAAAAAATGAATATGCCTGTATTCCCTATGTTTTGGTGGGGCAATTATTGGGCTATTTCAAATCGGAGAATTTGGGTTTGAATCCCGATGAACCTTCGGTTTCGGGAAATATATCCCGTGTAGTGGAAGGTGTGAAAATCTATGACCTTTAAATCGAACGACATGAAAACGACGCAACCGAAAACTGAATATATCCTGAGGAGGATTGCCGAACTGAAAGAAACGCGACATATATCCCGCACGTTGTTGGCCGTGTGCCCCAATTCGATGGCGGTCATTAAAGCGGCATTCCGTTCGGCTAAGCGAAATAATGCGCCTATAAAATTTGCGGCGACACTTAATCAAGTCGATTGCGACGGAGGATATACCGGAATGACGCAGTCGGTTTTTACCGATGTGTTGCGTATGGAGTCTCGGGCAGTCGATTATACGGGGCCCTATATCGTGGCCGTGGATCACGGAGGACCGTGGTTGAAAGATATACAGTCCATTGAGAAATGGGATACCGATAGAGCTATGGCTGCGGTTAAGAAATCGTTCGAAGCTGCGGTTGCTGCCGGTTACGATTTGATACATGTCGATCCGACTGTCGATATTCATGTTCCCAAAGGGGAAATCATAGATATACATCTGGTGGCTAAACGTACGGTGGAGTTGATCGAACATACCGAAACATTCCGCCGGTCTAACGGTTTTCCCCCGGTTTCGTATGAAGTGGGGACGGAAGAAGTTCATGGCGGTTTGGCCGATGAGAGTGTGTTCGATACGTTTATCGTCGAGTTGAAAGCCGGATTGAAGGCTTGCGGTTTGGCCGATGTATGGCCCTGCTTCATTGTCGGTAAAGTGGGAACCGATTTGCATACGGTTACTTTCGATAAGGAGGTAGCGCGTAAATTGACCGCTAAGGTGGCGAAGTTCGGGAGCTACATCAAGGGGCACTATACCGACGGGGTTTTGAATCCCGAAGATTATCCGTCGTGTGGAATGGGAGCTGCCAATGTAGGGCCTGAGTTTACAATCAGTGAATATGATGCGTTGATGGAACTCGAAGGAATAGAGAAGCGACTTCATGCGGAGGGAAGAGTCGCTGTTTGTTCCGATATGAAAAATGTGCTTTGGAAACTTGTCGATGAATCGAATCGTTGGCGCAAATGGTTGCTCGAATCGGAAAAAGGCCATCATTTCAATGAGCTTTCCGAAGAGAGAAAATTATGGTTGGTGCGGACAAGTTGCCGTTATATCTGGCAAAAACCGGAGGCGATAGTAGCTCGCAATCAACTTTATGAAAACTTGAATCGGAATGGTTATGAGTCCGAAGATATTGTTTTGATGCGCATCGAACACGATATGGATAAGTATTTCAATGCGTTCAATTTGGTAAACCTTAATGATTATCTGCTATGAAACCGTACGATATTTTGGCTATCGGGGAGTTGAATGTCGATTTGATTCTGAATAATATCGACGGAGAGCCCGAAGTGGGGAAAGAGAAATTTGCCGGGGATATGATTCTTACGTTGGGAAGCTCGACTGCTATTTTTGCCGCCAATGCCGCAGCGTTGGGCGCAAAAGTGGGCTTTGTGGGAATGATAGGGCAAGACACTCTCGGTAATCTGATAAGAGAGAGCCTCGAAGCCAAAGGAGTGGATACCTCCATGTTGATAGAAACCGATGAACACTCTTCGGGGGCGACGATTGTACTGAATTATGGCGAAGACCGTGCTATGGTAACTTATCAGGGTGCGATGGCGGTCATGTCGTTTGCCGATATAGACAAATCGGTATTTGAAAAATGTCGTCATATCCATATATCTTCCATATTCCTACAACCGGCGTTAAAAGCCGATTTGGAAAAGATACTCGATTACGCTCGTGTACAAGGCGTGACGACTTCGCTCGATACGCAATGGGACCCGACAGAAATCTGGGATTTCGATTATACCCGCATTTTACCGTTGGTTTCGGTGTTTTTGCCGAATGAAAAAGAGCTCATGTTATTGACTTCTTCCGAAACGATCGATGAAGCTGTCGGGAAAATAAAACCTTATGTCAATACAGCGATTATAAAAATGGGGAGTAAAGGATCTCTGTTGGTTCGTCGGGGAGAAGAACCGGCATTTCTGCCTTCGTTCTTGAATACGGAAGTCGTGGATGCAATCGGCGCCGGCGATAGTTTCAATGCCGGGTGTATTTCGCGATTTGTCAAAGGCGAGACTTTGGAAGATTGTCAGCGATTCGGGAATCTCACAGGCGCCATCAACACGACTGCGGCAGGAGGAACGGGAGCTTTTGCCGATAAAAAGACCATCGAGGAGATAGCACGGAATAGGTTTAATCAGCACATCACATTATAACAGAATATGAAAGTTCAGGAAAAACTTAAACAGTTTCAGCTTGAAAGGAAAGCCATTCTGGCGACCAATTTTTACAACTACGAGACCTTGAAAGGCATACTCGAAGCCGCATCGCGAGTGCAGGCGCCTGTTATGTTACAATTGACGAAGAGCTCGATCGATTATATGGGATTGAAGCGGGCGGTTGTATTGGCGCGTCAGGGACTCGAAGACTACCAGCTTGACGGTTGCATACACTTGGATCACGGAGGTTCTGTCGAGTTGGTGCAACGTTGCCTCGATGCCGGATTCGAGTCGGTAATGATCGATGCCAGCGAAAAGAGTATGGAGGAGAATATCGAAACGACTTGTAAGGTCGTAGAGATGGCTCGACCGTACGGGGCTAATGTGGAGGCCGAATTGGGCTATGTGCCTAAGTTGGGACAAATGCAAGATTCGTCCGGTTTTACGACTGTGGAAGATGCCGTTCGTTTCGTCCGGGCTACACAGGTAGATGCTTTGGCTGTGGCTATTGGGTCGGCTCATGGATTTTATAAATCGACACCTCGTCTCGATATCGACCGTTTGGCCGAGATACATGCCGCAACCGATGTGGTTTTGGTTTTGCATGGGAGTTCGGGTATTCCTCACGATATGGTTCGGGAGGCTATTCGCAACGGTATAGCCAAAGTCAATTTGGCGACAGAGATAAAAGACACGTTTATGCGGGCATTGAAACAAACCTTGCAGAATAGCGATGAAATCGATTTGCGAAAAGTATTCCCTAAGGCGACCGATTCTGTGGTAGAACTATTGTGCGATAAATATAAAATGGTGGGAAGCGCCACCGAATGACGATAAGAATTATTACGAACTTAATCTTGGTATATGAAACACGGTTATCTGTTTTTAGTCGCTTTGCTTTTTGTTTCGACCGGGTATGGACAGGAGAATATACTGTTGGAAGAGTATATGCCGAAATCTATTTATAAAATACCCGAAACGAAGGTCGAGAAAGCGAAATATCCGGTTATCGATGCACACTCTCACGATTACCCTTCTTCGCTCGAAGAGGTTGCTCAGTGGGTGAAAACTATGGATAGGAAAGGCATCGAGAAAACAGTTGTATTGACTGGATATACCGGGGCTTCTTTCGATTCCATCGTAGAAGTTTATGCTCCTTATAAGGACCGGTTCGATTTGTGGTGTGGCCTCGACCTGTCGGATTACGGAAAGTCTTCGTTTGTAAAAACAGCCGTTGAGGAATTGAAGCGTTGCCACAAAATGGGAGCTAAGGGTGTCGGAGAGGTAACCGATAAAGGATTGGGCGTATATGTCGCATTTCAGACGAATATGGCCGAAGGAATCCATTTGAACGACCCTTTGATGTCACCGATTTATGAAACTTGTGCAGAGTTGGGGATGCCATTGAATATCCATGTAGCAGAGCCTTATTGGATGTATCTGCCCGATGATAAATATAACGATGGGCTAATGAATGGGAAGAAATGGAAAATCGATATGTCCATACCCGGCATGCAATCCCACGAACAGTTGATTGCGCAATTTTCAGAGGCCGTTAAGAATCACCCGAACACGTTGTTTGTCGCCTGCCATTTCATCAATTGCAGTTATGATCTTTCTATCGTGGGGAGGTTACTCGACGAGTATTCCAATTTATATGTCGATATGTCGGCCCGTTTCGGAGAGACGGCAAGTATTCCTCGCTACATGAAGAAATTTTATACTCGTTACGCCGATCGCATTTTATATGGGACCGATAACGGTATGTCTGCCGAAATGTATGAAACGACATTTCGGATTCTCGAAACCGACGACGAACACTTTTATGTTCCCGATTATCACTATCACTGGTATTATTCGGGTTTTGACCTTCCCGATGAAGTCTTGCGAAAAATCTACCGGGAAAATTTCATTCGAATTATGAAATAATTTAAGAAAAGAAACCATGAAACACATCGATAAATACACGATTATTTCAATACTGTCCTCGTTTTTACTGTTTTCTTGCAGCGAAGGTCTCGAAATAAAAAGCGGTTCGATGATTCTGTCTGTGGATAAGGATATGCACATGACGGTCGAGTTAACCGGAAATGATGCTCCTTTGACCGAAAAAAGCCAGACTGAATATATAGAGCTGGAAGAGGGGACGGTATCTGATTTTAAATTAAAAAGCCGGGATACCCGGGTAGTTGGGGATACTACTGTCTATACGTTGATTGGAGAGGCTTCGATGCCTTTCGGCGGTACTATCAAGAAAATACAAACGATTAGTGTGGATCGTCGTTTCCCCGGTATGGCCGTTACCGAAGTAAAATATGTGAATGAATCGTCTCGCGATTTGCATGTAGTGAAGTGGGTAAACCATGCGTTCCGGGTGATCGATAGCGAGGATACTCCGGCGTTCTGGTCTTTTCAAGGTCAGTCTACCATAGAACGAGCCGATTGGATTCTCCCTGTCGATTCTACTTTCTATCAACGTAACTATATGGGAATGAACGATTCGGATTACGGTGGAGGTATTCCTGTAACTTGTTTGTGGCGTAGAGATCAAGGCATTGCCGTGGGACATGTAGAACTTTCTCCCCGGTTGGTCTCGCTTCCGGTGAAGAAATCGAAATACGATAACTATGCAGAGGTTGCGGTTGAAAGTGCGGAAGAATCGGTCGTGGCATTTACACAGGGCGATACGATTTCTACGGTGCGGACATTCGTATCGGTATATGAAGGAGATTGCTTTGCTCCGCTTCGACAGTTTTCAGAATATATGCAGGCTTCCGGACTGGTAATGCCCGAATCGGAACCGGCCGCATTCGAGCCCATGTGGTGTGCGTGGGGATATGAACGAGAAGCCACTTTTGCCGAAATCTTAGGGACTTTGCCTAAGGTGAAAGAATTGGGCATCAAATGGGCGACTGTCGATGACGGTTATCAAATTGCCGAAGGAGACTGGGAGCTCGATACCAAACGTTTCCCCGGTGGCGATAGGGATATGGTCGATCTGGTGAAAAAGATGAAGGCCTATGGCTTGAAAGTTCAACTTTGGTGGGCTCCGCTGGCTGCCGATCCGGGTACGAAAGTACTGAAAGAAAATCCCGATTTTATTACGCTTTCCAAGCAACAGACCCCGCATTATATTACTTGGTGGGACAGTTATTACCTTTCCCCTGTCGATTCGGGCGTGGTGTCGTATAGTCGAGATCTGGTGGATCGATTTATGAAAAAATATGACTTCGACGGATTGAAACTCGATGGTCAGCATTTGAATAGCGTGCATCCCGATTATAATTGGAAGCATCACCCCGAATGTCCCCAATATTCTTATGAGCAGTTACCCAGATTCTTCAAGATGATATATGACGAATCCCGGTCAATCAATCCGCATGCGGTTATTCAAAACTGTCCCTGCGGCTGCTGTATGTCTTTTTATAATTTGCCTTACACCAACCAAACGGTAGCCTCCGACCCGACCAGTAGCTGGCAAGTACGTTTGAAAGGATATGTCTATAAAGCATTGGTTCCTCGAACGGCCTATTTCGGCGATCATGTCGAATTGAGCGATCATGGCGATGACTTTGCTTCGTCGTTCGGTATTGGAGCCGTATTGGGAACCAAATTTACTTGGCCCAAGAATAATCCTAAGGTAAAAGCCGATTATCGATTGACTCCTGAGAAGGAGGTTATCTGGAAGAAATGGTTCTCGCTGTATAACGAGAAGATGCTTTCGACAGGAGAATATGTAAATGGCTTGTATGATATAGGCTATTCTCGTCCCGAAGCTCATGTCATTCGTAAGGACGGCACGTTGTATTACGCTTTTTATGCTTCGTCGTTCGATGGTGATATCCTTGTGAAAGGTCTGGAAGAAGGTAAAAAGTATGAACTGTATGATTACTTCAATGAAGTTTCGTTGGGTGAGGTTGAGGGTCCTGAGGCTCGATTGCATTGCAAGTTTGAGAGAGCGCTTTTGTTCCAAGCGAACGAAGTGAAAAAGTGAAAGTCCAAATTTCTCTATATAATTTTTTTAACAAACTAAAAATCTCGATCTATGAATCTATTACAGAAAGTAGAACGGAATCATGGAAAACACAGTATGAAATTTCGGTTTTGTACGCGATTTTTCGTCTCCTTGATTCTTATGTGCGGATATTTGGGAGCAATGGCTCAGAATATACAAATATCCGGTGTTGTGAAAGATGTTGTTGGAGATCCGTTAATCGGTGTCAGTGTTCTTGTGAAAGGAGGAACAAAAGGAACCTCTACCGATTATAACGGCTTTTACACCATCTCGGCCCCAGCCGATGGAACGCTTGTTTTTTCATATGTGGGTATGGATACCCAAGAGGTGAAAATAGGCGGTTCGAAAAAATTAGATGTGACTATGACCGAAAATGGAAATTACATCGACGAAGTCGTCGTTATCGGTTATGGTACGGTAAAGAAACGTGATTTGACAGGATCTGTTTCTTCGGTGAAGAGCGAAGACTTGAGTCTTGCAGTAGCGCCTTCGGTGGGGCATGCCTTGCAAGGAAAAGCCGCCGGTTTGGTGATTTCCCAAAATAGTGCCCAACCGGGTGGCGGATTGAACATTCAGGTCCGTGGTTTAGGTACGGAGATAGGAGGTTCTTCTCCGTTATACGTGGTTGACGGATTCCCTATCGTAGAGCTTGACCAACCCAGTACGACGAATGAAAGAATGGATGCCGGAACGCAGAGCGTATTGAACTTTATCAATCCGGCCGATATCGAATCTATCGAGGTTCTGAAAGATGCTTCGGCTACGGCCATCTATGGTTCTCGTGCAGCTAACGGTGTGGTTTTAATTACGACCAAGCGAGGAAAAGAGGGCCGGACGGTTGTCTCTTATTCGGGTTCTTATTCTATTCAGCAATATACCGACAATTACGATGTCTATAATCTGAAAGAGTGGATGAACGCCATGAATACCGCAACTTGGGATTTGTGGATGTATGAGAATAATGTCTATCCCTATGGAGATCGTACCTTGCAGGAGGCTATCGATTCTCCTAAAAACGGTTTGGCCTATAAACTGTCGTTTACCGATAAACAGATTGCGGCAGCCGGTGAAGGAACCGACTGGCTCGACTTGATTACCCGTAATGGTAGCGTGCAACAACACAATGTAAGTGTACAAGGTGGAGGTAAGACTACCAACTTCATGATGTCATTGAACTATTATGATAATCGTGGTATTATTAAGAATTCGGGAATGAAACGCTATTCGGCAAAAATTAATGTGGACCAGGTTATCAATAAATATTTCAAAACCGGTGTCAATATTACGGCATCGCGTATTGATAACGACAATACTCAATTGGGGGCTGCTGAATATGAAAAATCGGGTATGATTCGGGCTGCCGTACAGATGAATCCGAATATTCCGGCACAAGATGAAGATGGTAATTATCCTGTCAATCCGCAGTTACCGACCCAGCCGAATCCGGCCTCATTGTTGTTGAATACGGATAAGGGATTGATGGATCGTATCTTGGCAAATGCGTATGTGACTTATGAGCCGATCAAAGATTTGGTGTTCAAGTTTAGTATGGGTATGGATAGGGCTCATCAAAGTCGTAAGACCTATATGCCAAAAGAAACGCTTCATGGAGGCCTTTCCGACGGTATCGCTACGATTAGTGAAAACGATAGCGAGAAATATCTGATCGAGACGACCGGTAGTTATATGAAAGAGTTCAATCGTAACCACCGTATTAATGCGGTAGTGGGTTGGTCGGCCGAGTTTAGTAAAGACTATTATGTAAGCGCCGGTAACAATGGATTTATCACCGATGCATTTTTATGGAACAGTCTTCAATCCGGGGAAGGTACGAAACAAGTGGCTTCCGGTGGTAGTGAGAATAAGATTTATTCGGCGTTCGCTCGTGTAGGATATACGTTCATGGATCGTTATTTGTTGACTGCGACTTTCCGTGCCGATGGAGCCAGTGTATTTGCCCGTAATCGCAAGTGGGGATATTTCCCTTCGGTAGCGTTGGCTTGGAATATGGCCGAAGAGCCATTTATGGAACCTGCCCGCTCGGTAGTATCGATGTTGAAGCCCCGTGTCAGCTATGGTACGGTGGGAAATGCCGGAGGTGTAGGCGATAACGCATTTGCAGCTTATTATGCACAGTTGGCATATAATAAACAGGATAATAGCCCGCAAACAGGTGTATTTTTAGGACGTTTGGAGAATCCCGATTTGAAATGGGAAACAACCAAAGAGTTCAATGTCGGTTTGGATTTTGCCCTGTTCGATGGACGCATTGGCGGTACGTTCGAATTTTTTGAACGTCGGATAACGGATTTGTTGACATTTAAGCCTTTGAATACGTACCACGATTTGACTTTGGTTGCTGCCAATATTGGTACAACGGGTGGTCGGGGATTTGAGTTTACCTTGAATACGAAAAATATCGTGACAAAAGATTTCTCTTGGTTCTCCGACATTACTTTCTCTCGTGTGAAGAACTGGTGGGTAGAACATACTTCGGATTGGAAACCTTCGGTGTATGAAGGAGACCATGATCCCATGAGGGCAATCTATTCTCGTAAGGCCATCGGTATTATGCAAGAGGGAGACGAGGCTCCGGCGGCACAACCCGATTTAAGACCGGGTCAGTTGATTATTGAGGACTTGAACGGCTATTTGCGTGACCCTGAGACTGGTGACCCCGTAGTTCGTAACGGACGTTTTGTTTTGACCGGAAAACCCGATGGGCAGATTGACGATGCCGATATGCGTTTGATAGGGACAGCGGATCCCGGGTTTACAATTGGTTTCAACAATACTTTCCGGTACAAAGGCTTCGATTTGAACTTCAATTTCTATGGTTCATTTGACCGTCGAATGATGGATCCCACCCGCATGGCTTATGGTGTTAATGCTTGGGGAATGGCACAGTATGGTTATAATGGCTTGCGAAGCCTTGACGACCGTTGGTTGCCAGATAAACCTTCGACAAAAAATCCCAGTTCTTTCTTTGCTGGTTCGACTTATGGATACGGAGACTGGTTCTATGAAGATGCTTGGTATATCCGCTTACAAAATATAACATTGGGTTATACTATTCCTTCTACGGCAACTACTCGTAAGGTTTTCCAGAATATGCGTTTCCATTTTGACGTGAACAACGTATGTGTTTTTACTCCTTACGGAGGTCTCGATCCTGAAACCGATTCTTATGCGGCTTCTTATCCCAATGCCCGAACGTTCACGTTCGGTGTAGATATTAAATTTTAGTAGACAACAATATAATACGGAATACAATGAAAAAGATTTTTCGAAAATTCACACTGTTGTTGCTGTTGGTTCCCTTCCTGAATAGTTGTGATTTGGATCCAATTAATTATAGCGATATAAATCCATCAATATTCCCTCAATCCGAAGAGGATTTACAATCGATGGTGCTTTCGTGTTATTATCCTCTGCGCGGTAGCTGGTGGGACGGTATCAATACGACTTCCGAAAGGGGGCAAATGTTTGTGAACGATGCTTGCACCGAAATTTTGGCAGGGAAATTTGGCGCTCAGAAGTATTGCCATGAGCTTTCTTTCAATACGGAAACTACCGATGTAACCTATTTTTATTATACTCGTGACGAACCTTACGGTTTTATCGGTAAGATAAGTCGTTGTACTACGGTAATGGATATGATAGAAAAGAGCGAATTATCTCGCGAGGAAAAAGATCGTTATATCGCCGAGGTACGTTGCGCTCGTGGGTATCTGTCATACATTTTGTACGATATGTTCGGTCCGTTGGTGATTGCACCTATCGAGGTACTCGACAATCCTCTGAATGAAACTCCGCTCCCTCGTTTGTCTCGTGAGGAGATGGTTAAGTTTATCGAAGACGATTTGAAATTCGCTGCCGATAATTTGCCTTATCCGAGAGATACCGAGTATGGAAAATTCAGTAGAGGTTTGGCTAATATGTTGTTAATTCGTCTATATCTGCATGAAACTCCCGAGGATCAATCTTATTATAACAAGGTAGAGACTATTGCCCGAGAGATGATGACGGCTGATTATGGCTATGCGATGGTCGACGATTACCCGTCCTTGTTCGAATTGGCGGGACAGTCTAAATGCACGTCGGAATATATTTATGTCGTTCCTTGTGCTATCGATGGCCCCAGTCAGAACCAGTGGCACATGATGGCTATGCCGCCGGATATCGATGGTCTCGTTCAAGGTTGGGCAACGGTACAAAGCACGTGGTATTTTTATGATTCGTTCGAGCCTAACGATACGCGTAAAACCTATTTGATTCCTGAATATACGACAGGAGACGGCGTGATTCGTAATCGGGAAAATCCCGATCAATATCTCGACTTGGGGCCTCTTCCCCAAAAGTATGAGGTCGATCCTGCGGTTCCCGGTAGTGGCGGATATTCCGATTTGGATATAGTCGTATATCGTTATCCCGATGTATTGCTTTCGTTGGCCGAAGCTATCGTGATGAAACCGGGCGGCAGTGTGACGCAAGAGGCTGTCGACTTGATGAATGATGTTCGTGGCCGGGCTAAACTCGATGATAAAAAGTTATCCGATTTTCCCTCGAAAGAGTCATTTATCGATCAGTTGTTGATAGAAAGGGCTCATGAGTTTTGGTGTGAAAGCGGTCAATACAGAGCCGATTTGATTCGCTTCGACAAACTGTTGGATAGGGTATTGGAATTGAATGCCGGCCAAGCTCCTTATGCTTCGAAATATAAATATGTCTATCCATTGCCTCCGTCGGTTATTGTCGATGGTAAAGGAAAGGTAATTCAAAATCCCGGATATACTATTTAAGAGATGGGGATCGGTGTCCCTCAAACGAGGGACACCGGTTTCTCTGATATTAATTCAATAATTAAATGAAAGAGCTATGAATATGATATTTAAATTATTCAGTGCCGGCGCATTGATGTTTTTGGGAGTGGCATGTACTTCTTGTGAGAAGGAAAATGAGAACAATAAGGAATCGGATATTCCTATGGAGCAGGTTTCTTATAAGGCTTCCAATGAAATAATCGTTAATCCCGAACGAGGTTTTTATAAAGCGACTTCTTGTGAAATGGGAATTTCGGGAGCGTTGAGTGTATCTACGTTGAAAAATTATCGTGCAAATGGATATTCTTTGATATTCAGGTATTTCTATTTGAAAAATTTTAGAGATAAAGCCCTTACTGACGAAGCTCTTCAATTTTTCGATAAAGATATGGCGGCTATGCGGGAGGCCGGTGTAAAGTGTGTGTTACGTTTTGCTTATACTAGTTTGGAGACTGAGCCTGATGCACCGCTGTCTATTATTCAAACACATATCGACCAATTGAAACCCTATTTGGCAAAGAACGCCGATGTGATAGCCGTTTGGCAAGCAGGGTTTATAGGTTCTTGGGGAGAGTGGTATTATACGACCAATAACTTGAATACACCGTCGGCTCGTAAGGCGGTCCTCGATAAATTGCTTGAAGCATTGCCGGAGGGACGTGTTGTTCAAGTGCGCACGCCTCAATATAAGCAGGAATATCTCCGACTGAACGGGAAGCCTACCACGGCATTGACTGCGGCAAATGCTTATACCAATGGAATTGCAGCGCGTATTGGCCACCACAATGACTGTTTCATGGCCAGTGAGACCGATTATGGAACGTACCAAAATGTGACCGAAGATAAAAAATATTTAGGTCAGGAAGGCCTTTATTTGCCTATGGGTGGAGAGACTTGTCCTCCCGATGGGGTTTCTCCTGCCGATTGTAGTAAGGCTCAGGAAGAAATGCGTAACCTTCGTTGGTCTTATTTGAACAGCGATTATTATAAAGGCGTGAACGATCGTTGGATTGCTCAGGGCTGTATGGATAAAATTAAGCGGGAGATGGGATATCGTTTTGTCCTTACTTCGGGCGAATATACGACTAATGTGACTCCGGGTCATTTGTTGAAAGTCGTTTTGCGGGTGAAAAATGAAGGATATGCCGCTCCGTTTAATCCTCGGGCGGTAGAGTTGGTTTTGAGAAATGTATCGGACCAGACTACTTATGTTTTGCCTCTTGACGTCGACCCTCGTAAATGGAAACCCGAGATGGAAAGCACTATCGAAATAGAAGCCGGATTGCCGACCGATATGCCGATTGGAGATTATGATATTTATCTGAATTTGCCGGATCCTATGGAAACATTGAGGGATAATCCCGATTATTCGATACAATTGGCGAATGAAGGCGTTTGGGAAGCTGAAACCGGATATAACAGTCTTTTAATGAGAATTAATGTAACTTCTGATGAGAAGACCGATATCTATAATGGAGATTTAGTATTTACGAAAAAATGAGTGATTCGTAAATGAAGTGATATAATTTATTAACAAAAAAAATTACTGTGATGAAAAAAACAATGAAGTATTTTATGTTTTTACTGGTAAGTACAATGGTTGTATTTACTTCTTGTAAAGACGATGATGAACCTAATGGAGGCGGCGGTACTGCTGGGAACTCTGCTATTTCAGAACTGGCGGTAACTCCGAATACCGATGTAAAATACGGCGATGAGGTGACTTTGACGGCTAAATTTGCCGATGAAAAAGGTTTGCGTCAATATATGATTTCGGTAAGTAATGCCAATGGGGCGTTTTATGAAACGACAAAAATGCTTACCGGAAAAACGTATGACATGAATGAAAAGATAGCTCTTCCGTTACCTAAAAATGCAGTGGCCGGGGATTTGACTATTTCGGTTACGGTGAAAAATTCCAGCAATGAGTTGAGTACGGAAGAAGTTGGCATTAAAGGTGTAACGCTTCCGACATTCGATGCTCTTTATCTGGCCTTAGATAACAATTTGGTCTATACGATGGAAAAGGACGGAAATGTATTTTCTGTGGAAGATTTTATTCCGGCCGGTGCTACGGGTAAGATTTATGCCAATAGCGACAAAACCGGTATGTCGTGGGGTATGGAAGGAGACGAGATTATAGCTCTTGGAAAAGATAATATCGTATTCGGTGGCGAGGAAGAAGCCTATTTCAAAATTTCGTTTAATGCAGTTAGTTTCGAATTGACTTTGGGTAATGCTCAAAATTGGTCGCCGATTAGCGAATCGCTTTATATCTTCGGTACGATTTCCGGTCACTGGGACGATAACGATGCTCCCGACAATGGTATTTGGATAGAACGTTCGAAAACGAAGATGCAGGGATATCAAAATGGTAATCGCAAATATTGGGCATGGACTCCGCCGTCGGACGGTACGGGTAGCGTAGAAACCGATATGTGGGGCGCTATCGTTGCCGGACAATTTTATTTCAAAGAGGGAGGAAAAGACAATTTCTTGACATTCGCCAATCGTCGATTGACTTTGGGAGCAGAGGACAAGGCTGCCAGCTTCTCGATTACTTTGGGCGGAGCTTTCTCGATGAAAGTATTTAAAGAAGGTGAAGAATATACCAAAGTAGAGTTGAGCGACGGTACTCGCACATTGGCTTATACCAACGAAGGTATTTATATTAACGGAGCATTGGCTCCTTCTGCCATATCTTTCTGTGGCTCTTCGTTGGCGTTGATCGAAGGAGAGTACTTCTCGTACGAGGGATTGGCTCAGTTGACGAAAGACCAAACCGTAACGGCCGAGGGAGTCGATTTGTCTATGGCTTATTGTGATCACGACGTGTTTACCGGGGCCGGTAACCCCACTTGGAAGATGGTTGCCCCGACAGGCGAATACTTGATACGTCTTGATGCTTTCTCGGGAACGGTTTACGTCATGAATAACGTGGGTTATCCCGATGTAATTTATATGGACGGTTGGTGTTGGAATAGATTTATGGGTATTGAACGTGGCTCTTGGAATGAAAAGACTCGTTTAACGTTGTATCGCACTTCGCCGACGGCGAATACCTATCAGGCGATAGCTACCATTTTGCCGTGGGGTGGTGACGTTTCGTTCTGGGCAGTTCCTTATACGGCAGAGGAATATGGTAAATATTGTATTTCTGTGAAATATTTTGACGGGGTGACTCCTGCTGGCGATAGCGGTTTGTTATTGCCTGTTCCGACAGAAGAAACTTACTATAAGATAGTTGTCGATTTGAAAGACGGGTTTACTATCGACAAAGAAAATCTGGACGGTAATTATTACACGATTGTTCCGGCAAACGGTAAGAAATTTACGGTCACATTTACTCCTACAACATTATAATTACATAGCTTTTTCATTCCTTTATTGCGGAGCGGCAATCCCGCCGCTCCGCTTTTATTTTCTTAAATTCGATATATCATGATGAAAAAAATTATACATCTCTTTTTCCCGGTTATTATACTTTCTCTTTTTTCTTGTCACGATACAGAAGCGAAACATGAAATGGAAGAACCGGATTTCGACGGCTTCGTAAAGATATCGTTGCAGTCGCAAATTACAGGAGTACAACCGATGACGGGTATCGTTTTGTGGGCAGATAACGCCAAGCGGAATACCGATGCCATCAGTCTTGAATATTCGTATATGCAATATAAGGATATAGTGAAAGAAAAAGGCGTGTATGACTGGACTCCTCTCGAACAAATTCTCGATGCTGTCGCATCCCGAAAACATCAAGCCATTATCCGATTTTGGTATACCTATCCGGGATATGAAAGCGCTGTGCCTCAATATATTCGCGAATTGCCCGATTATGAAGAAACCGTGGCGTTGAGTGAGGGAAAACGGACCGGATTTCCCGACTGGCGGCATCCCGAATTACAACGGTTTCACAAAGAGTTTTATCAGAAATTTGCAGAACGGTATGACAATGATCCGCGTTTGGCATTCCTTCAAACCGGTTTCGGCTTATGGGCTGAGTACCATATATACGATGGGCCGAGAATTATGGGACAGACATTTCCCTCCAAAGAATTTCAAGCCGAGTTTTTCAGGTTTATGAGCGAAACATTCAAGAGTACGCCGTGGAGCGTTTCTATCGATGCCGCAAGTTCGGAATATACTCCTTTGGAAGCCGATGCTTCATTGAGAAATCTAAAATTCGGTGTGTTTGACGACTCGTTTATGCACGAGACGCACGACGAGTATAACGGCAAAAATTGGAAGATTTTGGGAGAAAAACGATATCAGACTTCGCCCGCAGGAGGTGAGTTCGGCTATTATACGAAATATGATCAGGAACATGTATTGGATTATCCCGACGGTATACATGGCCGGAATTTCGAAGGTGAGTCCAAACGGTTTCACATAACTTATATGATCGGGAATAACCAGCCTTCGTACCAGACAATGAATAGAATCAAACAAGCGAGTATGCTGTGCGGCTATCGTTATGAAATAACAGATGTGAGAGTGAAAGAGGACTCTACTTGTGTACAGATAAAGAATGCGGGAGTGGCTCCCATTTATTACGATGCCTACGTCGCAGTCAATGGAGTTCGTTCCGAGTCCAACTTGAAAGACTTACAGCCGGGTCAGAGCCGTTGGGTAGGAATACCGGCCGGTAGTACCGATATGGAGATAACCATAGAATGCGACCGTTTGATAAGCGGCCAAAAAATCGAATTTGACGCCGATGTAAAAGGCGAATAATGAGGGTGAATGCCGGATAATGGCAATAACCGTTTATGCTTGCCGAGAGTTATACTTACTATTAATCCTTAATTTAATCCAAATGAAAAAGTTTTTATTGTTATCATTATTTTTGTCAGCTCTGTATGTGAGGGCGGCGGTTGTTCCGGTTTCGGGAACGGAAACTATTGCCGACGCTGTCTCTTCGGCAGTGGCAGGCGATATCATCGAGTTATCCGAAGCTGTTACCTATGTAGGAAATGTCACGATAGATAAGTCCCTTACTCTACGTGCTGCCGAGGGGTTGGAGTCGGCTCCGATCATTCAAGGAAAGCTTTCGATAAAAGACGGGGCTACCATTCGGGGAATCGTTTTTGATGGAGCCTCCGAAGTTGCTGATGCAATTCGAATCGATGATACGGTCACCGGAGCTCCCGTGGTTATATCCGGTTGTACGGTACGTAATTATACCAATCGTTTTGTCTATGTTTCTTTGTCCGGTAAAATAGAATCGTTGACGATCGACGATTGTATATTTATAGGGGCGGACAACAGTACGACAAACAAAGCGATTTATGCTTCTAGCGCTCATACGCAGGTCGAAACTCTTTCCGTTACTAATTCTACATTCCTTAATTTTAATACAGGGAGCAATTATTTCTTCCGTATAAATTGTGGCGAAGAACTAGTCTTGATGCCGGTTGTATTGATCGACCATTGTACTTTCTATAACTGCTATGACCGTCGTGGCGTATATCTGTATAATGCAGGCCGTTCGACGATAAAAAATTGTATTTCGGCATTTTCGGAAAGAAGAGACGATACCAAGAGCTTTACGGCCTACGGAGATGAAAGCATTGTAAAGAACGTTATCTCCTATAACGTGGATTTGTATGGAAGTGCACCGAAAGAGAATATTATATCTAAGAATCCTCTGTTTGTAGATGCAGAGAATGGAAACTTCCAGCTGTACAAAGATTCTCCGGCTGTGGGAGCCGGTGATGACGGTAGCGATTTGGGCGACCCGCGCTGGGGCGTTTCTACTGAAAACGCACCGGTAGGCGAATTGCCTTATGAGTGTTTCAAAAAACCATACAGTATGTCCCCGACAACCCATTCGGTGCGTATTCTTTGGCAGACGTTGGATTCTAATCCGTCTGGTACGGTTTATTATGGGAAAACACCCGATTTGGGACAAAAGCTCACAGCCGAGACTGGTTGGAATGTGGACGGCGAGGGATTTGTGCACGTCATCGAATTGACGGGACTCGAACCTTTTACAGAATATTATTATCAGGTGGGGGACGAAAGTCGTCGTTATGAAACGATTTGTACGGCGAAAACAGCCCCAGAGAAAGGAACCGATTTCCGTTTGGTCGCGTTCAGCGATGTACATGATAACGATGAAAAGATTTGGCAGAACTCGGCTCCGATTATGTTGGGTGTCGATCCCGATATGTGGATTACTATCGGCGATTTGGTAAATAAAGGCGATATGCGCACTTGGAACTCGGCATTTTTTATTCCCGGAGAATCCATGCTTACAGCGAAGACTCTTACTTCCGTTATCGGTAATCATGAAACGATGGATAAATCCGATGAAAACGGCCCTACTACTTATTACGATTATTTTTCTGTCCCATCTCATGGATATATCGATACCGATGAACGGATAGACCCGAGAGGAGAGTCCTATTTCGCTATGGACTACGGCGATGTGAAAATTATCGGTTGTAACTGGAATGAAGGTAAAGACGATCCTTCGTTTGCCACTGGTTCGAAACAGTTGACTTGGTTGGACGAACAATTAACGAATGCCGATTCGAAATGGATATTTATTTTTGCGCATGTCAATGTCTATTCAACCAGTTATCATGGGCAGTGGTCGGCCAGCCAAAAGGAATATATAGCGCCGTTGTTGGAGAAACACGCATTGGCGGGTAAGCATATTCTTGTCTTTGGTGGTGACGAACATAATTTCGAGCATCTGTATAAAGCGGGCGTGCACTATCTTCGTCCGGGTGCGATGAACGGGAGCAACCGGGATCAATATAACATGGTGGATAAACCGTATAGTTTGATGTTTAATAAGATTGCCGGATTCTCTACGATCGATGTGTCGGAGAATGGTGAAAAGGTCAAATTGATTGCTCGCGACAGAGACGGGAATGAATTTTATTCGTATGAATTTACTCGTTCGGGAGGTTTAAAGCCGAGTTTATATATTACGGAACCGAACGGAAATAACGACCCGGTGACCGATAGTTTTAAAATCAAATGGTCCTGTTTCGATCCTCAGGGTACGGCAAAAATCAATTTGTATTATTCTTTGGACAGTATTAATGGAACTTCTATTGTAACAGGGTTATCCAGCGATGTACAGGCAATAGACTCGTACGATTGGAATGTACGCAATTTACAACCGAAAGGAGATTATTGGATTTATGGAACTATCGACGATGGAGTGAATACTCCCGTAAGGGCTTATGCCAAAGGTAAGGTGTCGGTTGTATGGGATACTACGCCTCCTCCTGCACCGAGTGAATTTACAGGAAATTTTGTCGATGGGAGAATTACGCTTTCTTGGAAAAATCCGGTTTATGAAATACCGGTGAACATCACGGTGGACGATTTCGAGAATGGAATAACTTCGGTCGAAGGTGTAGGCGATAGCGGTGGTAGAGGATCTCTTGAAGAGGTAGACGGTTATGAGGGAAAGGCTCTTCAAATGACTTATGATATCGACAAGGCATGGGGTGAATATGCGGCGGTTCTCGCTTTTGAAAAGGCACGAGATTTTTCTGATTCTCCTTATTTGGAGTTTTGGTATAAGGGAGATGGGTCGAGCCGGACATTGCGTCTTATTGTAAAAGAAGATAACGACTTGGACGGTAATGCCGATGACTGGTGGTATAACGAAACGTTACCGTTGAATTCGACCGAATGGAAAAAAGCGAAAATAGATATTCGCACTTTCCAAGCGTTCGATTGGCATCCGAATACGAGTAAGAAATGTGATGCTTTGCGAGTGATCTCATTGGATTTCGTCGTTCCCAGTAGTGCACCGTGCAGCGGTGGAGTGTTGGCTCTCGACGATATTGCTATGACAGGACTTATTAACCCGGCTCCCGATTTTGAGGCGACGACTATTGTCCGCCGTAATGACCGGTTCGCTGCTGATGAAACGGACGGCGAGGTTGTTTATGATGGAGAGGGCGAGTGCTATACGGATTCCGAGTTAGAAAAAGCGACTTACTATTATGCTGCTTTTTCGCGCGATGATTTGAAAAACTATTCGGCATTTACCGAGGCGGCTACTTGGAAATATACGGTGACGACGGGTGTTGACGGTAATAAGAGAGTAGATTTTACGGTTGCTCCCAATCCAGTTCGCGAATATGTAACCGTAATTTTTCCCGGAGATAGCGTATCGGAACTCTCGGTCATAAATTCACAAGGGGAAATTGTTATGAGAGAAAAGCTTAAAGAATCGGTTACTTCTTTGCCTGTTGAGGGGTTGTCCCCCGGAATTTATTTGGTTTCCGTGAAATCGTCGGGGCAGATATATAATCGGAAAATTGTCGTGGAGTAGTGTTAATAAGAAATGAAGTCCGGCAGAAAAATCGAGAATCGGTTTCTGCCGGACTTTTTTATTTTGAATGACGTAATGAAGTTTTTTCCAACTTTTAAATCGTTATAATGATAGTCTGGTTAGAGATGTAATTACGAAAATCAACGGTATAGACCGAAGTTGGGGTCTTCATTACAATAGTTTATACGCTGTTGAATCCACGCTTTGAGCTTATCGAAGTTTTCTCGGAAGTCGAAAGAGCTTTCGCTTAATCTCCAATCCACGCTGTAATCGGCAGGCCAAAGCACTCCGTTCTCTTTGGCCGAAGGTTCTATGAGGGTAGCGTATTCTTCCATATAGGCTTTCAATTCGGGATAACCATCTTTGACAAAAGCATTCCACTTTTGTTGATATAGCGTGCGTATCTCTTCATTGCTCAGCAAGGCTTTGATGAAAGTGTAGCCGCCACAGTCTCCGTTGTTGTCGACCATAGGAGTATTGGCAGGAGCACCTTCTCTTCCGTCGAATGTAAATGCCCAGTCGAAGTCCCATACCGGGCCGAATTTGTAGACTCCATCGAGTGAATCTTTATAAAGTTTGAAACTTTTCGGATGCTCCATTTCATGATTGGAAGATAGGGAGTTGACCATGAAGAAATTAACGACCGATTCAATGTCGATATATTCTTTTAAACTACCTGTCGAGGGTGTTGTCATCACAGCGGTGAGCATGGCTGAGAAATCGTTTTTCCATGTATTGAAGTACTCATCGGCCGTAAGTCCGAGAGCAGGAGCTATTTCGGTCAGATCGGGATCGGCGATCATTACGGGCAGAGTGCCTTGGGAATTGTTCCCGTTTTGAATTGCGGTATGAGAATAGAGGTTGTAAGCGAATCTGTAATCTTCGTCGTAGTTCGAGTCTATTTCGAATAACATTCCTTTTTCTTCATCGATATCGACGCTGCCACTGCCGATTCCTGTTTTCTCTGTGAGCATATATTGACCTTTGCAGATACCGTTGAAATAAACCTTTACCGGCACACAATGGTTGGCAAAAGGCATTTCGAGGTAATTGGCAAGCCAAAGAGCTACGGTATTGCGCATAAGAGAGCAGTCGATGTAGTTGGCTATCAACGCGAATGATTTTGCTTTCTTCATGCCGCAAACCGCAGTTTTCTTATTCATTTTGAAACGATAGGGTTTCTTTTTCATGTTCCATGTGGAGTTGCCTCGACCGCGAAATATAACTTCTTGTTCTGGCAGGTCGTCGTACATTCCGTTCCCGTCCATGCGCAGTATGGCCGGGTGTTCGTCGCTCTTGCTGCCGATAAGTTCTGTCCACTCGGGGTAATCGGTTAGATTCACGTGAAATTCGGGAATCCCTATGGGACGAACTACAACGCTGTCGATGGCTTCTATGTCGATAATGGTCGCATTGCCTTTGGCATCGGTCACTTGCATTTTGTTGTACCCCGAAGAGGGTGATCCCTGATAGGTTATTTCTTGCACGTTGTTGAACGTGTTGAATTGGTTATCGTTGCGGAACACGTGGAAATGTTCGTGTTGAGCCATTGCAGAACCGCTTATGAGAACGGCTGCGGTGAGAAGTAGAATTTTTTTCATTTTGCAACCGCTATTTTAAGTGTGTTTTTATTATAAGTCAATACATATATGCCTTTGGGCAGTTCGGAGATAGAGAACTCGTAATCGCCCTCGGCACGACTACTTTTAACTATTCGTCCGTCGATGGAACAAAGAGTGACCGTGGAACCCTCGGGTAAGTTGCTGAGAATGATTCTGTCGGAGTTGAGTATGCAATTTGTTCCGCTTGCGGTCGGCGATTCTATTCCGGTCCACACGTCGTCGCTGCCTGCACTTGTAGAGAATGTCCAGTTTTTTATGTCGATGACAGGCAGGACTATGTCGCCTTTGGTGCAAGTGATTACTAGATTCCCTTCGGCAACCGCTGTTTTCATATCGTCTTCGATGGTTACTTTCATTTCGGAGCCATCTGATTGGTTGACGATAATGCTCTTGTAAGAGGCTGCCGGAAGATGATGTGGTATTGTGGCAAAGAGACCCAAAAGAAGAGGTATTACAATCTTTTTCATGGTAAATTAAATTTGTTTAATAAATTTATGGTTACAAAGCTACATGTTTTAATTATGTTAGTCAAGAGATTTTTTTGAATTTATATTCAAAAAACAATATATTATATCTTGATTTATCGAATAGCTCTGTAAATTTTTTATTGAATGCAGAGTTATCCCGTAGCCGATGTTGAAACTGACTTTGTCCCGATATTACTATCGGTTAGTATATTCAAAATAACCTCTGTGTTTCTCCATTTGAGGGAATGGAAGTGTTGACGATTATGGTCGAAGGATAGAGATTAAGGTAGTTGGAAAAAAATAAAAAATGAAATCCGGCAGAAAAATCAAGAAAAGACTTCTGCCGGATTTTTGTTATTGCAAATAAGGTAATAAAACGTCTTTCCAGACTAGATAACCATCTCCGAGCAGATGCAGTCCGTCATTCGTATATTGGGGATCGAGTACGGTCGTTCCCGGAGTCGTCAGATGTGGAAACAGATCGATGTATGTATATTTCTCTATCGGGGCAAGCTCTTCTAATTGCTGGTTTATTTCAATAATTTGGGGCGTTTTTCCCATAATCGTTTTGAATCGTTCGAAAGAGTCGTTCGTGGGTAACAAACTTTGTATGTAAAGTTGTGTGGAAGGGGTCTCTTTCTTAATCTTTCGAATGATTTTGGTTATGTTTTTAACGATGCTGTCGGTTGATAAATGATGCGCGATGTCGTTGATACCGATCATCAGAAATATTTTTGCCGGTTTCCCTTTGATAATCGGGTCGAGACGATCGTAAACCCCCATTGAAACGTCCGAACTTATTCCTCTGTTTTTGATATTGGGGTTATTGAATAACTCGTGCCACTCGCAACCGTTCGTGATACTGTTTCCTAAAAATACGATATCGTCGCTGTTGATAGGTAACTTCTCGAATAATGTGGCGCGTTGGTAATAAAACTGATTATATTGGTATGCTTCTTGTGCCGACAGGCTTATTACGCATATCGATAGTCCTAAAAGGATAAAAAACGGTTTCATGAATTCGATGTGTTTATGAGTTTGGATTTTCTGCGTGGTAGGCATCGACTGCTTTTTTCACAGAGCCGTGCAGAAGCAATAATCGTTTGGCTTGGTCATAGTCCATACCCAGTTCTTCCGACACCATGCGCGTACCTCTGTCTACTAGTTTTTGGTTGGAGAGCTGCATATTTACCATACGGTTACCTTTGACCCGTCCCAATTGTATCATGACAGATGTTGTTATCATGTTGAGAATCATTTTTTGCCCGGTTCCCGATTTCATGCGGGAACTCCCCGTAACGTATTCAGGTCCGACAATCATTTCGATCGCTACGTCGGCCTCTTTCGATATGGGGGAATCGGGGTTACTCGATATGGAACCGGTGAGAATACCGTGCTCTCTTGCCGCATGTAAAGCTCCGATAACATAAGGGGTTGTACCCGATGCCGCGATTCCTATTACCGTGTCTTTTTCGTTGATGTTATGCTCTTTCAGTTCTTCCCAGCCGCGGTTCATGTCGTCTTCGGCGTTTTCGACCGGATTGCGTAAAGCTGTATCGCCGCCGGCGATTAGTCCGATGACCAATGTCGGGGGCATACCGAATGTCGGGGGAATTTCGGAAGCGTCGAGTACTCCGAGACGTCCGCTGGTTCCGGCTCCCATATAGAAAATGCGTCCGCCTTGTTTCATGCGGGGAACGATTTGAGATACCAATTTTTCTATTTGAGGAATCGCTTTTTTCACGGCCAAAGCGACTTTCTGGTCTTCGGTATTGATATCTTGCAATATTTCCAATACCGATTTTTTTTCGAGGTTGTCGTAAAGAGACGGTTGTTCGGTTATTTTTACGAATGCCATAATATGCGTTTTTATAAAGTTGAATGAAATTCGACGAGTCCTTCCATAGGACTTTTTATGATTGTTCCCAATTCTATTTGCAGGGCAAGGGCGGCTTCTTCCAAAACTTCTTTGTAATAGTATGCGATAGACCCGATGAAATGTACTTTTACATTTTTGTAGTCATATTGCATGACATTACGGGTGAAGAAGTTTTTGAATCCGTTCAGAACGATTCTGTGGATACAAGGCTCTTCGATATTTTCGATGAGGAACGGCGATACCGATGCCAAAAAACGATTGGGGAAAGGCTTCTTGTATACGTTATCCAAAATTTCTTTTGGCGTGAGATTGAAGCGGTTGAAAAATTTTTCTTTTAGTTCGGGAGTCAGTTGGTTTTTCAAACAGTCGCCGACCAATAATTTTCCCAAAACAGCGCCGCTGCCTTCGTCGCCCAAGATATATCCCAATGGGGATATGTTGTTTACGATCTCTTTGCCATCATAATAACAAGAGTTCGATCCGGTCCCCATGATACAGGCGATGCCCGCTTTATGTCCACAAAGGCTGCGGGCAGCTGCTAACAAGTCGCTCCCGACTTCGATAGTTACCGGTATGTGCCTATGAATGGCATTGTGGACAATCTCATTCTTTTCGGGAAAGGCACAACCTGCCCCATAGAAATAAACGGCATCTATTTTCACTCCGTCCAAATGGGGCATGAGTTTATCTTTTACCACTTGGCTTATTTCCTCTTCTGTCTGAAAAAACGGATTGGTTCCCTCTGTTGTGATTCTTTTAACCTGTTTTCCGTGGTTTACTACGCACCAATCGGTTTTGGTAGAACCACTGTCTGCAATAATAATCATATCTTTATATATATTTTCTTTTTATACAAAACATACCCTATAATCCAGTTTACACCGATAAATAAAAGAGCGAATATAAGCGATGCAAAAGTTTCGTCTTTGAATAGAGGAACGAGCCATTCGTTGTAAATCATTCCTTTCAAAGTCATACTCGCTCCTCCGTAAGTAACGTAAATACTACCGATGAGGATGCTTAACACAGCTCCCAATACGTACATGAATAAGGGATTGATACCGAATGCTTCGAAAAATCGACTCCATTTTTTGTATCCTTTGATGTCTATGATCCAGATGAGCAAAGCCAATGAGCTGGCTGCTAATCCGCATGTGGTGAGAACAAATGTAGGAGACCATATTTTTTTGCTGATAGGACAACCGTATTCGAGAAGTAATCCGGCAAAAGTGAGTATCGTTCCTGCAATGAAAAGATTCTGCATGCGTACGGCGTTATCTTTTGTACGCATGATGAGTCCTCCGCAAAATATGCCGACAAGTACGTGGCATATCGACGGTATCGTACTGAGCAACCCCTCGGGGTCGAGAGCGAGCCCGTTATCGTGATACATGTGGTTGCTTCCTAAAATAGCTCTGTCGACTACCGAGATGATGTTATCTTCGGAAAATTCGAACCCTTTTCCTGTTATCAGTATGACGAAATAGGCAATCAACGTGACCGATACGATGTGGGGTATATATTTATGTTTGACAATCAAGGCGATAAATGCGGCTGCTCCGTAGCAAATCGCTAAACGGGGCATGACTCCCAAAATTCGGATATGGTCGAAATTCCACATAGAGCGGCCCAATCGTTCGAAAAAGGATAGAGACTCTCTCCCCAGTTGATGATAGGTACGCATGGTTAATCCGAACCAAGCGATAGCCAATCCGATAGCGAAGATAACAATCGTGCGGCGTATGATTTTCCACGCTACCGCTCCCGATAGTCGGAAGTCGAATTTTCTCAACGACATATAAGTCGATATTCCCATGATGAACATGAAGAACGGAAAAACGAGGTCGGTGGGAGTCAGACCTATCCATTCGGCATGGCCGAGCGGTGCATAGATATGTCCCCACGAACCGGGATTATTTACCATAATCATTCCGGCGATGGTGATACCTCTCAGTATATCGAGAGAAAGAAGCCTTTTATTAGGCGGGTTGTTCATGGCATTTATTTTTTGAAGTTGTACATTTATCCACTAAATAAACGATAGAAATATAAGGTATTCCTGCATTGGTCGTCAGTCCTATTTCGCAAGTGCGGCTATTGGAATAACCGGTTTTTACTCCTGCTTTTTCTATTTGAGGTTTTAGCTTTCTGAGAGCATAGGCGTTGACCTCGGGATAAGTGAATCCCTTGTCACCGGCGAAACCGCAACAACCTACTTCTTCGGGAACAATTACTTTTGTAGAGCATAAACGAGCCAAATCGACGAGCATGTTTCCCAAATTCATTTTTCTCATCGAGCAAGTGATATGAACGGCGATTGGTTCGTCGATAGGAGAAAAAACGAGTTTGTCTTTCAGGAAAGTATATATGAACTCTACTGGTTCATATAGTTTTACTTGGGTCATGACCTCGCGCATACGGTGCAGGCAGGGACTTTGGTCGCAGAGTACAGGATATTTCCCTCCGTTGCTGGCCTTGTATAGCGCAGCTTCCAATTCGGCCGATTTTCGGTCGGCAATGTCCATCATACCTTTGCTTTCCCAGATTGTTCCGCAACAGAGATTCTTCATGTTTTCGGGAAAGATGACTTCATATCCGGCTTTTTGCAGCAAGGCGACAGTCTTGTCGATCAGAGGCGTTTGGTCGGGTGAATCTTTCGCCGTACCCATAGTTTGATTGATACAGCTTGGGAAATAGACCACTTTCAGAGATTCTTCGTGCTGTTGTATTCGATGAGGATAATAGGGTTTGGGCATAGATGGTGTCCACAATGGAACACCTATTTGGTGAAGACCTTGCCCAATAGAGCTCATGACTTTATCGCCCAACATATTGTGGGCCATGTTCGCCAAGTAAAGAACAGGTCTGAGAGCCGATTTCGTTTCGGCAAAATGATTGGCGACGAAATCGCCGGTTTTGTATCCAATGCTTTTTTCGGGTAAATTCTCTTGTCTGATATCGTGTGTTAAATCGCCTACATTGATTCCCATCGGGCAAGACATGGAACAAAGTCCGTCTCCCGCACAGGTTGCGTTTCCTAAATATTTGTATTGTTTCTGCAATGTTTTCAGCCGTTCCGAACTTTCCGTATCGGATAGTTTTTTGAGCCGGGAAATTTCCCGTTGAATGACGATACGTTGACGGGAAGAAAGAGAGAATCCACAAGTCAGGCAATTCACTTCACAGAATCCGCACTCTATGCACTTGTCTACATGAGCGTTTGTCAGAGGCATAGGTTTGAAGTGTTTTAAATGACAATGTGGGTCTTCGTTGAAAATGACACCGGGATTGAGTAATCCTTTCGGATCGAACAACTCTTTGACGGCTTTCATGAATCCATAGGCCCTTTCTCCCCATTCGTATTTGACGAATGGAGCCATATTCCGTCCGGTTCCATGTTCTGCTTTCAGCGAACCGTCGTACTTGTCCACCACCAATGTTTTTACTTCGTCCATCAGTTTTTCATATCGGGCGACTTGTTCGGGAGAGTCGAACGACTGGCTGATGATAAAGTGGAAGTTTCCCTCTAACGCATGTCCGTAAATACAAGCGTCGTGATATTCATTCGTTACCAATAACTCTTGTAAATCGGCGGTCGCTTCTGGCAGCTCTTTCAATGGAAACGCTACGTCTTCGATCAAAACGGTCGTACCCGGCCGGCGAGTTCCTCCTACCGATGGGAAAATACCCGAACGGATAGCCCAGTATTTCGAATATTCTTCGGGTTTGTCCGTAAAGTGAATAGGAGTAACGGTTTCGAATGGAGAAAGTATCTTTTTTATTTCTTCGATATTGGCTTGTAGCTCTTCGGGAGTATCGGCCTTCGTTTCGGTCAAAACTGCTGTAAGACCCGTTCCGGTCGTGTCGTTGACCGAAGCCAAAGACTTTTTGTCGAGCAGCTCTGCACTGAATACGGGACCGGGTTTCATGGCAACGACCGCTCGACAGGCATCCTTTATGTTCGAAAAGTAAAGCATGGCACTCGCCGAATAGGGATAGTCATGCTCGGTTTTCATCGTAACTTCCGATAAGAAAGCGAGCGTACCCTCTGACCCCACCATGAGGTGGGCGATAATATCGAATGGGTCGTCATATATCACAAAAGGTAATAAATTCAACCCGGTGACATTTTTGATGGAATATTTTTTGCGGATACGGTCACTCAGTTCGTTGTCGTTTCGTATTTCGTCTCTTATCTCGATGATTTTGTTCAAGAACGGGGTGTGTTTTCTTTCGAATGTCGTTCGACTTTCCGGGTCGCCGGTGTTCAACCGAGTACCGTCGGCAAGCACGATTTTCGCCGAAAGCAATTCTTTGTCGCTGTTGGCGTGTGTACCGCAGTTCATACCGGATGCATTGTTCATGACGATTCCGCCCACCATAGCCGATTTTACCGATGCAGGATCGGGTGCGAATTTACGACCGTGGGGTTTTAATATTTCATTGACACGTGCCCCGATAATACCGGGTTGGAGTGTAATGCGTTCGAAATCTTCCGAGATGGAATATTTTTCCCAATTTTTCCCGGCTACGATAAGTATAGAATCGCTTATGCTTTGACCTGAGAGTGAAGTTCCTGCCGCTCGAAATGTGACAGGCAGTGTATATTTGTCGGCCAAAGCGAGGAGCCGGGAAACTTCATTTTCGTCTTTTGCCCGAATGACTATTTTCGGGATTAGTCGATAGAATCCGGCATCGGTTCCCCAAGCTAACAAACGAAGCTCGTCGGTATATATCCGGTCTTTCGGGATAAATTTCCCGATTTCTTTCAGATAAGCGTTATACTTTTGTTCTTTCATCTCGGTACGTTAAACAATCTGTTCTTTATTTATAGAGATAATATTTTCGAGATAGTTTTTTGAAATCTTCGACGTCTTTATACCAATAGTCCTTGATGTCGTCGAAATGGTAATTTTTTGAAAATCTTTCTCTTATTTGGTTACTTCCGCATACTTTGTCGAACATGTCGAATCGGCTTTCATTTTCTTTGCAAAATGCGGGTTTATCGGGATACAAAGCGGCCAATTCTTGCATGATGTAGAATTGGACTTCGGAAAGTCGAGCTTTTTTATAATCCAAAATATGTACTTGTACTCCTTGTAAATGTTCCCCTTTTCCGAAAGCGTAGAAAGGCTTCAAATGCATGGGGCGGAATTTAATACCCGGCAGGTTCAAATTATTCATGCGGTCGGCGAGCTTATCGGCATCTATCCATTCTGCTGCGAACATTTGGAACGGTATGGTATATCCCACTCCGATGGAGAGGTAGGGCAGCTCTCCTACGATTCCCGACAGGGGGTAGAAGTATGCCGAATGGGGATGCGGAATATGTGGTGAGGAGGGTATCCATTGCAAACCTGTTTTAGTATAGTCCATGCTTCGTTTCCAGTGTTTCATGGGGACGACTGTAAGTTTGCAGTCTTTGGCAAGCATGTGTTCTCCCACCAACATTCGGGCAAGCTCTCCGCAAGTAAGTCCGTAAATGTATGGTATTTTGAATTGGCTTACGAAAGAGATGTAACCGTCTTCCACGAGATTCCCTTCCACTTTCTCTCCTCCGATGGGGTTGGGTCGGTCGAGTACGATAAATTCGATTCCGTTTTCAGCGGCCGCTTCCATAGCCACGCCCATAGTACTGATGTAAGTAAAGGAGCGACAACCTATATCTTGTATGTCGTAGACAAGCACATCGATACCTTGTAACATTTCGGGTGTCGGTTTTCTGGTTTTCCCATATAGCGAATATACCGGTAATCCGGTCGATGGGTCTGTGGAATTTTCTACCTTATCGCCGGCATGCACGTCGCCGCGCACGCCGTGTTCGGGCCCGTACAGGGCCACCAAATTGACGTTAGGAGCTTCGAACAGAATATCGATAGTAGATTTCAACGAATTATCAACCCCTGTCGGGTTGGTAATCAAGCCTACTCTTTTCCCTTCTAATATTTTGAAATTATCTTTTTTCAGAACTTCGATACCCGTCATTGTTTTTTGTGCGCTCAGTCCTCCTGTAAGACTTGTAATCAAACACAAAATTATATACTTTTTTAATTTCATAGACTTTATTTTTTATATTATTTTGTTTCTGTCTCTTTTTCTTCTGTCTCTTTTTTCCCGTAATTGGGATCTATTTTTATGAATGCACATACTGCAATAGTCGCTGCACAACAGATCATTACCCAATAGAAGAAGTGTTTATATCCTATGAGTTCTTGCAGCCAGCCGGCAGCCATGCCGGGTAACATCATACCTAAGGCCATGAATGCCGTGCAAATGGCATAGTGGGCCGTTTTATGTTCCCCGTCGGAGAAGTAAATCAAATACAGCATATAAGCTGTGAATCCAAATCCATAACCGAATTGTTCGATAAAAACGCAGAGGTTGATGACGAACAGGCTATCGGGTTGGTAATAGCTGAGGTAAACGAATGTAGCGCAGGTGAGGGAAATACTCCAAGCCATAGGCCAAAGCCATTTTTTGAGCCCTCCTTTTGCCGCTACGATTCCACCGATGATTCCACCGATCGTCAAGCCTAAAATCCCGATAGTACCATATACTAAACCGACTTGTCCCGTTGTCAGTCCTAATCCCCCTAATTCTTTGGGGTCGAGCAAGAAGGGATTGATAAGTTTTACCAACTGAGCTTCGGGCAATCGGTATAGTAGCATGAACAAGACAGCCACCCATACTTGTTTTTTCTGGAAGAATGTGACGAACGTGGCAAAGAACTCTTTGAAGATGTTCGAGGCGGTTGCTTCACATACGGCTTTGTCTGATTTCGGTTTAGGTAAAATGTACTTGTGATACAAGCATATAGCGATAAAGAATCCGGCGAGGACAAAGAATGTGATTGACCATGCCAGAGAGATATTTCCCGATGTGGATTCGAATGAAGCATTCGATGCTTCTTTTAATTTCGGGTCTATTTGTACCGCAATATAAGCCGGCTTATCCCAATTCTCTTCGGTGAATTCCAAACGGTCGCCTTGCGTGAGATAGATACTTTGGTCTCCGCTTTTGTGCACTGTATTTAGAATGACCTTTTCTCCTTTTCCGGGCTTTTGGGAGAGGCAAACTTTTATAACGCCTATATTCCCGGTGAGTTTGTGTTCGGTTCTTTCTCTTTTTTCACCGAATGTCTCTTTGATAAAAGTGTTTATTTTTTCGCCTATTCCGCTACTGTTTTCATCTTTCGTTTGCGATGGGTTTTTCGCCTCTGCGAGGACAAATCCGTTTGCAATGTTTTGGCATTTTACCCATGCGTTGATAGAGTCTACTGCATGGGGATCGGCCGTTGTTCCTATTTCGAGGGTGGAGGGTGATGCGACGAAGTGCATTTCTTCATTGTTTGCGTCGATGATGTAGTCGGTGGAGGGAAGAACTATTTCGTTGGCATATTCCGGACCGGCCTTTATTTCGAGGTTCAACGGAGTGAGGCCTGTATTCGATTCGAGCAATCCGGCGAGAATCACCAGCAGACCTTGTCCGGCTATGGTCGCGACTCTGTAAAAGGTGCTGCGGATACCCACGTACATCGCTTGGTCGTGGGTATCGAGAGCCAACATATAAAATCCGTCGGCTGCTATGTCGTGGGTGGCAGAACTGAATGCGACCAACCAGAAAATGGCGAGTGTTATTTGAAAGAAATGCGGGGCAGGAATGGTGAATGCGATACCTGCCAGTCCGGCGCCTACCAACATCTGCATAGTGACTACCCACCATCGTTTGGTTTTCAGCAAATCGATGAATGGACTCCAAAACGGTTTGATTACCCACGGCAGATAAAGCCAACTGGTATATAACGCTATGTCGGTGTTCGATATGCCTAATCTTTTATACATGATGACCGATATGGTCATAACGGCTACATAGGGTAATCCCTGTGCAAAGTAAAGAGTAGGGATCCACGCCCAAGGTGATGTTTTCTTTTGAGGGTTCATGGTGTGTATTTTAATATAGTTTTTCTATGTTCGCACCTACGAAATAGTGTAGCAGTATTTCGCGATAAGGATAGCCTTGTTCGCCCATGACGGCGGCTCCGATCTGGCAGAGTCCTACGCCATGTCCCCAGCCGGCTCCGTGTATGACGAACCGTTGGGGTATTCCGTTCTGTATATCTTCTCGCTCTACGACGAAAGCCGAGCTGTATAAATGGGACGGAGATAGTACACGGCGAATTTCCAGCTCTTTCCCGATAATAAGAGTTTGTTTGCTACCTTGTATCTGTAACCGTACCAATCTGCCCGACGTTCCTCGTTCTATGGGTTTTAGGTCGATGATTTCACCGAAATCGATTCCAGATTTTTCATGAATGAGATGAGCCAGCTCGCTTTGGGAGTAAACAACGGACCATCGATAGAAATCGGTCGTTTCCTGATCGTAATTGTTGAGAACCTGCGAGAGTATCTTTTTGTCGGTCGTATTACAGAAGGCTGTGGGGGAGGTGTATATCCATTGCCGGGCGGTGTCTTCGTTCTTCAAGTCGGGAAAATCTTTTTCATTTTTGTCGTCCCGTAGAGCCGTCAGGTAGGGGGGATTTATGTTTTCCCAGCAAGAGGAAAATTCTTCCACGACGCCTCCGCAGCATTTTGAAAAGCGGGCATCGCATATTTCGTCATCGTATGTGAGAACTTCTCCGTGCGTAGCTTGTATGGCTTGTGCGACAACTTCGGTACAGGCCCGAGTGATGCCTTGATAGCGTTGACAATGATCGTCGGCACATACGTCGAAGTTGATATGGTCTTCCCGGTCATACCAGTGAATCAGTTCTTTGTCGGTACGAATCAACGAGTCGGGTTTCTTTCCGGCTAACTCTTTGTTTTTTCTTATTTGGGCCAACAACCAACTCCGAGAAATGACGGCGTGCGATTTCAATAGTTCGAGCGAGGCGGTCGCACTCATTTCGGAAGATATGACACTAAGTAGATAGTCTTCTACGCTCAAAGCGTTTATAGCTGTGATAAGTCCGTTTTCCACTATCAGGTTCAGATTACCTTTGAAAGTTTGGTCTTCTTTCCTTTCCCAATGAAATTTTACTCCGATAGTCACCTCTTTGAGACAAAACGAATAGTCTTCTTTTTTGGGAGTGAAAACGATTCGGGTATAGTTGTTTCCGTTCCAGAAGATCTGTTTCCCGTCCGTATGAGCCTCATGCTCTCCTGAGACCGGAACTCCATTTGCCAGATACGTTCCGTTGAAGACGAAACGTATTTGTCGTTCTGACATGATTCCTACGGTAACTTGTGGCTCTTTCATGAATGTTTATTTAAGTTTTTCTATTATTTCGTACATCTTTTCCCGGTCGAGGCAGACTTCTGAAAGTATTTTTTCGAGATGTTCAGCGTCGATTTTCCTAAAATCTTTTTCGAGTGGGGTGATGAATATACCTCCCATATCGACCGATGCTGGGCTGAGCAAAATATTTTCGTCGCCTTCGGCGAAATAACACGACGGTCGATGCTGGGCTCTTGGGAAGATACAAGAGCTCCATTTACCCTCTTCATACCATGTGAGTATGTTCATCATGGGTTCCGGTTCGCCCTCTTTTAGTTCGAGTGCGTTATAGAGCTTCACAAAGAGCTTTTCGGCGGCTTCTTCCGATTCCGCTTCGATAAGGAAGAAGGGACAGATATAATCCTCGACTTGACTTAGACGAGCCGATTTTTCGGTTCGTATGGGAATGCGCCTATACTTTTTCAACTCCTTTTCGAGAGGTAGAAATCCTTTGTTCCCAGCTTGGAAATGAGCATGATCTGGGGCCGATGCTCCGCATTTGGGACCGTTATAGAATAGTACGTAATGTTCGGCGGCCTGTGCCAAGCGAAGCATGTCGCCAAATCTCTTTTCGATAAGTTGCGGTAGGTGCTCGTTTACCGGAATGGTAAAGTGTTCCGGGAATATAGGGAAAGGATTAATCAACCATGTATAGCTGCCATCGGGTAATCCTTCTTGCACTTTCGGACGGTTTTCGGCACACAAAAAACATTTGCGCTCTTTCAGCGATTGAGTATCCACTTTGGCTGCCGAAGATACGATACGGGCCGGGTTGAATTGTATCTTGACCGCACAACCTTCCACCGTTAGTTCTTTAACCTGTACCGCTTCCAATGCTTTGTAATTGTCACGCGCCGATTCCCATACGGAGAGTTGGTCGGTCAGTAATTGTTTGGCTTGTTCCGATGTAACTTTCATTTGCATTATTTTTTGTTCATGGCGATGCGGGCTTGTAATTCCCATGTGCGAATACGATCTTTATATAAATTGTTGGCGTTCATCTTTTCGATACTCAGTGAAGCGTCGGAGTTGTCGTCCCAACGGCGACACAAATAAACTACTTCGTAAACGCGCCCTATTTGGTAATGGCGCGAGATGTTCAAACCGAGGGCATAGTCTTCGCCATAACTCGTATTGGGAACCTTCACTTGACGGAGCAGTGGCGTGTAGAAGGCTCTGGGTGCGCCTAATCCGTTAATGCGGAGCGCGTTGTTCCTTCCGTTCTCGGGTGTCCACTCTTTGTGGTCGATGATACCCGGAGCAATCATGTTCATATTGAAATCGGTCATCATGTAAGTTCCTACGACCATACCGCAGTTTTGGGCATAGAATGCATCGATCATGGTTTGCAGGGTATTTTCGTTGTTATATACATCGTCGCTGTCTAACTGCACGGCAAATTTCCCGCATTTGGAATGATGTACGCCCATGTTCCAGCAACCGCCTATACCTAAGTCTTTTCGTTCGGGAATAAGGTGGATTACTCTTTCGTCGCCGGCAAAGTTGTCGATAGCCTCCGAGGTTCCATCGGTCGAGTGGTTGTCGATAATAATCAGATTGAATTTGAAGTTCGTTTTTTGTTTCAAGACCGAGTCGATGGCATCGGCAATGGTGCGTACACGGTTCCGTACGGGAATGATTACCGACGCCTCGTATTCGAAATTATCGGCGTTGAATTCGATCTTTTCGAATACCGGTTCGAGATAACCGCCTATTTCTTTTAAATGTTCAGTACATGCGGCTTCCATTTCTATTTGTACACCCCGGTTTTTGGGATTTACATAATCGAATATTTTCTCTCCGCTTTTTCGGGTATCGTTTTCGACTTCGGAGTAGAGATATTCGTTAATGTGTACTAACGATGTTTTTTGAGATAATTTCAGACGGAGGTCGTATAATCCGGCAAATTGGAAATCGGTTTTCATGCGGGCAACTGCATCTTTGAGTGCTTCGGCGTTGAATAACAGCAGGGAACCGAAATTAAAATCGTCTCGCAAACTGCCGAACTGATAGTCGATGACCGGGGCTTTCTTCTGTTCTCCGTCGATTACATGGTAGGAATCGGCATATACCATACCGGCTTGGCTGTCTTCGGCGATGTGAACCATACGTTCGAGTGCGAAGTATCCTAACTCTAATGTGGTGTGTTTCGTATAAAGCAATGTGAAATCGGCATCGCTGTACGCTGCCAAAAGTTTCATAGTGGTCGAGGCATTGAGCGACGAAATGTCCAATATTTCACAACCTTCTATTTGCTCTTTGCTTTTTTCCGAAGATAGCAAATATATGTTCTTCACATACTCGCAGTTGCGTAATCCTTTGATGGTTTCGGTAACTTGAACTTTACCAGAAAAAGGTATGAAACAGTTTATTGTTTTCATAGGGAAAATTATTTGTGTTTGTTTATTTTATAATCGATTACCAACAATCCTATTTCACCGCCGGTGGCAGTAAACAGGCATTTGTTTTTAGAAAGCGGTACGAGTGTACTGATGAGCGAATTACCCACTTTGTGTTTCCAGAGTACTTTGCCTGTGTGGGCATCCAACCCGAACATTAATCCGTTTTTGGTACTGCCGAAAACAACACCCTCTTTTTCAACCGGCATGGACGGGGCGTGCTCATATCCGAATCCGACATTCGAGGCCCATATTTTTTCAGGGAAGTCCGTAGTGGCAGAGTAACATACGACACTGCCGTTCATGGTTTTACTGTAAATTCTCCGTTTGTCTTCCGACAGGCCGACGGTCTCACGTACCATCGATTCTTTGGTTCTCCATACGGTTTTTCCGGTAGAAGCATCGATAGCTGTCAATGCTCTTTCGGGGTCGGCGATAAAGACTTTTCCATTTGCCGCCACGGGCCAAACGGCCGCTGCCGAATAGAATCTACCCGGTTTCCCTTCGTGCCATTTCCAAACTTCTTTTCCTGTTTTCTTATCGAGGGCATAGAGGTTTTTATCCCATGCTCCGAATATCACGAGATTGTCGTAAACGAGGGGTTTGGTTTCTATGTAGCCTTCTACGCCGTCGTAACTCCAAACGACAGTTCCCGATTTAATGTCGATTGCGCGAAATTTGTGGTCGCTGCCTCCGATGTAGGCGATTCCGTTTCGTATGGTAACTGCTCCCAATACGGGTGCTTCGGTGTTTATTTCCCACAACAGTCGGCCGTCGGATGCATTCAGACCGTATATATTCATGTCGGCAGAGCCGAATACGACGACGTTTTTATCGGCGGCAGGTGTCCCTATGATACGCATATCCGATTTGAAACTCCACAGTTTTCGGCCGTCGGTGGCCGAATAACAGGAAATGACCCCGGAGTCATCGCCTACGTAAACTTTTTTATCCCAATAGGCAGGTGAGGAGAATATTTCATATCCGCTTCTGACGAGCCATTGCTCCGAAACTTGCGGGAACTCTTTGTTAACCGAGTAATCAGGACGAGGATAACCGGCATTGTTTTTGGGATAATTCATTCCGGTCATGGAGTATGCTCCTTTACGGGTAGGAACATTACCTATTTTATGCTCGTAAATGAAAATAGAATCAGGGGTGACTTCACACAGAGAGTATCCGCCTGTTTTCTCTTTGGCTCGTAGGTTCGACCGGCACAGAATACCGGGGATACCATCGTATTCCAGTTGCATATATTTGTGGTAATGTCCGCCCATGACGATGCGGATATTGTAGGGGCGTATGGCATCGGTTACGTCGTACCAGTTATCTACATCGCCCGGTTGTAGGGGGTAGTGAGTGATAAAGATTACGGGTTTTTCGTTACCGGCTTTATCCAATTCCGTTTTGATCCAGTCGATGTCCTGAGGCGCCACGTGACCGTCGGCCATTCGTATGATAGGGCCTGAATTTACTCCCATGAATAAGATACCGTCATGTTCGAATTTGAATCTTTCGCTTCCGAATACCCTTGCGAAATCGGTTACTCCCGATTCACTCCATTTCGTTTCATGATTACCGGGAATGATATGGTATTCGACATTCAGTCGGTCGAGTAGCGATTTGACCACTTCCATCGATTTGCGATCTCCTATATTGGTGATGTCGCCCGATACAATGGCAAATTCAATGCCCGGAGTATCGTTGATTTGGTTTACCGACCGGGCTAAATCGTTGTAAGGGATAGAATCTCCGGCGGTAATGTGTATATCGGTGAGAAATGCGAATTTGAAGTTTGCGGCTCTACTACCGATAATGACAAGCAATAAAAGCGAGAGAGAAAGATAAATTCTTTTCATAACTTATTGATGGGTTATTGTTTGGTCGAAAGATGATAGAATGGCATTCATCAGCTCATTCCTTTGTTTTTCCGTTTTGATGGTTTCGAACGGGTATCCTAAAATGCATGTGTTATAACGCTGTCCCCGATAGAAGATTCCGGCACCGATGTTGTTTTCCCCGTATCGTTGTATGGTATAACTTCCTTTTCCAAAAGGTTCTATCCCGTCGGGCGATTCTACCGCATAACAATTTTCGTTGAGCGTATTGTGGTATTCGACATGGAGTGTGTCGAATGCAGGGAACGGCGAAGCTGCGGGTTTCACTTGTCCGCTGACCGAGGCTTGTCCTGTTCTCCAAGTATAGTGCAAGATTTCATTGGCAAATCGTTTGTCGGTTTCATTCACATCTTCGTTGTCCCATAAATCGGTAGCGACGTAGGCTCCTGAGACGAAGATGTTTCCTCCGTTTTCACAATAGTCGGCAATGATCGTTTGCAGGGATTCGGGGAATGTTTTAAATGCTCTGTCGGTGACGCCTCTACCTATTTTCACTTGTTTTTCTTTTCCGAGAATGAGGTCAACGATACGATAATCGTTCAAGGCGACGAGTTTGTCAGTCGCGGCTTCGTCGCTTGCCGATAGGAAAGAATATCCGGCATTCGTTATGGCTCGGCCGTGTATATACGGATAGTCGAATGTGTTCCCGGCGATGATGCGGGTTTCATAGTCGGCACGACTGGCTCCAAATCCGGGAGCATCATCGTCTATCCACGGGATATTTCGTCGAAACTCATATTGTTCGCCGATGAAACTGATGTCGTAGAGATAAGGCACTCCGAAGTCCTTGCGTGTGTCGAAGCCTGCCATGAGGGTGTCTATTTCGAAACTGTCGGGTGCACTTATCCGGTCGAATCCGTTAATAACCATGACCGTGCCTTTTTCTTGCGAGCAGCGACAAAGCGACACCGTTTCGGAGGGGAAACTTTCTCCTCCCGAATTTACGGCTGTGACTTTGAAGCTATAAATCGAATCGGGTATTATACTTTTCGTGTATGAAGTGTCCGATACGAGTGTGCCACTGTCGAACGCTCCGTTTCCGATTCGGGTGTAGACGATATATTTTTCGGGAGTGGCTGTCGGTTCCAACGGATCTTCGACGGCACGCCATGTCAGTTTTATTTCGTGCGTCCCGATGAACTCCGTTCTCAGATGATTTACCGGCAAGGGTTGTACCTGATATTCATAGTCGTTTTGTTCGGCGATAAATTTTAGAATACCCTTGTATATGGCTCTGGAAACCAAAAATCTGAATCGTGGGTCGAGCCCGTAACGCATGTCGGCGAAATTTTGGTGAGACAGCAATTCGAGGAGCATGGTAGGGACTTCGGGTACACGGGCTTCGAAATAGGATTTGTTCCACATGCCTCGGCGGTTCCACTCCGGTTCATAAGTCTCTCGTATGTCGTCGGCGATTTGTGTCAATACGACATCGGTGAGATAACGAGAAACTTGTCTGGGAGTATTTTTCCCATAGGTCTTTCTCCCTTTTCCGGTAAAATAAATTCCTAAGCTCCCGATTATCGAGTCGTTTTTGGTTGTGCCCGCATCGGAATGGAAAGCGAAAGCGAGGTCTAAGGGAACGTTCAATCCTGAACTGTCGGGCAGTATGTCCGAACCTCCTGCCAGATAATTGACCCATTCTCCCCGGCATTTGTAATCGTCGGTATAGTCGTTTTTCCCTTGACTGGGGGAATAGACTTTTTCGGGGAATCCCGCCCATTGTAGCCAATAGCGGGCGGCTTCGGTGAAACGGGGATAACCGCTTGTCGTATAGGAATAGTTTATAGATGAATTTCCCGGATTCTCGTCGATGTGCGAATTGTCTACTCGTCGGGCGATATTGCCATATCCGCCTCCTATTTTCACCGCATCTGCCGTGACTGTTTTTCCATTTTTTCGGGAAAGATTGCTGAGTTCTACATGGGCGTTTTCACCTTTGGCGAAATCGAAATGTCCTAAATATATCCATGTGCCGCCGCCCATACTTTGATTGACTTTGAATTGTGTTTTTCCGCCTTTGTGATATACGGTGTATAAAGCATCGTTAGTGCTGTTTTTGACTGTGCGGTAGGCGATATAAACTGCATATTTCCCGGTTTGGGGTATCGGAGCATACCAATGGGCCTGTATCTCTTTCCGAGGATCGGTTGTGGTTTTTGTTTGTCTGAAACTTCCGTCGTCGAACGGGTTTCGAGTGCCGGTATAGACCGAGACTGTATGGGCGAATCCTGTGCCGCCGTTCTCCCATTTTACCTTTTCGGTTCCTGTTTCGAAATAAGTATCGGCATTGTCGTTGTCTGCAATGAGTTCGTGCCGGTTCGTATCTCGTTCACGAGGAGAAAATACATAGGCTCCTGCATTTTGAAGCATGGGGGTTAGGAACGGCATGACGAAACTTTGGGTGTACAGATCCTCCACGGTTTCGAAAATCCGGGCACGTTGCCATTCCCATCGGTTCAAGGATTGTTCGAAATAGTATCCATGACTTTGCCATAGAGCGATATGTCTGTTGAGTAAACCTTTTGTAGGAAGGTAGTGACATTTTATCGGGCTGACGATCGGCCGCTCGCAATGAATTTCGAATCTTTTGCGATTGTCGGCGAAAGGAATCAATTCGCTTATTTCATATCCATCGGTGAGAATGAAAAGTTTTTTCTTTTTCAGGTCCGGGGGTAAAATAGAACGTATGGTGTCATAGGCTCGTTTAACGAGTTCCTTTCTGAATGGAAGATAAGAAAATTCATCGTTCATTTGAACGACAAGTTTGTTCCCCTTTTCTAAAAGAAGCGTATCTAATTTTATTTCACCGATGGCTAAGTGTTCGGGTCTTAGAGAAACAAGCGCTTCTTCGACAGTCGTTCTTAGGTCGCTATGCGTTTGTGAATGGATTGATAGTGAGCCTAATAAGAAAATTATAAATGATAAAATATATCGGTTCTCTTTCATGTTTTTCGAATGGATAAACTTCGGTTCCTGTTTTTTTTGTCAATCTATTTCTCTTTGTTAGAACTTTTTACAGCGTTATTTTAGGTGCTAAAAGTTCATGAGTAGATACCTTTCTACTATGGTTCATACAAATATAATATATGTTTTTGATTCGAGAACATATATTTAGTATTTTTTAATATGAATTCATCTCTCTTTTTTACAAGAAAAAAATATGCAGAATCTGTCGATACGATCCTGCATATGAGTATAAATCGAAATAATGAGATATCTTTACCCGTAGATCGAGTGATATTCGATGAGTCCCTGCATAGGGCTTTTTTCTGTTTTTTCTATATTCAATCCGAAATCCTTAGCTACCAAATCGAGAATATCGGCGTAGGTATAGGCCAAATTACCCATGAAATAAACCGGATATGATTTATAGTCATATTGGATAATGTTTCTCTGGAAGAATCTCATCAATTCTTCATAGACTAAATTGAAAGCATATTTGTTGTCCAGATGGTCTTTCAAGAAATAGGAGAAAGTAGAAAGCGAACGGTTGGGGAAAGGGTGGTTATATATGGAGTCCATAATCTCGTCCGGAGTAACTTTGAATTTTTCATGAAAAGCATCGCAGAGATCCTTTGGAGTAAGGTTCTTTAAGTAGTCACTTAAAAAACGTCGTCCCATAGCAGCCCCACTGCCTTCGTCTCCTAAGATATATCCGGCGGAACGTACGTTTTTAATGATACGTTCTCCGTCGTATAGGCAAGAATTCGAACCGGTCCCCAAGATACAGGCTATTCCCGGTTTGTCGATTAGCAAACCTCTGGCGGCAGCCAATAAATCGCTTTCTGCCGAAATGGGTGTTTTGAACTGTGCTACTAACGAGGCTTCGAGAATGTTTTTCTTATCCAGATTGGCACATCCGGCGCCATAAAAATAGACCCGTTCCCATCGTTTCTTAAAAAAAGTTTCCGGTAAATTGAGACGGATACTGTGGCTTATTTCCCTTCTCGTTTGGAAAAAGGGATTTATTCCTTCCGTAAAACTTCTTTCCAAAACATTTTTTCCATCGACGAGAACCCATTCTGTTGTCGTGGAACCACTTTCTGCTATAACTTTCATAAATAAAAAATCTTGATAGATGTGCTTTCTGGCATCATTCAACTCTTTATAAAGATAAAACAAACGGCCGTGATGAAAATTAATTTTCGTATCGGCGAGTGTCGTTTATCTTTTATGAGAATAGTGCCGTTCGAAAGTAGAAACAATGTTAGCATCGATTTTACTGAGGCACAACCTATTTCTGCATCTTATGCAAAGATAAAATATCTTTCTTCATTTTCCAAATAGAATACTTATTTTACTGTAAAGTATCAAAATTCTGTTAAAAATAGTACGATAAAAATACGGACGGTAAAGTACAAAGCAGATCGTTTATACTTTATCGCCCGTATATTCTTAATCCTTTGTCAATGTACAATCAAAACCGGATAACAGAACTCTTTTCCTTCGGTCTGTATTTTCAACAAGTACGTTCCCGAGGGAATGTTCGAGGTATCTATCGTTGTTTCTGAACCGGTAGCGATACAGCTTCCCGATAGGCTGTACAGGGTCCACCGTTGTACGGAGGTGTCAGACTGAATTTTTAGTATATCGGAAGCCGGATTCGGATAAACATTTATGGCTTTCGATGTAGCGATAAAGTGAATGTCCGAGGAGGTATATACCAGCATATTGTCTAAGAAGAAACTACCCGATTCGGAGAAGAACGGTTTTGTTCTCGTTATCTTTATACCGCTTATGCGATAGTCCTTTCCCGGATTCAGCTGGTCCAAACGGGTTTCCCGGAATTGCCAGCCTCTGAAATCGACATTCGTCAATAAAATCTCTTGTGTATCGTTTCCAGAGGATAGTTGCAGCCATATTTCGTCGCAAGAAAGATCGCCGTAAATGTGCATACCGATAGTTTGGGTATTGTCGACCACAGTGGAACTTCCGAATGTATCGTCTGTCGTGAATACAACGTGAGCTTCGTCTGCATTGAATGTGTATGTGAAATTGTAAGATGCGCTACCGAACAGTTTTTGAGCGGTAGAGCGAATCGCTTTTGCAGTGGTTGTCCCGATACTTTGGGTTGCATCGAATGTAATCATGTCGGGAGTTTCGAATTCCTCGACGGCTGTTTCGGAGCGGCTTACATCTCCGGCGGTAAAATTGATTTCGATGGGGTCTACGATCGCTATATTTTCCACATCGTGCAACGAGGCATCTATTTTCAATTTATAATTTTGTCCTTGTTTCAAATCGGCAGCTGTGGTAAAATAATAGTTCCCGTAGGAGTCTCCTAACTGGTTGTATTTGGCAGAACGCAAGTTGATGCTGACATCGTTTCCTTCACTATCCTGTAATTTGATGAGGTCTCGAATATTGACAGGGTCGAGAACATTATCGAATCTTACTTCGATCGTCGGTTTCGGATAGTGTAGTACCGCTCCTTCCGAGGGGCTGGCTGCCAATAGTTTCAATTGGTTTCTTCCCTGCGTTAAGAACGTGAAGGAAAAATCTTCGGCCATAGACATATTACCCGGGTGTTTTGCACTTTTATCGAGTTTTACGGTATATAGGGTAGCTACCTCGTAAGGACGAGTGGGGGTAAATACCATTCGGTACTGTGAATCTTCGAATGTAATGTTCCCTTCTACCGGCGGGTCGATCGAGAAAGCCTTTTGTACAGATTCCGTGTCCATATCCCAATTGAAATTCAAGACAATGGGAGTCGTACAGTTGATACTGTCTGTTTCGTTTTCCATGACAGGGCTGTAAGAGATGACTTCTGGTGCTGTATTTCTCACTCTGTCCATAGCCACATTGGCATAGCTTATTGTATTGGCTGTCACTGTTACATCGATTGTCCGATTGTAATGGTCTTCCGCTGCGATTTTTAGCTGGTAATTACCCGGAGCGAGGTTTTTAAACATGTATACGCCGTTGTATAGGTTATCCGTCGTATAGGTGATATTGTTCGGCAACAGGGTTACTGTGGCTCCGCATAATGGCACTTGCTTGTCTCTTCCGTGTTGTACATACGATTCGGTACGGGTCATGCGACTATCATAAATAACACCGGCGATATTTCCCGTTGTGAATCCTTCTGTGTCGAAGTATTCCATGACAGCTTTGGTGAAATGCCATGCTTCCATCCATTTGTAGTCCATGTTGAGCAAACGATATGTTTCGGGCACATAGTCGTGATAAGAACCTTCTGAAAGAAACCCGGTGACGGTTAATTTTCGGAGGACTCCCAATCCTGCATTGTTCCAGTCGGGATAGAAGTCAAAATCGCCCACGACATACTCTTCCGTTTGAGTCCAATAGGTTACTTGGTTTTCGATAAGGTGCTTGAACAGTATCTTCGCCGCTACCTTGTCCTCGGGCTTTACCGGATTTTCGGTATATCCTCTGAACAACATCATCGGGAAATTATCCCGGCGGCTCGTGCCGGTCGCATTGCTGTGTATGGAGAAAAACAGGTCGGCCTCCCATTCGCTGGCTTCTCGCCCGATGGTTTCGAGTCCTCGGTCGTCTTCCGTCCGATTTAATACGCGAGACATCGCTACGGTAGCTCCTTGCTCTTGTAGCAGTTCTCTTAACATCAATCCTTTGTGCAGATTCGACGAGGATTCCCAAAAACCGAGTGTGTCGCCTTGTGCATACGGATATACGGCTACATTGCGGTCGTCCGAGTCATAACCGCCGTGACCCGGATTGATGTAAATTTTAAGTCCGGTCATATCTTTGGCTTGCAAGCCTAAACAGCCCAAGAAGGCAATGAGAATGATATAATATTTTTTCATGGCGATGAGGTTATTTCGTTACATTCAATTCCAACATAAAAAGTTTTCCTTCGACCGTGCTGTACACTATTCTGCCTGCTTCGGCCGAGGCCGACGGATTCATACCCATTTCGGACGGAGATGTCAAATCATGTACCTGTTTACTGTTGCAGTCTAACAATACGATTTTCGACGAAGTAAATTGGTGACCGTCGTCGGTCGCTTTCATGGCTGCAACGAAATCGTTGCCATACCACGTAGGGGATTCGTAGTCGCCCAATTCGGCAAGTATATTACCCTGCATATCGAGTACAACGGTTCCTACGCCTATGGCATAAGTCACGATTTTGGATCCGTCGGGCGATACGGCTGTCCACAAATAACTTTCCACTTTGTCGCCGTAAGGACGTAATATGCGGGTGCTTTTACCGTCGCACACGATTATTTTTCCCTCTTTGATGATGGAATAGACATAGTTCCCGCTTATTTGAGAGCCTGTACTTTTCATAAGTTTATTGTCGGCCACTACTTCCATACCGCCTGAGATGGCGACCGGACGTTTCAAATCGCGGGTTGGGGCGATAAGTTGTTTTTCGGCTTTCTCGATCAAGTTATATTCTTTCAAAGATCGGTGAACACGTCCGTTTATGATGCTTTGCGGCCGATAATACACCGTTGAACCGTCGGTGCTGAAAATCGGGTCGAACCCGGCTCCCTCGGCAGTAGTGATAATCTGGGTTTTCCCTGACGCAAAATCGTATGATTTTAAGCCGGAAAAATTTTCAGAGGTATATACGATTCGATTCCCGTCGGGACTAAGTATCGGATAGAAGGCCGATTGTCCGACCGAAGGGGTTATCTCGTAATGTTTGGTAACTTTTACATTCTGTCCCGATAGCGATGCGATACATGCTAGCAGGATTATGGTTAAATTTACTCTCATGGATTATAATGAATTAAGTTATTGAATAACGATTTTGCATACATGGGTCCCTAGCTCATTTTGCACGTTCACGATGTATACACCCGGCTGTTGGTCGCCGATGTTTACGATTCCTGTTTCGTCGAGTAGTTGTTCCAGTATCAATGCCCCCACTCGGTCGTATATGCGTATCGACGAACCGGGAACGATGTTCTCTCCCTGTAAGAAGAGGGTATTGCCCGTTATCGGATTCGGGTAGACGACCATGTTTTTGTCATCGGTCACCGTCTCGTCTATTCCGCTTTCTATGCCGTTATAGACCAGAGAGAACTCTTTGATATGTATCTTATAGGCTTGTCCGCTATTCGTTCCGGTCGTGTTGATATAGAATTTGATATAATTCAGAGAGACGGGAAATCCTCCTCTGTTGTTTTCTCCGGTGATGTCGGACAGAGGAATGCTGATGAGATAATCTTCATTGACTGTTATTCCTTCGTATTCGAGATACTGCTCTTTGTCGCCATTGGCTTTGCAGGCTATTTGTATTTTCGACACGGGTATCTCGCTATTGATTAGCATGCGCAAGGTATCGGGAATACTGTAAAGGGTAATCGCTTTGTCCATTTCTACGTATGGGAGTCGTCCGGTTTTGTAAGTGAATCCCAATATGGCCTGATTGTTCCCCGAAGGAGTAACGGTGGCATCGGTGATGGAGCTGATGGATTTTGTAGTCCAGCCGGAAAAATCGTCGGCCGGGATTTTGGGGGATTCCGGTATTTCGACGGTTACCTTCATGTTCCCGGAGAAGTTGCCTATGCTGCCGGTAATGTTCGTCGTCCCGTTTTTTATTCCGGTCAATATTCCGTTTTCAATTTTGCAGACAGCCGGGTCTTCGATACTCCAAGACAATGACGAAGGGTCGTATGTGAACGTGTTTTCGCCGATATGAGAAATGACTTCGAGAGAGTAGGGGTGAACCTTGTCGGCTATGATTTCACTGTTCTTCATGACGATATCCGCTTCTTTTACAGTTACCTTTATTTTTCCTGTCGCTGTTCCCGAAGTGACGTGAAGGTAACCCGAAGTCGCATTCGGCGAGGCATAGAATTTTTTTCCGTCCGAAGAAATGGTTCCTAACGAGGCATCGCAACTTAATGTAAATTCTTGCACATCGGTATCGATCAATACGCCGTATGAGTTGTATCCCAGAATAGTCGGCTCGAAACAAGAGTAGGAAGGAACTTCCAAATTGTAATTATCGAAAGCAAGGCTGTTCAACGTGTTGTCTTCGGGAGCGTTGGTGAAGATCATGAATCCGTTCGATACCGGACGTTCCTTTCCGTCGGCCGGGTTGTTGACGAGCTTGCCTCTCAACATCATCTGAGCCGATCCTCCGGCATCCATGTTGGCCACGTTCCAAGCTCCCGCTTGTTTCAGTATGTAACACATCGTCGCCGTGTTTGTCCCTACCGAAGTGCTCGACTTGTAATCGATAACGATCAGATAGAGTGTCTTTCCGTCTTGCGACATGCCTATGCCCGAGCGTGAATAGGTTTGTGAGTTATATGCTTCGTTTTCGTTTCGGGGAGTCAATTTCCCTTCCCTCATGACGAGAGCGTTACCGGTGAGCATTTGCTCGGCTATGGGAATCAGATTGTCAGTGCGGGTAGTAAGTTTTGTATTTATCTTTACTTTATCGCCGACATTCATTTGGTTTAGAAACTCTGCTCCTGTTCCGTTTCCCGAAAGAGCATATTCACCCTCTTCGAGTTCGGTTCCGCCTTTGCTTTGCACGATACGGGTTACGACGCATTCCACGTCCTTGTTAAGCCCCCACGATGCTCCCTCGATGGGCTTGATGAGTACATCGGTTCCGTCGATGTCGCTGGTCGTTTGTCCGGTAAAGTGGTTGTAAAGTACAATTTCGTTTTCATTGCGGATACGGTTCACTTCGGCGATGTCGAAACTTTTTTCATTAGCGGCGTTTATGACTTTCGCCTCGAAATTCATGTCGTCGATCCACATTTTTTTGTCTTGGTCGAGTACGACGAATCCTATCTCCTGCAATTTCTCTATTTCGTCTCCTCGTCCGGCTCGGTTCCAGCCATTCGGTTCAGTGGCTATTTCTCCGTTCACTATACAACCGCTGTGCGGTTGTCCCAGCAGGCGGTCGTCCATATTTTGTCCTGAAACAATCCAGAAGTTACCGTTTATCGATCCGATGGATTGATGTTCGGGAGTGGACAATCGGGTATATGCCGAGGTCATGGCCTCGGTACTTCCGGCATGGTTTTTCCCGATGAAAGCATCCACATCGTTATACGGATTGTTCAGATCGATAGTCATGGTATAGACGTCCAGTGGATATTCGGGCATGTGCATACGCACATATTGAACGCCCGGCCCTACCGTACGGCATTCCAGCGTGTCTACCTGTTTCTCCACGCCTGCGATGTTTATGGTTGCTTCGGCACTTAATCCGCATAGAGCAGATAAGGCGAAAACGAATAGTTCCTTTTTCATGATTTTGTGAATAAGTGATTTATTTGATAATCAGTTTGGCGACATCGCTTTTACCGTCTTTGTTGATGTTCAGCAGATAGTTGCCGGGTTGCAGGCTCGAAATGGGTATGGCTATGATTCCGCTTTCGCATTTCCCGTAATTTTTCGAGACGAGCAGTTTCCCGTTCAAGTCGTACACTTGTACCGATATTTCGGCCGGTTCTTCGATTTGCAGATATACGTCTGTCTCACCGGCTTTAACCGGATTAGGAAAAACTCGTAACGCGGATGCCAATGCAATGTTTGGGACGCTCAAAGTGACTTTGTCGTATACCAAATCGAAATTTTTGATGCGAATCTTATATTTTTGTCCTGCGGTCTGTGAGGAGGCATCCAAGAAAAATTTAAGATATTGGAACTGTACGGGGTAATTGCCGAGGTCTTCTTTATCGTCCAAGAAGTCGTTCATGGCGACTTCGTAGGTGAAGTCTTCGTTGGGGTTCACTGCGGGCCATTCCATGATTTGCGAGGTCGACATAAGTCCGCCTTTCATCGACATGGTTATTTTGGAACATTTGGTGTCGCCTGTGTTGAGCGTTATTCTGAATGTATCGGGGATACTGTAAAAGCTGAAAGTTTTAGCCATTTGTATGTAAGGCTGTCTGCCGCTTTTGTATGTGTATTCGAGGTTTGTTTCTCCATTCGCATGGGGTGTCAGAGCCACGTCGTTTATCGCCGAGATACTTGTGAGTTCCCAGCCGGAGGTGAACTGGTCGGCCTGTTGAATATGAGTTTGCGGTATTTCTACTTTTACCTTCAAAGAGCCGGTAAAATCATCGAGTTTTCCGGTTACAGTCGTTACGCCGTTTTTCAGACCCGATAAAACGCCGTTCGATATACCGCATATTTCCGGGTCGGCGACCTCCCATTGAGGGGTCGACGGATTCAGTACGAATTCTTTGTCGTCGATTGTAGCCGATATTTCGATGGGATACTCTTCGTATCCGTCCAAAATTACGGAGTCGAGACGCATGGCGAAATCGGTTTCTTGTATGGTTACATCTTTTGTCACCGATATGCCGTTGTAGGTTGCCGTGATGGTTCCGTGTCCCGGATTACCGTAAGCTACGAATGCATTGCTCTCGTCTATGTAACCTATTTCGGGGGAACAGGAAAGCGTATAATCCTTGAAGTCGGGGTTCACGATCAATCCGTATTGGTTGTATGCCGTCACTTGGGGGATAAACCGACAGTAGGAGGGAAGTATATAGTGAATTGGCTCGAATTCCAATCGGGCGGTAACATCGTCGATCGGCGCTTTTGAAATGACCAGTACGCCGTTACCGACAGCTCGTTCCTTATTATCGGAAGGTCGATTGACTATTTGTTGGTTGATAACCATTGCCGAGGATCCTCCGCCGTCGAGATTGACAGCATCGTATGCGCCTATGGCAAGGAACAGATCGCCTAATACACTGAGGGTTGCCCCTGCCGAGTATCCTGCCCGACGGCCGTCTACTACCATAAGATAGACTTTGGTTTTATCCTGCGAAATACCCATGCATGTTCTGGGGTGTTCTTCGTCCCATACGTCGGCCGGGACTCCGTTTTTCAATATGATGTGGTCGCTTCCGCCCATTTGTTCCTTGAAGTCGGTCAGCAAACCCGGAGTCGAGGCAAGATCTGTACCTAAAAAGACAGTCAGTTCGTCGCCGGCCGAGAGGCTTTTCAAAAAGGTTTCGGCTGTGCCTACTCCGTATAAGACCGCTCTTTGTTCGGGAATAGGCGATATGCCCGGATTGGCGAAAACCGAATCGACAACGCACACGATGTTTTTGTTCGCTCCGAAAAACAATTCGCCCTCTTTGGCATGCAGCATGACCTTCGTTCCGCCGGTGGTGGCGTGAGTTTCCGTACCGTAGGCGTTGGTGTATAGCAGCATGAAGTTTGGGGCGGTTTCTGTTTCCCATTCCAGACGTTGCATGTTTACGGCGTGTAACCGATGGCTGTTATCGCCGGAACGTACGGTTCCGGCGAAGTTTACACGGTCGATGTAAGGAACCCGATCGGGAGTGAGGACGAATGAGGCGCGCCCTACCGGATTCGTCACGCATTCGCCCCGACGGTATTGCCCGCTGCGGGGAATTCCTATTTCGATGGGATCTTGAAATTGATAGAAATCGCCGTTCGTCGCACCGAGGACTTCGTGCCCCGGACGGTTGTTGCGAGCCGACATGCTCGACGGAGTCTCCGTTGCGACGGCTTTGTCTCCGCTAAGGCAAGTCTCGATGTCTACGTATGGGTTGGTAAGGTCCACTTCCATGACATGGAATTTAAGCGGATAGGCGGGTATATCGTAAAAGGCATATTTCGTGCCGGGACCTATATCGTGCGAGTGTACGATGGTATCTACCGCATAGGTTTTGCCTCCGATGGTTATTCCCGAAGCGTAAATAAAGAGAGACAATACTCCGAAAAGAAGGAAGCTGAATATCTTTTTCATGACTTTTTTATATTGATTTTTTTACTTGACAATGATTTTCACGCTATCGGCGATGCCGTTACGATATATTTTCAGTAGGTAAGTCCCGCTCGCCAAATTACCTATCGGCAGGGTAATTTCTCCCGCCGGCGTTTGTCCCATTTCTACTCGGTTCAGAAGCTGCCCGCCGAGGTTGTACAATTCGCAGTTTACATCGGCATTTTGGGGTAAAACGAAATGTATTTGAGATTCGCCTGCTTCGACAGGGTTGGGGTAAACCCGCAGCAAGGAAGCTATTTCGGGATTCGATACGTTTACCGTGATACCGTCATAAATGAGCGAAAATTCTTTGAGTGCGATAGTATATGGGTTCCCTGCCGTTTGAGACGAACCGAGGATAAATAATTTCAGACTTTGGAATTTCACGGGATATAACGACATGTCGCGGTAGTTTTCGAAATATCCGTTCATGGGAATCGAGATAACATGGTCGGTATTTTGGGGTATATTTTCGAATTCGGTCAATGTGGAAGTACTCGATGCATTGTTTTTCATCGACAGTGCTATTTTACTCACTTGGGTCGCTCCGGTGTTGAGCGTGATTCGCATGGAGTCGGGGAGACTGTACAGGTAAATGTCTTTGGCGATTTGCAGATAGGGAGCGCGGCCTGAACTGAATGTATATCGCAATTCTGTTCCCTGTGCTGTCGGTACGATCGATATGTCTTTCAATGCTGAGTTGGTGATGTCCCATGACGAGGCATCCGAGAAATCGTCTATCGCTCTGTTGCGTCGGTCGGGAATTTGTACGGTTACCGATAGCGTGTCGGTAAAGTTGTCTTGGCGGCAATATATATCGGTCTTACCGTTCGCGATGCCCTTTAAAAGTCCCTCGGTGACGGTACATATCGTCGGGTCTTGAACGGTCCATGAAAATGCATCGGGAGAAATGAGCATACTCTCTCCGTTAACGATGGCTGTTACTTCGATGGGATATTCATAAAGCCCGTCGTTGATGACCGAATCGAGTCGAAGCGTAAGACCTTGCGGCTCGTTGATGACTATATCGATGGAGGTTTCTATGCCATTGTAAGTCGCATATAGTTTTCCTTTGCCGTCACCCGAAGCTACGAATGTGTCGGTTCCTTTTATATATCCCAGAGACTCGTCGCAACGCAATGTAACGCCTTGTAAATCGGTATCTATCAGATACCCGTATTGGTTGTATCCCATGAAATGGGGTGTGAATATGCCGTTTTTGGGGAGAGAGTAGTAGGCCGAAGTGCATAGGATTTCGGCCACGGTATTGTCGTCCGGGGCATTCGATACCACGAAGATACCGTTGCTGACAGCGCGTTCGTGTCCGTCGCTGGGGCTGTTCACTTGTCCGTATTTTTCGATATACATACCGCTTGATCCGCCGCCGTCGAGATTCATGGCATTGGTGGCTCCGGCGAATTTCATCATGTCGGCCATTTGTTTGGTCGTAGCGCCGTCGGAATATCCGCCTTGACGTCCGTCGACTACCAGCATGTACACTTTGCTACGGTCTGCCGAGTAACCGATTGCCGTTCTCGGGTGAAGCTCTGCCCAATCGGTTTCGAGAACTTCTCCGTTTTCCAATATTTTACGGTCCCCGCCTACCATGCAATTAATGTCGGGGTAACTGCCGTCTTCGAGTTGGAGCATTATTTTTATTTCCAGTTCGTCGCCGGGTTGCAAGGTTTGCAAAAAGTCGGCAGACGTTCCATGCCCCGATAATACGGCTCCGTTTTCGGCGATAGCCATGTTTCCGGCAGCCGAGCCTGTACCTGCCACTTTCAGCTTCACGGTCTTGTTCAGCCCCCATTTCTCTCCGTCTGCGAGACTTACCGGTATTTCATATCCGTAAGCATTGGTATGGGTATAATTCCCGACATAACGGTTGTAGAGTACTAATTGATCGGTACTTCGGCTTCCGTTTACGTTGTGTATGGTATATGTGGTTTCGTTATGGGTGAGTTCACCTGCATAAGTGACGAACGAGATGAAGCATTCGTCGTTTGTCGTGAAAGATGTTTGAGGGCCCGAAGATACGGGAACTTTCGCCAATTGGCCTTCTACCGCACATCCGTGTACCGGAGTTCCGATAGCTCCCGAAGTAGCGAAAAAGTCGGCATTCGTACCGGCGAAATAACGGCTGCCTTCTTTGCTTTTTCGGGCGGCCATGTTGGTAATGCCTTCGCACGTAACCAACGAATCCCGACCCAAGACCGATTGGAAAGAGAGATAAGGATTGGTAGCGTCGATTTCCAAATAAAAGGCTCTCATGTCTTTGGGACCATAGAAATGAATGGCGGTGTAATAGGTTCCGGGACCTACTTTGTAATGAGAGAGGGTATCGGCCGTGTAGGTGCTGCCACCGATGACTGCCGGGCCTTTGGCACTGAGCAGTATGGGTAAACAAGCAAAAATTGCGAAAAGTGTAAAAATCTTTTTCATAGGGGCAACCGTTTAATACAAAAGGATTGGTTTAGAAATGTTTTAATCGATACGGATAGAATGAATTTCAGCTTCTTTTTCAAATCTTATTCTCGAATCTCCCGTTTGTCGGAGTCTCATTTACTTTTGAGATACGATAGGCAGATTGAATATTTTTTGAACTTTTATATAGGGAAGGGTAAAGGGAAGGGCGATATATATATAACTTACATATACCGCCCTTCTTCTAAAAAATAGATTTTAAATGTCGCTCAGCGCGAAGGGCTTATTTCACAACGACTTTTTGAACTTTTTCAACACCGTCGATAATCGCTTTTACAATGTAAATGCCTTTGGCGGCAGGAGCGGCCATAGATTGTACACCGGCAGCTTCCATTACTTTTTGTCCGGCGAAGTTGTAAACGACAGCGTTTGCCATGCCAGAGAAATAAATGGCATCGCCGCTTACGAATATCTTCACGTTGTCGGCAGCTACGTTAGCGATACCCGATTCAGAGTCATTGTCATATCCGTCGGGAGTCATTTTGTAAACGGCAGCTCCGCTACCCGATGCGTAGACAGCGATATAAGCAGCTTCTTTACCGTTTTTGTCGGTTACTTTGGCGATACGGGGCAATGCGGTACGAACAGGGTTCGAAATATCGCCCATACCACCTTGCGGGAATGTCCAGTAATAAGTTGCACCGGCAAATGTAGGACCTTCGCCCATTTCGATAATGTTCCATGCTTGGGCAGGAGTCGTGGCCGTATTGGAAATTACGTATGCGCAGAAAGGTTTGTCGTTCAATGTAAATTCAGAGATACCGTTATTTCCTACGTTTTTGATAGCGCATTCCTCGGGAGCATCACCTACGCTTTCGATCAAAGAACCGCTCATGTCGTAGAGAGATGCTGCACTATTGAAACCGTCCAAATAGAAGTAGTCGTTATCGATGATTGAAACACGAGGTCCGGTTCCGTTGTCGACAGCTTCTGCGGGGTAATAGGATTTGATTTCGATAACTTTGAAATTATAGCCTTCATAGTCACCTGTTTGCCCGGCTAATTGTCCGTCTTTAATATCGCAACGAATCACATATTTCCCGCTGCTGACTGGGAACATGACGATAGCATCTTTCGTAACATCGCCTTTCACGGCAAAATAGTCGACACGATAGCCGTCGAGCAGACCATCTTTGTTGGCCAATTCCATTACTTTGGTGGGCTCTCCGCTCGTCATGTCGATTTTCCAAACGCCGATAGCTTCGCCGTTCAATGCAGTGGACATGTTGAATACAACTACGTTTCCGGCATCGTCTACCTGAATATCGTTGCAAAGGAATCCGGGCGTTTTTTGTTCTTCCATTGGTGTCTGTTGGAATGTCGTGTCGCCGGGAGCGTTTACGATAGTATCGATTTTGGTATAAGTGTAGGTGATTTTAAACTTTTCTGTGTCGAATTGAACATCGCGTTTCTTTTCTCCGGTTTTCAAATCGTAGATTTTGATACCCGTAAAAGTAGCTCTGTACGCAAACAACATTTCGTCTCCTTTAACTGTCATACCACGGGAAGCGCTGGCTCCACCTAACTGATCGGCTACTCCCATATTATTTCCGGTAGTGGCAGCTTTCATCCACAAATTTTCCAATGTGTATTCACCTGCTTTTTCATACGTCGCCGGATCTTGAGCGACCATCGATGTTGCCATACATGCAGCAACCATCCCAAGTAATAATCTTTTCATGATAAAAATAAATTAAATGAATAAATAAATGAAAAATTATATTGCATAACTCAATATATATCAAATTGTTAGTGTATCAATTTCAATATCTCTTTTTTCCCGTCGATGTGGACGATGACCACGTAGACTCCACGTACAAGCCCGCTCAATTCGATACGGTCTCCTGCTGCCGGATTTTCCATATCGGCAAAACGCCCGATAATTTGCCCGGATAAGTTAGCTACATCGACCGTTATGTGGCGTGCACCGTTTCCTACGACGAGAGCGGGATTCTCACCCTGTATGACATAACATTTACCTCTCTTTTCGAGAGTTTCCATACCTGAGGAATTTTTGAAAGTGAAGGATATTGTATCACAATATTCCGTTTCGCCTCCTACGTATTCCGAGCGGGCTCGCAGATACCATGTACCGTCGGTCAAGTTGTCGAATTCCGTTTCGTAAGTGAATGCGTTTACGGTCTGTCTTTTTACGTTTCGTATCGGGGTAAACTGGTCGTTGGTGTGTAATTCGATACGGAAGGTGCTGGCGAACGGTTCTTCTGCCCAGCGTACTTGTAAGGACGTGGCTTCGACCGTCGCTCCCTGCGTGGGATATAGAATGACCGGTATGGACGGCTCTTTCGATTCTGTCGTGAAATTCGTCGTTTTACTGATACTTTCTGTCGAGCCTGCGTATGCGGTTACGCGTGCGTAATATTTCGTATTTCCCACCAATACGCCTTCGGGGAGGGTAATGGAGTGTTCGCTATATCGTTGGTCGAGAACTTTACCCATAGAGCGGAAGTCGTCGTATTTGTTTATTTCGAGTCGGTATTCCGTAGCGTTTGGATATTCGGTCCAAGTGATAGAAGGCGTGACAGACACTTCGGTAGCTCCTTTGGTCGGAGATTCTATTTCGAACGGACCGGACTGGAATGCATATACGGAAGAGATGCCGTCCGAACAGTTGGCTTTTCGTGTACGAATCCGCCAGTAATAAGTCCCTTTTTCCAAGTCGGGCAGATAGCTCGAAGGGAAAGAAGTACCGGTAGTTTCCCGCGAGAGTATGAGGTCGGTGAATAAATCGTCGCGGGCAATGTCTATATAATAGGAAGCATCGGCGACACTGCTCCACGTGAACTCGTAGTTGCCTATGGCCGTACCGTTGTTTACCGGAGTGTTTAATGTCACGGCTTCGTTTGTACCTGCCGTGGCTCCCATGAACAAGGGTGCATACTCGTTTCCGTAACGGTCGACGATGGAAACAGCGTATGTATACCCCGTGCGATAAATTGTCGGTATGGAATAGTCGGTGCTGTATGAGAGCCCCAACAGATAGCGGGCATCCCGGCAAGCGGTCGTTTGTGCCGCATTTTCCGGTACGGCATATACGGCGTATCGCATACCCTCTGCTCCCGTCCATGATAATTGACCGTTAGTGAAAGCAATATTCGATACTAATCCGGGATCGGAGGTCGCTTTCCAGCTGATGGCCGGTATCAGAGCTGGGTATTTATAAACGTCCGACCGCAACAAGGAGAGCATTCCCGAAGTATGTGTTACCTTGCGCATGTTGTAGAATACGCTTCCCGGGGCTCCCGTTTCGTCATATGTGCGGTTTACTTTAATCTGATTGACCAGTTCGGAGCCTTTGAACGAAGCGGTTGCGCCATCGACGATGTATTCGTTTTCTTCGGCTGTTTTCCGTTCGATGGGAGAGAGCGCTTTGGAAGAAACTTTTTCTCCGTTTAGATCGAACGATAGCGTACCAGTTGTCGTTTTTCCGTATTTTGATGGCATTTTGGCCGAGCTCAAATCGGATGCCGAATGGCTCGAATAAAAATGACAACCGAATTGCCTTACGATTTGGCTCCACCATTCGGCGATAAGCGTGTAGTCGCTGCTCGATCCTATCGTCCAATAGATTTGCGGCGATATGTAATCGATAGAGTGTTCTTGTATCCATGCCATAGGATCGCAGAAGATATCGTCGTACGCCCAATCGGAACCTACCGGGGTAGGAGTAACGCCGTATCGCTCGGCTATCGTGGCATCGGTGCACCATACACCGGCGGGAGAGATACCGAATCGCACATAAGGTTTTTCCGATTGAATCATTCGGTAAACCTGAGCGATCAGTTTATTTACATTCTGACGCCGCCAATCGGCCCGGGAGAGGTTGTCGGGATTGGATTGCTGGTATAACTCGTCGTCCATGTCGTCGGTCGTCCCCGACATGTAGAAATAGTCATCGAAGACAACACCGTCGATGTCGTAGTTTTGTACGACTTCTTGAATAATGGCGGTGATATGGTCTCTCACTTCCGGCATTGCCGGATTCAAGATAGAACCGTCCGAATAGTCTAAGAGCCATTCCGGGTGAGATTCCCGATAATTTTGAGGCGTTCCGTCCCATTGGTGCAGTACGCTCTCATACCGGTAGGGGTTGAACCATGCGTGAATTTCGATACCCCGTTTGTGAGCCTCTTCGACAGCAAACAGCAAGGGGTCGTACCCCGGGTCCATTCCTCGTGTCGCTACGAGGTCGCTCGACCACGGTTCGTAAGAGGATTTATACATCGCATCGCAACGGCCGCGCACTTGGAAATAAACGGTATTGGCATTGGCTGCTTTTACCGAGTCGAGCAACATGATTAACTCGTCTTTTTGTTCTTGGATTTCTTGCGCATTTCCGGTGTTCGAGATAACGGTAGTTTTCGGCCACGTCAATCTCCATACGGTCGATAACCAGAACGCTCTGACCTCTTTTTTAGGAGTTTGAGCGACTGTCGGGATAGCTAACCAAAAGGTAAACAGTACGATTGCTATTTTTGCGATGTATTTCATATCTAATTAGTTAAGATATTTTTTCCCGCCGGTCGGTTAGACCGGCGGAAAATTATCAGGCTTTTGTTTTTAGAATAGGTTCGATAACTCGTTGTTCAGTGCTATACCGTAGACATTGACCCCCGATACGATAGTTTCCAGCTTTTTCGTCGTGGGATTCCAGCGTTTTACTCCCGATGTCTCCGAGCTGCCTTCTTCGGCACGGAGTCCGAAGTAAACCGAACCGTCGGAGCTGTCGAGTACCATTTGACAGACATCGACATATTCTCCTACGCTTCCTTCGCTGTCCGATTTGAAGCTCGCTACGAGATATTTGCTCTCGGCTTTCGTGTTGGTCTTTGTCGCGTCGTTGGCCGTAATATCTGTTAAAGGAACGGCATAGAGGCCTTTGTCTCGAATGACGGCATATAAAATTTGATTGGTGGCATCTATCACGAACGATTTCACGAATTCATCGGGGAAAATCGTAGCATAGGGAGGGTTGGTTCCTCGACTGATGTCCACAGGGCTGATATCGCTTTCTGCGAAACGGAAGATACCGCCTCCGCCGTATGTTTTGCCCCAATACCACAACCCGTCCACTTTGGCGAAGCAGGCATTCATTGCACCGTATTGCCACGGGTTACCGTAGTATTCGAGCCGATTGTTCTGAACGAAATAATCGTATTTGGCATCGCTGGTGCTGAGTGCCAAGTTACGTTCGTTGACACCGATGCGTCGGATACCTGTATTCCGGTCGGCGAAATAGATTTGTTCGTTGTCTATCCAACCGTAGAAAGGATCGTTGAAGGCGGCGTTACCGATGTTGGAGAGCACGGTTTCCATACTGCTCCCGTCTTTGGCTACCGCTGTGATTTTGCCGTCGCCCCGGGTTCCATCTTTATCGTTGACATACGAGAATTGAGTACCGCAGTCGAGCACGAATAGAACTTCATTATGGAACAGCATATTCAGAGGGTGAGCTCCCGCTTTTACGCCTAAGTCGAAGGGAGAGTTATTACTTCCCTCAGGAACATTATAATCCAGCTTATAGGCCATTACGTTTCCACTTTTTACCGCATAGTAGAGCGTTTTCGATGTATTGGGCGTACCTACTTGTACATTGGCTTTTACATCTTGGAGCGCACGTCCGCCGAGAGTGGTTTTCAACGTGATGGTTTGCGAACCTATGTTTTTGAAGACTAATCGGCCCGGATTTTCGCCGGTATAGGTATTACCTGTTATTTCCGGGTGATCGAGCAAGGTCGTTCCTTCGGGCAATACCCATGTGTATTCCGGTTCTTCCGATGCGGCCGGATTTCGTAAGGTCACTTCCAAAGTCACTTCGACGTCGTTGATGACACATATTCTATCATCTTCCGTTTTGGCGACGATCGTAGGTTTAATGTCGTTGATAAGCAAGGGACGAGTCGTATAATCGTCGCCTACGGTCAATTTTACCTCGTACTGTCCGGGTAAACTGTATGTATGGGTAGGATTAACGTCGGTCGAAGTTTCCCCGTCGCCGAAGTCCCAAGTACATGTACCCGAGATGGCCGATGTATTGGTAAACTGTATGGTGGAACCTACCAGATAGTCGAGTTCGTATCCTTCGTTCGTGATGTGGTAGGTAAACGCTACATCGTCACTGGGATATACATTGTAAGTGGGATCGTTTTCCACACAAGCAGATAACGAAGCCAACAAGACAACCGTCAAACTTATATTTCTTAATGCTTTCATTGTTCTTTCCGTTTCTATTAGTTGACAGTAATATTTTTAATATCGGTATTGCTTATCACACCGTTGGAGTCGCTTACTTGGAATTTGGCGCTCAACGTATAGGTGCAATTGTAGTTTACTCCGTATTCTTTGCCGTCGAAGATGAGTTCGGGCGTGGTTAGAGCTGCAACGATGCCATCGAGCCGGGCTTTATTTTCGTCGGTGATTTCATATACTTCTTCGTTGGCTTCGTTGGTCGTTTTCGTGAAGAGAGCCTCATATTCCTCTTCGGTCATTTTCATGAATCCATCGACAACGATTTTTTTCATGTTCCCGTGGTAATCGGTCTCTATTTGAGTGGTTAGAGCCTCCCGGAAGTTGGTCTCGTAATCGCCGGGATAATAGGTCTTGAATAAAGTTTCGGTAAAATCGGAACTTCCTACACTGGCCCATGTCACGCTAGCCCATGAAGAGGAGACCGGGAAAGTGGCGTCGAGAATGTAGGACGACTTGGCATCGTCCCACGACACGGTTTGAGGATCGAACTCTTTCACCAAATGCGAGGCGACTACTTCGTCGGTCTCGCTTTCGGTATAGGTGTAACTGATGTATGGGCATGTAACGGCACGATTGATCGTACTGCTCACTCCATACCAAACTTGGGCTTTCTCTATCGTACTGCCGTCGGCATAATAGTAAACTCTGAAATCGAGGTCGCTACCGGCGTTCACGGCATCTTTCAGCTCCCAATAAACGTATGCGGTTTGTTGTCCCAAGTCTGCCCAATCGTTTACAGGGTCGTTGATTTCGCAACCCGATAATCCGGCGATTGCCAGCAGAAGAGACGCTATTTTTACTTTGTTTTTCATATCGAGTGTTATTATTTGTTGTAATACTTCGATTCTTTTCTATTTATTGCCAGATCATAGGTTTGCGCAACCATTGATAGTTTTTGTATGCGCCCAGTCTTTCCAATTCGGCTTTGTTGTATTTTTCTTCTGTTTCGGGGTCGTAGTTGATACGGTTGATCCATGCTTTGGGATCGTCTCCCCAATGAGCTTCATAAATATTATTGGGCCGTTTTAATCCGGGATATACATAGGTGTTGTCATATTGTATTCCGTTCTCCTCGCAACTGTAATTGTAGCGACGCATATCGGTCCATTGTTCGGGTTGCAGATAGAGGCAAACATATTTCTGACGCATGATGTGCCCGATGTTGAATCCGTCGGCAGGGAAGTAGGTAGTTACGTAGTTTCCTGTTCCGGTTTCATTTCCCAGATAGTTATTGCGATAGCGGGTATAACTGCTTCCATAAATCGAGGAAAGATTGAATCGGTCGAAATTAATTTCGGCAGCTTGCATGGTCAATGAACGGGCCGTCGGCTTGTCGCCGCTCCAATAAGTAGCTTCGGCTTTGATAAGCAGGAGTTCTTCTTCGAGGAAGAGGGGAACATAACCTGTGTTTTGCGTATAGACCGAAACTTTCTTGCCGTCGACTTCGGGGAACAAGGTGGGGTAGTTATCCACTTTGTAGGAAACGTCCATACCGATATTGGTATCGAGATAACGCATTTCAGTACCGGAATCGCTTGTTCCCGAGGGTCCCGGCCGTGCACTCATGAAAGCGAGGATACGAGGATCTTCCGCCCAGCCTTTCAGGTTGTTATGCGATTCGAATACGCCCAATATATTTTCCATGAAATATTTGGTAGGAACAGCCGAATTCAACATGTTGCCACGTCCTTCCCAGCCGAGACCTCCTTGTTCGGTCGATCCGAAGGCTTCGCCCCACGGAGAATTTTGGGCTCCGTTACCGCCGTCGAAACGATAAAGTACATCTTCCCAACCTTCGAGTGCCCGGTTGACAGCTGTAATGATGGCTTGGCATGTCGCCGCATTGTTTTCCCAATTCGGCAATTTGCGAAGCAATAACCGGGCTTTTAAGGCGTAGGTATAGTGTTTCCATTTATTTAGATCTCCGGCGAAGACACGGTCGATCGATTGATCGATAGGTATATTGGTCGCGGCTTCGGTATAAGTGGGATCTTCATACATGCCTATCAGCTCTTCTATTTCTTGATTCATCCACTCGTAGATGCTTTCTTGCGTATCGTAGTGCGGACTGTTCGATTCATAGGCTTCCGAACGAGGCATGTCTCCGAACAGGTCGGTTGTCATTTGGGTGGACATTAACCGAAGGGTACGGCCGATGAGTTCCAGATTCCACGCTTGTGCTTCGTGAGCCTCGTCGATGATTTCTTTGGCATTGACACCGATATCGTAGAAGTGGCGACGCCATTGCGGGTGACGGTTCATCGTCAGGAAATCGCCCCAGCCGGATTTGTAAGCGAAACTCGACGTTTGGTTACGTCCGCCGGTAGTCAATGTTTGGGTCAGATAAGCGCCGTATTCGGCATGGTCGAATTGAAGTTGAGCCGAGTAGAACAGCACGACAGGCAATACCTGTTGGGGCAGAACTTCATGAGCGGCATCTTCGTTGACGTTGTCGTACAACCAGTCTTCGCAACTTGCGCCCATGAAACTGATTAACAACGATAATATGATAGCTTTATATTTATTCATGGTTCCTTGATGTTAGAATGTTGCGTTTATAGTGAAATTGAAACTGCGGGTGGCCGGGATAGACATATTGTCGATACCCATCGTTCCTGTACCGTAGGCTGCCGAAGTTGAAATTTGCGGATCAGAACCCGAATATTTGGTCAACAGGAAGAGATTGCGGCCTGTAATGGAAGCTCTCAATCCTTTAATGTAGGGATTCCCTTTTTTCAAGAACCGTGTGAAATCATATCCTACGGTGACGTAACTCAGTCGGAGATAAGAACCGTCTTCGATAAAATTGGAGCTTACGCCATAGAAATAGGTATTCAGGTTGGTCTGATTCAAAATGATAGGCTTGTTGTTTTGTACATAAGTTCCGTCGGGTTGTGCGACTACACCTTTTACGACTACTTCGCGGTTACGGTAGTTCTCCAACGATTTGTGCATACCGTTGGTAAAAAGCGAGCGTGCGGTTCCGTTATATACGTCTCCTCCTACACGTCCGTCCAGCAAGAACGATACAGTCAAGTCTTTCCATCGGAACGTGCTGCTCAATCCCATCAGGAAGTCGGGCTCGCGGTTACCGATATATACGCTCTTGGCCGGGTTGATAATGGGATATCCGTCCTCGTCGATAAGTATTTGTCCGTCGGGAGCACGCATATAGTCCTTGCCTGAAATACCCGTCGTCGAACCGTTTAGATAGGCGGTAGTATAGATATCGCTGAACTGAGTCCCTTGAATTTCGCTCACGTCTTCGGGTAACGATTTTACGACACCCCGATTCAACCCGAAGTTGAGGTTGGCGGTCCATTCGAAATCTTTACTGCGAAGAATGTCTTGGCTTAACGTAGCTTCCACACCGTGATTCTCGATACTACCTTCGTTGCGGACTTGTAGAATAGTTCCCGATGAAGGCGAAACTCTCACGGTTACGATTTGGTTGTTTACCGTAGTCGAGTAGTAGGCTACATCTAAACGGGTGCGGCTGTCGAAGAATCTTAAATCGGCTCCGATTTCCCACGACTTTGTCATTTCGGGTTCCAGCGTAATCGCGTAAGAAGCTGTTGGGTCGACACTATATCCTCCGTCGGGGAATGTAGAGGCTTCCCGATAGGCTTTGGTAAATTTGTTGGGAGTAGCATCTTTCCCGACTTGTGCCCAGTTTCCGCGTATTTTACCATAGCTGAACCAATCGTTACTGATGTGGAACAATTCGCTGAAAATTAAACCTGCCGTTACCGAAGGATAGAAGTAGGAAGATTTTTCGGCTTGTTTCAAGGTAGAGGAACCGTCGTAGCGGGCTGTTCCGCTTAATTGGGCGATTCCTTTATAGTCGAATCGCAATTCTCCGAAATACCCATATTTGTTTTTCTTGGAGCGGAAGTAGGAAATGGGATAGTCGCCCGTTTTCAGCCAGTTTTCGGTATTCGTATTGTTGAAACTGTAATAGTCTCCTTCCAATACGAACTCCTGTCCCGCCATAGTGGCTTCATAGCTTTTGTTGATCATGATTTCGGCTCCGGCCAACAGATTCATGCTGAAATCTTTGAACAAATCTACTTTGTATGTGGCCAATCCCTGTACCGTGAGTAGTTCGCTGCGGCTGGGTTCGAATTTATAAGAACCGAATTTGTAGAGATATTTGGAAATAACGCTCTCGTCCAGTTCGTCTTTATCGAAACGTGGTTTGGCGTAAGCGTCGGAAGTTGTGTATCCTTTGTCGTATGCGATTTTACCGGTGAAGGTCAAATCCTTTATGGGAGTCCATTCGATCGATCCGTTTAAGATGGTACGTGAAGATTGTGTCTCCCCTCCGTCTTCGTAACGTCCCCAATAAGGGCTTACTCCGGCTGCAATTTTATCGGCGTCTGTAAGGGCATTCCAATTGTCGTAACGACCACCGTCTTCTATGCTGTAAACCGGTTTTCCCAATGGCGTTTTGTACACACGCATATCGTTGTTGATAGGCCAAGTGTAGATAGAACTCATGCTATTGCCGAATGAACGGGATTTCGTATCGATATAATTTAATGATGCATTGATTTTTACCCATTTCGAAGGGGTGAAAGTTGCTTTTAACAAAGCACCCATGCGATTCTTGTAATCTTCGGGGACAACACCGTCGGTAGAAGTGTAGTTGAACGATGCATAAGCTGTGAATTTGTCTGTTCCTCCCGAAGCGTTCACATCGTATTTTTGATATAATCCCGTTCCCAAGAAATTCCCGACGTTATCGTAGGTTCTTTCTCCTTCTTTCAGAAGAGGACCCCAACCTCCGCTTACGGAGTTTTCTTTATAGAAACCGAGATTTCCCGGAGCATATTTCTGTTGAATTTTAGGGATTCTTACGCTGTTGTCGATTTGTACGCTGGCACTACCGTTCACGACGATCTGTCCGGTTTTACCGCTTTTCGTGGTGATTAGGATTACACCGTTGGCTGCTTCCGAGCCGTACAATGCCGATGCAGCAGCACCTTTCAATACGGTCATGTTTTCGATGTCGTTCGGGTTGATGTCACCGGCCGACGAACCGCCTCCACGCATAGGCATTCCATCGATAATAAACAAGGGCTCGTTATTTTGTCCTGAGTTGATGGACGAAATCGCACGAATGATGATTTGGGAACTGGAATTGGGTGAACCTCCACTCCCTGATACTTGCACACCGGCAATTTTCCCTTGTAAAGAATTTACGAAGTTTGCCGATTGTCCAGCAGTAACTTCGTCGGCATTTAGGCTCTGGACGGCGAAGTTCAGTTTTTTCTTTTCTTCCCGAATACCCATCGCTGTTACGACAACCTCGTCTAATTGTGTCGATGACGAGGTTAAAGTTACATTGATGACAGATTGATTTCCAACCTGCACCGTTTTCGGTTGCATACCCACGTAACTGAATGTTAGGCTTGCGTTTTCATTGACTTTAATAGAATATTTCCCATCTAAGTCGGTCGTCGCTCCTTGTGAGGTGCCTTTGACATGGACCGATGCCCCGATAACGGGCAGTCCGTCTTCGGCAGATACAACGGTCCCCGTTACGGTGCGTTGTTGAGCGAAACCTACTATAGCAAATAAGGAAAATAACAGAAGTAGCACCTGTCTTCTCATAATACTGCTTGTTTGTTAATAATCAAGGTTAGTAAATACTCGTTTATAATTTGTTTGAATTAATCATGGTTGATTCTTGTTTTTCGTGGTTTAAATCAACGTTTAAAACTGCTGTTAAAAGCCTGTGTTATATTTTATTATTTTAAATGTTTGTGTTTTATTTTTTATCTTTTACTTGTACAAATATAGCGTTCTATTTTTAAATCGAAAACTAATTCTCTCACTTTTTTTCGCTTTTGACTTATTTTTTAGAATTAGAGCCATATTTTCACAATTATAAACTATCTCGGTAAAAATTAGATTTTAGGGAGCTTGCTTTCTAAAAATATATTCTCGATACATAATATCCTCCGTCCAAAAATCGAAAGACCGAAAAGGAATCACATTTTTTCTATATAAATACGGTACAAAAAATAAGTCATGCGGGAATTTCATATTCTTGGATAATGAGCCATAACCTCCTATTCCCTTTTCGAAAGAATTCTTAATAAAACTTTATTAGGCTATACTATCACCGAAACGATTAAAAGTCGAATAAAATGTTGGTTTTTTCGGGGGGACTTTTTAAGTTTGATAAAGATTTAAAACCTTATAGATATCTAAGAGATTTTTCTCTTTCGAAGCCTTTCGATAGATAAAAAATGTTGTCGTTTTTCATAATGAG